>CAWIEI010000030.1:0-51442 GCA_963834965.1 uncultured Actinomycetota bacterium | reverse complement strand
CGAACGCCGTCACCCTGCGCGGCGGAGACCTGCCGTGGCGTCCGGTCTCACCGATGCTCGCCCGGGTCCGGCTCATCACGCTCGCGATCGTGCTGGTGCCGTTGCTCATCGCCTCGGTGGCCGTCGGGCTGCTCGTCACGCGCTGGGTGCTGCTCGGAACCCTCGCGGTGCTGCTCCTCGGCGCGTGGCTCGCCTGGCTGATCGGCCGCCAGGTGAGCGCGATCTCGTGGGTCGAGCTCGACGAGGAGATCGTCATCCGCAAGGGCCGGATGTTCCGCAGCCTGGTGAGCGTGCCCTACGGGCGGCTCCAGTACGTCGACATCCAGTCGGGCCCGCTGGCGCGCGCCCACGGCATCGCCTCCTGCGAGATCCACACCGCGTCGCCCGAGAGCGACGGCTCCCTGCCGGGGCTGCCCGTCGCCGAGGCCGAGGCGCTGCGCGGCCGCCTCGCAGCCCGTGGCGAGGCGCAGCGAGCCGGCCTGTGACGGAGCCGGTTCCGGAGCCCTCGGGGGAGTGGCAGCGGCTCCACCCGCTCTCACCGCTGCTCCGGGGCGGCGTGGTGCTGCTGGCGATCCTGGGCTACGCCGCCTCACAGCTCTTCGACAACTTCCTCACCTCCTTCGGCTTCGGCGACGTCGTGGTGGGGCCTGGCGGCCAGGATGGACCCGGCGGCGGGGGCGACCCGTTCGCGCAGGCGGTCGACCACCCGCTGCTCGCGCTGGCCGCCCTGGCGCTCTTCCTCGGGGTGATCGCCCTGGTCAACTGGGTCAGCTGGCGGTTCTCCCGCTTCCGGGTCGACGGCGGGCAGGTCGAGCTGCGCCAGGGCGCGCTGTTCCGGCAGCACCGCCAGGTGCGGCTCGAGCGGGTGCAGGCGGTCGAGCTGTCCCGCCCGCTGCTCGCACGAGCGCTCGGGCTGGCCCGCGTCGTCGTGCAGTCCGCCGGTGGGTCCGACTCCACGCTCACCCTGTCCTTCCTCGACCTCGGGCGCGCCGAGGCGCTGCGCGAGCACCTGCTCGACCTCGCCGGCCGCACCGACGAGGTGATCAGCACGCCGACCGGCACCGCGGATGCCGGGCCGCACCCGGCGCTGCCGCTGCGCCCCGTGCTCGAGGTGCCGAACGGCCGGCTGTTCGTCGCAACGATCCTGCACGGGTCGACCATCGCGCTCGGCTCCCTCGTCGCCTTCGGCCTGATCGGCGCCGGGGTGCGCAGCGTGGGGCCGTTCGCGCTCGCCGGCATCCCTGCCCTGCTGCCGGTCGCGATCGGCATCGCCTGGGGGCGGGTCAAGGAGCTGCTGACCCACGGCAACTTCCACCTCGCCGACGCCGGCACCGGGGTGCGTGTGCAGGAGGGGCTGACCGACCTGCGCACGACCACCATCCCGATGCACCGCATCCAGGCCATCGAGCTCGTGCAGCCGCTGTGGTGGCGGCCCGTGGGCTGGTGGCGCATCCGGGTCAACGTGGCCGGCTCCGGTGGCCAGGGCGAGAGCGAGGGCCACCGGGAGACCACCCTGCTTCCGGTGGGCACGCTCGGTGACGCCCAACAGGTGCTCGCCCTCCTGGCACCCGGCGTGCCGGCGCCGGCCTGGGACAGTGCCGTGCTCGGCGAGGGCGGGGAGCCCGCATGGCGCGGCCGCACCGCCGCCGCCCGCTGGCTGGATCCGCTGTCCTGGCGGCGCCAGGGCTGGTCCGACGTCACCACCGCCGTGCTGCTGCGCAGGGGTCGGCTCACCCGGCGCGCGGTCGCGGTGCCGCACGCCCGCATCCAGTCGCTCACCCTGAGCCAGGGCTGGCTCGAGGGCCGCCTCGGCCTGGCGACGGCACACGTCGTGCCGGCGCCAGGCCCGGTGTCGCCGGTGGTGGCGCACCTCGACGTGGCCGAGGCCGAGGCCTTCCTGGCCGAGGTGTCCGAACGGGCCCGGTGGGCCCGCCGCAGGTCAGAACCATCGACCGTCCCACTTGCACGCGACCCTTCGGGGTTGGTGGACTGGACCCGGCACCCGCCGGGCCCCTCCGAACCAGAAAGGCCGTGAGACCGTGAACACCCCCGCCCCGCCGCCGACCGACCCGGGCACCAGCGGCTCCGGCGTCGTCGAGCGCCTCGGGTTCACCCGTGACCAGGTGGTCCAGGAGTTCGGCTACGACTCCGACACCGACGACGAGTTCCGCTTCGCCGTCGAGGACCACTGCGGGGCCGAGATCGAGGACGAGGACTACACCGGGGGAGCCGACGCGGTGCTGCTCTGGTGGCGAGAGGGCGACGGCGACCTGGGCGACGCGCTCGTCGACATGGTGGGGGTGCTCGACGAGGGGGGCTTCGTGGTGCTGCTGACCCCGAAGGTCGCCGGTGACGAGGTCGACCCCAGCGACATCGACGAGGCGGCGGTGACCGCCGGCATGCACACCGCCGGAACGTTCAACGCCGCCGCGCAGTGGCGCGCGCACAAGCTGGTGGCCCCGAAGACCCGCGTCCGCCGGTGACCCCCGCGGCTGGCAGGATGGCGCCATGATGACGTCCACCCTGGCACCGCTCGCCGTCGGCCAGGTCGCGCCCGACTTCACCCTGCGCGACCAGAACGGCGTCGAGGTCTCGCTGTCGGAGCTGACCGCCACCAAGAACGTCGTCGTCGTGTTCTACCCCTTCGCCTTCTCGGGCATCTGCACGGGTGAGCTCGACGAGATCCGCGACCATCTCGAGCGCTTCGTCTCCGACGACCTGCAGGTCGTGTGCATCTCGTGCGACCCGATGTTCTCGCTGCGGGCCTGGGCCGATGCGCAGGGCTACTTCTTCCCGCTGCTGTCCGACCACTGGCCGCACGGCGAGGTCGCCCGGGCCTTCGGGGTGCTCAACGAGGCGAGCGGCGCCCCCATCCGCGGCACGTTCCTCATCGGTCGCGACGGCATCGTGCACTGGACTCTGGTCAACGGCCCCGGGGAGCGCCGCGACTTCGGCGGCCTGCCGGCGCAGGTCGACGCCCTGCGTTGATCGACGGCGTGCTGACGACCTGACACACTGTGCGCGGTCGGCCGACCTCGACGAGCGTCGCCGGCCGTTCGGGGCCTGTAGCTCAGCTGGTAGAGCGCCGCGTTTACACCGCGAAGGTCGTCGGTTCGATCCCGGCCGGGCCCACATGAGCGACGTCGACGACCCGACCCTGGATGAGGTGCTCGAGGTCGTCGAGCGCCTCTACCCGCCGAGCACCGCCCAGTCCTGGGACCGCGTCGGCCTGGTCACCGGCGACCTGCGGCAGCCGGTGCGGCGGGTCCACCTCGCGGTCGACCCCACCCTCGCCGTCATCGAGGAGGCCAGGGCACTGGGGGCCGACCTGCTGCTCACCCACCACCCGCTGCTGCTGCGCGGCGTGCACAGCGTGGCGACGACGAGCGCCAAGGGCGCCAGCGTCACCCACCTCGTGGTCGGCGACGTGGCGCTCTACGTCGCCCACACCAACGCCGACGTCGCCGCCGACGGGGTGTGCGAGGCGCTGGCCGAGGCGTGCGGGCTCGCGACGACCCAGCCGCTGACCGAGTCCGAGCGGCAGCCGATGGGCCGGGTCGGCGACCTCGAGCAGCCCCTCGCCCTGCGCGCCTTCGTCGAGCGTCTGGGGACGCGGCTGCCCGAGGCGGCGGGCGGCATCCGGGTCGCGGGCCCTCCGGATGCCGTGGTGCGCCGCGTCGCCGTGCTCGGCGGCGCCGGTGACGACCTCTTCGACGCCGTGCGGGCCAGCGGCGCCGACGTCTACGTCACCGCCGACCTGCGCCACCACCCGGCGCTCGAGGCACGCGAGGAGGCCCGCGGCGGCATCCCCTACCTGGTCGATGCCGGGCACTGGGCCAGCGAGCAGGTGTGGCTGGCCCGGGCCGAGCAGGCGTTGCGTGCCGCCCTTGGGGAACGCGCCATTAGGGTGGAGACCCACATCAGCACAGTGCGCACCGACCCGTGGACCTTCGTGGTCGGTGCCGACCCCGGAGGTAGCCCGTGAACGCCGAGTCCGCCCGCCAGCTGCGGCTGCTCGACCTCCAGGCCATCGACACCCGGCTCGACCAGATCGCCCACGCGCGCTCCCACCTGCCCCAGCTTGCCGAGCTCGCCGACCTGCTCGGCAAGGCCCGGCTCATCGACGACCAGCTGGTCCGCTCGCGCACTGAGCTCGGTGACGTGCAGCGCGAGGTGGCCAAGGCCGAGTCCGACGTGCAGCTGGTGCGCGACCGCGCGGCCCGTGACCGGGCTCGCCTCGACGCCGGCACCGGCTCGGCCAAGGACCTGCAGGCCATCTCGCACGAGCTCACCTCGCTGGCCCGCCGACAGAGCGAGCTCGAGGACATCGAGCTCGAGGTGATGGAGCGCGCCGAGGCCGCCGAGAGCGACGTCGCCGAGCTCGAGCGGGGCCGCGGCGAGCTGACCACCCGCATCGAGGCCCTCGAGGAGGCCCGCGACGAGGCGTTCGCCCGGCTCGACGGCGAGGCCGCCGACATCGGCGCCCCCCGCCCCACCGTCGTCGACGAGGTCGGCGCCGACCTGGTGGCCCTGTACGAGAAGATCCGCCTGGCCAACGGCGGTACCGGGGCGGCTGCGCTGCGCCAGCGCCGCTGCGGCGGGTGCCAGCTGGAGCTGAACCCGGTCGAGATCCAGCGCATCCGCTCGGCGCCCGAGGACGAGGTGCTGCGCTGCGAGGAGTGCCGCCGCATCCTGGTCCGTACCGCCGAGTCCGGCCTGTGAGCCGCCGGCTCACCGTCGAGGCCGACGGCGGGTCGCGCGGCAACCCCGGGGTCGCCGGGTACGGCGCCCTGGTCCGTGACACCGACACCGGCGCGCTGCTCGCCGAGCGCGCCAAGCCGTTGGGGAAGCAGTCGAACAACGTCGCCGAGTACGAGGGGCTGATCGCCGGGCTGGAGGCCGCGTTCGCCATCGACCCCGGCGCCGAGGTGCACGTGCGGATGGACTCCAAGCTCGTCGTCGAGCAGATGTCCGGCCGCTGGAAGATCAAGCACGAGGACATGCGCCGCCTGGCCCTGCGGGCCCGCGAGCTGGTGTCCGGTTTCACCGCGGCCGGAGGCTCGGTGCGCTTCGAGTGGATCCCGCGGGCCGAGAACAAGGCGGCCGATGCGCTCTCGAACGTCGCGATGGACGGCGACACCGTCGAGAGCACCTTCGGCGGTCCCTCAGAGCTCGACGAGGTGCCCGGCGAGCCGCAGTCCGACGACCAGCCCCGCCGCACCGGCTTCGACCGACCCGGGACCCCCACTCGGGTGGTGCTCGTGCGGCACGGCGTCACCGACTTCACCGCACAGGGCCGGCTCGACGGGCGCGGAGGCCCCGACCCACGGCTCAACTCCACCGGGCGGGCGCAGGCCGTCGCCGCCGGCCGGTCCGTCGCGGGCCTCGTGCAGGGGCACCCCACCCGGGTCGTCACGTCGTCGCTCTCGCGGGCCATGGAGACCGGTGCGGCCGTGGCCGCCGCCGTGGGCGTCGACCCGGTGGTCGACGCCGAGTGGGACGAGCAGTCCTTCGGCGACTGGGACGGCCGCTCGATCCCGGAGCTCATCGAGGGCGAGCGCGACGCCATGCGGGCACTGCGTGATGACCCGACCTACCGGCCGCCTGGCGGGGAGTCGCACGAGGACCTCGTCGCCCGGGTCGTGCCCGCGTGGGAGCGGGTCCTCGCGCAGGGCGGCACCAGCGTGGTGGTCTGCCACCGCAAGCCGATCCTCGTCGTGCTGGCGCACCTGCTCGGGCTGCCGCACAACCGGGCCTGGCGGCTGGCCGCCGCACCGGGCTCGCTCACCGCCGTCGAGGTCTGGGACGACGGCGAGGTCTCGGTCGCCTTCACCAACCGCACCTGAGACGGCAACCGCACCTGAGGCGCCCCACCACACTGAGACGCAGCGGCGACGGCATCCGGTCGCGGCCTACGCTCGTCGCATGACCTACGCAGGTGACGTGACCCCCACCGAGGCGTACGCCGCCGTGACCGGCCCCGACGACGCCCTCCTCGTCGACGTGCGCACGAAGGCCGAGTGGACCTACGTCGGCGTGCCCGTGCTCGAGGGCGCCGGTCACGACGTGGCCTTCGTGGAGTGGTCGACCTTCCCGGAGGGCCGGGTGAACGAGCGGTTCGTCGACGAGGTGCTTGCCGCCGGGCTCGAGCCCGGGCGCCCCGTCTACCTGCTGTGCCGTTCCGGCGTGCGCTCGAAGGCCGCCGCCGACGCGCTGACCGCCGCCGGGCTCGGGCCCGCGTTCAACGTGCTCGAGGGGTTCGAGGGCCCGCACGACGAGTCCGGCCACCGCACCCTCGCCGGGTGGAAGGTCGCCGGCTTGCCCTGGCGACAGGGCTGAGCGTGGACCCGAAGGACTGGCACGCGCAGACCCGGGCTGTTCGGGGAGGGTTGTCGCGCAGCGGTTTCGACGAGACGGCCGAGGCTCTCTACCTGACCTCCGGGTTCGTCTACGCGTCGGCCGAGCAGGCGGAGGCGGCCTTCAAGGACGAGGTCGAGCACTACATCTACAGCCGCTACGGCAACCCCACGGTGACCACCTTCGAGGAGCGGATGCGCCTGCTCGAGGGCGCGGAGGCGTGCTTCGCCACGGCATCCGGCATGGCGGCCGTGTTCACCGCGATGGCCGCGCTGTGCGGCGCGGGTGACCGGGTCGTGTCGTCGCGGGCGCTGTTCGGGTCGTGCTTCGTGATTCTCGACGAGCTCCTGCCGCGCTGGGGCGTCGAGACGGTCTTCGTCGACGGCACCGACCTCGACCAGTGGCGCGCAGCGCTGTCGGTGCCCACGACCGCCGTCTTCTTCGAGACGCCGAGCAACCCGATGCAGGAGCTCGTCGACATCGCGGCGGTCTCCGAGCTCGCCCACGCGGCCGGCGCCACCGTGGTCGTCGACAACGTCTTCGGCACGCCGGTGTTCTCGCACCCGCTCGACTTCGGCGCCGACGTCGTCGTCTACTCGGCGACCAAGCACATCGACGGGCAGGGCCGGGCGCTCGGCGGCGTTGTGCTCGGCACGGCCGAGTTCATCGGGGGGCCGGTGAAGAACCTGATGCGGCACACCGGGCCGTCGCTGTCGCCGTTCAACGCCTGGGTGATGACCAAGGGGCTGGAGACCCTCGACCTGCGGGTGCGCCGGATGGCCGAGTCGTGCCTCACGGTCGCCCGCACCCTCGAGGAGTGGCAGCACACCGGGCGGGGCATCCGGCGGGTGGTGCACCCGTTCCTCGAGAGCCACCCCCAGCACGACCTCGCGCTGCGCCAGATGGACGGCGGTGGCGGCACGGTGGTCACCTTCGAGGTGGAGGGCGGCAAGCCGGCGGCGTTCGCGCTGATGAACGCCCTGACCCTGGTCGACATCTCGAACAACCTCGGCGACGCGAAGTCGCTCACGACGCACCCGGCGACGACCACCCACCGCCGGCTGGACCCCGAGGCGCGGGCCGCGGTCGGCATCACCGACGGCACCGTCCGGGTGTCGGTCGGGCTCGAGGACGTGCGCGACCTGGTCACCGACCTCGACGCCGCGGTGGCCCGGGCCGCCGCTGTCGCGGGCTGACCCGGCTGTTAGCGTCGCCGCCATGAGCGACGTCCTCTCCGTGCAGCGACTGGTGCCGGCACCGCCCGAGCCGATCTTCGACCTCCTCGCCGACCCGGCCGGGCACACCCAGATCGACGGCGGCGGCACCGTGCGTGGTGCTCGCAGCGGCGGGCGGCGGCTCGCCCTGGGCGACCGGTTCGGCATGGACATGCACCTCGGGGTCGCCTACTCCACCCGCAACACGGTCATCGAGCTCGACGAGAACCGCCGCATCGCGTGGCAGACCACCGCCAGCGGGCCACTCGGCACCGTGCTCGGCGGGCGCATCTGGCGCTACGAGCTCGAGCCCGTCGAGGGCGGCACGCGGGTCACCGAGACCTGGGACCTCAGCCAGGAGAAGTGGACGAGCAAGACGGTCGTCAAGCTGACCATGTCCGGCTCGACTCGGCACAACATGGAACGCACCCTGGCCCGCATCGAGGAGCTCGTGACGGCGGCTCAGGACCCCGCGGCCAGCTGACGCTCCTCGGCGACGCCCGCCATCGCCCACCGCACGGCGAGCGTGCCCACCTTCCCGGCCCCACCGGCCAGCGCGGCGCCGGGGCGGCCGACCGGGATCCGCAGCGCCCGGCGTGCCCAGTGGGGGAGCACGGCCACCCCGCCGGAGGCGATGAGGCCGTAGCCGGGGCGGGCCGGCCACGGAAGCGGCGGGTCGAGCAGCAGGAAGCGGGCGGCCGCCCGGGCCTCGCGGGTGGCCTCGAGCTCGGGGCGGTAGGCGGAGAGGGCGGCAGCCAGCTCGGCGACCGTCAGGGGGAGGTCGGTGGCCCCGAGCCGCCCCGCCACGAGGGCGGACTGCTCGACGTAGCGGTCGGCCTCGTCGGCCGACAGCGGCTCGACGGCATACCGCTGGTAGGCCGTGAGGAAGCTGTGCGCCTCGGCCACGTGCACCCAGCGCAGCAGCCGTGGGTCGCTGGCCTGGTAGGGGCGCCCCTTCGGGTCGCGGCCGCGGACCCGTTCGTGGATGCCGCGCACGCGCGCGATCGCCGCCTCGCCGTCGTCCACCGTGCCGAACGTGGTGGTCGCGAGGAAGTGCGACGTGCGCTGCAGCCGGCCCCATGGGTCACCCTTGTAGCCACTGTGCCCCGCGACCCCGGCCATGGCCAGCGGGTGCAGCGACTGCAGCAGCAGCGCGGCCACTCCGCCGGGGAACATCGCGGCGTCGGCGTGCACCCGCCACACCGGGTCGTCGGGGCTGAACCAGCGCTCGCCTTCCCGGCCCCAGATCACCTGGGCGCGCTCGGCGGCGTCGTCACCGGCGACCTTGGCGCGCAGCGCGGCGCCCACGCGCAGCTGTGACTGGCGGGCGAGGTCGGTGAGAAGAGGCACGGCGAAGGGCTCCGATCAGTGAGGGGTGTTCGGGTTCCAACGCCGAGGGCCCGATTCGGTGAAGGTTTGTCGAAGGTTGCAGCGGGTGACCTGTGTCACAGCCGGATGCCGGGACGCAGAAGTTCGGATGGCGCGCAGGAATTGCCGCGCGGCATCCGAACTTCTGCGCGCCGGGCCTCAGGCCGTCAGGGCCAGGGCACCCGCCCCAGCGGCCACGGCGAGCACCGCACAGGCGGTTCCGGCCGGGACCAGCCACCGCCATGGCACGCGGATGCCGGCGGTGCGGCAGCGCTGCAGCCACAGCAGCGTGGCCAGCGAGGCCCAGGGGGTGACCAGCGGTCCGGCGTTGACGCCCACGAGCAGTGCCATCAACCTGGGTGCCGCGTCGGCCGCGACCGGCTCGAGCACCAGGTAGGCCGGCAGGTTGTTGGCGACGTTGGCGACGACCGCACCGGTGCCCGCGAGCGTCATCAGGGCGGTGGTGCCGGTGCCGCCCGGCACGACCGAGGCGATCAGGTCGCCGAGGCCACGCTGGTGCAGCACCTCGACGACGACCGACACCGCCACGAACCCCGTGGCCATCAGCCAGGGCACGGGCAGGCCGGCCAGCAGCCGCGGCGCGCGCCACCTGCCCACCACGAGCAGCACCGCTGCCGCCACGAGGGAGACCGCCCACGGCGGTGCGCCGAGGGCGAACAGTGGCCCCAGGGCGATGCACACGGCCGCCGCCCAGCGCAGCAGCACCACGTCGTGCGGCTCCGGCGGTGGGTCGACGGCATAGGCCTGCCGCAGGGTGCGCCGGTGCAGCAGGGCGAGCAGCGTGAGCGTCACGACGACGCACGCCAGCGCGGGGGCCCAGGCGAGCCGCACGAAGTCGGCGTGGCCGAGCCCCTGCCGCTCGAAGGTGTTGAGCGCCAACAGGTTGGTCAGGTTCGACACCGGCAGCAGGAGCGAGCCGGTGTTGGCGATCCAGAGGGTGGTGACCGCGAAGACCCGGGCGTCGAGCCCGACCTGACGCGCCACCGCCAGCCCCACCGGGGTGAGCAGCACCGCCGTGGTGTCGAGCGACAGCACGACCGTGCAGCCGACGGCGAGGAGGGCGAACAGCAGCCACAGCGCCCACGCCCGGTGCCGTCCGGCGTGCGCCACCCAGTGGCCGGCGACGTCGAACACCCCCGCCCGCTCGGCGATCTCCGCGACCACGGTGATGGCGAGGAGGAACACGACAACCGGCAGCAGACGCTCGAACAGCGCCGCGGCATCCGCCGTCGTCACGCGGGCACCACGTCCATGACCCACGGCGCCCGGCCGTTCACGGGTTCGTGCAGCTGCACTGCGAAGGCCCCGGCCACCACGTCGGCCAGGGCCGGCACCGAGCGGGGGGTGACCCCGGCGACGCACAGCTGCCGGGTCACCAGCCCGCGGGTGTGCTTGGCCAGGTGGCTCGCGCCGGGCACGCGCACCTGCACCCAGCGGGGGGCGAGGTCGGCACCCGGGCGCCACGCGGCGGCATAGGGCGCCGACCGGCAGTCGACGATGACCCCGCGGGCCGCGACCGCCGGCAGCACCCGGTCGAGCTCTGGTCGCCACAGCGACGCGAGCGGGCCGAGGCCGGGCAGCGTCGAGCCCATCGACAGGCGGTAGGCGGTGATCCGGTCGCCGGGCCGCACCGCGCCATGCAGCGCCGACACGACGACGAGCCAGCGGTTGGCGCGGCGCCGGGCGGCGGTGTCGAGGGTCGCCAGGCCGAGCGCGTCGTACAGCACGCCGGTGTAGACCTCGGCCGCGGGAGTGGCCGGCGCGGTGTCGAGCACGAGGTTGCGCGCCACCTCGTCGAGCAGGCCTGCGGAGACGCCGAGCAGGTCCGGGGCGTCCGGCGAGCGGCTGACCTCGGCGAGCGCTGCCGCGACCCGGTCCCGGGTGGGACCGAGCTCGGGGAACGACCAGGTCGACGGGTCGGCCGGCCTGCCCCGGCGCCGGTTGGCCTTGGACTCCGACGGGGGGAGCAGGATCAGCACCGGGGCAGCCTACGGCGGTTAGGTTGGTCGGCATGCCCCACCCCCGCGTGCGCCTGGCCCCGACCGACGCCGACATCCCGGGTGAGGTGCTGCACGACCTCGTGGCCCGGTTCGCGGCGGTGCGCGACGAGCTCGGTCTGTCGCTCGACTACCCGGCCGACGCCCTCGCCGAGGCCGAGCAGGTGGCGGCCGCGCCGGCCGGGCTGCCCGAGCGCGACGAGACCGCCCTTGCGTTCTTCACCATCGACCCGTCCGGCTCGCTCGACCTCGACCAGGCGATGCACCTCGAGCGCGACGGCGACGGGCACCGCATCCGCTACGCCATCGCCGACGTGCCGACCTTCGTGCGGCTCGACGGCGCGCTCGACCGGGTCACCCGCGAGCGCGGCCAGACCGTCTACTGCCCCGACGTGCGGGTGCCACTGCACCCCGAGGTGCTGTCCGAGGCCGCGGCCAGCCTGCTCCCGGATGCCGTGCGCCCGGCATTCGTCTGGGACCTGCGCCTCGACGGCGCCGGGTTGCTCACGGCGGCGACCGTGGATCGAGCAATGGTGCGCAGCGTCGAGCGGCTCGACTACGCGCACGTTCAGGCCGCGATCGACGCCGGCACGGACGACGAGCGCTTCGTGCTGCTGAAGGAGGTCGGCGAGCGCCGCATCGCGCAGGAGCGGGCGCGCGGCGGGGCCAGCCTGCCGATGCCTGAGCAGCAGGTGTCCGCGCGCGACGGCGGTGGCTTCACCCTCGAGTTCCGGCCGCCGGTCGCCGCCGAGGAGTGGAACGCGCAGGTCTCGCTGCTCACCGGCATGGCCGCGGCCACGATGATGCTGGATGCCGGGGTGGGCGTGCTGCGCACCATGCCCGCGCCCACGCCCGAGGCGGTGCAGTGGTTCCGGCGGGTGGCGCGCGGCCTGGGTGCTGAGTGGCCGCCCGACCAGGCCTACGGCGAGTTCATCCGTGGGCTGGACCGCAGCAACCCGCGGCACCTGGCCCTGATCCACGAGGCGACGGCGCTGTTCCGCGGCGCCGGCTACACGGCCTTCGACGGTACGCCGCCCGAGCAGCGCGAGCACGCGGCGGTCGCCGCCCCCTACGCCCACGTCACCGCTCCGCTGCGCCGGCTCGTCGACCGCTTCGGCCTGGTCGTGTGCGAGGCCGCCTGCCGCGGCGCCGACGTGCCGGATGCGCTGCGCGCCGCCCTGACCGAGCTCGCCGGCCGGATGCGCGACTCCGACCGCCGCGCCCGCACCGCCGAGCGCGCGTGCGCGGACGCCACGGAGGCCGCGGTGCTGCGCGGCCGCGAGGGGGAGTCGTTCGGCGCCATCGTGGTCGACCACACCGACAGGGGCATGGAGGTGCAGCTCGTCGGCCTGCCCGTCATCGCCCGGGTCACCGGCCGGCGCGCCGCCCTGGGCGCCCACCTGTCGGTGCGGCTCGACCTCGCCGACGTGCGGACCGGCGAGGTGGCCTTCAGCTACGAATGAGCCGGCCCCCTACACTGGCGGCGGACGAGTCGGGCGGACGGTCGCGTCGGTGGGCAACCACCGCCGAGGAAGGTCCGGGCTCCGAAGGGCAGGATGGTGGCCAACAGCCACCCGGGGCGACCCGCGGGAAAGTGCCACAGAGAACAGACCGCCCCTGCCGCGCGAGCGGCAGGAGCAAGGGTGAAACGGTGGTGTAAGAGACCACCAGCGGCCTGGGCGACCAGGTCGGCTCGGTAAACCCCATCCGGAGCAAGCCCAGACAGTGTGCGTTCGAGGGCGGCCCGCCCGAGCACACGGGTAGGGCGCTGGAGGTGGTCGGCAACGGCCACCCGAGATGGATGACCGTCACCGTGTCGCCGGCAACGGCGGCACGGGACAGAACCCGGCCTACAGCCCGACTCGTCCACCCGGGCCGGCCCGGCCACCGGGGCGACGGTAGTCACAGGCAACCATCAGGCTCCCTTAGGGAGGATTTAGCCATGCGACTGCTGACTCCTGCTTACGGTGGGCCCGGTCCCGAGACAACCCAGGACACCCGGTCGCAGGCTCTCCCGGAACGAGAACCGAGGAGGAGCGCACTGGTGGCCACCAGAGGTGACGACGTCGACCTGCTCGAGGCGAGGCCCCGACGGGCGCGACCCCCGCAGCGCGCACCCCGTGTGTGGCTGCTCTGGCTCGGCGTCGTGCTGACGGTCGGACTGCTCTGGCTGGCCTGGTCGGTCGGTGGCGCTCTCGCTGCGCCGGGCACGGATACCACGGCGGCCAAACTGGCCGAGTGGGGCCGAGGCCACGGGCTGGGTCCGGTGGTGACCTACCTGGAGCAGCTGCAGTACCAGGTCAACCCTCCGAAGGTCGGCGGCAGCCCGACCGGCGGCATTCCCCGCCTGGCCCAGAACGGCTCGACCGCTCCCCTGAGCCGCCCGGCCACCTACCTGCCTCCCCCCGACACGATCCCCGCCCAGATCCAGCCGGCCCTGAGCGGGGAGGGCGACTGGCAGCCGTTGGTCAGGCTGAAGAAGCAACCCGCCATCGAGGCTGCCTTCCTGCGTCCCGACACGAAGCACACCAGCTACCTCGTCGGTGTCGCCTGGGTCAACCAGAAGCTGGTCAAGCTGGCCCTGCACCCCGGGTACACCGTGCCCGGCACCTCGGGTCTGTCGGCGCCGACAGACGTGCCGAAGGCGCAGCGCGACCATCTGGTGGCCACGTTCAACTCCGGGTTCCGGATGAAGGACGCCAACGGCGGCTACTGGCAGAACGGAACCTCGGTGGTGCCGCTGCGCAGCGGCGCCGCCTCGATGGTGTTCTACAGGGACGGCCACCTGGACGTGGTGCGGTGGGGCTCCGCGAAGCCGGGCGCCGGAGTCGTCGCGGTCCGCCAGAACCTCGCCCTCCTCGTCAACAACGGCGTGGTCAACCAGGAGGTCGACACCACCAGCAAGGCGACCTGGGGGCGCACCATCGGGAACAAGACCTACGTCTGGCGCTCGGCGGTCGGCGTGCGCCAGGACGGCTCGCTGGTGTTCGTGGTGGGCGCCGCGATGTCGGTGCGCACCCTGGCGAACATCGTGCACGACGCCGGTGCGGTGCGGGCCATGGAGCTCGACATCAACCCCGACTGGACCAACTTCATGACGTACACCCACCCCCACCCGGGGCTCGCCGTGCCACACCTGCTGACCAAGGACGAGAAGCCCGACCCGTACCGCTACCTCCAGTCGTCGTCGCGAGACTTCGTCGCCGTGATCGCCCGGCCATGACCCTCGACGCCATGGAGCAGGTGGCCGCCGTCCAGCGCGGGCGGGCCCTGCTCCTGGCGTGCCGGCCGCGCCAGTGGGTCAAGAACGTTCTGGTGCTCGCCGCCCCGCTGGCGGGTGGCGTCGCACTCCAGCCGCGCGCCCTGGCGCAGATGGCCCTCGCAGTCCTGGCATTCTGCGTCGCCTCGTCCGGGGTCTACCTCGTCAACGACGCCATCGACGTGGAGGTCGACCGGGCGCACCCGACGAAGCGACGGCGGCCGATCGCATCCGGCGAGCTGCCGCTGAGGTCGGCGTGGACCGCGGCCGCCGTCCTCCTGCCCGGCGCCCTGCTGGTCGCCGCGCTGGTGAACTGGCAGCTGGTCGCCGTCATCGCGGTCTACGAGGCGGTCCAGCTCGGGTACTGCCTGGGGATGAAGGACGAACCGGTCATCGAGCTGGTCAGCGTCGCGTCGGGGTTCCTCCTGCGAGCCATCGCGGGTGGTGTGGCGACCGGCGTCGAGCTGTCCCAGTGGTTCCTCATCGCCGCGGGCTTCGGGTCGCTGTTCATGGCCGCCGGCAAGCGCTATGCCGAGAAGAGGCTGGTCGAGGGCACCGCGCTGCAGATCCGGCCGGTGCTCGCCCGCTACAGTTCCACGTACCTTCGCTTCGTGTGGACCCTGTCGGCCGGGGTGCTGGTGACGACTTACTCGCTGTGGGCCTTCACGATGCGGGAGGTGTCTGGAAACGAGTGGGAGGTCGTCTCGATCGTCCCCTTCGTGATGGCGCTGCTCAGGTACTCGGTCGACGTCGACTCGGGGGCGGCGGGCGAGCCGGAGGAGATCGTCGTGCGCGACCGGATGCTGCTGGCGCTCGGCGTGATCTGGGCGACTTGCCTGATCGGCTCGGTCTACCTGTGACAGCGCTCCCTACGGACGGCGGACCCGTAGACCGTCGGGCTGGGGCGTCATCCGGACCGGGTGAGGTCATGGCGCTGCTCGCGCTGGCACTCCTCGCCGCTCTCGTGTACGGCTGGCACCTGGAACGGCAGGGATGGGGCAACGCCTACTACGCCGCCGCCGCCCAGGCGGGCGCGAGCGGCTGGAAGGCGTTCTACTTCGGCAGCATCGACGCGGCCAGTGCGCTCGCCACCGACAAGCCCCCGGTGGGCCTGTGGCCGATGTCGGCCTCGGTGCGGGTCTTCGGGCTGTCCTCGTGGGCCGTCATGGGTCCGCAGCTGGTCCAGGCCGTTGCGGCGGTGGTCGTCCTCGCCCGCACGGTGCGTCGGCACAGCGGACCGGCGGCGGGCCTGATCGCGGGTGCCGTCCTGGCCTGCACCCCCGTCTTCGTGGTTTTGGCCCGCTTCGACGACCCCGACATGACGGTGACGCTGCTGTCGGTGTGCGTCGCCTACACGACGCTGCGCCTCGTCGAGGACCACCGCCGGGGGTGGCTGGTGGCGACCGGCGCGCTGCTGGGGCTGCTCTTCCTCACGAAGTGGGGCGCCGGTCTGCTCATCGTGCCCGCGGTCGTCGCCGCGGTCTGGTCCTCCCGCAGGCAGACCCCGGGGCGCCGATCTGCACCCCTGCTCCTGGCTGCCGCTGCCGCCGTCGGCGTGACGGCCATCTGGCTGCCGGCCGTGCTGTTCGTGCCGGCCCGCCTGCGCCCCTACGAGGATGCCAGCGGCGGCAACGTGCTGAACCTCGTCGTGGGCCAGAACGGCTTCAGCAGGATGGTGACCCGGGTTCCGGAGTCGGCCTCGACAACGGCGATGACCGGCGCTCCCGGTCCCCTGCGCCTGTTCCAGGCACCCTTCCCCGGACAGGTGGGGTGGCTGCTGCCCCTCGCCCTGGTGCTGACCGTCCTGCCTTGGGCCCTCCGCCGCCGCGGCGAGTCCCAGCCGGCCCGCCCGGTGACCCGTGCGGCTCGGGTGCTGTGGGCCTGGTGGCTGCTCACGACGGTGGTGGTGTTCAGCCTGATGGGCGGTCCGATGCACCCCTACTACACCGTGCTGGCGGCACCGGCGATCGCAGCCCTGGTGGGCGTGGGCCTGGTCGACCTGTGGCGCGCCGGGGTGCTGGAGCGGCAGGCGGGTCCGGGCGCAGGGCTGGCCCTGCTCGTGGCGGGCACGCTCCTGTGGGAGGCCCACATCGCGGCGCGGTGGCCCGCTGTCGCCGTGGGAACGGCAGTCGTGGGGCTCCTGGCAGCGGCCGTCGGCTGGGCCACGCTGCGGCGGGGGACCACGGCCCGGACCGCTCGGCTCGGGTCGTTCGTGGTCGCTGGCCTCGTGCTGGCCACGATGCTGGCCGGGCCGGTGGGGTACTCGCTGGCGACGGACGCCCGCACGGTGTCCGGGGCCAACCCCCTCGGCGGTCCCGAGGCGGGGCCGCCCCCCGTCGTCTACCCGCAAGCCCTGGTGACCTTCCTCGAGGAGCGGGCG
Organism: uncultured Actinomycetota bacterium; assembly: GCA_963834965.1. Classification (GTDB taxonomy): domain Bacteria; phylum Actinomycetota; class Actinomycetes; order Actinomycetales; family Dermatophilaceae; genus Fodinibacter. The sequence continues at coordinate 34,846 of CAWIEI010000030.1, read as the reverse complement.
GCCGGGCGCACCTGGGCCGCGGTCATGCCGCGCGCCACCGCGGCCTCGACGCTGGCACTGGCGACCCGCCGGCCGGTGCTGACCCTGGGTGGCTTCGTGGGCAACGTGTCGTTCCCCACCCTGGCCGCGGTCCAGGACTGGGTGCGTCTGGGCCGGGTGCGCTACCTCGTGGTGCCGGCCTCGTCCTTGCCCGTGCCTTCGGCACCTGGTGCGAGCTCGACCGAAGCGAACCGGATCGTCCGGTGGGGGGTGGCGCACGGCTGCCCGGTACCCCTGCCGGAGCGGACCTACGTGGTCGAGGACCTTGCGCCGGGGAGCTGTCTTCGGTGAGCGACTCCCGTCATGCCGGTTCCTTGTCGTAGCGTTTCCTCGTGGCCTTTCGCAGGGGCCTCGAGAGGACCGCATGGCACACAGCTCCGACGCCGGCCACGACGCCACTCGCCGCACCGTGATGGCGGCCGTCCGCCAGCTCGACGGCCTGACGGTGCGCGACGCGTTGCTGCAGTCGCTCCTCACGGCGGGCGTCGACGCCACCGTCACCGAGGTCGCGATGCCGGTGCTGCGCCAGGTGGGTGACGGCTGGCAGAGCGGTGAGCTCGGGGTGCTGCACGAGCACTTCGTGTCGAGCTCCTTCCGTGGCGTGCTCGGTGACTTCCGGATGCCGGTGCAGGGCGAGCGGGTGCGCACCGCCGTGCTGGCCTGCCCGCCGCACGAGCTGCACGACCTGCCGCTGGAGCTGTTCGGGGCGATGCTGCACAGCCGCTGGTGGCGCGTGGTCAGCCTGGGAGCCAACACCCCGATGGGCGCCGTCAACGATGCCGTGCGCTACCTCGGCGCCGACGCCTGTGTGCTCGCCGGGGTGCGCCGGTCGGCCTTCGAGTCGCGGATGCCGTCGTTGTCGCGGCTGGGGGAGCGGGTTCGGCTCTTCCTCGCCGGGGAAGGAGCGCTCGGCCTACCGAGGCCGCCCAAGGGCGTCACCGTGCTGCCGCGCGACCTGACGGCCGCGGCCGGGCTGGTCGACGCCGTCGAGCCGGCGACCGCACGGCACGCCGACGACGAGAACGAGCCCGCGGTCGGCTGACCCGGCATACGGTGGGTCGATGCGAATCACCCACTTCGGACACGCCTGCCTCCTCCTCGAGATGGCCGAGACCCGGGTGCTCGTCGACCCGGGCACCTTCGCCGACGACCTGGGCGACGTGCGCGACCTGTCGGCTGTGCTCGTCACGCACCAGCACCCCGACCACCTCGACCCGGAGCGCCTGCCGGCGCTGGTGGCCGCCAACCCGGACGCCGTGGTGCTCTGCGACCCGGGCAGCGTCGAGGTGCTGGCCGGGCTCGGGGTCGATGCCCGCGCCCACGACGGGGCAACCACGGTCGGTGCGGTGACCGTGACGCCGTTCGGCCAGCAGCACGCGCTCATCCACGACGACATCCCACGCATCCCCAATGTCGGGGTACGCCTCGACGCCGAGGGTGAGCCGTCGTTCTTCCACCCGGGCGACGCGCTCGATGCCGAGCCCGGTGCGGTCGACGTCCTCGCCTTCCCGCTGCAGGCACCCTGGCAGCGCAGCCGCGACATGACGGCGTTCCTGCGCCGCCTCGCGGCACCGCACGCCGTGCCGGTGCACGACGGCCTGCTCCAGGCGCGCGGGCGCGGGCTCTACCTCAACCAGGCCGGTCAGCTGGGGTCGCCGGACACCCGCATCCACGACCTCGCCGGCGCCGGCGCGACGGAGTTCCGCGCCGGCGTGTGACCGCTTCCGGGCGCGTTCAGGCCTTGTGCGTCCCGCGCGACTCCTGGGTCTGGGTGGCGAGCAGCGCGGCGCCGATGATGCCGGCGGCGTTCTCGAGCCCGGCCGGCACGATCGGCGTGCGCAGGTCGAGCAGCGGGAGGAACTTGTGCGCCTTGCGAGAGACGCCGCCGCCCACGACGAACAGGTCGGGCCAGATCAGGTCCTCGAGGTGGCGGTAGTAGGGCTGCAGGCGCGTGGTGGCCCACTCCTCGTAGCTGAGGCCCTCGCGCGTCTTGGCCGAGCTCGCGGTGACCGTCTCGGCGTCGATGCCGTCGATCTCGAGGTGCCCAAGCTCTGAGTTCGGAACCAGCACACCGCGATACATGACGGCAGTGCCGATGCCGGTACCGAGCGTGGTGAGCACGACGAGGCCGTCCTGGCCCTTCGCGGCCCCGTAGTAGAGCTCACCGACGCCCGCGGCATCCGCGTCGTTGACGACGACGACGTCGTGCTGCAGGCGGTCCTCGAGCAGCTTCTCGATCTCGCAGCCGATCCACGACTTGTGGATGTTCGCGGCCGTCTTCACGACGCCGTGCTGCACCACCCCCGGTACCGTGACGCCGATCGGCGAGCCGTCGTGCACCTCGTCGAAACGGTCGACGATCTCGGCGATGCAGTCGCACACCGCCTCGGGCGTCGACTTCTCGGGGGTCTCGATCTTGAAGCGCTCCTGGACGAACTCGCCCTTCTCGAGGTCGACCGGCGCCCCCTTGATCCCGCTGCCGCCGACATCGATGCCGAGGGGCCTGGCTGTGCTCATGCTGCATCTCCCTGGGTGAGGATCTCGGGACCGGAGTCCGTGACGAGGATGGTGTGCTCGAACTGCGCCGACCGCCGGCGGTCCTTGGTGACCACGGTCCACCCGTCGTCCCACATCTCCCACTCGTGGGTGCCGAGGTTGAGCATCGGCTCGACGGTGAACGTCATGCCGGCCTCGATGACGGTGCTGTAGGACGGGGCGGCGTCGTAGTGGGGGATGACCAGCCCGCTGTGGAAGGCCGACCCGATGCCGTGCCCGGTGAAGTCGCGCACGACGCCGTACCCGAACCGGCGTGCGTAGGACTGGATCACCCGGCCGATGACGTTGACCTCGCGCCCCGGCACGGCGGCCCGGATGCCGCGCATCATCGCCTCGTGGGTGCGCTCGACGAGCAGGCGGGACTCCTCGTCGACGTCGCCCACCGGGTAGGTGGCGTCGGTGTCGCCATGCACGCCGTCGAGGAAGGCGGTGATGTCGATGTTGACGATGTCGCCGTCCTCGAGCCGCCGGCTGTCGGGGATGCCGTGGCACACCACCTCGTTGACCGACGTGCACAGCGACTTCGGGAAGCCCTTGTAGCCCAGCGTCGAGGGGTAGGCGCCGTGGTCGAGGAGGTACTCGTGGCCGACCCGGTCGATCTCGTCGGTGGTCACCCCGGGGGCAATGACCGCTGCGGCCGCGGCCATCGCGTTCGCCGCGACCCGCCCGGCGACGCGCATCTTCTCGATCGTCTCGGCGTCCTTGATCTCGGGCCCGGTGAACGGCGCCGGCTTGGGCCGGTCGACGTACTCGGGCCGCGGGATGCTCGCCGGGACAGGGCGGCGCGGCGAGAGCGCACCAGGGGCGACGGTTGCGTACGTCAACGGCATACGGTGGAGTCTAGGCAGATCGCAGCCGACCGAGGAGGACACCGATGCCCTACTGGTTCAACGTCGACACCGGACAGGTCGAGACCGACGACGACCGCAGCCAGGACGCCAACGTCATGGGTCCATACGACTCGCACGACGCGGCGGCGAACGCGCTGCAGACGGCGCAGGCCAACACCGAGCGCTGGGACCGCGAGGACAAGGAGTGGGGCAGCGGGTCGTCGTGGGACGAGGAGTCCCAAGAGGACTGATCTGTGCTAGCCGCTCAGGTTGCGGTGCACCGAGACGGCGTACGAGCCCCCCGGCACGAAGGGCTGCTCGTCCCAGGTGGCGTAGCGGGCGATGAACGACAGGCCGGCCGCCTCGGCGAGCCGGTCGTAGCTGCGCAGGTCAACCACCGCGGCCTTCTCGGGGAGCGCGTCCCCGAGCCCGAACCCGGAGACCAGGTACCCGCCGGGGGACAGGTGCGCGGAGAGCCGGACGAGCACCCGGGGGAGCGTGCCGTCGGCAAGGTAGGGCACCACGTTCCCGGCCATCACGACGCAGGCGAACTCCTGCTCGGTGCGCAGGTCCAGCGTCGACAGGTCGGCGACGAAGAAGCGGGTCTGGGTGTCCTCGCGCGCCAGGGCGATGAGGTGCTCGTCGGCGTCGACGCCGATCGCGGTGTGCCCCAACCGGGTCAGCTTGCTCGCGACCCGGCCGAAACCACACCCCGCGTCGAGCACCCGCGAGGGCGGCGGAACCAGCCTGGTGACGAAGCGAGCCTCACCGTGCACGTCCTCGCCCGAGGCCTCGAGGTCGAGGAAGCGCCGGCGGTAGGTGCGTGCCGCCTCGGGGCCGCTCTGCAGCGCCGACCAGCGGGTCAGTGACGGTGCGTTCGGGGTGTCCATGGGCCACATGCTGGTTCGACGTCTCCTGCCGGTCGCTTGAGTCTCACGCCTCGAAGGAGTGCTCGGCGGCCGGGAACGCGCCCGAGGCGACCTCCGCGGCGTACGCGCTCGCGGCATCCTTGAGGTCGGTGCGCAGGTCGGCGTACTTCTTGACGAACCGCGGGGCGCGCCCGCCGCGCAGCCCCGCCATGTCCTGCCAGACGAGCACCTGCGCGTCGCAGTGCGGCCCGGCCCCGATGCCGATCGTCGGGATGCGCAGCGCCTCGGTGACCTGGGCCGCCACGGGGGCGGGCACCATCTCCATGACGACGGCGAAGCACCCGGCGCTCTCGAGGGCCAGGGCGTCGGCCAGCAGCTTCTCGGCCCCGGCGCCGCGGCCCTGCACCTTGTAGCCGCCGAGCACGTGCTCGCTCTGCGGCGTGAAGCCGATGTGGCCCATCACCGGGATGCCGGCGCGCACCAGCAGCTCGACCTCGGGCACCATCGGGGCCCCGCCCTCGAGCTTGACCGCATGGGCCAGGCCCTCCTTCATGAACCGGGTCGCCGTGGCGAGCGCCTGCTGCGGGCTGGCCTGGTAGGACCCGAACGGCAGGTCGGCCACGACCATGGCGTGCTTGGCCGCGCTGGTCACGGCCCGGCACAGCGGCACGAGGTGGTCGACGGTGACCGGCACCGTGGTCTCGAAGCCGTAGACGTTGTTGCCGGCGCTGTCGCCGACCAGGAGCACCGGGATGCCGGCCTCGTCGAAGATCTCGGCGGTGTACATGTCGTAGGCCGTGAGCATCGCCCAGCGCTCGCCGCGCTCCTTCATCGCCATCAGGTGCGGCACCCGCACCCGGCGCTGTGGGGCCGCCTGGGCGCCGGTGCCGTAGGGCGCGACCCCCTCCGCGGCCGGCGCTGCGGGGGAGGTGGTCGGCGGCTCAGTCATGGCCCTGATGCTATGCCCCGAGAGTCCTGACTCCTCCTTGACCAAGTCTTTGAGCACTCTTGGCAGAGGCGGCCCGATCCGGGTGATGGAGTGTCCCGGCGCCCGCCACCAGACGGGCGCACCAGTCTGACCGGGGCGATCCAAGCACGCCCCGCCACAGGAGGATTTGTGAACACACGATACGCGCGCGCCCTGGTGGGCGTCGCGGCCGCGTCGCTCGCGGTGGGCATGGCGTCCTCCCCTGCGCAGGCGATCCCCGCGCAGGGGGACAAGGAGCCGTCCTACGCAAACCGGGCGCACGACCTGCCCAACCCGCTGGGTGATGCGCTCCGGGAGAAGCAGCGGCAGGCGATCGACGCCGTCATCAACGGTGACGCGACGGTCGAGAAGAACAGCAAGGGCGAGCGGGTCATCAAGGTCAAGGGCGAAAAGAGCTCGGCCAAGGGCAAGCACAGCACCAAGGACAAGTACGTCGCCTGGCCGGTCACCCGCAAGGAGTCCATCTTCACGGTGCTCACCGACTTCGGTACCAAGACCGACCCGCGCACCGGCGGCACGGCCGGGCCGGTGCACAACCAGATCCCGAAGCCCGACCGCACGTGGGACGGCAGCGCCACCGACGACAACTCGACGTACTGGCTCAAGGACTTCAACCAGGCCCACTACGAGCAGATGATGTTCGGTCAGGGCGAGTCGTTCAAGGACTTCTACACCAAGCAGTCCAACGGCCGCTTCGAGGCCAGCGGCGACGTGTCCAACTGGGTCACCGTGCCGTACAACGAGTCCCGCTACGGGCACAACCCGGTCACCGGTGACGGCACGTCCGAGGCCGACGGCTACTGGAACTACATCAAGGACACGGCCTCCGCGTGGTACGACGCCCAGAAGGCGGCCGGCAAGACCGACGCCCAGGTCGCCGACTACCTCAAGCAGTTCGACCAGGTCGACCGCTACGACTACGACCACGACGGCGTCTACAACGAGCCCGACGGCTACATCGACCACTTCCAGGCGATCCACGCCGGCGAGGGCGAGGAGGCCGGCGGAGGCGCCCAGGGCGCGGACGCCATCTGGTCGCACCGCTGGTACGCCTACTCCAACAACACCGGCCGCACCGGCCCGGCGCAGAACAAGCTCGGCGGCGTGCCGCTGGGCAACTCCGGCCTCTGGATCGGTGACTACACCACCGAGCCGGAGAACGGCGGCCTCGGCGTCTTCACGCACGAGTTCGGCCACGACCTCGGTCTGCCCGACCTCTACGACACCGCCGGTGGCGACAACGGCACCGGCTTCTGGACCCTGATGTCGGGTGGCTCGTGGCTCAACCACGGCACCGACTCGATCGGCACCACTCCCGGCTACATGGGGGCCTGGGAGAAGCTGCAGCTGGGCTGGCTGGACTACCAGCAGGTCAACTACGGCTTCGACCGCAACGTCAAGGTCGGCCCCGCCGACCGCGACAGCGCGACCCTGCCGCAGGCCCTGCTGGTGAACCTGCCCGACAAGACGGTGAAGACCGACTACAACACCCCGCACTCGGGCTCCTACGAGTGGTGGGGCGGCTCGGCCGACGGCTTGAACAGCACCCTGACCCGTCCCGTCGACCTCACCGCGGCCACCACCTCGGCGAACGTCTCCTCGTGGGTCTGGTACAACACCGAGAAGGGCTACGACTTCCTCTACGGTGAGGTCTCGACCGACGGCGGCAGCACCTGGGCCGAGGTGGGCACCCCGGTCGACGGCTCCAGCAACGGCCAGTGGGTCCAGAAGTCGTGGGACCTGTCCGCGTACAAGGGACAGAAGATCGACTTCCGGTTCCGCTACGCCTCCGACGGCGGCGTGCACTTCGAGGGCCCGTTCCTCGACGACATCTCGGTCAACGTCGACGGCACCGCCGTGCTGACCGATGACGTCGAGGGCGGCACCAACGGCTGGACCGCTGCCGGCTTCACCCGCTTCGGCGGCTCGACGTCGCGGCAGGCCACGCACTACTACCTGGCCGAGAACCGGGTCTACAGCGGCTACGACAAGACGCTGAAGACCGGCCCGTACAACTTCGGCTACAGCAACACCCGGCCGAACTGGGTCGAGCGCTTCCCGTACCAGAACGGTCTGCTGGTCTGGTACATCGACAACCAGTACGACGACAACAACACCAGCGCCCACCCGGGCCACGGCCAGGTGCTGCCGGTCGACGCCCGACCGGCGCCGGTCAAGTTCCCCAACGGGGTGCTGCTCGGCAACCGCCGCCAGCCCTTCGACGCCACCTTCGGCCAGGAGCGGACCGACAAGGTCACCTTCCACCGCAACGGCGTCCCGGTCACCGTCCGGTCGCAGAAGGCGATCCCCACCTTCACCGACCTCGACACCAAGAAGTACTGGACCGCCGACAACCCCTGGGCCTCGGTCCAGGTCGCCGGCACCGGCACCTCGATCACGGTCGCGAAGACGACCAACTCCGCGCAGGACATGCTCCTGAAGGTCCGCTTCACCAAGTGACCTGACGGTGCTGGATCGGCGGCGGGCCCGGGAGCGATCCCGGGCCCGCCGTCGCGTGTCAAGCGGGGCGCGCCCGTGCGACACCCCGTGCCGGACGGGGTAACCCGCGGGAAACACGAGTGCGGCAGGATCGTCACATGGACCGTCAACAGGAGTTCGTCCTGCGCACCATCGAAGAGCGTGACATCCGCTTCGTGCGGCTCTGGTTCACCGACGTGCTCGGCACCCTGAAGTCGGTCGCCATCGCCCCGGCTGAGCTCGAGGGCGCCTTCGCCGAGGGCATCGGGTTCGACGGCTCGGTCATCGAGGGGTTCGCGCGGGTCTACGAGGCGGACATGCTCGCCCAGCCCGACCCCGGCACCTTCCAGGTGCTGCCGTGGCGCGGTGAGGCCCCGGGCACCGCCCGGATGTTCTGCGACCTGACCCTGCCCGACGGCACCCCCAGCGTCGCCGACCCCCGCCACGTGCTGCAGCGGGCGCTGACCAAGGCCTCCGACCAGGGGTTCACCTTCTACACCCACCCCGAGATCGAGTTCTTCCTGCTCGAGCAGGGCTGGGCCCCCGGTCAGCGGCCCGAGCCGATCGACCAGTCCGGCTACTTCGACCACGTGCCGCACGGCAACAGCCACGACTTCCGGCGGGCCGCCATCTCGATGCTCGAGACGATGGGCATCTCGGTGGAGTTCAGCCACCACGAGGGCGCCCCCGGCCAGAACGAGATCGACCTGCGCTACGCCGACGCGCTCTCGACCGCCGACAACATCATGACCTTCCGGGCCGTCATCAAGGAGGTCGCGCTCGAGCAGGGCATCTACGCCTCGTTCATGCCCAAGCCGTTCGCCGAGCACCCCGGCTCGGGCATGCACACCCACCTCTCGCTCTTCGAGGGCGACACCAACGCCTTCCACGAGCCGGGGGCGCCCTACCAGCTGTCCAGGACCGCCCGCCGGTTCATCGCCGGGCTGCTGCGCCACGGCGCCGAGATCACCGCAGTCACCAACCAGTGGGTCAACTCCTACAAGCGCCTCTGGGGTGGGGGAGAGGCTCCCGCGCACCTCACCTGGGGGCACAACAACCGCTCGGCGATGGTGCGGGTGCCGATGTACAAGCCGACCAAGGGCAACAGCAGCCGGGTCGAGGTGCGCAGCCTGGACAGCGCGTGCAACCCCTACCTCTCGTTCGCCGTGCTCCTGGCAGCGGGGCTGAAGGGCATCGAGGAGGGCTACGAGCTGCCGCCCGAGACCGAGGACGACGTGTGGAGCCTCACCGACGCCGAGCGCAAGGCGATGGGCATCAAGCCGCTGCCCTCGAGCCTGAGCGAGGCGATCGCCATCATGGAGGGCAGCGAGCTCGTGGCCGAGACCCTGGGCGAGCACACCTTCGAGTTCTTCCTGCGCAACAAGCGCACCGAGTGGGACGACTACCGCAACCAGGTCACCCCCTTCGAGCTCGAGCGCTACCTGCCCCGGCTGTGACCGGCGGTCACTGGTGAGCTCGCGCGGGCCGGGGTCGGTGCCGGTCGCCATCGCCCGGCTCGGGTTCGCGGACCCGGCCCGGGCCGTGACCCTGCTCGACGACCCGGCACTCGCCGCCCTCATCCACAACCGCGAGCACATCGAGGCGCACGGACTGGCCGCGGCGCTCGCCGAGGTCTCCGACCCCGACGGCGCCCTGCTGGGGCTGGTGCGGTTCATGGAGGCGGTGGCGCGCGAGCCCGGGCTGCGTGGGCCCGTCACCACGGCGCTGGCCGGCCCGGGCCCCGCGCGCCAGCGCCTGCTCGCGGTGCTCGGCAGCTCGGCGGCGCTCGGCGACCACCTGTGCGCCCATCCCGAGCAGTGGTCGGCGGTCACGGAGGCGACCGTGCTCGACGTGGAGGAGCGGGTGCGCCGGCTGGTCACGGCCGTGACCGCGCCCGCCCCGGTGCCACCCGTCGACGTGCTGCGCACCTCCTACCGGGAACAGCTGCTCGGCATCGCGGCCCTCGACGTCACCGCGCCCGACCCGACGGCGATCCTCCCCGAGACGGCGGCCGCGCTCGCCGACCTCGCCCAGGCGGCCCTCGAGGCGGCGCTGGCGATCGCGCGTGAGGAGGTAGGGCCGGATGCCGGCCGCACCCGCCTCGCGGTCATCGCGATGGGCAAGACCGGCGGGTGCGAGCTGAACTACATCTCCGACGTCGACGTCATCTTCGTCGCCGAGCCGGCCGAGGGGGCGGCGGAGGAGGAGTCGACGGCCGTCGCCACCGACCTCGCCACCCGGCTGATGCGGATCTGCTCGGCGTCGACCCCGGCCGGTTCGTTGTGGCAGGTCGACCCGGCGCTGCGCCCCGAGGGCAAGAACGGCCCGCTGGTGCGTACCGTCGCCAGCCACCGCGCCTACTACGAGCGCTGGGCCAAGACGTGGGAGTTCCAGGCACTGCTCAAGGCGCGCCCCATCGCCGGCGACCCCGAGGTGGGGCAGATGTACTGCGACGCCGTGCAGCCGATGGTGTGGCAGGCCTCCGCCCGCGAGAACTTCGTCGACGACGTGCAGGCGATGCGCCGCCGCGTCGAGCAGCACATCCCGCCGGCCGAGGCCAACCGCCAGCTCAAGCTCGGCCCCGGCGGGCTGCGCGACGTCGAGTTCTCGGTGCAGCTGCTCCAGCTGGTGCACGGCCGGGCCGACGAGTCGCTGCGCACCGGCACCACCCTCGACGGGCTGGCCGCCCTCTCGGCCGGCGGGTACGTGGGGCGCGACGACGCCGCGACGCTCGCCACGGCCTACCGGCTGCTGCGCACCCTCGAGCACCGCATCCAGCTCTTCCGGCTGCGGCGCACGCACCTGATGCCCACGGCCGAGAGCGACCTGCGCCGGCTGGGCCGGGCTCTGGGACACCGGTCTTCGCCCGCCGAGGCGGTCATCGCCCAGTGGCGCGCCCAGCAGCGCGAGGTGCGCCGACTGCACGAGCGCATCTTCTACCGCCCGCTCCTCTCGGCCGTCGCCCGGCTGTCCGACTCCGACGTGCGGCTCACCCCCGAGGCCGCCCGCGAGCGGCTCTCCGCCCTGGGCTTCCGCGACCCCCGGGGCGCGCTGCGCCACCTCGAGGCGCTCACGGGGGGCATCAGCCGGCGGGCCGCCATCCAGCGGCACCTGCTGCCGGTGATGCTCGGGTGGTTCGCCGACGAGGCCGACCCGGATGCCGGGCTGCTCGCCTTCCGCAAGATCAGCGACGAGCTCGGCTCGACGCACTGGTACCTGCGGCTGCTGCGTGACGAGGGGTCGGCGGCCGAGCGGCTGGCCCACACCCTGGCCCGCAGCCGGTTCGCCGCCGACCTGCTCGAGCAGGCGCCGGAGTGCGTGCAGTTCCTCGGCGACTCCTCCGGCCTGATGCCGCGCACGCGCGAGGACGTGCTGCGCCGGATGCGGTCGGCGGCCGGCCGCAAGGACGACCCGGCCGCGGCGGTGCTCGCCGCGCGCACCATCCGGCGTTCGGAGCTGTTCCGGGTTGCCGTGGCCGACCTCACCGGCGCACTGACCCTCGAGGCGCTGGGCGCGGCGATGACCGACCTCACGGCGGCGCTGCTCGAGGTCACTCTCGAGGTCTGCCTGAGTGACCTCGAGGAGCGCACCGGCGCACCGGCGCTCACCCGGCTGCTCGTCGTGGGCATGGGCCGGCTCGGTGGGGGCGAGCAGGGCTACGGGTCGGACGCCGACGTCGTGTTCGTTCACGAACCGGTCGAGGGGGCCGACGAGGCGGCGGCCCAGACGCAGGCGCTCGAGGTGGTCAAGGAGCTGATCCGGCTGCTCGGGCTGCGCGGGCCTGACCCCAACCTCGACGTCGACGCGTCCCTGCGGCCGGAGGGCAAGGGCGGGCCGCTGGTGCGCTCGCTGGAGTCGTTCCGCCAGTACTACAGCCGGTGGTCTCTGGTCTGGGAGGCCCAGGCCCTGCTGCGGGCTGCGCCGGTCGCCGGCGACAGCGGGCTGGCCGAGCGCTACCTGGCGCTGATCGCGCCCATCCGGTGGCCCGCGGCCGGCCTCGACGAGGGCCAGGTGCGCGAGATCCGCACCCTCAAGGCCCGGATGGAGGCCGAGCGGCTGCCGCGCGGTGGCGACCGCAAGACGCACTTCAAGCTCGGTCACGGCGGGCTGTCCGACGTCGAGTGGGTGGTGCAGCTGGTGCAGCTCAAGCACGCCCACCGGCACCCCGAGCTGCGCACGACCTCGACGCTGGGGGCGATGGAGGCGGCCGAGCGGCTGGGCCTGGTGAAGGCCGAGCACGCCGCCGACCTGGCTGCCGCGTGGCGGCTGGCCTCGTCGATGCGCAACGCCGGGGTGCTGTTCCGCAACAAGCCGCTCGACGCGCTGCCCAGCGACCCGCGCGACGCCGACGGCATCGCCCGCATCCTCGGGCTACCGGGTGGCTCGGGGCAGGAGCTCGCCGAGCGCTACCGGAGGGTGGCCCGGCGGGCCCGTGCGGCCCACGAGGCCGAGCTCTACGACGCCTGACCGTGCTGTCGGGGGCTCGCCGGGTCTGTTCAGAGCCGGCGGTCGCGACAAGAATGGAGCGATGTTCATCTCCGGTGTCGATGAGGACGTCGCCACGGGTGACGTCGCCGAGTACTACGCGAAGCAGCGAGCGGCGTGGGGGTTCCTTCCCAACTACGCCCACGCCTTCTCGACCAGGCCGGACGTCGCGGCGGCGTGGAACGCCCTCAACCTCGCCGTGCGTGGCGGCATGGACCGACGCCGCTTCGAGATCACCACGATCGCGGCCGCCCGGGCGAGGCGGTCCACCTACTGCACCGCCGCGCACTCGGGGTTCCTGCGCGACGTCTGCGGCGACGAGGCCACCATGGCCGCTATCGCCGAGCACCCCGACGGCGCGGCGCTGTCCGAGCAGGACCGCGCGGTCTACGTGTTCGCGGCCAAGGTCGCCCAGGATGCCGCCGCTGTCGACCAGGCGGATGTCGATGCCCTGCGCGCCGTGGGCCTGTCCGACGCCGACGTCGCCGACGTGGTCTTCGCCGCGGCGGCCAGGTGCTTCTTCACCGCGGTGCTCGACGGCCTCGGCACCCAGCTCGACGAGCAGACCGCCGACACCTTCGCGCCGGCGCTGCTGCAGTCGATGGTCGTGGGCCGCCCGGCGGCCGTCAGCCCAGGGAGCGGCGAGTCAGCCGGATGAAGCCGTTCGGAAAGTCGCCGCGCTTCATCATCAGCGCGGTGAGCCCGCTCGCTGCCGGTCGGGCGACCTCCTGCCCGACGAACTCCGGCTCACTGCAGGCATAGTCGACGCCCTTCCACCGGATCGTGCACGTCCCGGCGGCCCGCACGTTGCGCACCCAGTCGGTGCCGCGCCCCCACGGGAGCGCGATGAGGAAGCTGGTGTCCGTGGCGATCACCGCGATGGGCACGACGTAGGCCTTGCCGCTGCGCCGCCCCACGTGGTGCAGTGCCGCCCACACCGGCACGTACCGGCGACCGGCCAGCAGGAGGGCGACCTTGTTGAACTGCTTCGCGGCTGCGGGTGGACCTGCCATCACCCCATCGTGCTCCTGGCCCGCCCCTCGCGGGGGGGGTGACGGACGCGGCGGCCGCGAGGCGGACGGCATCCGGGATGCGCGCGGGCGAAACCTAGACTTGGCCGCATGTCTCCCGGCTCCTCCAGCAGTGCCCCCACCGGCATGATCCCCCGGGTCGACCTGCGCGGTCGGCACCTGAGCCTGCGCGAGCTGCGCGCCGCGCTGCCGCGCGCCGAGTTCGACGTCGAGCACGCACTGGATGCCGTGCGCCCCATCGTCGCTGCCGTGCGCGAGCAGGGCGCGCCCGCCCTCTACGCCGCGGCCGAGCGGTTCGACGGGGTCGCGCCGCCCCGGCTCAAGGTGCCCGTCGACGTCATCCGGGGAGCCCTCGACACCCTCGACCCGGCGGTGCGCGCGGCCCTGGAGGAGTCGATCCGCCGGGCCCGCCTCGTGCACGCCGACCAGCGCCGCACCGACACGACGACCACCGTCACCGAGGGCGGCACCGTCACCGAGCGCTGGGTGCCGGTCGACCGGGTGGGCCTCTACGTGCCGGGCGGCCTGGCGGTCTACCCGAGCAGCGTCGTGATGAACGTCGTCCCGGCCCAGCTCGCCGGCGTGCCGAGCCTGGCCGTGGCGAGCCCGCCGCAGGCCGACTCGGGCGGCTGGCCGCACCCCACCATCCTCGCCGCGTGCGCCCTGCTCGGGGTCGACGAGGTGTGGGCGATGGGCGGCGCCCAGGCGGTCGCCGCCTTCGCCTACGGCGTCGAGGACGGCGACGACGTCTGCGAGCCGGTCAGCCTGGTCACCGGCCCGGGCAACATCTACGTGGCGGCCGCCAAGCGGCTGCTCAAGGGCGTCATCGGCATCGACGCCGAGGCCGGGCCCACCGAGATCGCCGTGCTCGCCGACGACAGCGCGGATGCCGAGCACGTCGCCGCCGACCTCGTGTCGCAGGCCGAGCACGATCCCCTCGCCGCTGCTGTGCTGGTCACCGACTCCGCCGAGCTGGCGGATGCCGTCGAGGCCGCATTGGTGCGCCGGGTCGCCGCCACCAAGCACACCGAGCGGGTCGGCACGGCGCTCGCGGGTACGCAGTCGGCCATCGTGCTCGTCGACGACGTCGACGCCGGCCTCGACCTGGTCAACGCCTATGCCGCCGAGCACCTCGAGATCCAGACCCGCGACGCGGATGCCGTCGCCGCGCGGGTGCGCAACGCAGGCGCGGTCTTCGTCGGTGCCTGGTCGCCGGTGAGCCTGGGCGACTACGCGGCCGGTTCCAACCACGTGCTGCCCACCGGCGGCTGTGCGTGCCACAGCAGCGGGCTGTCGGTGCAGTCGTTCCTGCGCGGCATCCACGTCGTCACGTACTCGGCCGACGCGCTGCGCGAGGTGGGGGCCCACGTGGTCACCCTGGCCCGGGCCGAGGACCTCCCCGCGCACGGCGAGGCCGTGCTCGCCCGCCACCCCGAGATCGACCCGGCGCTGTGACGCCGCCCGCCTAGACTCCCCGGTCATGGACTCCCGCACGACGATCGAGGCGATGCTGCGCCCCGACCTGCGGGGCCGCACCGCCTACGGCGCACCACAGCTCGAGGTGCCCGTGGCGTTGAACACCAACGAGAACTCGTACCCGGTGCCGCCGGTCGTGGTGGCCGCCATCACCGAGGCGGTGGCCTCCGTCGCCGCGGGGTTGAACCGCTACCCCGACCGTGAGTTCACCGCGTTGCGGGAGGGGCTGGCGTCGTACCTGTCGCGCAGCGGCACCCCGGTGGCGGCCGAGCAGGTCTGGGCCGGCAACGGCTCCAACGAGGTGCTGCTGCACCTGCTCCAGGCGTTCGGCGGCCCGAGGCGAACGGCGCTCGGCTTCACCCCCGCGTACTCGATGCACCCGATCATCACGACGACCACCGGCACCACCTGGGTCGACGGGATGCGCGGTGTGGCCGGCGGGGGGGCGTTCGACCTCGACCCGGCATCCGCCGTCGGGCAGGTGCGCGCGCACCGGCCCGACGTCGTCTTCCTCTGCTCACCGAACAACCCCACCGGAACCGCGCTGGGGCTCGACGTCGTCGAGGCGGTGCACGACGCGGCATCCGGTGCACTGGTGGTCGTCGACGAGGCGTACGCCGAGTTCGCCCGGCCGGGCACCCCGAGCGCGCTCACCCTGCTCACGGGGCGGCCGCGGCTGGTCGTGACGCGCACCATGAGCAAGGCGTTCGCGCTGGCGGGGGGCCGGCTGGGCTACCTCGCCGCGGACCCGGCGCTCGTCGACGCCCTGCGCCTGGTGCGGATGCCGTACCACCTCTCGACCCAGACCCAGGCGGTCGCGCTGGCCGCGCTGGCCCACGCCGACCTGATGCTCGAGACGGTCGACGTGATCAAGGCGCAGCGCGACCGGATCGTCGACGGGCTGGCGGGGCTCGGCCTGGACCCGGTGCCCAGTGACGCCAACTTCGTGCTCTTCGGCGGCCTGGCCGACGCGCACGTGACCTGGTCGGCGCTGCTCGAGCGGGGCGTCCTCATCCGAGACGTGGGCATCGACCACTATCTTCGTGTCACGGCCGGGACTCCGCAGGAGACCACCCGGTTCCTCGAGGCGCTCGCCGACCTCGCACCGACCGACCGCACAGGAGCCCTCCCGTGAGCAGCGCCGCAGCCCCCCGCACGGCCACCGTGCGCCGCGCGACGTCCGAGAGCACCGTCGAGGTGAGCGTCGACCTCGACGGCAGCGGCCGCGGCGAGGCCAGCACCGGCGTGCCGTTCTACGACCACATGCTCCTGTCGTTCGCCAAGCACTCGCTGATCGACCTCACCGTGCGCGCCGACGGTGACACCCACGTCGACGCCCACCACACCGTCGAGGACGTCGCGATCGTGCTCGGGCAGGCCGTGCGCGAGGCCCTCGGCGACAAGAGCGGCATCGCCCGGTTCGGTGATGCCACCGTGCCGCTCGACGAGGCCCTGGTGCTGGCGGTCGTCGACGTGGCCGGGCGCCCGTACTGCGTGCAGGAGGGCGAGCCGGCCGGCCAGGAGTACGTCGTCATCGGCGGAAGCTACGTCGGCTCACTGACCCGGCACGTGCTCGAGTCGTTCGCCTTTCACGCCCAGATCGCCCTGCACGTGCGCGTGCTCGCGGGCCGCGACCCACACCACGTGGTCGAGGCCCAGTTCAAGGCGCTCGCCCGGGCGCTGCGCGCGGCCGTGGCGCGCGACCCGCGCGTCGAGGGGATCCCGAGCGCGAAGGGTGCGCTCTAGCCCGTGGCTGACCAGGCGCGCACCGACGGAGCCGGGCACGGGCTGCTGCTCGTCCGGCGCTCGCCCGCTGCGGTCACCCGCTGGCTGCGCCGCGGGCTGGTGGCGGTCACCGTCGCCCCGCTCGGCACCTGGACCGGCGTCACCCTGGCCGACGACCGGGCCCGCAGCGCCGCTCCCTACGACATCGGCCTCGAGGTGCTGGCCGCCCGCCCGGCCCCCTGGCGGGCCCGCCCGACCATCGGCCTGTTCGACGTGCACGGCCGGGCCGCCCTCACCGTGCAGCCGACCGGGCCGCGGGCTCGCATCCACTGGCTGGTGTGGGAGCCGAAGCGCGGGGTGGTCGCCACGCCCATGCTGGCCCGGCTGCAGCTGCCGATGCTGCTCGCCGCGGCCGGCGCGCAGGGGCGGGTGCGCGAGGAGGCGCTGGCCGACGTGCTGCGCTCGGGCTCGGGCGCGCCCCTCGACCTGCTGGTCACCGTGCTCGGGCTGCTCGGCCTGCCCGGGCGCGACCTCCTGGTGCGCGGCGACGCCTCCGGGGCCAGCGACGTCGAGCCGTCGGTGCGCGGCATCCTCGCCTTCGACCGGTTGATGGCCGAGGAGGCCACCCACCGCTCCGAGACCGCCGACGACTCCGGGGGCCGCCGGTGAGCGCCTCCGTCGTCGTGCTCGACTACGGCAGCGGCAACATCCGCAGTGCCGTGCGCGCGCTCGAGCACGTCGGTGCCGATGTCACCCTCACCGGCGACCCGGAGGCCGCGCTGGCCGCCGACGGCCTGTTCGTGCCGGGCGTCGGCAACTTCCACGCGTGCATGGCGGGGCTGGCCGCCGCCGAGGGGCCGAAGATCATCGACCTGCGGCTCGCCGGCGGGCGGCCGGTGCTCGGCGTCTGCGTCGGTATGCAGGTGATGTTCGAGGGGTCGAGCGAGCCGAGCGAGTCACCGGTCGACGGGGTCGGCGAGTGGCCCGGCACGGTTTCGCGGCTGCTGGCCCCCGTCGTGCCGCACATGGGTTGGTCCACCGTCGAGGCGCCGCAGCGGTCGGTGCTGTTCGACGGCATCGCGGGGGAGCGGTTCTACTTCGTGCACTCCTACGCCGCGCACTCCTGGGAGCTGGGGACGTCGCAGGGGCCGTTCGCCGCCGTCGAGCCCCTGGTCACCTGGGCCCGGCACGGAGAGCGCTTCGTCGCCGCCGTCGAGAACGGCCCGCTGTCGGCGACCCAGTTCCACCCCGAGAAGTCCGGTGAGGCCGGGCTGGCGCTGTTGCGCAACTGGGTCCGCTCGCTCTGACCTGAGCACCTTCGGGGCCCGTCCCTCACTCGACCAATAGGTCAATCCCGGGACGGCTTCCGGGCCGCCCTCGTGGCCCCGGCTCTGGTTCGTTCGCGGGGGTGGCGGCGGTCTGCTGGGGTGGCGGTACCAAGGAACCGCCACTGGGGCAGGCGGGCATGACTCGGGAGGACGGACCCGAGCTGGGCGCTCGGACGGGAGGCCGGACCCGATGGTCGTCCTGGTACGGGTGGACCGGGTGCCGGCAACGGCAGGGTGTTCGGCAGACTGGCCCCCGAACCAGCGTTGGGTGCTGAGGTGGCCGCCGTGTCGACCACTTCGGCACCCGACTGCCATCGACCCGACCCTCCGGAGGACCTTCCTGTGAGCGAGACCGAGAGCCAGCCGCGGCTGGAGCTGCTGCCTGCCGTCGACGTCGTCCAGGGGCGAGCCGTGCAGCTGGTGCAGGGCGTGGCCGGCACCGGTGGCGAGTTCGGCGACCCGGTCCAGGCGGCGCGCGCCTGGCAGGAGCAGGGCGCCGAGTGGCTCCACCTCGTCGACCTCGACGCCGCCTTCGGGCGTGGCTCGAACGCCGAGCTGCTGGCCCGCATCGTCGGCACCCTCGACATCCAGGTGGAGATGAGCGGCGGCATCCGAGACGCCGAGACGCTCGAGCGGGCGCTGGCCACCGGCTGCCGCCGGGTCAACCTCGGCACCGCGGCCCTGGAGGACCCGCGGTGGACGGCACAAGCCATCGCCGAGCACGGCGACCGGGTGGCGGTCGGGCTCGACGTGCGCGGCACCATGCTGGCCGCCCGCGGCTGGACCCGCGAGGGCGGCGACCTGTGGGAGACCCTGGCCCGGCTCGACGCCGAGGGCTGCGCCCGGTATGTCGTGACCGACGTCGCCAAGGACGGGATGCTGCAGGGCCCGAACCTCGCGCTGCTGCGGGATGTCTGCGCACGCACCGACCGGCCGGTCGTGGCGTCGGGCGGGGTGTCGACCCTCGACGACGTCGTCGCCATCCGTGGCCTGGTCGGTGATGGCGTTGAGGGCGCCATCATCGGCTCGGCGCTCTACCGGGGCGCGTTCACGCTGCCCGAGGCGCTCGACGCTGCGGGCCGGCCGTGAGCTCCGACTCCGCCGACGTCCCCTGGGCGGGCCGCGACCTCTCGCCGAGCGGCTTCGAGACCGACACCGGCGCCGCCGACCCGGCCCTGCTCACCGCCCTGTCCGCGGCCGGCGACGAGGTCGCCCTCATGCGGGCCGTCGAGGCGAGCCGCTTCGTGGTGCCGATCGTCGCCGACCTCACCGAGGCTGACACGTCCGGCGAGCGCACCGTCGACAAGGCGGTCGACATGGCCGCGGTCACCCTGGTCTCGCCCGACGGCCAGCGGGCGCTCCCGGTGTTCTCGGGCACGGCGGCGCTGGCCGCCTGGGACCCCACCGCCCGACCGGTGCCGGTCACCCCCGCTCGCGCGGGCCAGGCCGCGGTGGCCGAGGGCTGCGACGTCATCGTCGTCGACGTGGCCGGGCCCGCCACCCGGGTGCTGCGCCCGTCGATGGTCTGGGCGCTCGCCCAGCAGCGACCCTGGGAGCCGCCGCACACCGACCCCTTCGTCGCCCGCAGCGTGGCCGCAGCGGTCCGTGACGAGGGCGACGTCACGGCATCCGAGCTCGAGGAGGGCAACCCGCCCGGAGAGGGGGTGCTCGGCGTCGTGCTCGACCTGCGACCCGGCCTCACGCCCGAGCAGGTGCGCGGCATCGCCACCCGGGTGGGGGAGCGGCTCGCCACCGACGGTGAGCTGCGCGCCCGGATCGACGGCCTGGCCTTCCGGCTGCGCTGACGCCCTGGCCACCGATTTCGGGGGATGCCCTCGCGCTGGTAGCCTTGCGGATTGACCGACCGCCCTCACCGGCGGTGTGCAAGAGAAGCCCAGCTTCCACCCGCGTCGACTCATGCAGGTCGCCGGGTCCGAACAGGTCCGCGACGCGATGTCGTGCTGACGCCCGCGAGGGCGTGGCGACGGCATCCACGTGGGCCGGTACGGAACGGACGAACCAGGCTCCTCGCGCACGCGGCACGAGGAGCCTTTCTCGTGCTCGCGGGTCACGACAGTGACGTGACGAACGGAGAAGCACATCAGCGAGCCACGCATCAACGACCGCATCCGGGTTCCCGAGGTGCGGTTGGTCGGCCCGAACGGCGAGCAGGTCGGCATCGTCCGCGTCGAGGACGCACTGCGCCTCGCCGCCGAGGCGGATCTCGACCTCGTCGAGGTGGCACCGATGGCGAAGCCGCCGGTCGCCAAGCTCATGGACTTCGGCAAGTACAAGTACGAAGCCGCCATGAAGGCACGCGAAGCACGCAAGAACCAGGTCAACACGGTCATCAAGGAGATCAAGCTCCGCCCGAAGATCGACCCGCACGACTACGGCACCAAGAAGGGCCACGTCGAGCGCTTCCTCAAGGGTGGCGACAAGGTCAAGGTGACGATCATGTTCCGCGGCCGGGAGCAGTCCCGCCCCGAGCTCGGGTTCCGCCTGCTCCAGCGCCTGGCCGAGGACGTCCTCGAGCTCGGCACCGTCGAGTCGGCCCCCAAGCAGGACGGCCGCAACATGGTCATGGTCATCGCGCCGACGAAGAAGAAGGCGCAGGCCATGGCCGAGCAGCGGCGCAAGCGCGACGAGTCCGGCCACGGCGCGACCCACGAGGCCGAGCTGCACGAGACCGCACTGCAGCGCGAGGCGGCCGAGGCCGAGGAGCTGCACGACCTGATCGACGCCGACGGCATCCAGGTCGAGAACGGCCCCCAGGCTCCGGCCTGACCAGAACCCCCGAACGCCAGCACCACCGAGACAGACACAAGGAGATCGGCACCATGCCGAAGAACAAGACGCACAGCGGCGCGAAGAAGCGCTTCCGGGTGACCGGCAGCGGCAAGGTCATGCGCGAGCAGGCCGGTCACGTCCACAAGTTCCACGAGAAGACCCCGCAGAAGGCCCGCGCCCTCAGCATGGACATCCTCGTGTCGAAGAACGACCTCAAGAAGGTCAAGAAGCTTCTCGGCCGCTGACGCCGATCCACCCCCCAGATTTCGCTACACAGCAAGGAGTACTCACGTGGCACGCGTGAAGCGGGCAGTCAACGCCCAGAAGAAGCGCCGGGTCGTCCTCGAGCGGGCCAGCGGTTACCGCGGGCAGCGTTCGCGGCTCTACCGCAAGGCCAAGGAGCAGGTCCAGCACAGCCTGGGCTACTCGTACCGCGACCGCCGGGCCCGCAAGGGTGACTTCCGTCGCCTGTGGATCCAGCGGATCAACGCCGCGGCCCGTGCGAACGGCATGACCTACAACCGGTTCATCCAGGGCCTGAAGGCTGCCGAGATCGAGGTCGACCGCCGCATGCTCGCCGAGCTCGCGGTCAACGACGAGGCCGCGTTCACCGCGCTCGTCGAGATCTCGCGGGCCAACCAGCCGGCCCGCGAGCCGGCCAAGGCGTCCGCCTGAACCAGCTGCCGATGCTGACCAACCCCCGGGCCGACCGGGTGCGGTCGGTGCGGGCGCTGTCGAAGCGGCCGGTGCGTGAGCGCACCGGCCGCTTCGCCGTCGAGGGACCCCAGGGCGTGCGCGAGGCGGTGCGGTACGCCGAGTCGCGCGTGCACGACGTCTACGCCACCACGGCGGCCCTCGCCCGCTACGCCGCCGACATCGTCGAGCCCGCCCGCGCCGCCGGGCTGTACGTGCACGAGGTGACCCCCGAGGTGCTCGCCGCGATGGCCGAGACCGACGCGCCCCAGGGCGTGCTCGCCGTCGTCGGCACCGCCACCGACACGCTCGACGCCGTGCTGGATGCCGGGCCGCGCCTCCTCGTGCTGCTCACCCACGTGCGCGACCCCGGTAACGCGGGCACCGTCATCCGCGGTGCCGACGCGGCCGGCGCGGATGCCGTGCTCGTCAGCTCGGCCTCGGTCGATGTCCACTCGCCCAAGGTGGTGCGCTCCACCGCCGGGTCGCTGTTCCACCTGCCGGTGGTCACCGGCCTCGATGTCACGGCGACGCTGGAGCAGTTGCGGGGCAGCGGCATCCGCACATATGCCGCCGACGGGTCCGGAACGACGCTGCTGCCCGACGCCGACCTCACCGGCCCGCACTGCTGGGTGATGGGCAACGAGGCGTGGGGGCTCGAGCGGCAGGTGCGTGACGCCTGTGACGACGTCCTGCGGGTGCCCATCCACGGCCGGGCCGAGTCGCTCAACCTCGCCATGGCCGCCACCGTGTGCCTCTACGCCTCGGCCGCCCAGCAGGCCCCCGAGGCGGGCCAGCAGGCCGCCCTGCCGCCAGCCCGGTAGCCTGCGCGACATGCCGCAGTCGTTCCTGGTGCCCGACGACATGGCCGTCAACGGGCTCGAGTTCATCCCGGACGGCCTGTTGGCCGCCGTGGGCCCCGACGCGACGGTGCGCTTCATGAACACCCGGGCCGAGCAGATCACCGGCATCGTCGCGGCCGACGTGGTGGGGCGCGACATCCGGGAGGCCCTGCCGTTGCAGGACCTCGAGGGCCAGTCCTGGTGGGAGGTCACCGACCCCTGGCACGGCCTGCTCACCCGCACCGGCCACCGCGAGCGGCTGCTCGTGCTGCCCTCCGGTCGCGAGCTGCTGGTGACCGCGAAGTACGTGCGCGGCGGCCCGGGCAACGAGGTGCGCGCGGTGGTCGTGGGGCTGCGCGACGCTGAGGGGCGCCGGCGGGCCGAGGCCGAGAGCGCCGCGCTGCTCACCACCGTCGCGCACGAGCTGCGCTCCCCGCTCACCGGGGTCAAGGGGTTCTCCTCGACCCTGCTGCGCAACTGGGACCGGTTCACCGACGACCAGAAGCGCCTCATGCTCGAGACGATCGAGGCCGACGCCGACCGGGTCACCCGGCTGATCACCGAGCTGCTCGACGCCTCCCGCATCAACGCGGGCCGGCTCACCGTGCACGCCCAGCCCCTCGAGCTGCGCCCGCGGCTCGAGGCCCAGGTCGAGCGGCGGGTGGCCGCCGGAGCCGAGCGCGACGGGTTCGTGGTCGACGTGCCCGACGACCTCGGCCCGCTGTGGGCCGACCCCGACCGGCTCGAGCAGGTGGTCGCCAACCTCGTCGAGAACGCCGTGCGGCACGGCCGGGGCACGGTGCGCCTGGCGGGCCGGCGGTCGGTGCTCGGCGACGCGCCCGCCGTCGACCTGATCGTGTCCGACGACGGCGACGGCATCGCGCCCCAGCACCGCGAGCTGGTGTTCTCGCGGTTCTGGCAGGGCGGCGCCAAGAGTGGCACCGGCCTGGGCCTGTACCTCGTGCGCGGACTGGTCGAGGCGCACGGCGGCACCGTGACGGCCGAGGAGGCCCCCGGCGGGGGAGCCCTGATGCGGGCCACCTTCCCCGACGGCGACTGAGCCCCGAGGCACGCCGCGAGCGTGCCAGAGTTTCGGGGGTGTCCGCCGGCTCCCTCAGGCGCCACCGGCGTGCCCTCGCCAGCCGCCGGCTGCGGACCATCCTCGTGCTCGGCACGTTGGTGCGCGGACCGGTGTTCGCGAGCGGGGTGCTCATCACCGTGCACGTCGTCACCACCCTCGGGCACTCGTACGCCGCTGCCGGTGCACTGGCCGCTGCGGCCACGGTCGCCATCGCGGTCAGCGGACCCTGGCGCGGACGGCTGCTCGACCGGCTGGGGCTGCGCCGGGTCGTGCTGCCGTCGCTGTTCGTGGCGGTGGTGTGCTGAAGCATCGCCCCGTTCGTCGGCTACTGGCCACTGCTCGTGCTGGCCGTGGTCGCCGGACTGTTCGTCATCCCCACCTTCTCGATCACCCGGCAGGCGGTCACCGCGTCGGTGGACGAGACCGACCGGCGTACCGCGATCTCGCTGGACTCCGCCGCCATCGAGCTGTCGTTCATGATCGCCTCGGCCATCGCGGCGCGGGGGAGGCGCAGGTGGGCGACCTCGTCCGGGGGCCGGCGCTACGCTGGTCGGGTGACCGTGGCAGCGCGCCGATTTACCGGGCCCTCGGGCCCGGTTCGCCGCGCGCGCTGAGCGCCGGCCGCGGCACGGCATCCCCGTCGCAGGAGCCCTGCACACCGCAGCCCGGGGGCCAGACCCCTCCGTCCCCCCGCTCGCCCGCACCTAGACTCGGGCGCGCCCCACCCCCGCCCGAAGTGGACACCATGTCTGGACCCAACACGAACTACGACCCCGTGGAGGTCGCGGTGCTCGACCCCGCAGCCATCGAGGATGCCGTGACCGCGGCTCTAGAGGCCGCCGCCGCTGCCGCCTCGCTCGACGAGCTCAAGGTGGCCCGCAGCGCCCACCAGGGCGACAGGAGCGCGCTGGCGCTGGCCAACCGCGAGATCGGCGCGCTGCCCCCGAGCGCCAAGGCCGAGGCCGGCAAGCGGGTCGGCCAGGCCAAGGGCCGCGTCGCGCAGGCCTTCGCCTCGCGCCAGGCCGAGCTCGAGGCCGAGCGCGACGAGCGCATCCTCACCGAGGAGGCCGTCGACGTCACGCTGCCGACCGGCCGGCGCCCCCTGGGCCGCCGCCACCCGATCGAGCTGATGAGCCAGCGGATCGCCGACCTGTTCGTCGGCATGGGCTGGGAGATCGCCGAGGGCCCCGAGATCGAGGCCGAGTGGTTCAACTTCGACGCACTGAACTTCGACGCCGACCACCCGGCGCGGCAGATGCAGGACACCTTCTACGTCGACCCGCCCGACGGCGGACTCGTGCTGCGCACCCACACCTCGCCGGTGCAGGCGCGCACCCTGCTCGACCGCGGGGTGCCGGTCTACGTCGCGGCGATCGGGCGGGTGTTCCGCACCGACGAGCTCGACGCCACGCACATGCCGGCCTTCCACCAGGTCGAGGGGCTTGCGGTCGACGAGGGCATCACGATGGCCCACCTCAAGGGCACCCTCGACCGGCTCGCAGCCGAGCTGTTCGGCGACGGCATCACGACCCGCCTGCGCCCGTCGTTCTTCCCGTTCACCGAGCCGAGCGCCGAGATGGACCTGCGCTGCTTCGTCTGCCGGGGCGCCGACCCCGACTGCCGCACCTGCAAGGGCACCGGCTGGATCGAGTGGGGTGGCTGCGGCATGGTCAACCGCAACGTGCTGACCGCCTGCGGGGTCGACCCCGACCGCTACACCGGGTTCGCGTTCGGCATGGGCATCGACCGGGCGCTGATGTTCCGCACCGGCGTCAGCGACATGCGCGACATGATCGAGGGTGACGTGCGCTTCGACGCACAGTTCGGGATGGAGATCTGATGCGGGTTCCCGTCGACTGGCTGCGCGAGTACGTCGCGGTGCCGCCGGATGCCGACGGCGAGGCCATCGCGGCCTCGCTCGTCGCCGTCGGGCTGGAGGAGGAGGGGCTGCACACGGGCGGCGTGACCGGCCCGCTCGTCGTGGGCCGGGTGCTCAGCAAGCAGCCCGAGCCGCAGAAGAACGGCAAGACGATCAACTGGTGCACGGTCGACGTCGGCGACGCCAACGGCACCGGCGAGCCGCAGGGTGTCGTCTGCGGGGCCCACAACTTCGAGCCCGGCGACCTCGTCGTCGTCATCCTGCCCGGCGGCGTGCTCACCACCGCGCAGGGGCCGCTCACGGTCAGCGCCCGCACAACCTACGGCCACGTCTCGGCCGGCATGATCTGCTCCGAGCGCGAGCTCGGCATCGGCGACGACCACGACGGCATCCTGGTGCTCAGCCGAAAGTTCGGCGATGACGCCGACACCCTCGCGCGGCTGACCCCCGGCACCGACGCCATCCGGCTGCTCGGCCTCGACCGCGAGACCGTCGAGGTCAACGTCACGCCCGACCGCGGCTACTGCTTCTCGGTGCGCGGCATCGCCCGCGAGTACTCCCACGCCACCGGGGCCCCGTTCACCGACCCGGCCCTGGTGCTCGCGGATGCCGCCCCGCCGGCCACCGAGGGTGGCTTCCCCGTCGAGCTGCGCGACGACGCGCCGATCCGCGGCCGCGACGGCTGCGACCGGTACGTCGCCCGCGTCGTGCGCGGCATCGACGTCGCGGCCCCCACCCCGCGATGGATGGCGGTGCGCCTCACCGAGGCCGGGATGCGCCCGATCTCGCTGCCGGTCGACGTCACCAACTACGTGATGCTCGGCCTGGGGCAGCCGCTGCACGCGTTCGACCTCGAGACGCTGCGGGCGCCGATCGTGGTGCGCCGGGCGCGGACCGGCGAGCGGCTGACCACCCTCGACGATGTCGATCGGGCGCTCGACCCGGGCGACCTGCTCATCACCGACTCCGGAGGCGAGCGCCCGGTCGCCGTCGCCGGCGTCATGGGTGGCGCCGAGACCGAGGTGAGCGGCTCGACGCGCGACGTGCTCATCGAGGCGGCGCACTTCGAGCCGGTCACCATCGCCCGCTCGGCCCGGCGGCACAAGCTGCCGAGCGAGGCCTCGCGGCGGTTCGAGCGCGGCGTCGACCCGGCGCTCGCGGCCGCCGCGGCCCAGCTCGCCGTCGACCTGCTCGTCGAGCACGGGGGAGGGGTGGCCGACCCCGACGTCACCGACGTGGGCACGCCGGCCGACCAGGCCCCGGTCACGATGGACGTCGACTTCCCGTCGAAGATCGTGGGCATCGTGTACCTCGAGAGCGAGGTGGTCTCCGTGCTCGACGCGATCGGCTGCTCGGTGACCCGCGGCGGCCACCTGCTCACGGTCACCCCGCCCACCTGGCGCCCCGACCTGACCACCGGCGAGGACCTCGTCGAGGAGGTCGCCCGCATCCACGGCTACGAGCGCATCCCGTCGATCATCCCCAAACCCCCCGGCGGTGCGGGTCTCACCCATGCCCAGCGCGTGCGGCGGCTCGTCGCCGACGTGCTCGCGGGTCAGGGGCTCTCGGAGGTGTGGAGCGCCCCGTTCGTCGGCGCCGACCGCTACGCCGCCTTGGGCCTCGACGTCGACGCCGAGGTCGCGCGCACCGTACGGCTGGCCAACCCGCTGTCCGACGAGCAGCCGCTGATGCGCACCCGGCTCCTCGCCACGATGGTCGACGCGTTGCGGCGCAACGTGGCTCGCGGCATCCGCGACGTCGGGCTGTTCGAGCTCGGCCTGGTGGTGGCCCTCGACGGGCCGCAGCGCGCGGCGCCCACCGAGGACGTCGGCATCCACCCGTCCGACGAGACCCTCGCCGCCATCCGGGCCGCCGTGCCCCCGCAGCCACGCCACGTCGGGCTGCTGCTCACCGGCGACCGGGCGCGTGCAGGCTGGTGGGGTGACGGTCGCCCCGCCGACGTCGCCGACGCCGTCGAGCTCGCCCGCACGGTCGCCGAGGCGCTGGGGCTGGCGCTCGAGGTGTCGGCGGATGCCGTGGCACCCTTCCACCCCGGCCGCTGCGCCCGCGTGGCGCTGGCCGACGGCACCGTCGTCGGCCACGTCGGCGAGCTGCACCCCAAGGTCGTTGCGGCGCTCGGGATCCCGGCGCGCACGGTGGCCGGCGAGCTCGACCTCGACGTGCTCACGGCGGCATCCGAGGCGACGGTTCAGGCGCGCACGCTGAACACCTTCCCGATGGCCCAGAGCGACGTCGCCGTGGTCGTCGACGAGTCGGTGCCCGCCGATGCCGTGCAGCACTCGCTGCGCGCCGGCGCCGGTCCCGACCTCGAGGCGCTGACCCTGTTCGACGTCTACCGCGGCGACCAGGTGGGGGAGGGGCGCAAGTCCCTCGCCTACCGGCTCACCTTCCGGGCGCCCGACCGCACGCTGACCACCGACGAGGTCAGTGCCCTGCGCGACACCGCACTGCGGGCGGCGGCCCACGCGGTGGGGGCGGTGCAGCGAGCATGAGCGTGCCGACCGAGGTGCCGGTCGACGACGAGGGCGAGGTCGCGCCGGAGCCGGCCTCGCAGGACGGCCGCGGCGGCCACCTCGTGGCCATCGTGACCGGCGCCTCGCGCGGCATCGGCCGGTTCGTGGCCGACGCCCTCGAGGATGCCGGCTACGCCGTCGAGCGGGGGTCGAGCGCCGTGGCACCGGTCACCGACCGGGAGGCCCTGACCGCATGGGTCGACGAGGTCGTCGAACGGCAGGGCCGGGTCGACGTGCTCGTCAACAACGCCGGCGTGATCGACACCGAGGTCGACCTGTTCGCGTCAGACCCCGGCCAGTGGTGGCACACCCAGGAGGTCAACGTCCTCGGGGCCTACCTGATGACCTGGCTGGTGGCCCCGCACATGCTGGCCGCCGGTGGCGGGCGCGTCGTCAACGTCAACAGCGGGGCAGCGCGCCGGGCGGGTGCCGACGCCAGCGCCTACAACGTGAGCAAGACCGCCCTGGCGCGGGTCACCGGCTCCACGCACCTCGCGGGGTGGGCCCGCGGCATCCGGGCCTTCGACCTGATGCCGGGTGTGGTGCGCACCGACATGACCCGCGCGATGGACGCCCACGCCGGTCGCACCGACTGGACCGACCCGGCGCAGGTCACCGACCTGGTGCTGGCGCTGGTGTCGGGCGAGCTCGACGCGTGGTCGGGCCGGTTCGTGCGGGCCGGCATCGACACGGTCGCCTCGCTCAAGGCCCGGGCGGATGCCGGCCTGGCGCCGGACGAGCGCACCCTCGCCCTCGTCCTCGGTAACCCCGACGACCCCCTCTCGTAACCGACTTCGTGCGGTTTACGCACGGTTTCGCACCGTCGGGGCTCCGAAAACCGCCCTCAAGTCGCACGAAGTCAGGGCCTGAGCGGGACTGGGGATGTATGGAGTCACCAGACTCTGTATAGTCATGCACATGAGACGTGTCGCAGTCGCCGGGGCGAGCGGGTACGCCGGCGGTGAGGTCGTGCGCCTCTTGCTGCAGCACCCGGCCCTCGAGGTCGGTGCCCTCACCGCCTCGTCGAACGCCGGTCAGCCGCTGGGCGGCATCCACCCGCACCTGACCCCGCTCGCCGACCGGTTGCTCGAGGACACCACGCCCGAGGTGCTCGCCGGCCACGACGCGGTCGTGCTCGCGCTGCCGCACGGCCACTCGGCGTCGCTCGTCGCCCGGCTGGGCGACGACGTGGTCGTCATCGACTGCGGGGCCGACTTCCGCCTCGCCGACGACGGCGCGTGGACCACCTTCTACGACACCCCCTACGCCGGCTCCTGGCCCTACGGCATGCCCGAGCTGCCCACCGCCACCGGTCCCCAGCGCGACCAGCTCGCCGGGGCCACGCGGATCGCCGTGCCCGGCTGCTACCCGACCGCCGTGTCCCTGGCGCTGGCCCCCGGCCTGGTCGCCGGCGTCATCGAGCCCGACGACATCACCGTCGTCGCGGCCTCCGGAACCAGTGGAGCCGGCAAGTCGCTCAAGCCGCACCTGCTCGGCGCCGAGGTGATGGGTGCGATGTCGCCCTACGGCGTCGGCGGCGTGCACCGGCACACCCCCGAGATCGAGCAGAACCTCAGCGCGGCCGGCGCCGGCCCGGTCACCGTCTCGTTCACCCCCACGCTCGCCCCGATGCCGCGCGGCATCCTCGCCACCTGCACCGCCCGGGTGCGCCCCGGGACGACGCCGGATGCCGTGCGCGACGCCTGGGAGCGCGCGTACTCCGACGAGCCGTTCGTGCACCTGCTGCCGCAGGGCCGCTGGCCGAGCACCGCCAGCGTGCTCGGCAGCAACGCCGTGCACCTGCAGGTCGTGCTCGACGAGCGGGTCGGCCGGGTCGTGGCGGTCGCCGCCGTCGACAACCTCACCAAGGGCACGGCCGGCGCGGCAGTGCAGTGCCTCAACCTTGCCCTCGGGCTGCCCGAGACCACCGGCCTGCCGATCGCGGGGGTCGCCCCGTGAGCCGGATGCCGCTGCACCTCATGGAGCACCCCGAGCGGGTCTCGATCGTCCGGCTGCCCGGTGGCGAGCTGCCCCAGTTCGACTGGATGCCGGGGCCGTTCGCCTCGCTGACCCGCACCCCCGACGAGACGTCGGTGGTCTGCCTCACCGCCAACGTGCCCGCGGGTGCCCGCTCGGAGGGGCCGTTCGCGCTCGTCGAGGTGGCGGGGCCGCTCTCGTTCGCTGCCGTGGGCGTCTTCGCGGAGGTGCTCGAGCCGCTCTCGGCCGCCGACATCTCGGTGCTCGGTTTCTCGACCTTCGACACCGACTGGGTGCTCGTGCCGGTCGAGGCCGCCCGCGACGCCGCAACCGCCTGGCGCAAGGCCGGCCTCGTCATCACCCCCACCTCGCTGACCGGAGGCCCCTCCTGATGTCCGTCACCGCCCCCCGCGGCTTCCGGGCCGCCGGCGTCACCGCCGGCCTCAAGGCCTCCGGCCGCCCCGACCTCGCCCTCGTCGTCAACGACGGGCCCGACCACCACGCGGCCGCGGTGTTCACGGGCAACCGGGTCGAGGCCGCGCCCGTGACCTGGTCGCGCACCGTCGTCGCCGACGGCCGGGTGGGTGCCGTGGTGCTCAACAGCGGTGGTGCCAACGCCTGCACCGGCGCCCCCGGCTTCCAGGACACCCACCGCACCGCCGAGCACGTCGGCGCCGCGCTCGGCATCGCGCCCGGCGACGTCGTCGTCTGCTCGACCGGCCTGATCGGTGAGCGGCTGCCGATGGACCTCCTGCTGCGCGGCATCGACTCCGCGGCGGCCGGGCTGGCCGTCGACGGGGGACCGGCCGCGGCCGAGGCGATCATGACCACCGACACCGTCGCCAAGACGGCGGTCGCGCAGCGCGAGGGCTGGTCGGTCGGCGGCATGGCCAAGGGCGCCGGCATGCTCGCCCCAGCGCTGGCCACCATGCTCGTCGTCGTCACCACGGATGCCGTCGTCGACGGCCCCGACCTCGACGACGTGCTGCTCTCCGCCACCGCCGAGACCTTCGACCGGGTCGACTCCGACGGCTGCATGTCGACCAACGACACGGTGGTGCTGCTCGCCTCTGGCGCATCCCGCGTCCGGGTCGGTCGCGACCACCTCGCGGATGCCGTGACCGAGGTCTGCGCCTCGCTCGCCCGCCAGCTCGTCGCCGATGCCGAGGGCGCCCACCACGACATCGCGGTCGAGGTGCGCAGCGCGGCATCCGTGAACGACGCGCTCGAGGTGGCCCGCGCGGTCGCCCGCAACAACCTGTTCAAGTGCGCGGTCTTCGGCAACGACCCGAACTGGGGGCGGGTGCTGGCGGCGGTCGGCACCACCGAGGCCGCCTTCGACCCGGCATCCCTCGACGTGTCGATGAACGGGGTGCAGGTCTGCCGGGCCGGCGGCGTGGGGGAGGACCGCTCGCTGGTCGACCTGTCCGGCCGCGAGGTGCACGTCGTCGTCGACCTCCACGCCGGCGACGACACCGCCACGATCTGGACCAACGACCTCACCCACGACTACGTGCACGAGAACTCCGCCTACTCCACCTGACACCCGCCGAGACCGAGCAAGGACGTCACCGATGACACCCCCCGAGCAGGCCCTGCGCGGCGCGATCGACGCCGCCGCGCTGCGCGTGGCCCAGTCCAAGGCGCTCACGCTCGTCGAGGCGCTGCCCTGGCTCGAGCGCTTCCGGGGGGCGCTGGTGGTCGTCAAGTACGGCGGCAACGCGATGGTCGACGACACGCTCAAGGCCGCCTTCGCGCAGGACATCGTCTTCCTGCGCCTGGCCGGCCTGCGCCCCGTCGTCGTGCACGGCGGTGGCCCGCAGATCAAGGGCATGCTCGACCGGCTTGGCCTGACCAGCGAGTTCAAGGGCGGCCTGCGGGTCACCACCCCCGAGGTCATGGACGTCGTGCGGATGGTGCTCACCGGCTCGGTCGGTCGCGAGCTCGTGGGCCTGCTCAACCAGCACGGGCCGATGGCGGTGGGCCTGTCCGGCGAGGATGCCGGGCTGTTCGGTGCCCGCCGCCGCGGCGTCACGATCGACGGCGAGGAGCACGACATCGGCCTGGTCGGCGACCTGGTGCAGGTCGACCCCACCGCGGTGCTCGACCTGCTCGAGGCCGGGCGCATCCCGGTCGTCTCGACCATCGCCCCCGACCTCGACGTCGAGGGCCAGGTGCTCAACGTCAACGCCGACACCGCCGCCGCCGCGCTCGCCGCCGCGCTCGGGGCCCGCAAGCTCGTCGTGCTCACCGACGTCGAGGGCGTCTACGCCAGCTGGCCCGACCGCGACTCGCTGCTCTCCGAGCTGACCGTGTCGGCCGCGCGCGAGCTGCTGCACACGGTGGATGCCGGGATGATCCCCAAGCTGGAGGCGTGCGTGCGCGCCGTGGAGGGTGGGGTGCCGCAGGCACACGTCGTCGACGGGCGCCAGCCGCACAGCCTGCTGCTCGAGGTCTTCACCTCCGAGGGCATCGGCACCATGGTGCTGCCCGACGACCTCACCGAGGAGCCCGGCGATGAGTGACCCGTCGACAACCAACCCCATGACGACCGACCACACCACGACGAACGCTGCCTGGCTCGACCGCTACGAGGGCGCCCTGCTCAACGTCTTCGGCCGCCCACAGCTCGTGCTCGAGCACGGCGACGGCGCGTGGGTGTGGGACGTCGAGGGCCAGCGCTACCTTGACCTGGTCGGCGGCATCGCGGTAAACGCCCTCGGCCACAACCACCCCGCGCTGGTGGCCGCGGTGTCGAAGCAGGCGGGCCAGCTGGTGCACGTGTCGAACTTCTTCACCTCCGTGCCGCAGGTCGAGCTCGCCGAGCGGCTCTTGTCGCTGGCCGGCGCCCCCACCGGGTCGAAGGTCTTCTTCTGCAACTCCGGGGCCGAGGCGCTCGAGGCGGCGATCAAGCTGGCCCGGCGCACGGGGCGCACCGGCATCGTGGCCGCCGAGGGGGCGTTCCACGGCCGCACGACCGGCGCCCTGGCGCTCACCCACAAGCCCGCCTACCGCGCACCGTTCGAGCCGCTGATCCCCGGCGTCACGCACGTGCCGTGGGGCGACGTCGACGCCCTGCGCGAGGCCGTCACCGAGCAGACCTCGGCGCTGGTGCTGGAGCCGGTGCAGGGCGAGGCAGGAGTGCGCCCGGCGGACCCCACCTACCTGCGCGCGGCCCGTGAGATCACCAGCGAGGCCGGCGCGCTCCTGATCCTCGACGAGGTGCAGACCGGCATCGGCCGCACCGGCACCTGGTTCGCCTTCCACCAGGCCGGTGTCGTGCCCGACGCGATGACCCTGGCCAAGGGGCTGGGCGGTGGCGTGCCGGTCGGTGCCCTGATGACCTTCGGCCCCGACGTCAGCACCCTGCTCACCCCAGGGATGCACGGCTCGACCTTCGGCGGAAACCCGCTGGCCTGTGCCGCCGGCCTCGCCGTGCTCGACACCATCGCCGCCGAGGGCCTGCTCGACCACGCCAGCGAGGCCGGCGAGCACCTCCACGAGCGCATCGGCGCCCTCGACCACCCGCAGGTCACCGGCATCCGCGGCATCGGCCTGCTGCAGGCGATCACCCTGGCCGGCGACCACGCCCCGGCCGTGGCCGCCCTGGCCCGCGACGCCGGCTTCATCGTCAACCCGGTCGCCCCCGACGCCATCCGGCTCGCCCCACCGCTCGTGGTCACCACCGCCGAGCTCGACCTGTTCGTCGACGCCCTGCCCGGGCTCCTCGACACCGCCGTCGCCACAGCCACCACCACCAGCAAGGACGCCCGATGACGCTGCGCCACTTCCTCGCCGACGACGACCTCACCGCCGCCGAGCAGCGCACCGTGCTCGACCGGGCGCTGGCGCTGAAGGCGGCGCCCTTCTCCGACCGCTGCCTCGAGGGCCCACGCACCGTGTCGATCCTCTTCGACAAGCCGACCCTGCGCACCCAGGTGTCGTTCGTCGGCGCCGTCGCCGGGCTGGGCGGCTTCCCGATGGTCGTCGACGGCCGCCTTGCGGGCGTGGGGGTGCGCGAGTCGGTGGCCGACGTCGCCCGCATCCTGGGCCCGCAGTCGGCCGCCGTCGTGTGGCGCACCTTCGCGCAGAGCGCCATCGAGGAGATGGCGCAGTTCGCCGGGGTGCCGGTGGTCAACGCCCTCACGGACGACTACCACCCGTGCCAGATCCTGGCCGACCTGATGACGGTGCTGGAGGCCAAGGGCGACACCGCGGGCCTCACCTTCGCGTACGTCGGTGACGGGGCGAACAACATGGCGCACTCCTACCTGCTCGGCTGCGCGCTCGCCGGCATGCACGTGCGGGTCGGCACCCCGGCATCCCACCCGCCCAAGGCCGAGGTCGTGGCCCGTGCGCAGGCGATCGCGGCTGCGCAGGGTGGGTCGGTGCTGGTCACCGACGACCCGGGCGCGGCGGTCGCCGGCGCAGACGTGGTCACCACCGACACCTGGGTCTCGATGGGCCTGGAGGCCGAGGCCGAGGCGCGCAAGGGCGCCGCCAGCCCGTTCGCACCGTTCCGGGTCACCGCGGCGCTGATGGCGCAGGCGGCGTCGGATGCCGTGTTCCTGCACTGCCTGCCGGCCTACCGCGGCTACGAGGTCGACGCCGAGGTGATCGACGGCCCGGCCTCCCTGGTCTGGCAGGAGGCCGAGAACCGGCTGCACGCCCAGAAGGCGCTGCTGTCGTGGCTCGTCGAGCAGCACGAGGGTGGGCAGGGCCGATGACCGTCTCCACGTCGCGTGCCGCACGCCAGCAGCGGATCGTCGAGATCCTCGCCTCCACCGCGGTGCGCTCGCAGACCGAGCTGCTCGACCACCTCGCGGGCGACGGCATCGAGGTCACCCAGGCGACCCTGTCGCGCGACCTCGTCGACGTCGGTGCCGAGCGGGTGCGCGTCGGCAAGAGCCTCGTGTATGCCGTGCCGGGCGAGGGCGGCGACCGCACCGTGCGCGCCGCGCCGGCCGGCGAGGAGCGCGGCACCCGGCTGCAGGCGCGGTGCCACGAGCTGCTGGTGTCGGCCGAGCACTCCGCCAACCTGATCATCCTGCGCACGCCCCCGGGAGCGGCCAACTTCCTGGCCTCGGCGGTCGACCACGCCGGCATGGAGGGGGTGCTGGGCACCATCGCGGGCGACGACACCATCATGGTCGTGACCGCTGGCCCCGAGCGCAGCGCCCAGGTCGTCGACCGCCTCATGTCCTACACCCGGAAGGACCTCCCGTGACCGACCCGACCGACGGCC
>CAWIEI010000029.1:0-42736 GCA_963834965.1 uncultured Actinomycetota bacterium | reverse complement strand
GGGCGCCGTCGCGGACCGGCGTGGTCAGTCCTTGACGGCCCCCTCGAGCATCCCGGCAATGAAGTGGCGCTGCAGGAAGAGGTAGACCACCACCACCGGCAGAGCGACGATCGTGGCGCCGGCGGCCAGCAGCGCGGTGCCCTGGGTGTACTGGCCCGAGAAGAAGCCCAGCCCGAGCGGCGCGGTGCGTAGCGCCTCGTTGGTGGGCACCATGACCAGCGGGATGAGAAACTCGTTCCACGTCCACATGAAGGTCAGCACGACCAGGGTGACGATGGCGGGGCGGGCGACCGGCACGAGGATGAGCCACAGCACCCGCCCGGTCGAGGCGCCGTCGAGACGGGCGGCCTCCACGAGAGATCGCGACTGCGCACGGAACGCGGCCCGCATCCAGAACGTGCCGAACGCCACGGACTGCGCGACCTGCGGCAGGGCGATCGCCCAGAACGTGTCGGTGAGGCCGACCGCGCGCAGGTCGAAGAAGAGCGGGACGACGATGGCCTCCGCCGGCATCATGATGCCGACGAGCATCAGGTAGAAGATCGCGTCGGCCCCGCGAAAGGGCATGGTGCCCAGCGCGAACCCGGCGAGCACCGACAGCACGGCGCTCACGGACACGACGAAGGCCGACACCATGACGCTCGTGCGCAGGTAGCCGCCGAACCGGCCGATGTCCCACGCCTGGGCGAGGTTGGCGAGCCCACCGGGCGCGTCGCCCTCGGGCTGCAGCCCGGCGACGACGATGCCGATGATCGGCCACAACGCGAAGAGGGCGAACGCCAGCAGGATGACGTAGTTGGCGTTCCGCTCGGTGGTCGAGACCCGCATCAGTCGCTCGCCCTGTCCGCCACCCGGGTGATGCCGACGCTGATCGCGAAGATGACGACCGTCAGGCAGACACCGATCGCACAGGCGAGGCCGACCTGACCGAGCTCGAAGGCCTGGCGGTAGACCTCGTAGCTCGGCACCGTCGTCTGGTGGCCCGGCCCGCCGGCGGTGGTCAGGTAGATCAGGTCGAAGGTCTTCAGCGCCGCGATGACGGTGAGGGTGAGCGCTACCGCGATCTCGCCGCGCACCGAGGGCAGGGTGACGGCGACGAACTCCCGCACCGGCCCGGCCCCGTCGAGGCGCGCCGCCTCGTAGAGGTCGCGCGAGATGCGGCCCATCCCGGCGAGCAGGAGGACGGTCACCAGGCCGCTCTCGAACCAGGTGCCGACCAGGCCGACGGCCGGGAGCGCGAAGGCGTACTCGCCGAGCCAGCCCCGGGTCCACGACTCGAGCCCGACCGCGGAGAGCACCGCGTTGATGGTGCCGTCGGGGGCATAGATCCGCCGCCACGCGACGGCGATGACGACCATGGCCACGACCTGCGGCAGGAACACCACGGTGCGGAAGAAGGACAGGCCCCGCACCCGGGCACGGTGCAGGATCGAGGCCAGTACCAAGCCGATGCCGAGGGGCAGCACGGCGAAGAACACCATGAGCACCAGGGCGTGGCCGAAGGCGGCACGCAGGCGCTCGTCGGTGAGCACCTCGGAGTAGTTGCCCAGCCCCACCCAGGTGCCCAGGGTCAGCCCGTCCCAGTCGTAGAGAGACAGGTACACGGCCTTGAGCAGCGGGTACAGCGCGAACACGGCGTAGACGAGGAAGCCGGGCAGCACATAGAGGTAGCCGACCCGGCGCGGCTCCCCGGGCGGGCCGGCCGACCGGCGCGGGCGCCCCACTCGGGCGGGCGCGCTCGTCGGCTCGGTGGGGGGCGCGGACGTGGCGGTGTGCGCCATCACTGACCGGTGAAGTCGCCGTAGTCCTTCTGCAGCGCCTCGAGGGCCTGCTGCGGGGTGACCTTCTTCGCGAGGAGGTCCTGCAGCGTGGCGCCCAGCGTGTCGCCCATCGTGGGCGTCGCCCAGTCGAGGTAGGGCATCAGCCCGTTCGCCGTCGAGACGGTGCCGAAGGCGGTGAAGACGTCCTTGCCCAGGGCGTCGGGTGCGCTCTGCTGCTCGGTCTCGACGACCGGCAGGTTGCCGTTCTCGGCGAGCACCTTCATCGCGTCGGGGCTCGTGATGAAGTTGACGTAGGCGGCCGCGGCGTCCTTGTTCTTCGACGTCTTCGTGATCGCGAACGGCAGCCCGGAGCCCCCGGTGGTGACCGGGCTTCCGCCGGCCTCCGGCGCGGGCGGCAGCATGAACTTGACGTCGCCCTTCATCGCCGAGGACAGGTCGGCCTGCAGCCACGACCCGGCGATGAGGAAGACCCCGGTGCCCTTGCTGAAGCCCTGCCAGGCCGGGTCGTAGTCCTGGCCGTTGAACCCCTTGGAGAAGTAGCCCTTGTCGACCCAGTCGACGAGGGTCTGAGCCGCCTTGGTGTTCTCCGGGGTGGTCCAGGAGCCGCCGGGCTGACCGAAGCCGAGTGTGCGGATGTCGTCGGGTTTGGCGTAGCGGCCCTGCACGACACCGAAGACGTGACCGGCGGGCCACTTCTCGAGGTTGCCGAGCACGAGGGGCACCTCGCCCTTGGACTTCGCGGTGGCGAGGGCGGCGTCGAAGTCGGCCCAGGTGGTGGGCGGGTTGATGCCGAGCGTCTTGAGCTTCGCCGCGTTGTAGAAGATGCCGACGACCTCACCGACCTGCGGCATCCCGAACAACGACCCGGAGCCGAAGGTCTTCCCGTCGGGTGAGTACGAGGCCACGGCGCGCACCGACTCGGGGTAGCGCTTGTCCCAGCCGTAGGCCCTGGCGTACGGGTCGAGGTTGACCAGCTGCCCCGCCTTGACGAACTCACCCATCTGGGAGCGGGTGTTGTTGGCCTGCACGACGTCCGGGGCGTCCGCGCCGCTCAGGGCCAGGCGCAGCGTCTTGACGAGGTCGTCGAACGAGCGCGAGACCCGCTTGATGGTGATGTTCGGGTACTTCTCGTGGAACTGCGCGTTGAGTGTCGACATCTGCTTCTCCTGGCCCCCGCGTACCTCCTGGTCCCACACCGTGAGCGTGACGTCGCCGAGCGAGGCGGCATCGGTCTTCACCGATGACGGTGCGGGGGCCGAGGACGACGCGGACTGGTCGGAGCCGCCGGGCGCGCAGGCCGCCAGGACGAGGCCGGCGCCGAGCGCGGTGACGGCGGTCGCAGCGGCTCGAAGGGTGCGAGTGCGTGACATGGAAGGTTCCCCCAGTGGTTGGCGCCCGCGGTGCGGGCATGGTCGGTTCTAGACGTCGGAGAGCTTGGCGATCGTCGCGGCAGCGCGGCGCACGGCACCGCTGGGCACGTCGGCGACGAGGTCGTCGAGGAAGGCGAACCGGCGCTGCACGGAGCGAGCGGCGGCGTTGGTCGTCGGTTGCTCGCGCACCCGGTGCCACCAGTCCGCGATGTCCCCCCAGCCCGGCGCGGCGAGGGAGCCACCGAACTCCTGCACCGCGAGGCTGGAGCACAGCGTCGCGAAGTTCATCCGCTCGAGCAGGGGCCAGCCGGCCAGCGTCCCGACGAGCACGCCGGCGTCGAACACGTCGCCCGCTCCGGTGGCGTCGATGGCGTCCACCCGCAACGCGGGCACCGACGCCTCCTCCCCCGTCGCGGAGTCGATGGCCAGGGCGCCGTCCCGGCCGATGGTGACAACAGCCAGTGGCACCAGGTCGGCGAGGGCGTACAGGGCGTCGTGCGGCGAGTCGGTGCGGGTGTACGCCATCGCCTCGACGGCGTTGGGCAGGAACGCGTGGCAGAAGGACAGCTGGTCGAGCACGGTCGGCGACCAGGCGCCGGTGGGGTCCCAGCCCACGTCGGCGAAGAGCAGCGACCCGGCAGCCTGCGACTGTTCGGCCCAGGCCCGCTCAGGATGGCCGACACCCAGCGGCTTGTTCCCGTCGAGGTCGATGAGCACCGCGCGGGCGCGGGGAGTGCCACCGAGCATCGACGTCGCGTCCTCGGGGGCGTCGTGCCCATGGGTGATCATCGTGCGGTCTCCGTCGAGCGACACCGAGACGGTGACCGGCGTGTGCCAGTGGGGATAGCGCCGCGACATCGAGAGGTCGACCTGCTCCTGGTCCTGCAGCACGCGCCAGCAGAAGTCGCCGTAGTCGTCGTCCCCGAAGGCCGCCCCCAGCGAGGTTCGCAACCCGAGCCGCGACGACGCCACCGCGAGGTTGGCGATGCCACCAGGGCATGACCCCATCCCGTCGGCCCAGACCTCCGTGCCGGGGCGCGGCATCTCGTGCAGCCCGGTGAACACGATGTCGAGGAAGACCATGCCCTGCACGAACACGTCGACCTCGCAGTCACCGGCTCGCCGCACGGGCGCCAGCGGGTCGAAGGTGATCGGCATCAGGCCATGGTGGCCCCGGTAGAGGTGCCTCGCAAGGCGAAGGTGCACGGAAATGCTCGCTTGGGCCAGACTGCACCGCACGCACCCGGCGAAACATGGCTGGTTCTGCGTGCGGTTGGTAGCGTGACCAGCGTGAAGGTGCAGCGCCACACCGAGATCGTGGCCCGAGTGCGCGCCGACGGCACGGTGTCGGTCGCCGACCTCTCCACCGCCCTGGACGTCAGCGCATCCACCATCCGGCGCGACCTGCACCAGCTCGACCGGGCCGGCGTGCTCACCCGGGTGCACGGTGGCGCCGCGCTGGCAGCCGCCCTCGTCGACGGGCCCGACAGCGGCCGCCCGTTCGCCGACGTGGCCAGGTCGCACACCCCGGAGAAGTCGGCGGTGGCTGCGGCCGCCGCGGCACGCGTTCGCGACGGCGAGGTGGTCGCGCTGGACATCGGCACCACCACCGCCCTGCTCGCCCGCGAGCTGCGTGGTCGTGCCGTCACCGTCGTCACCAACAGCCTCGCGGTGCTCGACGAGCTGCGCCACGACGACGCGGTCGAGCTGATCCTCCTCGGCGGCCTGGTGCGACGGTCCTACCACTCGCTCATCGGGGTGCTCACCGAGGATGCCGTGGCACAGGTCGGCGTCGACCGCGCCTTCCTCGGCACCAGCGGCATCGGGCCCGGGGGCCACGTCATGGACACGACCTTCGTCGAGGTCCCGGTCAAGCGCGCCCTCATCGGCGCGGCGCGCGAGGTCGTCGTCCTCGCCGACGGCCACAAGATCCCCGGCTCGGGAACGATGCGGGTGTGCCTCGGCGACGCCGTCGACGTGCTCGTCACCACGGCTGACGCCGACCCGGTGATCCTCGAGACGTGCCGGGCACTGGGCGTCGAGGTGGTGCTCGGGTGAGGCTGGCGATCCTCGGCGGCGGGGGGTTCCGGGTGCCCCTGGTCTACGGTGCCCTGCTGCGCGACCACTCCCCCGGGCGGGTCGCCGAGGTGGTGCTCCACGACACGGATGCCGGTCGCCTCGCCGCCGTCGCCCTGGTGCTGGAGCAGCTCGCGGTCGGGCACGCCGATCCTCCGCGGGTCGTCACCACCAACGACCTCGACACGGCCTTGCGTGGTGCCGACTTCGTCTTCTCGGCGATCCGAGTGGGCGGGCTGGCCGGGCGAACCCGCGACGAACGCGTCGCCCTCGACCTCGGGGTGCTCGGCCAGGAGACCACCGGCCCGGGCGGCCTCGCCTACGCCCTGCGCACCGTCCCGGTGGCCCTCGACATCGCCGAACGCACCCGCCGGCTCGCGCCGGGCGCGTGGTTCATCAACTTCACCAACCCCGCGGGCATCGTCACCGAGGCCATGCAGTCGGTGCTGGGTGAGCGCGTCATCGGAATCTGCGACTCACCGATCGCCTTGGCGCGCAGAGCGATCGGCGCACTCGGGATCGACCCGGCGGCCACCGAGATCGACTACGTGGGGCTCAACCACCTCGGCTGGCTGCGTGCCCTGCGCATCGACGGCGTCGACCACCTGCCCCGCCTGCTGGCCGACCCCGCGGCCCTGCTCCGGCTCGAGGAGGGCCGGCTGTTCGGCCCGGAGTGGCTGCACACCCTGGGGTCGCTGCCCAACGAGTACCTGTACTACTACTACTTCACCCGCGAGGCGGTGGCCGGCATCCTTGACGCCGGCCAGACCCGGGGCGAGTTCCTCCTGGAGCAGCAGTCGGCCTTCTACGACGACGTCGCGCACCACCCCGAGCAGGCCGCGGCACGATGGCGCCGGGTGCGGGAGCAGCGCGACGCCACCTACATGCGCGAAGCGCGGGCCGAGGGCGAGGAGCGTGACGAGGCGGACGTCGCCGGCGGTGGGTACGAGGGGGTGGCACTGGCCATCATGGCGGCGATCAGCCGGGGCGAGGCCTCGACGATGATCCTGAACATCCGCGGCGGCGGAGCGCTCGCCGGGCTGCCCGACGACGCGGTGGTCGAGATCCCGTGCCGGGTCGACTCCGACGGTCCGCACGCCGCCGATCTCCCGCCGGTAGAGGGACACCAGCTCGGCCTGATGCAGCAGGTCAAGGCCGTCGAGCGCGAGGTCATCGAGGCGGCCGGCACCGGGTCGGCGGATGCCGCACTGCGCGCCTTCGCGCTACACCCGCTCGTCGACTCGGTCAGCACGGCGAGACGGCTGCTGGCCGGCTACCGCGCGGCATCCCCTGAGGTCGAGGCCCTGCTGTCATGAGCGGCGGGTTGTCCAGAGCGACGGTCGAGGGTAGCGACACGCCGTGTACCCGTTCGGGCGCGCGGTGTGTTCTCCACCCTCGTCGGGTCAGTCGACCGAGCGGATGCGGCGTACGAGCACCGAGCCGAGCACGCTGACGGCGGCGGCCAGGAGGTACAGCCCCGGGTAGCCCAGGCCGAGCCCGAGCACCGCTGCCGCGAGCACCGGGGCCAGCACCTGCGGCAGCGCGTTGGCGATGTTGATGACCCCGAGGTCCTTGGCCCGGTCCGCTGCACCGGGGAGCACCTGCGTGATCAGCGCGAAGTCGACGGCCGTGTAGGCACCGAACCCGATGCCGAGCACCACCGCGCCCAGGTAGGCGGCCGGCATCGTGTGCACGAACGCGAACAGCGTCAGGGCCGCGGCGGCGATC
Source organism: uncultured Actinomycetota bacterium (assembly GCA_963834965.1). Lineage (GTDB taxonomy): Bacteria > Actinomycetota > Actinomycetes > Actinomycetales > Dermatophilaceae > Fodinibacter. Next base: position 35,781 of record CAWIEI010000029.1, on the reverse strand, counting down.
AGGCCCGACCAGATGACGAGCGGCTTGCGCCGGCCGATCCGGTCCGACCACCAGCCGCCCACCAGCGCCGTGACCACCGTGACCAGGCCGTAGACCGCGGTGAGGGTGAAGACGGCATCCTCGGCGGCGTTGCCGGACAGGTGCACCTCGTCCTTGAGGTAGAAGAGCAGGTAGAGGATGAGGATCGAGTTGCCCAGGTTCATCAGGAACCGGGTCAGCCAGGCCCACCCGAAGTCGGGGTACTGGCGCGGCGACACCCAGAAGCTGCGTAGGAACGTGCCCCAGTGGAACTCGGGGCGCAGCTCGCGGGGCAGTGCGATGTCACGCGAGTTCAGGGCGTACGGCAGCGTCGTCACGACGAGCACCGCCGCGATCGTGAGGTAGCCGGCCGCGATGCTGCCGGTGGCCGCCGCGATCCCCGACCCCACGATGACCCCGGCGGTCTGGGCGATCGAGAGCACGCCGCCCACCACCCCGCGCTCACGGACCGGCACCTGGTCGGGCACGGTCGCGGTGATGGCGGCGAGCATCGCGTTCAGGGACGCCTGCGCGAGCGCCCAGGCGAGCACCAGCCGCCACACCGAGTCGGCACCGGACAGCAACAGCATCGCCACGGCCCCGCCCACCGCACCACCGAGCACCCACGGCAGCCGGCGGCCCATCCGCAGCGTCGTGCGGTCGGAGAAGGCGCCCCACACCGGGTTGAGCAGCGTCGACACCAGCGCCCCGACGCCGGTCACCAGCGACAGCACCGCGGCCTTGTGGTCGGGCGAGATCGCCTCGGACTGCTGCGCGAGCAGTACCTGGATGGGGCCGAAGAAGCCCGACCAGAGCCCGATGCTGGCGAGCACCAGCCAGCCGACCCAGAGCCGCGAGGGCCGCTCGGTCGGCTCCTTCAGCGCGCGGTCGACCGGGTGAGTGGGGGTGGTCACGCGCTGCCCGGGCGCACGGCGTGGTGGGCCGCGATCACGCCGGAGTACCAGTCGAAGGACCGCTTCGGGGTGCGCACCTGGGTGTCGAAGTCGACGTGCACGAGCCCGAAGCGCTGGGTGAGCCCGTGCGCCCACTCGAAGTTGTCCATCAGCGACCAGCAGTAGTAGCCCCGCACGTCGACGCCCCGGCGCACCGCCTCGGCCACGGCCCGCAGGTGGGAGTCGAGGTAGTCGATGCGCGGCTGGTCGTCGACCACGCCGTCGGCGTCGGGCCCCATCCCGTAGGACGCGCCGTTCTCGGTGATGACGATGGGCGGGATGCCGGGGTAGCGCTCCGCGATGCCCACCAGGAGGTCGGTCATGCCACTGGGGATGACCGGCCAGCCGAAGTCGGTGGTCGGGTAGCCCGTGATGTCGCGGTACTCGAAGGGCAGCGCCGCGTCGTCGGCGGCAGCACCCACACCGATCGGGTTGTAGTAGTTGACCCCGTAGAAGTCGAGCGGTGCCGAGATGAGCGTCAGGTCGTCGGCGACCGGGCCCGGCATCATGTCGCCGAACGGGTCGGGGTAGGAGCCGAGCAGCACCGGGTCGGCGAACAGGCGGTTCCACAGCGTGTCGACGAAGCCGGCCGCCGTGGCATCCGCCTCGCTGTCGGTGGCCGGCCACACGGTGATGTGGTTGGTGGCCGTGCCGACCTGGCCGTCGGTGCCGGCCCGCAGCGCCTGCACCGCGAGCCCGTGGCCGAGCAGCAGGTGGTGGGCCACCGGCAGAGCGCCGAACAGCAGCCCACGGGCGGGGGCGAGCTCCTCCTGGGCGTAGCCGAGCAGGGTGGTGACGTTCGGCTCGTTGACCGGGCACCACTGCGCCACCCGGTCCCCCAGCCGTTCGGCAACGACCGCCGCGTAGTCGCCGAAGCGCAGGGCGGTGTCGCGCTCCAGCCACCCCCCGGCATCCTCGAGGGGTTGGGGCAGGTCCCAGTGGTAGAGGGTCGCCATCGGGGCGATGCCGGCCTCGAGCAGCCCGTCGAGCAGCCGGTCGTAGAACGCCAGGCCGCGCTCGTTGACCGGCCCGCTGCCCCCGGGCTGCACGCGGGGCCAGGCGATCGAGAAGCGGTAGCCGTCGGCGCCGAGACGGGTCAACAGCGCGACGTCCTCGGGCCACCGGTGGTAGTGGTCGCACGCGACGTCACCGGTGCTGCCGTCGACGACCCGGCCGGGCTGGGCGGTGAAGGTGTCCCAGATGCTCGGGCCGCGGCCGTCCTCGTGCACCGCGCCCTCGATCTGGTACGACGCCGTGCTCGTGCCGAAGCGGAAGCCGGGCGGCAGCCCCAGGTCGCGACCATCCTCGCCGTTGCTGCTCACCGATGCGCTCCTGTCCCGGCGTCACTGCCCTGCACGCCCTCGCCCGTGCCGGAGTCCTCCGGTCCGTTCGGATCATTGCGCACCGGGTGGGCGCCCCGCGACGGTTCCGGTGGAACTTCCCGGACGCGCCCGCCGGGCCGCCCGGCCATCAGCCATCCCTCGGGGTCAGCCGGTGGCCGCCTCGGCACCGAGGATCCGGCGCTCGTCGCTCACCCACAGGCCGAGCAGGCCGCCGAAGTGCGCCTCGAACCGCTCCCACTCGTGCGGCGGGTAGGTCTGCTGGATGGTGGAGTGCAGCAGCGAGGCGAAGTCGGGGCCGTCGATCCACTCGAGCACCATCTCGTCGACGTGTGGCAGCGAGGTCTCGCAGAAGGAGCGGTAGCGCTCGTTCTCGAAGTAGTCGTCGGCCAGCAGCTGGTAGGCGGCGAGCTTGCCGCGGTAGTCGAGCACCGGGTCGTCGGCCACCGCGAACCACGGCCCGGTGTCGACCTGGGTACGGGGCGACCGGCCGGTCACCACGCAGTAGGCAGTCCAGCGCAGCAGGGCCTTCATCGCCCACGGGAAGTAGTAGTGCAGCGAGGTGACCGCGACGTCGGGGCAGGCGTTGGCGTAGTCGATCGGGTAGACCATGCCGTCCTTGATGAGCATCTCGCAGGAGTTGAACTCCCACCGGAAGAACGCGTTGACAGTCTGCGAGATGGTGATCGCCTCGCGCCCGGTCTGCTCCGACAGGAACCCGTGCGCCACGGCGTACCGCTCGTGCATCGGCTCCTCGGGCCGGAACTTCATCACCATCGTCTCGGGTCCGATGGTGAGCGAGCGGGCGAAGTGCTCGTAGTCGGGCACCGACGCCTGCAGGTGCATCAGCATCTCACCGGAGTCGTCGTAGGAGCGGTGCAGGTCGGCCCGGTCGTGCACCTGCGAGACCCCGCGCCACCCACCGCCGTCGAAGGGCTTCATGTACAGCGGGTAGCCGAGCGGCTCCGCCACCGAGTCGAGGTCGAAGCCACGGTTGTAGCGCGCCGAGGTGTAGGCCCACCGAGCGTTGTCGACGGGGTGCTTGTAGGGCACCAGCACCGTCTCGGGCACGTTCATACCGAGCCGCATCAGGGCGCAGTAAGCCGAGTGCTTCTCCATCGACTGGAAGGTGAACGGGCTGTTGAGGAGGTAGACGTCGTCCATCAGCGCAACCTTCTTCAGCCACTCGCGCGGGTGGTAGTACCAGTGCGCGAGGCGGTCGATGACCAGCTCGTGGCGCGCCTTGTCCCGCAGGTTGAAGGGCTCGATCGTCAGGCGCTCGGTGGTCAGCGTGTGCTGGCCGCCGTCGGGCGCGCGCAGCACGCCAAGCCGCCGGGCCAGCGCCTCGAACGCGGTGGGCCAGTCCTCCTCGGCGCCGAGCAGCAGCCCGACCAGGTGGTCGGTCGTGGGGGCCATGCGGTCTCCTTCTCTCTCCTGGTGCGGTCAGACGAAACGGGGCAGGTGGTGCGCGAGCTGGCGGTGCCACCACGGCCAGTCGTGCGCGCTGTCGTAACCCCAGATGTCGAGCTCGTGGCGAATCCCTTTGTCCTGCAACAGCTGGGCGAACGCCCGGGTCGACGGTAGCGCGCGGGTGGGTGACACCTCGAAGGCGCCCTGCCCCACCACCAGCAGCACCGAGACCCGCTGGCGCACCCAGTCGAGGTGCCCGCCCTGCATGTTGGCGACGTATGCCGAGGGGTTGGCGAAGTAGGTCGCGTCGCCGAGGTCCCCCCACCCGTTCCACGAGGAAGGGTCGTAGTTGCCGGACAGCCCGATGGCCAGCGGGGCCACGTCGGCGCGCTGGAAGGTGAGGTGCACCGCGTGGTACGCACCGAGCGAGACCCCCACGGTGATGACCCGCTGGTCCCAGCCCACCTGGTCGAGCACCCAGGGCAGCACCACGTCGGACAGCCAGGCGGTGTAGGTCTGGCCGCGCCGGGCGCGCTCCTCGGTCGGGAGGTCGCTGTCGGACCACGACCACCCGTCGAGCGAGTCGACGCAGAACAGGCTCATCCGGCCGGCGTCGATCAGGTGCCGCACGGCGTCGACCGTGCCGTTGTGCTCGGCGTCGCGGGCCGAACCGCCCTCGGACGGGAAGAGCAGCACCGGCCGGCCCCACGTGCCGTGCCGCACGACCTCGAGGTCGCCGTCGTGACCCGGCACCCGCAGTCGCACGCTGGTGGTCTCCATGCGACCCCACCCTGCCGGTCGGCCCCCGGGCTCGCAACCAGCGGTCCCGGAGCTACCCCCAGACGGCGCGCAGGACCTCGGTGAGGCCGGGGTCGAGGGCGTCACGCCACGCGGTGTAGTTGTGCAGGTCGGCCACCTCGCGCAGGGTGACGTCGTGCCCCGCACGGCGCAGCGCGGCAGCCATGTCACGGTTGTTGGCGGCGTTCTCCTCGAGCGCACCGCACGACATGCCGACCACCAGCGGGTGCTCGGCGTGCCGCATGTCGAGCACGCTCTGTACCAGACGCGAGATGCGCCCGAAGTAGCGGTAGCCGCTCTCGGAGTCGTCGTGGCGCACCTGGAAGAACGAGCCCGACTGGGCGTACACCCCGCCGACCCGCGGCGCCGCGAGCAGGCCGAGCAGCAGGGCGGTGAGGCCCCCGAGGCTGGCGCCCACGACCACCACCGGCGCGCGCACCGCGTACCGCTCCCCCAACCGGTCCAGGCCGGCCTCGGCGATGGTGCGCAGGTAGCGGGGCGACCCGGAGTACCACGCGTCGCGCATCACGGGGTGCGCGAGCGCCACGCGGTGCGGCGGCAGCTGACCGGCGGCGACGAGCGCGCCGCAATAGGTCGTGATGCCCGCGAGCTGGTCGTACTCGGCGCCGTCGTGCACCAGCAGCAGCGGCGCAGGTTCGTCGTCGGCGAGGTCGACCGGGCTCCACACCGTGACGGGCACCTCGTCGGCCGTCTCGCCGGCCAGCGACATCGCCTCGAGCCGGCCCTCGACCGCGGGCGCCGACAGCCACCACGGCGGGGTGTAGCCGGGCAGCTCGAGCACCGACCGGTCACCGAAGGCGGTGCGGACGTGGCGCGGGTTGGCCGGGTCGAGCACCACCTCGACCCGGTCGCCGCGGGCCACCGCGAAGCGGTACTCGAGGCGCTGCAGGGCCGGCCGCGGCACGTCGAGCAGCCACCCGTCGCCCTCGCGCCGGAACTCGCGCCCGCCGCCCACGACGCGGTCGCACTGCAGCACCACGCCGTTGACGTCGGGATCGGCGAGGTCGAGGCGGAACCGGACGTGGTCGTCGAGGAGCTTGGGGCCCACCGGTCAGAAGAGCGCGCTCATCAGGGCCTGGCGGCCCTTGCGCACTCGCTCGTCGGCGCTGCCGACGACCGAGAACAGCTCGAGGAGATGGGTGCGGGCCCGGTTGCGCTCGTCGCCGGAGGTGCTGCGCACCAGGTCGAGCAGGCGGGCGAAGGCGTCCTCGACATGGCCACCGAGCAGGTCGAGGTCGGCCACCAGGATGCCGGCCTCGACGTCGGTGGGGTCGACGGCGGCGGCCGAGCGGGCGGCAGCGAGGTCGACGCCGGAGGTGCGCTGCATCAGCCGCACCTGGGCCAGGCCCACCTCGGCGTCGGTGTCCTTGGGGTCCTCGGCCAGCGCCTGCTGGTAGGCCGCGACCGCAGCGTCGAGGTCGCCCCGCTCGATGGCCTCGAAGGCCTCCTCGTGCAGCGGCGGGAGCGGAACGTCGTCGTCGGCACCCTCGACCGCCTCGAGCTGCACCCGGCCGGTGATGCCGTTCTGCACCGCGGCCTGGAGCAGCTGGTCGAACACGGCCCGCACCTCGTCCTCGGGCACGATGCCGGGGAACAGCGGCACCGGCTGACCCTGCAGCAGGCCGAACGTGGCCGGCACGCTGGGCTGGCCGAACGCCTGCTCGAGCAGCGGCTGGAAGACGGTGAGCAGCTGCGGTGAGGTGGACAGGTCGGCGCTCAGCACGAGCACGCGCCCCTCGAGTGAGGCCGCGACCTTGACGACGGTGTCGAACAGCTCGCGGGTCTGCGGGTAGGCCGAGCCCCAGAGCACGAGCACGCCGGGCACCTGAAGCGTGCGGTTGAGCGCCTCCTGCAGGTTGCCGGCATCGACCTCGACGACCAGCCCGCCGGGCACGGTGCCCGGCTGGGGCGTGTCGACGGGCAGGGCGCCGGCTGGCATCCCGGCACCGGCGGTCGCGGTGGTGGGGGCCGTCAGCCCGGCGACGGAGGACAGGTCGACGGCGCCGCGGGTGCCCGCGGGCGGGGTGGTCTCGCTCATGGTCCCGATTCTGTCAAAGGGTCGGTCGGTGGGGGCTCAGCGGGCTCTTCCCGAGACGAGCAGGTCGCTCGCGCCGATGACCTTGGCCTCGCCGGTCCTCGGCATGACCATGACGATCGGCTCGAGGTTGTTCAGGACGAGCGGCTTGGTCACCTTGGAGGTGCCGACCAGCTTCGCGTACTCCGCGGGCAGCGTGAGCTCCTTGGCCCCCGGCTTCGGGGTGAGGGTGTCGGTGCGCTTGAGCATCGCGAAGGTGACCGACCCGCCGTCGGCCAGCCGGAAGGTGATGGCGTCGTCGAGCCGCGGCTCGTGGACCTGGCTGAGGGCACCCAGGGCGCCCAGCGCCTTGGCCTGGGTGGCGGCGGCCGTCTTCAGGCCGGTCGCGAACTGGTCGTCCGTCATCACGAGGTCGGTGGCCTTGCCGTTCGGCTGGGCCACCGCCGCGGCATAGGCCTTGACAGCGTCGGCCGGGGAGGCCTGCAGGCCGTTCTTGTCGGTGGTCTTGAGCAGCGGCGCACCGGCCAGCTGCTCAGCGAGCGCGGGCAGCTCGGCCCCACCGAACATGGGCACGCTGGCGGCGATGTGGAACGGCTCGTCGGGCGTCGCGGAGGTCATGACGTGCAGCCACTGGGTGTTCGTCGCCTCGTCGAGCGTCGACGCGAGGATGGCGCGCGGCCACTGTCGGCCCTGCGACTGGGCCACGATCTGCGGCTTCGGCTCGGGGACGAGGTCGGTGGTCGCGGCTGAGGGGATGGCCCGGGCGGCCTCGGCGTTGGCCAGGGTCAGGGCGTCGCCGGTGAGCACCTCGGCGCGGGCGGCTGCCGCGGCCTTGGCGTCCTTGGTGGCACCGGCGGCCGCTGCGTCCTTGGCCGCCAGCAGCCGGGCGGCCACCGCGGTCGCTCCCTCGGTGTCGAGCGGCGCAGCGGCGGTCTGCTCGACGGGGGCGGCGTGCAGGCCGACCAGGGCGTCCTGGGTGCCGCAGCCGGCGAGCACGAGCGCGGCGAGCAGCGTGGTCGAGGCAGCCAGCCGGCTCAGGGCACGGGGGGTGGTCTGGGGGCGCGGGGTCATCGGGTGACCTCCTGGGGGTCGTGGGGGTCGGTCGGGTCGGTGCGGTGGGGTGCGTCGGCGTCGGTGCCGGGGATGCCGTGCGCGTCCGTGCCGTCGGAGTCGGCACGGTGCGCGTCGGCGCGGTCCTCGTCGGAGCGGTCGATGACGTCGGTGTCGGGCTCGTCGGCGGCAGGGCGTGGGCTGCGCACCGTGGTGGCCCGCAGGGGGGCCGTGGGCGCGGTGCTGGCCTCATCCTCGGCTCCAACGGTCCGGGTGGGGTCGGAAGTTCCGGTGGGGACCGCCACCTGTTCGGCATCCTCCGGCGCGGCCGGCACCGGGGGCGCCTCGACGGCACCGTGGTGCCGAAGGTGGCGTGCCGTGAGCAGCACCACGCCGGCGACGAGCAGGAACAGCCCGACCAGGGCCGCGACGACCGCCTCGACGAACCACGACTTGTCGGTGACCTGCAGGGTCAGCGTGCTCAGCTGGCCGCCCTGGGCCTTGACCACGAGCGTCTCGGGGGCGCCGGACTGCTTGACGGTGAGGGTCACCGGGCCCTGGGCCTCGTCCTGCTGGCGCCACAGGTCGGCGGCGCCCAGCTCGGGGGCGGCGCCCGTGCCGGTGCTCGAGGTGTCGAGCGACCAGTCGCTCACCGTCACGCCGGTCACGGCCAGGTGCTTCGAGTTCCCCACGACCGCGTCGGCGTCGGAGGGGTTGGCCAGTGCCATCCACATCGAGCCTCCCGAGGTGGGGGTCGCGGTGACGACGACGTCGGCGTCGACCCGGTTGAGCACGTCGGGGCCGATCAGCACAGGGTCGGCCGAGACGGGGTGCACCGTGAACTCGGCGGTTCCGGAGGTGCCCAGCTGGCCGGCGAACCAGACGCCGACGACGGTCAGCGCCAGGCCGACGAGCGCCAGGAGCGCGCCGGCGACGCGCTTCACGATGGTGGCCATGTCAGGGGGTGTCCTTGCTGTCTGCGGGGCGTCCCGGACGCGGGTCCGGGCGGCGGGCTGGCCTTCCACCATGACAAACCAGACCCCGTGCCGACAAATCCCGGCCCATTATCACGTGATGCGCGCCACGTCGCGGCGGGGGTCCGCGACGGGCGCAGGGCGCCGGGTGCCGTGCCGCGGCATCCCCCGCGGGCCGCTCAGGCGTCGAAGTCGCGGGCCCCGACGCGCACCTCGCGCAGCAGGCCGAACAGGGCTGCATGCTGCTGCTCGTCGAGCATGGCCAGGCCGAAGTCGACCGCCTCCAGCTCAGCGGTGACGGCCTCCATCGCCGCGCGCCCGGCATCCGTGATGACGGCGAGCGCGCCGCGCCGGTCGGTCGGGTTGGGGACCCGCTCGACGAACCCCTGCGCGGCGAGCCGCTGCACGATGTTGGTGGCGCTGGTCGGGTGCACCATGAGGCGCTCACCGATGCGCGACATCGACAGCCGGCCCTCCCGGCTGAAGGCCAGCAGCACCAGCGCCTCGTAGCGCGCGAAGGTGAGCCCGTGGCGGCCCGCGATGCCGTCGAACTGGCCGAGCAGCAGCTGCTGCACCCGCATCACGGACGTGGCGGTCGCCATCGAGACCGAGCGCGAGTCGTCGCCCCAGCGGTCGCGCCACAGCTCGCTCGCCCGGGCGATCGGGTCGAACGGCAGGCGCACCGGCTGGCTCACACCCCGCACCGTAGTCGAGCCCGGTGGCGCGGCACCGACCACCGGGTCACGACGAGACGGTGGCGGCGACCACGGCCGGGCCGTGCTCGTCGAGCAGCCACCGGGCCAGGTCGGCACCGCCGCGGCTGCCGTGCGCGGCCAGCCGCTGGCGGTGCCTCTCGAAGTCGGGGTAGGCGTAGAACGCCCCTGGACCCGGCACCGTCCCCCACCAGCGACGCCCTGCGCGCTCCGTGCGCTGACCCTCGCTCAGCCGGCGGCGGCCCGACCCGCTCGGGCCAGCTCGGCATCCGCCTGGTGTGCGAAGCCGACCGTGGGCGCGATCGCGTCGAGCACCATGTCCTGGTGCACGCGAAACGTGTCGAGGAGCACGCGCGCCGCCCGCCGCCCCCTGGGGGTCAGGTGCACGACGACCGCCCGCCGATCGGTGTCGAGCACCCCGCTCTCGCGCACGGCCAGGCCCAGGCCCTCGAGGCGCTCGAGCATGCTCGTCGTGCCGGCCGGGCTCAGCCAGAGCTCGTCGGCCAGCCAGGTCGGCCGGGCCCAGGCCTGCGCGAGCACCGTCAAGGCGTAGCGGTCGACCGTCTCCAGCTCACCGAACCCGCTCATCCGGGTCTGGAGGTCGCTCGCCCAGATCTGGCCGGCTGCACTCATCCGGTCGGCCAGCTCGAGCGCCCCCGGGCGCCGCGCCGGTCGAGGGAGCCGCTCGGGATCGCGCCCCAGCAGCAGCATGACCTCCTTGACGAGGGGCTCACCCTCGCAGAAGAAGTCGCTCAGCGACTGCTCGAACTGTGCGACGCTCTCGCGACCGCGAGTGGTGAGGTGCAGCGCGGCCCGGCGCCGGTCGACCGCATGGGTGCGGCGCTCGACGAGCCCGCTCGACAGCACCCGCGCCAGCCCCCTCGACACCGTGCTGCGCGGGCGCCCCACGGTCGCCACGAGCTCTGACGGGCTCACCCCCTGGGCCGAGCCGACGACCAGCAGGAGCCGGATGTCGGCGTTGTCGGACCCCAGCTCGCCGAGCGCCCGCTCCACCACCTGGTTGATTCCCAACGAGTAGCGCTGGAGCAGCACCAGGGCACGCAACGCCGCGGTGTCCGCATCGTTGAGCCGACGGGGCGACATGCTCCACACCCTAGTGATCGTGACAAGGGCTTGTGGAAGGTTGGTTCGGGCTGTTTCGCACCGCGCCGGAGCGCGAGCGGACGCCGGTCGGCACCCGAACCTGACCGCTCCTCGATCAATGCCGTGAGGCCGATTGCGCAAGCGCTCTCGCAGTCCCTAGCGTTCGGGTCATGAGCACAGCGAAGCCGGTGACCTGGTCGGAGCACGACGCGGTCCTGTTCGACCTCGACGGCGTCCTGACGCCCACCGCCGAGGTCCACATGCGCGCCTGGGCCGAGATGTTCGACACCTTCCTGTCCGGCTGGCACGCCCCCGGCGCCGACACCTCCCCCTACACCGACGCCGACTACTTCGCGCACGTCGACGGCAAGCCCCGCTACGACGGCGTGCGCGACCTGCTCACAGCGCGCGGCATCCGGCTGCCCGATGGCGACCCGAGCGACCCGCCCGAGGCCGACACCGTGTGCGGCCTGGGCAACCGCAAGAACGACGCCTTCAACGTGGTGCTCGAGCGCGACGGCGTGGTCGCGTACCCCGGCTCGGTCGCCCTGCTCGACACGCTGCGCGACCTGGGGATGCCGATCGCGGTCGTCTCGTCGTCGGCCAACGCGCCCGCCGTGCTCGCCGCCGCCGGCCTCGCCGACCGGTTCGTGACCGTGGTCGACGGCCGGGTCGCCACCCGGCTGGGCCTGCCGGGCAAGCCGGCCCCCGACACGTTCGTGCACGCCGCCACCGAGTGCGGCACCGTGCCGGCCCGCTCGGTCGTCGTCGAGGATGCCGTCTCCGGCGTGCGGGCGGGAGCTGCCGGGGCGTTCGCGCTCGTCATCGGGGTCGACCGCGGTGCGGGTGCCGACGTGCTCACCGCCGCGGGTGCCGACCTCGTCGTGGCCGACCTCGGGAGACTGGCGTGAAGCGCCGCTACACCTCGGCCGACCCGCTCGACCGCAGCCGCTTTCCCGTCGACCCCTGGCGGCTGGTCGAGTGCGACCCGGACCGGGCCGACCTCGGCGTCACCGAGACCCTGTTCACCGTGGCCAACGGCTACATCGGCATGCGCGGCAACCCCGAAGAGGGCCGACACGCGTTCGAGCACGGCACCTACGTCAACGGGCTGCACGAGACCTGGCCGATCCGGCACGCCGAGTCCGCCTACGGGTTCGCCCGCACCGGGCAGACCATCATCAACGCCCCCGACGCGAAGCTGATGAAGCTCTACGTCGACGACGAGCCCCTCGTCATCGGCACCGCCGACCTCGAGCGCTACGAGCGCTCCCTCGACTTCCGCGACGGCGTGCTGCGCCGCTCGCTGATCTGGCGCACGCCGTCGGGCAAGCGGGTGCAGGTCGACTCCACCCGGATGGTCTCGATGACCCAGCGCCACCTCGTGCTGCTCACGCTCGAGGTGACCATGCTCGCCGGCGAGGCTCCCCTGGTGGTCTCGTCGCAGCTGCTCAACCGGCAGGACGGCGTCGATGAGTACCACCTGCAGGCCGACACCAGCGGGGTGCACGCCGACCCGCGCAAGGCCGGAGCCTTCGAGGGGCGGGTGCTGCTGCCCCGCATCTCCATGGCCAAGGACGACCGGATGATGCTGGGCTACCAGTGCGCCAACTCGCGGATGACGGTGGTGGTCGCGGCCGACCACGCGGTGAGCACGCCCGACCCCTACGAGGTGCTGCTGGGCGACGAGCCCGACCTCACCAAGATGGTCATTCGCACCGACGCCCGGGAGGGCAGCACGCTGCGGATCGAGAAGGCGGTGGCCTACCACACCTCGCGCGGGCTGCCGGTGCGCGAGCTGTCCGACCGCTGCCGTCGCACCCTCGACCGCACGGCCCGCTACGACCTCGCCCACTGGTTGACCGAGCAGCGTGACTGGTACGACGCCTTCTGGGCGGCCAGCGACGTCGAGGTCGCCTCGGACGACCCGCACCACGCCGCCATCCAGCAGGCCATCCGGTTCAACCTCTTCACGCTCGCCCAGGCCAGCGGGCGCGCCGACGGGCACGGCGTCGCGGCCAAGGGGGTCACCGGCTCGGGCTATGAGGGCCACTACTTCTGGGACAGCGAGGTCTACGTCGCGCCCTTCCTCAGCTACACACGCCCCGACCTGGCCCGCAACCTGATGCACTTCCGCAGCCGGATGCTGCCCGCCGCCCGCGACCGGGCGCGCGAGCTGAGCCAGCGCGGCGCGCTGTTCCCGTGGCGCACCATCAACGGCGAGGAGGCCTCGGCCTACTACGCGGCCGGCACCGCCCAGGTGCACATCGACGCCGACGTCGTGCACGCCCTCGTGCAGTACGTCAACGCCACCGGCGACGTCGGGTTCCTGGTGCGCGACGGGCTGGCCATCCTCGTCGAGACCGCCCGGCTCTACGCCGACCTCGGGTTCTGGCGCAGCAACGGCGAGCGGTCGTTCCACATCCACGGCGTCACCGGGCCCGACGAGTACACGACGGTCGTCAACAACAACCTGTTCACCAACGTCATGGCGCGCTACAACCTCGAGCAGGCCGTGCATTGGGTTCAGTGGGCCCGCGAGCAGGAGCCCGACGAGTACGCCCGCATCGCCCAGAAGCTGCAGCTCACCGATGGCGAGGTCACCGAGTGGGCGGCCTGCGCGGTGGGCATGCACATCCCCTTCGACGAGGGCCTGCAGATCCACCCGCAGGACGACTTCTTCCTCGACCGCGAGGTCTGGGACCTCAGCCGCACCCCCGAGGAGCTGCGGCCGCTGCTGCTGCACTACCACCCGCTCGTGATCTACCGCTTCCAGGTGCTCAAGCAGGCCGACGTCGTGCTCGCGCTGTTCCTGCAGGGCAACCGGTTCACCGCCCAGGAGAAGCGGCTCGACTTCGAGTACTACGACCCGATCACCACCGGCGACTCCACCCTGTCGGCGGTCGTGCAGTCGGTCATCGCCGCCGAGGTCGGCTACCACGAGGTGGCCTACGGCTACTTCCTCGACGCCCTCTACGTCGACCTCGCGAACGCGCACGACAACACCGTCGACGGGCTGCACGTCGCCTCCACCGGCGGGGTGTGGTCGGCGCTGGTCAACGGGTTCGGCGGCATGCGCGACCACGACGGGCGGCTGTCCTTCGACCCGCGCCTGCCCGACGGCTGGCAGTCCCTGACCTTCCGGGTCACCTGGCGCGGCACGCGGGTGCGGGTGACCGTCACCCCGTCGGCGCTGGCCTTCGAGGTCGAGGCCGGCGAGCTGCCGGTGCCGATCGACGTGCATGGCACCACGTACGCCGTCGACGAGCGGGAGCGCGTCGTCATCGAGCTCGACGGGCACGGCCCCCGCATCCCCGGCACCCTCGGCAACCGTCCGCAGACCGGCGGGACGCGCGCCGACGGCAGCCGGATCACCGCCGGTGTGCCCTCGGCGATCCCGCTCGAGGGCGAGGAGCTACCCGACGCCTCCGTCGACCTCAGCCTGGTCGAGCCGGCGGCGGTCGGCCCGGACTGACGTCGTGAGATCAGCCGTGCGGGGCCGGGTTCGCGGAAGGCGCGGCGGGGAACCCGCGCCAGCGCTCGGCATCCACGGCCATCTGCACGGCGGCGACGGCGACGCCGTCGAACACCAGCTCGTCCGGGTGCACGCCGGTCAGCAGGTAGCCCACCTTCTCGTAGACGCGCTGGGCGCGCGGGTTGAACTCGAACACCTCGAGGGCGATCCGGCGCAGCCCGAGCCGCTCGATGCCGTAGGCAGTGATGAGTGCGACCGCCTCGGTGCCGAGCCCCCGGTCGCGACCCTGCGGCCCGACGAGCAGCCGCAGGTTGCAGGTCAGCTCGACGAGGTCGACCTCGTTGAGCACCACCTCGCCCACGAGGATGCCGCTCGCCGCGTCCTCGATGGCGAGGTCGAGTCGGTCGGGCTGGTCGCCCCGGGTCGCGTACCAGTCGCGCAGCCGGTCGTCGAGCACAACGCCGGGATGCTGGGCCTCGGCGGTCGACTCGACGCTGGCGGTCAGCCGGCGCACCTTGGGATCGGACAGGATCTGCGCCATCACCTCGGCGTCGCCCTCGCGGAACGGGCGCAGGGTCACCAGCCGGCCGCGAAGGGTCGGCTTGGTCGCGAAGTCGGGAACGGCATCCACCGGCACATCCTCCCTGGGCGTCGCCGTGGATGGGCCGCCGCAGCCGAGGCAGCCGACCAGCCGTTCCCGGGTGACCTGTAGGTCGATCCGGGGCCACTCACCCGACCGGACGCCGTGTCGCCTGGCCAGGCGCCCGGGACATGACCCGGGCTACCGCCTGGTAGATGCAGTGATCGCAGCACCTACCGCGCCGTAGCCCCCGCCACGTCTTGACCGGTCACCGACCCGACCTTGGCTACCACTGGGTAGGTGAAGCGATCCGTGCACCTACCAGGCGGTAGCCGACGCCAGGTCAAGGAGGGCGGCGCCCGGACGGCCCTGTCGCTGGGGTCGATGCGGCCCAGCCAGAGGCCGTGAAAGGAGCGGAGCGATGTGATGCCGTGGGCGAGCCGATGGACGGGTCTGGCGGCGGGTCCCACGCTCTGCGTGGGCGCGCCCGCGAGCGCCAGCGAGTGGGTGCGGATGGTCACCGGCCGCACACGGCATCCCACCGCGCAGCGGACATGGACAGCGGCAGGCGAGAGCGTCGCCCAAGTGACCTATTGGTCGATCTGGGGACGCGCCCCTCACGTGAGCGAGCCGACCAGCCGGTCGGCGGCGGCGTAGGGGTCGATCCGACCGGCCACCACGTCGTCGGCGAGCGCCTCGAGCCGGCTGTCGCCGCTCAGCCCGCCGACCCGGGCCCGCAGCACCTCCAGGGCCAGCCCCTCGATCTCCCGCGACGCCCGGTGCACCCGGCGCCCCCGTAGCCCGTCGACGCCGAGCCACGCGCGGTGCGCCTCGACCGCGGCCACCAGCTCGTCGACCCCGGTGCCGTCGATGGCCACCGTGCGTACCACCGGCACCTTCCAGCCGCCGGCGTCGGACCCGGCGCCCAGCGTCGCCGCGTGCCGCAGGTCGCGCACCGTGCGGTCGACACCCTCGCGGTCGGCCTTGTTGACGACGAGCACGTCGGCCACCTCGAGGATGCCGGCCTTCGCCGCCTGGATGCCGTCACCCATGCCGGGAGCGAGCAGCACCAGCGTGGTGTCGGCAGTGCCGGCCACCTCGACCTCGGACTGACCGACCCCCACGGTCTCGAGCAGCACGACGTCACAGCCGGCGGCGTCGAGCACCCGCAGCGCCTGCGGGGCGGCCCACGAGAGCCCGCCGAGGTGGCCGCGAGAGGCCATCGAGCGGATGAAGACCTCGGGGTCGGCCGCGTGGTCCGACATCCGGATCCGGTCACCGAGCAGGGCGCCGCCGGAGAAGGGCGAGGAGGGGTCGACCGCGAGCACACCCACCCGCTGGCCGGCTGCCCGGTGGGCTCGGATGAGCGCGCCGGTCGTCGTCGACTTGCCCACGCCCGGCGCCCCGGTGACGCCGACGACGTGGGCGCGCCCGGCATCCGGCGCGATGAGCGCCATCACCTCGCGCAGGGCGGGGTGGCCGTCCTCGACGAGCGAGATCAGCCGGGCCACCGCACGCGGACGCCCCTCCCTCGCCAAGGCGACGAGAGAGGGGACGTCGACGCTGCGCGGCCCGATCGGGGTGCCCGGTCAGCCCTGCGCGGGGACCTTGACGACGAGGGCGTCGCCCTGGCCGCCACCGCCGCAGAGCGCGGCCGCGCCGACCCCGCCACCGCGGCGCTGCAGTTCGAGCGCGAGGTGCAGCACGATGCGGGCGCCGGACATGCCGACCGGGTGACCGAGGGCGATGGCCCCGCCGTTGACGTTGACCTTGTCGTCGTCGAGGCCGAGCTCCTTGGTGGAGGCCAGGCCCACGGCGGCGAACGCCTCGTTGATCTCGACCAGGTCGAGGTCGGTGGGGGCGATGCCCTCGCGCTCGCAGGCCTTGGCGATGGCACGGGCGGGCTGGCTCTGCAGCGTGGAGTCGGGGCCGGCGACGACGCCGTGGGCGCCGATCTCGGCGAGCCAGCTCAGCCCGAGCGACTCGGCGCGCGACTTCTTCATGACGACCACGGCGGCGGCGCCGTCGGAGATCTGCGAGGCCGAGCCGGCCGTGATGGTGCCGTCCCTGCTGAAGGCCGGGCGCAGCCGGCCGAGCGACTCGGTGGTGGTGTCGGCGCGGATGCCCTCGTCGGTGCGGAAGTCCAGGGCGTCGCCGCGGCGCTGCGGGATCGAGATGGTGACGACCTCGTCGTCGAACAGTCCGTCCTTCCAGGCCAGAGCGGCGAGCTGGTGGCTGCGGGCCGAGAAGGCGTCCTGCTCCTCGCGGGTGAAGGCGAGGTCGCCGGTGTTCGCCGACTCGGTGAGCAGGCCCATCGCCTGGTCGGTGAAGGCGTCCCAGAGGCCGTCCTGCGCCATGTGGTCGTGCATCACGACGTCGCCGTACTTGAAGCCGTCGCGGCTCTTCTCGAGCAGGTGCGGCGCGTTGGTCATCGACTCCTGGCCACCCGCGACCACGACCTCGAACTCGCCGGCGCGGATCAGCTGGTCGGCCAGTGCGATGGCGTCGATGCCGGAGAGGCAGACCTTGTTGATGGTCAGCGCGGGCACGGTCATCGGGATGCCGCCCTTGGTCGCCGCCTGGCGGGCCGGGATCTGGCCCTCTCCGGCGGTGAGCACCTGGCCCATGATCACGTAGTCGACGTCCTCGGGGGCCACGCCGGCCTTCTCGAGGGCGCCCTTGATGGCGAAGCCGCCGAGGTCGGACCCGCTGAAGCCCTTGAGCGAGCCGCTCATCCGGCCCATCGGGGTGCGGGCGCCGGCGACGATGACGGTGGGGTCGGTGGACATGGAAGGCCCTCCAGGATCGGGTGCGGGGAATCTCCCCGACTCTAGTTCCGTCCGCGTCCCGCGCCACCCCCGCCGGTCGGTGACCCTCACCACCCGGCGGTCGCCGGGCGCCGCCCGCGCTCCTAGGCTGGGCGCCATGACTGCCCTGCCGACCGACCTGTTCACCGCCATCGACCACGTCGGCGTGGCGGTGCCCGACCTCGACGAGGCGATCGCCTTCTACTCCTCGACCTACGGCATGCGGCTGCTGCACGAGGAGACCAACGCCGAGCAGGGCGTGCGCGAGGCGATGATGGCCGTGGGCGAATCGGGGTCGTGCATCCAGCTGCTGGCCCCGCTGTCACCGGAGTCGACCATCGCCAAGTTCCTCGACCGCAGCGGCCCCGGCATCCAGCAGCTCGCCTACCGGGTCGCCGACCTGGATGCCGTGAGCGCCACCCTGCGCGAGCGCGGCCTGCGCCTGCTCTATCCCGAGGCCAAGCGGGGCACGAGCAACTCGCGGGTCAACTTCATCCACCCCAAGGACGCCCGCGGCATCCTCGTCGAGCTGGTCGAGCCGGCCACCGTCCCCTCCCACTGAGCCACAGCTTTCCCGCCCGGTGCGAGAAGCTTCACCGTCGTAGGGCTTCGGTTCCCTTGTTGACCTGAAGCTTCTGGGGTGAATGACCGGCGGCCACGAGCAGGGGCGCCAGCACGAGCGCGACGAACGCCGGGATGACGAGCCCGGAGTCGTTGGCCAGGAACCCCACCACGGCCAGCACGACCGCCCCGCGCAGCACCACGGCGCCGTCGGGCACCGGCCGCCACCGCACCCGCCGGGCGACGAGGACGAGCACCACCGTGGCGACGGCGATGACGAGCAGGGCCGGTGAGCCGAGGTTGGCGACATTCTGCGACAGCTTGCGCCCCACCACGGCACCGGCCTCCCCCGAGACCACCGACTCGACGAAGTCACCGAGGTGCGTGCGCGAGTCGGCCGGCCGCAGCCAGTCGGCCACGGCGACCAGCGCCACCAGGGCACCGGCGCCCACCACCGCCGCCAGCACCCGCCGCCAGGTCAGCCGCACCTCGGCGGCGGTGGCCACGACGAGCAGCCCCCCCAGCAGCAGCCCGGGCGGGCCGCCGAAGTCGGCCCCGAGCGAGGGCAGGGCCTCGATGGCGAGGGCCGCGGCCAGCACGAGCAGCGCCAGGCCCGCCCCGAGGCGACGTGAGCGCCCCGACATCGCCACCCACTGCACGACCACCAGCACGGCGAGGCCGTAGAGCGCGAAGCTGGTGTTGCCCAGGCCGTAGAACCGACCACCGACCACGGGGTTCTGCCCGAACACCGACCCGAGCTGCAGCCCCGACCCGGCGAGCACGTCGCCGGCCAGCACCACCAGGGTGAGCACCGCGACGGCGCGCAGCGCCCCCAGCGGCGCAGCCGCGCCCACCCGCAGCGCCACCGCGGTCACCAGGGCGACGACGACGGCGAGGGCCCCGACGAACAGCACTCCCGGCGAGCTCCCCCGCCACCACGGCACCAGGTTCACCACGAACGTCGAGACCGGCACGGCGGCCACCGCCACCCCGGCGGCGCGAAGCCAGGCCGGCGCGGCATCCGCCCCGCTCCCGCGCCGCCACCAGAGCACGGCGACCACGAGCGCCCACACCGCGTAGCCACCGGCCAGCCAGCCGGTCACCTGGGGGCTGAGCGCGCGCAGCGTCGCGGCCCGGGTCTCGGCGCCGACCCGCCCGGCGACCAGGGCGGCCGCCGACGCGCTCGACGGCGCCACCGTCAGCGGGCGCCCGGTCACCTCGGCCACGCTCGCGCCCACCCGGGCCAAGGCGGTGGCGGTGAGGTCCTGCAGCTGCACGAGGCCCGGCTGCCGGGTCGACGCCGACTCCAGCAACCCGCGCGGGAACGACGGCCCGGCCGCCACCACGGCCCGGGGGCGCACCGGCGATGCACCGTCGGCCACCCCGGCGACCACCACGTCGGCCGCGGGGTCGGCCGCGCGCACCCGGGCCACGAGCCCGTCGAGCCGCTGCAGGGCCGCCTCCCGCGCCGGGCCGGACTCCGCCAGCACGCCGCCATCGACGAGCACCACCGGGCACGAGAACGTCGCCGGCAGCCCGGCCTGGTGCGAGCTCACCACGCCCTGCAGGTTGGCCCCACCGATCGCGGCCCCCGCTCCCACCGTCTCCACACAGGCGCCGGATGCCGTGACCTCCTCCCCCAGCGTCCCGGGCCGGGCGTCGTACGACCCGGCCGCTGCGGCCGCGCGGTACTCGGCCCAGCGGGGCACCCGGTCGTCCACGACCGGCGGCGGCACCCGACACGGCCCGGCGATGTCACCCGCCCGGCGGCCGGCGCTGAGGGTCAGCCACCCGTCGACCGCGCACGAGCTGCTGCCGACCGCCCGCACCGTCATCGACCCCAGCGCGCCGTCAGCGGTCATGGCGTCGAGGGCGGGGAGGGCACCCCCGTCGAGGTCGGACCACGCCAGCCCCGGCGCCCCGACGACCACAAGGCGCGGGGATGCCGGGTCGCCGGCCGCGCTCGCCACCGGTGCGCCGGCGAGCAGGGCGAGCAGGGCGAGCGCCGCCCATCGCCTCACGCGTGCACCAGCTCGTGCCGGGCGATGATGACCAACGCGGCCGTCCAGGCGAGCGGCGCCACCGCGGCGGGCCGCCCGTCGAAGAGCACCTTCTCGGGGAAGGACCCGGCATCGGTGCGGTGCGCGCCGAGCCACGCCAGCAGGGCCTCGGCGCGATCCCGCTCGCCGCTCGCGGCCCACGCGGCCGCGAACAGGGCGGTCTCCGGGGTCCAGCTGATGCCGTCGTCCTTCCACTGCACGCCCGGCGCCACCCCGCCGGCCGGCCGCGCCATCGCCCGCTGCGCGCGCGCCATCGCCGTGAGCACGGCGTCGTCGGCGGCCGCCGGGCCGATCGGGGCGGTGAGGAAGGTGACCGCGGCGTCGGCAGCAGGGTCGTCGAGCATGCGGGGGTACCCCGCGGCACCGAACTGGTCGTGCACGGCGGCCGACAGCGACTGCGCCGCTTCCCGGGTCTGCTCCGCCAGCAGCGGCTCCCCCACCAGTGGCAGTACCTCGGTGGCGCTGCGCAGTCCCGCGAGCACCGACGCCGCCGTGCCCAGGGTCACCGCGCGCTCGACGAGCTCCCAGTAGTCGGACGAGGCCTTGGGCAGCTGCGTCCGGGCGTCGATGACGGACATCAGCCGGGTGGCGCTGCGCACGAGCATCGGTGTGAGAGGTGTCAGCAGCTCGACGGCGCGGTCCGGGGCGGCCACCGCGAGCTGGTGCGCCCCCCACACGACCCACGCCGACCCGTCGAGCTGGGCCACCCGCTCGTCGGGCGTGCGCCGCGTGCTCGGGTCGTAGCGGGCCTCGAACACGCCGTCATCGCGTTGCACCTCCTGCAGGAAGGTCAGCTGCCTCGCCGCGGCGTCGGGCTTCCCGATGCGGGCCAGTGCGGTCGCCACGAACGACACGTCGCGCGGCCAGGCGTAGCGCCACCGGTCGCTCCATCCGGCCACGCTCACCGGCAGGCCCGCCGAGAGCGCTCGCAGGTCGAGCAGGGCCGAGCGCAGCACGTCGTCACCGCCGTCGAGCGTCGTCGCCACCCAGGGCGAGGACTCCTCGAGCCACGCCAGCTCGTCGTCGACGAGCTTGGTGCTCAGGTTGCGCCCGGCGAGCACGCGGGTGCCGGGGACCAGGGTGTCGGTGTGCCCGGCCGGCACCAGCTCGCGCCAGCCGGGTGAGAGGAACGCGACGGTCTCGCTGTAGAGCGGCACCTCGGCCCGCCGGATGCGGTACTCCAGGCTCCACCACGCCAGCGCCCCGTAGGTGAGCACGCCGCCCGTGCCGAGCACGACCTTCCGGCGCGAGAGGGGGGTGAGAGCCACGACGGCACTGTATGCCGCACGACTGACCGGCGGGCCGGTCGCCCGTGAGCCGGATCACGTCGTGAGGGCCGTCATAGGGCCCCATGGCGACGTGGCGGGGAGACTAGGTTCGCCGGGCGGGCTCGCCACCGCCGATCGAACACGCCCTCACCGCCGAAGGAGCACGACCGCATGGACCAGATCCGCGAGGCCATCCTCTCCGGGGACCGCAGCACGCAGACCTATGCCGAGATCGACGTCCCGCCCACCTACCGCGCCGCCACGGTGCACAAGGACGAGGTCGAGATGTTCGCGGGGATGGCGACCCGTGACAAGGACCCGCGCCGCTCGCTGCACGTCGAGCAGGTGCCGACGCCCGAGCTCGCGCCCGGCGAGGCGCTGGTCGCCGTCATGGCCAGCGCGATCAACTACAACACCGTGTGGACCTCGATCTTCGAGCCGGTGTCGACGTTCTCCTTCCTCGAGCGCTACGGCCGCACCTCGGAGTTCGCGCTGCGCCACGACCTGCCCTATCACGTGGTCGGTTCCGACCTCGCCGGCGTCGTGCTGCGCACCGGCCCCGGGGTGACCAAGTGGAAGCCGGGCACCGAGGTCGTGGCGCACTGCCTGAGCGTCGAGCTCGAGGACGCCGAGGGCCACGACGACACGATGATGGACCCGCAGCAGCGGATCTGGGGCTTCGAGACCAACTTCGGCGGCCTGGCCGAGCTGGCCATCGTCAAGGCCAACCAGCTGATGCCGAAGCCGACCCACCTGTCCTGGGAGGAGGCCGCTGCACCCGGGCTGGTCAACTCCACGGCCTACCGTCAGCTGATCTCCAAGAACGGCGCCCACATGAAGCTGGGCGACCGGGTGCTCATCTGGGGCGCCTCGGGCGGCCTGGGCTCCTACGCCACCCAGATGGCCCTGGCCGGCGGCGCCACCCCCATCTGCGTGGTCTCCTCCCCCGAGAAGGCCGCGATCTGCCGGGCGATGGGCGCCGAGCTGATCATCGACCGCTCCGCCGAGGGCTACAAGTTCTGGAACGCCGAGGGCACCGCGCAGGACCCCAAGGAGTGGCAGCGACTCGGCAAGAAGATCCGCGAGCTCACCGGCGGGCACGACGTCGACATCGTCTTCGAGCACCCCGGTCGCGAGACCTTCGGCGCCAGCGTCTACGTGGCGCGCAAGGGCGGCACCATCGTCACCTGCGCCTCGACGTCGGGCTACATGCACGAGTACGACAACCGCTACCTGTGGATGAACCTCAAGCGCATCATCAGCTCGCACTTCGCCAACTACCGCGAGGCGTGGCAGGCCAACGAGCTCGTCGACCGCGGCCTCATCCACCCGACCCTGAGCCGCACCTACGCGCTCGAGGACGTCGGGATGGCGGCGCTCGACGTGCACCGCAACCTGCACCAGGGCAAGGTCGGCGTGCTCACCCTCTCGCCGGAGGAGGGCCTCGGGGTCACCGACACCGACAAGCGCGCCCGGTTCGAGGAGGCCATCAACCGGTTCCGGGACGCCTGAGCCGGGTGCCGCGGGCGAGCGGTGAGCCGCCACTAGGGTGAGGCCCGGAGGTGGGGCGTGAACATGTCCAGGCTGTGGAGCCCGGTGACGCGGTGGGCGGACTTCCGGCGGCGCCAGCTCACCGCGCTCGAGCAGAGCAACCGGATCGCCGCCCTGGTGCAGGACGACGTCGCTGCCGACTCCGAGCCGCTCGATGCCGTGACCCCCGTGGACGGTGGACCCGACTCCTCGGCGCCGGCCGGCGGTGGCGCGGTGACCGCGCCGGAGCCCGTCACCGCGTCGGACGCCGGGCCCGGCGCCGAGCCTCGCCCGGGTCGGAACTCCACCTACGGCGTGGTCGGACAACCCCTCAACCGGCACTCACCGTTCTACATCGGCTTCTTCGGCGCCACCGGGGCCCTGCTCGCGATCGGCCTGTGGCAGATGGTCGGCCGGCTCTCGACGACCTTGACCCTGTTGCTCGTCTCGATGTTCCTGGCCTTGGCCCTCAACCCGGTGGTCGACGCCCTCGTCGGCCGGGGGGTGCGCCGGGCCGGGTCCGTCGCCGTGGTCTTCACCGGCCTGCTCGTCGTCTTCGTGCTCATCGGCTTCCTGGTCATCCCGCCGGTCATCGTCGAGGGCACTGACCTCGCCCAGCAGGCCCCCGGCTATCTCGAGGACCTCCTCGGAAGCAGGTGGGTTCGCGAGATCGACCGCAACTACGACGTCATCGACAAGGTCCGGGCCGAGGTCCAGGCGCGGATGACCGACCAGCAGTTCATCGAGGGCGTGCTCGGCGGCATCCTCGGAGCGGGGCGGGCCGTGCTCAACGGGGTCTTCCAGGTCTTCACCGTGCTGGTGCTCACCCTGTACTTCCTCTCCTCGCTGCCCCGGGTCAAGAACGCCGCCTACGCCGTCGTGCCGTCCAGCCGGCGTAGGCGCGTCGAGTCGCTGTCCGAGGAGATCTTCCGCCGAGTCGGGTCGTACGCGATCGGCCAGACCGCGATCGCGACCCTCAACGCACTGCTGTCCTACGTGATGATGCGCATCGTCGGCATCCCCTACGCGGCGGTGCTGGCCGTGACCGTTGGGCTGCTGGGGCTGATCCCGATGATCGGCGCCACGCTCGGTGCCGCCGTCGTCGTCATCGTGGCCTCCTTCGACGAGCCCAAGAAGGCGCTCATCGTGCTCGTCTACTACATCGTCTACCAGCAGCTCGAGAACTACGTCGTGGCTCCCCGCGTCATGCAGCGCACCGTCTCGGTTCCCGGGCCGGTGACGATCGTCGCGGCCCTGGTCGGCGGGGCCCTGCTCGGTGTGCTCGGCGCCCTGCTCGCCATCCCGGTGGCAGCCGGCCTGCTGCTGCTCTACGAGGAGGTGCTCGTGCCGAGGCAGAGCCGCATCTGACCCGCCTCATGCTCAGGGCCGGCACGCAGCAGTTCGGATGCCGCGCGCCAATCACCGCCTGCGGGCCGTACTGCTGCGTGGGTCGGTTGACCGACGAGGGTCGGGCCGAGTCGTCACTGGGTGTGGTAGCCCGCCAGGTCGGCGATCAGGTCGATCGTCCCGGACGCGTTGTACAGGGTGACCCGGTTACCCGCCCCCAGCGCCACGGTCACCAGGTTCGGGATGGTCTGACCCGCGACCACGTTCAGGTTCGACGCACCGGGCCGGGCCGTGCCGCCCGGGTACACGCTCACGTAGCTCGTCGACGTCGGATGCGTCGCCGTGACGTTCATCGTCACCGCGGTCGCACCCGCCGGCAGGCCCGGGATGATCACGCTGATCGCGCGCCCGCCACCGACCTTCGCCTTCGGGGCGCCCACACCCGTGCGCGTGTCCAGCACCCGCACCGGCGACACCGCCGTGAAGCCCGCCCCGGCATCGCGGCGGTAGTAGCCGGCGAGGTCGGCGATCAGGTCGATCGTCCCGGACGCGTTGTACAGGGTGACCCGGTTACCCGCCCCCAGCGCCACGGTCACCAGGTTCGGGATGGTCTGACCCGCGACCACGTTCAGGTTCGACGCACCGGGCCGGGCCGTGCCGCCCGGGTACACGCTCACGTAGCTCGTCGACGTCGGATGCGTCGCCGTGACGTTCATCGTCACCGCGGTCGCACCCGCCGGCAGGCCCGGGATGATCACGCTGATCGCGCGCCCGCCACCGACCTTCGCCTTCGGGGCGCCCACACCCGTGCGCGTGTCCAGCACCCGCACCGGCGACACCGCCGTGAAGCCCGCCCCGGCATCGCGGCGGTAGTAGCCGGCGAGGTCGGCGATCAGGTCGATCGTCCCGGACGCGTTGTACAGGGTGACCCGGTTACCCGCCCCCAGCGCCACGGTCACCAGGTTCGGGATGGTCTGACCCGCGACCACGTTCAGGTTCGACGCACCGGGCCGGGCCGTGCCGCCCGGGTACACGCTCACGTAGCTCGTCGACGTCGGATGCGTCGCCGTGACGTTCATCGTCACCGCGGTCGCACCCGCCGGCAGGCCCGGGATGATCACGCTGATCGCGCGCCCGCCACCGACCTTCGCCTTCGGGGCGCCCACACCCGTGCGCGTGTCCAGCACCCGCACCGGCGACACCGCCGTGAACCCGGATTTCACGTCGGAAGGGGCAGTCGCCCAGTCACCGGTCAGGGTGGCGGACATCGTGGCGGCGCACCCGCCCTTGGCCGACATCTGCGCCGTCGTTGCGGTCCCGTTGGTGCGCCGCGTGCTGGGCGAGGTCCAGGTCGTGAGCACCGTGTGTCCGCTGACGCCGTGCCACGCGTCCCCCGGCCCCCCGCGGTACCCCGTCTTGTTCAGGCCCTCGAGGCCGTCGGCCTCCACGACGTCGACGAGCCGGTCGGCATCGGTCGCGTTGCTGGTCCGGCCCTCGTGCACGTGGTAGACGAGGAGCCCGCACCCCGGCAGCGCCGTGTCGAGGCCCGCCTTCTGCCGGTTCTCGACGAGGAAGTACTCCCCGACCCCCGTCTTCGAATACTCCGGGCCGTTGGGGTCGCTGAGCATCCGGTAGACGGTGTCGGTCGTGGACACCTGGGAAAGTGCGGCGTTCGTCGTGGCGGTGACCTCGACCGGGGCGACCCAGCCCTGCACCGAACGGCTCCACGCGTCCGGCAGCACCGGGGCGTCGCCCGGCGTGCTGCTGTTCGACTTCGTGCCCCAGCTGCCCGAGGCCATCAGGCTCCACTCGCCGACCCCCTCGGAGCTGCCGTCGGTGTCGTAGAGGTCGGGCCAGCCCAGGTCGTGGCCGAGCTCGTGGGCCATGATGCCGATGGTGGCCTGGTGTGCTCCCAGCGGGATTCTCTTGTCGCAGTGCGACTCGCCGAACTGGGTATAGCCGCGACTGCCGACGGTGACGCCGTCGACGACGGGAGCACCGTTGTCGATCGCCCACCGGTGCCCCCACACGTTGGGTGTGCAGGAACTGGAACCTCCGTAGGCCCCCTCATAGCCCGCCGCGATGACGGTGAGGTGCAGCTCGGCGGGCTCGATGACGCCGTTGCGGCTCGTGTCGTAGCTCGCGTAGTCGATGTACGGGTCGGCGGCCTCGATGGCCATGGTGGTGACGTCCTGGGCCCGGCTGTCGATCTTGTTGTAGTAGTTCGGGTGGTTGGTGCCCAGGTCGACCCACCCGATCACCCCGTCGTTGGGGGTGCCCGAGGTCTCCGTCGCCGGCGTCAGGTCGAGCGTGCCCGAGCTGGCGCCGCGGTAGAAGGCCCGCACGCTGCCCGTGGCACCGAAGAACCGCGCGTGCCAGTCGGCCGGCGTCGTGCCGACCGAGTGCCGGTCCGAGAACTGCGCCAGGATGACGAGGGTGTTCTGCTGCCCGGTGAAGCCCAGGGAGGGGGTGGCCGGGTCGGTCTGTGGCACCACGGCATTCTCCGTCGGTGACAGGCCGACGGCCGCCGCCGGCGCGGCCGCGACGGGGCTGACCGCAGCACCCACCGCAGCGGGCTGACCGCTGGCGTCCAGGGCAGTGGCGAACCGCCACGTCCCGCCCGCCGTGCGGGCGATCGTGGCCCCGGCCGCCGTCCACCAGCTGCGGACGGCATCACCGTGCTGCACGGCCCGGAAGCTCGTGCCGTCCGGCTGCACCAGGGTCTGCGGGGTGGGGTCGACCGGGGCCCCGCGAACCTCGCGAGGCGGACCAGGCGCCGGGCGGTGCAGGCCGGCGACCTGCGGCAGGCCCGCCAGGGCTGACGCGCCGGCCACCCCCGAGGTGCCGGTCGAGATGGTTGCGCCGTACGGGCTGGCGGCGCTCGCCGCGTTCGCCGTGCCTGCCATCGTGGCCAGAGCCATGGTCACGCCGGCGGTGAGGGTGCCCAGCCGAAACGCCCACGTTCCATTCACGGCCGTCGCCTCACTGCTCGCGGGCCTCCTCACGGAGGTCCCCTGCACCCACAGCCTCAGCCCTCAGCGGTGCTCACGCAGCGGCATCGGCGACAGTGCTCGCAAGATCACACCGGCGACCGGCGTCGCACCGGGGAGGCACTCCCCGTCAGGGCAGGGTCAGGGGCGGGCGGCGTGCCGGGCAGCCCAGCACCGGGTGTGCCAGTGCCGGCGCTCGTCGATGCCACCCACGCCCTGCGCCGGCCAGGCCACGACGTGCGGCGTGCCGACGGCGATGCCCTGGTGGCACCCGGGGCACCGGTACTCCCGCGAGGACGACGCCCCGCTCAGCCGGCGCACGTACCAGGACTTCCCGGCATACGACTCGGTCGCCACCTCGCCGGAACCCGACATCGGCCGCGAGTCGAGGCCTCGGCGACGACGGTTGGCACGAGGCATGCGGCCATTCTCCCCCGACGCCCTCCAGGGCCGGTGCCCGGACGCCGTCAGCTGGTCACCCGGGCACTGGTCGGGTCGTACATCGGTCGCAGCGAGACCCGCGCCGGGTACCGCGTGCCGGCCACGTCGACCTCCCACGCCCCCTCGGCCAGCCACGCGGGCGTCACGGGCCCGTCCGCACCGACGAACGCGAGCCCGACGGCCCCGCCGAGGGTCCAGCCGTACGATGCCGACCGCAGGTAGCCCACGACCACCCCGTCGCGCAGCACCGGCTCGGCGTGGAAGAGCAGCGGCTCGGGGTCCTCGAGCAGCACCTGCACGAGCCGGTGGTGCGGCGTGCCCCGCTCCTTGGCCGCCAGCGTCGCCTCGTGCCCGCGGAACCCGCCGGGCTTGTCGAGCGCCACGGCGAACCCCAGCCCCACGGCATACACGTCGTCGGTGTTGTCGATGTCGTGCCCGTAGTCGCGGTAGGCCTTCTCCATCCGCAGGCTCGACAGCGCGCGCAGCCCGGCCGGCCGGATCCCGTGCGCCTCACCCGCCGCGAGCACGGCATCCCACACCTCGACGGTGCGGTCGGCCGGGGCGTAGAGCTCCCAGCCAAGCTCACCGAGGTAGGTGATCCGGATGGCGAGCACGTCGACGCCGGCGAGCACGACCCGTTGGGCCGACCGGAAGGGGAACGCCTGCGTCGACCAGTCGACGTCCGGCGCCACCGCTGCCAGGGTCGCGCGCGACGCGGGCCCCTGCACGGTGAGCAGCCCGAGGTCGGTGGTGACGTCGTCGACCGTCACCGCGGCATCCCCCACCGCCTGTCGCAGCAGGGCCCGCGCCCGGCCGTGCGCGGTGTCGGAGACGACGACGAGGAAGTCGTCGGCCGCCAGCCGGGTGACGGTGAGGTCGGCCAGGATGCCGCCGTCGTCGCCGAGCCACTGGGTGTAGGTGATCACCCCGTCGGCGCCGTTGACCGCCCCGGCGCTGAGCCGGTCGAGCACCACCGCGGCGTCGGCGCCGCGCACCGCGAGCTTGGCCATGAACGACATGTCCATCAGCCCGACGGCCTCGCGCACCGCACGGTGCTCGGCGGCCCACTGCTCGAACCACGGCTGGTGCCCCCAGCCCGGCTCGGCGGCCGGCGTCTTCCCACGCCCGGCATACCAGGCGGCCGACTCCCACCCGCTGACGTCACGCAGCTTCGCCCCTTCCGACACCAGCCGGTCGTGCACCGGGGAGCGGAACTCGCCTCGCGCAGAGGCGAGCTCGATGCCCGGGGTGTGAGCGGCATACACCGTGCCGAGAATCTCGGAAGTGCGCTCTGCGCGGTGCCGGGGGTTCAGCTGCCAGTCGCGGAAGCGGGCCACGTCGAAACCGGTGACGTCAACGTCGGGGTGACCGTCCGTCATCCACTGCGCCACGACCCGGCCGAGGCCGCCGGCCGAGATGATGCCCACCGAGTTGAGCCCCGCGCAGACGAAGTAGCCATGGATGCCGGGCGCCTCCCCCACCGCTGGCGCGAGGTCGGGCGTGAACGACTCCGGCCCGCAGAAGAAGGTGCGGATACCGACCGTCTCGACCACCGGCACGCGTGAGATGGCGCGCTCGACGAACGGCCCCATCCGGTCCCAGTCGGGGCTGATCTCGCCGAACGAGAAGTCCGGCGGGATGCCGTCGACCGACCACGCGGCGGCCCGCGGCTCGAAGAGGCCGACCATCATGCCGCCGCCCTCCTCGCGGTAGTAGCCGTACGCGGCGGGGTCCTCGAAGATCGGGGCGTCGGGGCTCATCCCGTCGATCGGCTCGGTGATGAGGTAGTAGTGCTCGGCGGCCTGGTTGGGCACGACGACGCCGTTGCGCTCGGCGAGCTCGCGGGCCCACATCCCCGCGCAGTTGACCACCAGCTCGCACTCGACGTGACCGGCATCCGTGCGCACGCCGACGACCTCCTCCACGAGCCCGCGGGGGCGGGTGAGCACCTGCTGCACCGAGACCCCTTCGACCACTCGCACCCCGAGGTTGCGGGCGCCGCGGGAGAGGCTCATCGTGAGGTCGACCGGGTTGACGCGGCCGTCGCCGGGCACGTGGAAGCCGGCGAGCAGGTCGTCGGTGCGCGCCAGCGGGAACAGCTCGGCCATCTCGCGGGGGCCGATCTCCTCGACCTCGAGGCCGAGGTGCCGCTGGAACGCCGCGACGCGACGGTACTCGTGCAGCCGGTCGGTGTCGGCGGCGGCCTCGATCAGCCCGACCCGCTTGAACCCCGTCGCCACACCCGTCTCGGCCTCCAGCCGCGCGCAGAGCTCGCGGGAGTACAGGCGCAGCGCGGTGTTGGTCTCACTGGTGGAGCCGAAGCAGGTCATCAGCCCGGCAGCGTGCCAGGTGGTGCCAGAGGTGAGCCGGTCGCGCTCGAGCACCAGCACGTCGGTCACCCCGAGGTGCGCCAGGTGGTAGGCGATCGAGGCCCCGATCACCCCGCCCCCGATGACGACCACGCGCGCCCGCTCCGGCAGCGCCCAAGCGGTGCCTGATGACGGGGCGAAGGACGGGTCGGCCGGGGCTGCGGTGCTCACCCGTCGACCATATCGACCGGTCGAGGGGAGAGGACACGCCGCCTCGAGTGGAACGAGGCGGCGTGTCCTCTACGGTCGACGAGCCCGGATGGCGGTCAGGCGTAGGTGCGGAACCCGCGCCCGGTCTTGCGGCCGAGGTACCCGGCGGTGACGAGGTGCTCGAGCAGCGGCGCCGGTGCGTACCCGGGCTCTCGGAACTCGGTGTAGAGCTCGCGCTCGATGGCCAGTGACACGTCGAGCCCGACGACGTCGAGCAGCTCGAACGGCCCCATCGGCAGGCCGCACCCGGTCTTCATCGCGGTGTCGATGTCGTCGGCGCTGGCGTAGTTGGCCTCGAGCATCCGCACGGCGTCGTTGAGGTAGGGGAAGAGCAGGGCGTTGACGATGAAGCCCGACCGGTCGCCACAGGTCACGGCCACCTTGCCGACCCTGGCGCAGAGGTCCTGCACCGTGGCGGTGACGTCGGGTGCGGTCGAGACGGTGTGCACGACCTCGACCAGCTTCATGATCGCGGCGGGGTTGAAGAAGTGCATGCCGATGACGTCGGCCGGTCGCGAGGTGACCTTGGCGCAGTCGATGATCGGCAGCGACGAGGTGGTGGTGGCGAGGATGGCGCCGGGCTTGCAGATGTGGTCGAGGTCGCGGAAGAGATCCTGCTTGACCGTGAGGTCCTCGGCGATCGCCTCGACGACGAGGTCGACGTCGGCCAGGGCCTCGCGTGTGGTCGCGCCGGTGACGCGGCCGAGCAGCGCCTCGGCGTCCTGTACCGTCATCCGGCCCTTCTCCACCGCCCGGGCGTTGTTGCGAGCGATCGCGGCACGCACGGCATCCACCTTGGCGTCGCCGCGGGCGACGTACGTGACGTCGTACCCGGCCTTCGCGAAGACCTCGATGATGCCGGTCGCCATGGTGCCCGACCCGACGACGCCCACCGACGTCACCGGCCGCAACTCCACCCCGGGCGGCGGGCCACCCGACGGGGTCTTGGCGTCGGGGACGACCTGCGGCGAGCCGGGCTCGGCGTAGGTGTAGAAGCCACGGCCGCTCTTGCGGCCCAGCAGCCCGGCGCTGACCATCTGCTTGATGATCGGGCTCGGCGCGTGCAGCCGGTCGCGGCCCTGCTTGTACATCGTGTCGAGGATCTCGTAGGCCGTGTCGAGGCCGATCAGGTCGAGCAGCGCGAGCGGGCCCATCGGGTAGCCGCAGCCGAAGCGCATCGCAGCGTCGAGGTCCTCGCGGGTCGCGTAGCGGCTCTCGTACATCGACACCGCGTGGTTGAGGTAGCCGAAGAGCAGGGCATTGGCGATGAAGCCCGCCTTGTCGCCGACGATGACCGGCTTCTTGCCGAGCCGCTCGGCGAGCGCCTTGACGTCCTCGAAGACGTCGTCGGCGGTGATCACGGTGCGGATCACCTCGACGAACTGCTGCACCGGCGCCGGGTTGAAGAAGTGCATGCCGACGACCCGCTTGGGGTTCGACGTCGCGACCGCGATCTCGGTGACCGGCAGCGAGGAGGTGTTGGTGGCCAGCACGGCATCCGGCGAGATCACGGCGTCGACCTTGCCGAGCAGCTCCTTCTTGAGGTCGAGCTGCTCGGGCACCGCCTCGACCACGAGCTGGCAGCCGGCCAGGTCGGCGAGGTCGCTGGTGTAGGTGACCCGCGTATGCAGCGCGTCGTGCTCGTCCTGGGTCAGCTTGCCCCGCGCCAGCGCACGCCCGGTGCTGCCCCCCAGCACCGCCTTGCCGTGCTCGATACCGGCCTCGTCGACCTCGACGGCGATCACGTCGATCCCGTTGCGCGCGAAGACCTCCACGATCCCCGCGCCCATCGTCCCGAGTCCGATCACACCCACACTGGTGAAGTCACGCGTCATGGCCGCGATCCTTCCAGAGGGTTCGCGGCCTCACGACACCAGCACGGCGTGACACTTCTTACCCCCACGCTCGATGCGACCGACGTCACCATCCCGGATGCCGTCAGGCCTCCCCCGCGCCCCTCACCAGTCGTGACCCGCTGCGACCAGCTCGGCCTCGAGGGTGACCCGTTCGCGGGAGTGCAGCGGCGGCAGCCCGAGCCCGTCGGTGGGCACCTCCACCCGCTGGCAGAGCTGGATGAGCAGCTGGTCGTAGGCGGCCAGCACCGCGCGCAGCCGCGCCGCCTGGTGCGGCATGTCGCCCTCCTCGACCCGGCGGATCTCGACCTCGAGCCGGCGCAGCTCGAGCGCGAGCAGCACGGGCGGCATCGGCTGCGGTACCGGGCGGCCGAGCACCCGACGGCGCCAGAGCCGCAGGCGCTCGGCGGGCGGCCCGAGCCGCCGGGCGAGCGGACGCAGCAGGCGGGGCGGCTCGCCGCCGGTGAACCAGTTCAGCGCGGCCCCCTGGGCGAGGAACCAGAACCCGGGCAGCACGACGAGGACCCCTGTCCACAGGGCTGCCCTCATTGGCCTCACCTCTACCGCGACGGTGCACCGGCTGTTACCCATGAGTGTGCGCCCGGACTCCCGGCGAGGCAACGGATTCGACGATCCCGGCAGTAGGGTGGTCGACCGTGCGACTCGTGATCGCGACGTGCAGCGTCGACTACGACGGGCGGCTCACCGCCCACCTGCCGCTGGCGACCCGGCTGCTGCTGGTCAAGGCCGACGGCTCGGTGCTCGTGCACTCCGACGGCGGGTCCTACAAGCCGCTGAACTGGATGTCGCCGCCGTGCGCGATGGCCGAGGTCGAGCCCGACGAGGGTGAGGCGGCCGAGGGCGTGACCGCCGTGTGGGTCGTGCAGCACGCGAAGTCCGATGACCGGCTGCGGGTGAAGATCCACGCGGTGCACCACGACAGCGCCCACGAGCTCGGCGTCGACCCGGGCCTGGTCAAGGACGGCGTCGAGGCGCACCTGCAGACGCTGCTCGCCGAGCACATCACCACGCTCGGGACGGGGTGGACCCTGACCCGCCGCGAGTACATGACCCCCATCGGGCCCGTCGACATCCTGTGCAAGGACGGTGCGGGCGCCACGGTCGCCATCGAGATCAAGCGGCGCGGCGACATCGACGGGGTCGAGCAGCTGACCCGCTACCTCGAGCTGATGAACCGCGACCCGCACCTGGCGCCGGTCTCCGGGGTCTTCGCGGCCCAGCAGATCAAGCCGCAGGCGCGCACACTGGCGCAGGACCGCGGCATCCGCTGCGTCGTGCTCGACTACGACGCGCTCAAGGGCATCGACAACAGCGAGCACCGCCTCTTCTGACCCGTCCCCAGATCGACCAATAGATCACACCAGGGACGGGCATCCGGCGGGCTGGCTGTCCCCAGATCGACCAATAGGTCACACCAGGGACGGGCATCCGGCGGGCCGGCTGTCCCCAGATCGACCAATAGGTCACACCAGGGACGCTTGCCGCCAGCCTCAGCCGTTCGTCGGGAGCAGGGCCCAGCCGTCGTCGCCGATCTCGAGCACGACCACGCCTCCGGCCGCCCGGACCGCTCGGCCGAGGTGGTCGAGCACCACTGCCAGCTGCTCGCCCGTGACGGGCACGATGATGCGCTCGCCGCGGTGCAGGTCGGCGAGCGCCTGCAGCTCGTCGACGACGACAGCGCCGGGCCCGAGCGGGCCGACCACGACGGCACCGGCGGCACCGGCGGGCGACACGGCATCCGGCGCCGTGCCGGCCGGCGCGAGCACCAGGGTGGCGGCGCAGTGCAGGGCCATGCCCGGCACGCTACGCGCACCTTCGACAGGGGACCGGCTCCGGCATACCGGGGAATGCCGTGGGTAGGGGCCCCGTTGTCGACTCGCGGCGCCCACCCCACACGGCGCCGCCGCCATTTCCGTCGGACCGAGAGGACACCACCATGACCAGCACGACCGACACCAGCACCACCACGAACACCAGCGAGCAGCGCCAGGTCGCCTTCCTCGTCGCCCCCGAGGGCATCGAGCAGGTCGAGCTCACCGGCCCGTGGGAGGCCGTCGAGCAGTCCGGCGCCACCCCCGTGCTCGTCTCCACGCAGGACGGCACCGTCCAGGCGTTCAACCACCTCGACAAGGGTGACACCTTCGACGTCGACATCACCGTGGCGTCGGCCGACGTCGCCGACTACGCCGCCCTCGTGCTGCCCGGCGGCGTCGCCAACCCCGACGCCCTGCGCACCGACACCGATGCCGTGGCCTTCGTGCGCCAGTTCGTGCAGTCCGGCAAGCCGGTGGCCGCGATCTGCCACGCACCGTGGACCCTCATCGAGGCCGACGTGGTGCGCGGGCGCAGCCTCACCTCCTGGCCGAGCCTGCAGACCGACCTGCGCAACGCCGGCGCCACCTGGGAGGACCGCGAGGTCGTCGTCGACGACAACCTGATCACCAGCCGCAACCCTGACGACATCCCGGCGTTCACCCGCGAACTGACCGCCGCGCTGTCGTCGTCGGTCTCCGACTGACCGACACCCTGCCGTCGTGAACGGGGCGCCCCTCGCGGGGAGCCCCGTTCAGGACGCTCGCGAGGCCACGATGATGGTGAGGCAGGCGAGCACGAAACCGGCCACCAAGCCCACGGACAGCCCCGCGACAGCCTGCCAGCGGTACCGGACGACGAGGACGACCACGGCCACCAGGGCGAGCACCCACGGTGCCAGGGCCGAGGTGGTCCCACCCAGCAGCACGGCCAGGAAGGTGAACGCCTCGAGCATCGTGAACACCACCACCGAGGCCGCGGCGACGCCATAGAACGCCCGCCGGTCGCGCCTCGCCACCTGGCTCATGATGCCGACGGTGCCGCCGCGTCCAACCCGCGCGAGGCCCGGATGACCTCGACGAAGCGCACCATGATGTCGTTGAGCCCGAAGTCCTTGGGCGTGAACACCTCGGCCACCCCCAGCGCCTTGAGCTTGACCGCATCGGCCTCGGGGATGATGCCGCCGACGATCACCGGCACGTCACCGGCCCCCGCCGCACGCATCAGGTCGAGCACCTCCGGCACGAGCTCCATGTGGGAGCCGCTCAGGATCGAGATGCCGACCAGGTGCACGTCCTCGGCCACCGCGGCGCCCACGATCTGCTCCGGCGTGAGGCGGATGCCCTGGTAGACCACCTCGAAGCCCGCGTCGCGAGCCCGCACGGCGATCTGCTCCGCGCCGTTGGAGTGGCCGTCGAGCCCCGGCTTGCCCACGAGCAGCCGCAGCCGCTCGCCGAGCTCGTCAGTGGTGCGGGCCACCATCGCCCGCACGTCGGCCAGCGCCTCGGACCCCGCGCCCACACCCACCGAGCCGCTGACCCCGGTCGGCGCGCGGAACTCGCCGAAGACCGAGCGCAGCGCCCCGGCCCACTCCCCCGTGGTCAGCCCGGCCCGGGCGCACTCCAGGGTCGCCGGCACCAGGTTGGCGTCGGTTCCGGCATCGGCGACCAGCCGAGCCAGGGCGGATGCCGCGCGCTCGCGCCGCTCCGGGTCGGCGTCGCGCTCCTCCCGCCAGCGCCGGACGGCGGTCACCGCGGCGGCCTCGACACCGGCGTCCACGCCCTGGATCGCCGTCTCGAGGTCGGCGGTGAGCGGGTTGGGCTCGGTGCTCTCGAAGCGGTTGACGCCCACGACGACGTCCTCGCCGGCCTCGATGCGCTGGCGACGGCGCGAGTGCGAGGCCACGAGCTCGCTCTTCATGTAGCCGCCCTCGACGGCCGGCACGGCTCCGCCCATCTCCTGCACCCGGTCGATCTCGGCGCGGGCACCCTCGACGAGCTCGGCGACCTTGGCCGCCACCACCGTCGAGCCCTCGAACAGG
>CAWIEI010000028.1:0-63180 GCA_963834965.1 uncultured Actinomycetota bacterium | reverse complement strand
ACCGACTGAGCCCCTGGGCCCGCCACGACGTCGGGCTCTACCTCGCCGCCGCCGGCACCTCGGTGGTGGGCGCGCTGCTCGTGTGGTCGGCCACGGTGCGCACCGACGGCACCGCCTACCTCGTCCGCCACCTCGTGACGGCCGCCGTCGGGCTCGGCCTGGCCCTGCTCGTGAGCCGGGTGGGCCAGCTGCGGGTGCGGCTTGCGGCGCCCTGGGTCTACGCCGGGTCGCTGCTCCTGCTGCTCGCCGTGCTGACCCCGGTGGGCCGCACGGTCAACGGGTCGCGGTCGTGGATCCCGCTCGCCGGCGGGTTCACCGTGCAGCCCGCCGAGCTGGCCAAGGTGGGGCTCTGCCTGGCCCTGGCAACGCTGCTCGCGGGCCAGGCCGAGCGTGGTCTGGCCCCGGGGCGCCGGGAGGTGGCCCTGGCCGCGGTGCTCGTGGCGCTGCCGACGGCGCTGATCCTGCTGCAGCCCGACCTCGGCTCGGCCGCCGTCGTCGTGGCGATCGGCGCCGTCGTCGTGACCGTGGCCGGGGTGCCGCGCCGGTGGGTGGTCGGGGCGGTGCTGCTGGGGCTGGCCCTGCTGGTCGTCGTCCTCACCACGCCGGTGCTCAGCGCCTACCAGCGCGAGCGGCTGACGTCGTTCGCCGACCCCTCGGCCGACCCGCAGGGCAGCGGTTACCAGACCCGGATGGTGCGCCTGGCCATCGGGGCGGGCGGGATGTGGGGGCAGGGGTTCCAGCGTGGCGAGCGCACCCAGGGCGGCTACGTGCCCTACCAGCTCAACGACTTCATCTTCTCGGTGGCGGGGGAGGAGCTCGGCTTCGTGGGGGCGACCGGGCTGCTCCTTCTGCTGGCATTCGTCGTGGGCCGGGTGCTCGTGGTGGCCGCCCGCGCGGAGGACTCGTTCGGCCGCCTGGTCGCCGTGGGGGTCGCCACCTGGCTGGCGGTGCAGGTGGTGCAGAACGTGGGCATGAACCTGGGGCTGCTGCCGGTGACGGGGCTGCCGCTGCCGTTCGTGTCGTACGGGGGCTCGTCGATGCTGGTCTCGTGGCTGGCGATCGGGCTGGTCGATGCGACATATGCCACGTCGGCGCGTCGCTGACTGGGCGTAGCCTCGAACCGCGCGCTGTGTCATCATTCGCGCACCCACGCTCCCCAACGACGAGGACGACGCTCGATGCTCTCCGCCTCCCCGCAGATCCACACTCCCGCCGACGAACCGGTCGACCAGTCCGTGCTGGACCGGGAGGCGCAGAGTGTCGGACACATGTTCCGCGACCGCATCAACGCCAGCCCCGACCGCCCCGCCTACCTGCACGCCGTCGTCACCGACAGCGGTGACCAGTGGGTCACCGTCACCTGGGCCGAGCTCGACGTGGTGGTCCGTGAGATCGGTGCCGGGCTCATCGCGCTCGGCATCGAGCCGGAGGACCGGGTCGCCATCGCCTCGAGCACGCGCTACGAGTGGGCGCTGGCCGACCTCGCCGTCATGGTGGCCGGTGGCGCCACCACCACCATCTACCCCACGACGATGGCCGACGACGTGTCGTTCATCGTGTCTGACTCCGGTGCCAAGGTCGTCTTCGCCGAGAACTCCGAGCAGCTCGACAAGCTGCGCGGCATCCGGGCCGACACCCCCGCGGTGCTGCGGGTCATCGTCTTCGACGGGGTGTCCGACGCCGACGCGTGGACCCTCACCCTCGACGAGGTGCGCCAGCTCGGGCGCGAGTACCTCGAGGGCGACCCCGGGGCGATCGACGCGCGCATCGACGGCATCCAGCACGACCAGCTCGCGACGATCATCTACACCTCGGGCACGACCGGTCGCCCCAAGGGCGTGCGGCTGCGGCACAGCGCGTGGACCTACGAGGGCGCCGCCGTCGCGAGCACGAACATCCTGAGCGGGGACGACCTCCAGTACCTCTGGCTGCCGCTGGCCCACGTCTTCGGCAAGGTGCTGCTCACCCTGCCGCTGCAGGTCGGCTTCCCCACGGCCATCGACGGCCGGATCGACAAGATCATCGACAACCTCGCGGTCGTGAAGCCGACCTTCATGGGCGCCGCCCCGCGCATCTTCGAGAAGGCCTACGGGCGGATCAGCACGATGATGGCCGGTGAGGGTGGGGTCAAGGCCAAGCTCTTCGACCTCGCCAGCGACGTGGGCCGCGAGGTGAGCGCCCTGCGCGAGCAGAGCAAGAACCCCACCGGGATGCTGTCGCTGAAGTACTCGGTCACCGACAAGATCATCGGCACCAAGATCCGGGACCGGTTCGGTGGACGCATCCGCTTCTTCATCTCCGGCTCGGCGGCCCTCAACATCGACGTCGCCCGCTGGTTCGACGCCATGGGGATGCAGATCCTCGAGGGCTACGGCATGACCGAGACGAGTGCCGCGTCGTTCGTGGCGCGGCCGCGGGCCTATCGCTACGGCACGGTGGGGTGGCCCCTGCCCGGCACCGAGGTGCAGATCGCCGCCGACGGCGAGGTGCTGCTGCGGGGCGCGGGCAACATGGAGGGCTACCACAACAACCCGGACGCGACCGCAGAGACCCTCGACCCCGAGGGGTGGCTGCACACCGGTGACATCGGTGAGCTCGAC
This sequence comes from uncultured Actinomycetota bacterium, assembly GCA_963834965.1. Lineage (GTDB taxonomy): Bacteria > Actinomycetota > Actinomycetes > Actinomycetales > Dermatophilaceae > Fodinibacter. Next base: position 60,580 of record CAWIEI010000028.1, on the reverse strand, counting down.
GACCGGGGCTTCCTGCGCATCACCGACCGCAAGAAGGACCTGTTCAAGACGAGCAACGGCAAGTACGTCGCTCCCTCGATCGTCGAGTCGACCTTCAAGGGTCTGTGCCCCTACGCCAGCCAGCTCGTCGTGCACGGAGCCGACCGCAACTTCGTCTCGGCCCTGGTCACGCTCGACACCGACGCCATCGCCGGTTGGGCCGCGGAGAACGGCATGGCGGGCAAGTCCTACACCGAGATCGTCACGTCCGACGCGTGCCGCGTGATGGTGCAGGGCTACATCGACCAGCTCAACGCGGGGCTGAACCGCTGGGAGACGATCAAGAAGTTCACCATCCTCGAGAACGACCTCACGGTCGAGGACGGCGAGCTCACCCCCAGCCTGAAGCTCAAGCGCAAGGTGGTCTCCGAGAAGTACAAGGACGCGCTCGACGCCCACTACACCAGGTGAGCGGGGCGGGCCGCGCGTCAGTCGGTGATGAGCGGGACGAACCGGTAGTGGCCGTGCTCGGTCACCCGGCGGCCGTCCGGTGCTGCGTCGTCGCGCACGACGCGCAGCATCCGGCCCGCCACCGGCGCCACGAGGATGCCGTGTGCCCCCAGTTGGGCGACCAGCTCCAGCGGCAGCCGGGTCGCCATCGCCGAGACCAGCACCCGGTCGAACGGCGCCTCCTCGGGCGCCCCGAGCACCCCGGAGACCGAAGCGCGGACCCGGGCCCACGGCATCCGGGCCGCCTCGACGTTGGCGCGGCCGCTGAGCACCAGATCGGGCACCCGCTCGAGCCCGAGCACCGAGCCGGTCGGCCCGACCAGGTCGGCGAGCAGCGCGGTGGTCCAGCCCGACCCTGAGCCGACGTCGAGCACGCGGTGCCCCGGCCGCACGTCGAGCAGCTCGAGCATGGTGCGAACCGTGCGCGGCTGGCTGTTGGTCTGGCCGTGGCCGATGTCGAGCGGCCCGTCGTACGGCGCCCGACGGCGCTCGGCCCGGGGCAGGAACCGCTCGCGGGGGTGGGCGGCCATCGCGTCCCGCACCCGCCCGGCGGCATCCACCCCGGCTACCCCCCCAGGTCGGCCAGCGCCGTCTCGACGGCGCGGTGGAAGGTCGGGTAGGCGAACGGCATCCGGGCCAGGGTGGCGGTGGGGATGCGGGCGTGCACCGCGGTGGCCAGCATCGAGAGCACCTCGCCGCCCATCGGGCCCACCGACGTGGCGCCGACGAGGTGGCCGGCCGAGCGGTCCTCGACCAGCTTGATCAGCCCCTCGCCGCCGGGGCCGGTGATCCAGCCGCGGGTCGACTCGGCCAAGGGCGCCCGGCCGACGGCGACGTCGACGCCGGCGTCACGGGCCTGCTGCTCGGTGAGGCCCACCGAGCCGACCTCCGGGTCGGTGAAGGTCACCCGCGGCACCGCGTGGTACTCGGCCGACCGGGCGTCGACCCCGGAGCGGCGGGTGATGTCGGCCAGCGCGACGGCCGCCTGGTACATGGACATGTGGGTGAAGGCGCCCTTGCCGGTGATGTCGCCGATCGCCCACAGCCGGTCGCCCGCCCGCATCTGCGGGTCGGTGTCGACCGCGCGGGCCAACGGGTCGAGCCCCACGGTCTCGAGCCCGACGTCGGCGATGTTGGGGCGGCGGCCTGCGGCGACGAGGAGCCGGTCGGAGCCCAGCTCGACGGCGGTGCCGCCGGCGTCGGTGAGGGAGACGGTGAACCGGCCGTCGGCGTGGTGCACCGACCCGATCCTCGCGCCGGCGATGACCCGGATGCCGTCGGCGGCCATCGCGGCCGCCACCACCTCGGAGGACTCCGGCTCCTCCTGCGCCAGGATGCGCGGCGCCGCCTCGACCAGGGTGACCGTGGTGCCGAAGCGGGCGAAGGCCTGGGACAGCTCGGCGCCGATCGCGCCACCACCGATGACGACCATCGAGGCGGGCAGGTCGGCGGTCTCGAGGATGTCGCGGTTGGTCCAGAAGGGGGTGTCGGCCAGGCCGTCGACCGGGGGTGCCGACGGGGAGGTGCCGGTGTTGAGCACGACGCCGCGCTCGGCGACGAAGCGGGTACCGCCCACCTCGACCACGCCGGTGTCGACGAGCCGGCCGTGCCCGCGCACGAAGCGCACGCCGGCCTGCTCGAGGCGCTCGACGGCCACGGTGTCGTCCCAGTCGTCGGTGGCCTCGTCGCGGATGCGGGCGTGCACGACGCCCCAGTCGGGGGAGACCTCCGCGGACCCGGACAAGGTGCCGACCCGGCGGGCGTCGGCGAGCAGGTTGGCGGCCCGGATCGCCATCTTGCTCGGGATGCAGCCCCAGTAGGGGCACTCGCCGCCCACGAGGCGTTCGTCGATGCCGACGACGGTGAGGCCGGCCTTCGCGGCCTCGGTGGCGAGGTGCTCGCCACCGGGGCCGAGGCCGATGACGACAAGGTCCACGGGGGTGTCGGTGCTCATGGGTGCCAGCCAAGCACGCGGGCGGTGCCCACGGGGAGGCCCGTGCAGGTTCGACGTGGCGCCGGGGGCACGTCCACGGTTTTGGGGCACCGCCCGGCGCGACCTACTCTTGAGGGATGCCCGGACAGTCCGTCTTCCGCCGGCTCGAGCCGCTGCTCGAGCAGGTCAGCAAGCCGATCCAGTACGTCGGCGGCGAGCTCAACTCGACCGTCAAGGACTGGGACGTCGCCGGTGACGGCACCGTGCGCTGGGCGCTGATGTACCCCGACGCCTACGAGGTCGGCGTGCCCAACCAGGGCGTCATGATCCTGTACGAAGTGCTCAACGAGCGCCCCGATGCGCTGGCCGAGCGCACCTACGCGGTCTGGCCCGACCTCGAGGCCCTGATGCGAGAGCACGGCGTGCCGCAGTTCACGGTCGACGCCCACCGTGCCGTCGGCGACTTCGACCTGCTCGGGCTGTCGTTCTCCACCGAGCTCGGCTACACCAACATGCTCACCGCGCTCGACCTGGCCGGCATCCCGCTGCACGCCGTCGACCGCGACGACACGCACCCGATCGTGGTCGCCGGTGGCCACGCCGCCTTCAACCCGGAGACGATCGCCGACTTCGTCGACGCCGCGGTCGTCGGCGACGGTGAGGAGGCCGTGCTGGCCATCACCGACATCGTCGGCGCCTGGAAGAGCGAGGGTCGCCCCGGCGGGCGGCGTGAGGTGCTGCTGCGCCTGGCCCGCACCGGCGGGGTCTACGTGCCGGCGTTCTACGACGTCAGCTACCTGCCCGACGGCCGCATCCAGCGCATCGCGCCCAGCCCCGACGCCCCCGGCGTGCCGTGGCGGGTCGCCAAGCACACCGTCATGGACCTCGACGCGTGGCCCTACCCGAAGCAGCCGCTCGTGCCGCTGGCCGAGTCGGTGCACGAGCGGATGTCGGTCGAGATCTTCCGCGGCTGCACGCGCGGATGCCGGTTCTGCCAGGCCGGCATGATCACCCGCCCGGTGCGCGAGCGCAGCATCACCGGCATCGGCGAGATGGTCGAACGCGGCCTGGCCGCAACGGGTTTCGAGGAGGTCGGGCTGCTCTCACTGAGCTCGGCCGACCACTCCGAGATCGCCGACGTGGCCAAGGGCCTGGCCGACCGCTACGAGGGCACCAACACCGGGCTGTCGCTGCCGTCGACCCGCGTCGATGCCTTCAACATCGACCTGGCCAACGAGCTGACCCGCAACGGACGGCGCTCCGGGCTCACCTTCGCCCCCGAGGGCGGCTCCGAGCGCCTGCGCAAGGTCATCAACAAGATGGTCAGCGAGGACGACCTGATCCGTACCGTCGCGGCTGCGTACGGCGCCGGCTGGCGGCAGGTGAAGCTCTACTTCATGTGCGGCCTGCCGACCGAGACCGACGAGGACGTGCTGCAGATCGCCGAGATGGCCAAGCGGGTCATCGACACCGGCCGCGAGGTCAGCGGGCGCCGCGACATCCGCTGCACCGTCTCGATCGGCGGGTTCGTGCCCAAGCCGCACACGCCGTTCCAGTGGGCCGCGCAGCTCGGCGCCGAGGAGACCGACGCCCGGCTCGACAAGCTGCGCCTGGCGATCCGGTCCGACCGGCGCTACGCCTCGGCCATCGGCTTCCGCTACCACGACGGCAAGCCCGGCATCGTCGAGGGCCTGCTCTCGCGCGGCGACCGCCGGGTCGGCCGGGTCATCGAGGCCGTCTGGCGCGACGGCGGCCGCTTCGACGGCTGGAGCGAGCACTTCTCCTACGACCGCTGGATGGCGGCCGCGGAGCGCGAGCTGGCGCCCTTCGGCGTCGACGTGGCTTGGTACACCACGCGTGAGCGCGAGGAGAGCGAGGTGCTCGCCTGGGACCACATCGACAGCGGCCTCGACAAGGAGTGGCTCTGGCAGGACTGGCTCGAGGCGCTCGACGAGACCGAGGTCGACGACTGCCGCTGGACCCCCTGCTTCGACTGTGGCGTCTGCCCCCAGATGGGCACCTCGATCGAGATCGGCCCCACCGGCAAGACCCTCCTGCCGCTCACCGTGCTCGGTGCCGGCCGCCCTGAGCTCGCCGAGCACACGCACGCCTGACGGCCGCGAGCGGCCGGCGACCCCCCGGCATCCGGGGTGGTGTGTGGGGTCACCCCCGAAAGCCGGGGTGCCCCCGACACGCCGGTGACAGGATGAGGACGTGGCCACGGCGAGCACGAGCAGCCATCGCCGGGCGCTGCTCATGGGTACCGACTCCGGTCGCGACGCGGTTCGGCGGATCGCCATCGCCGTCGTCGCCCTGTTCATCGTCACCGTCTTCGGCACCGTCGGCTACGTCGTGCTCGGCTTCGGCCCGCTCGACGCGCTCTACCAGACCGTCACCACCGTCTCGACGGTCGGTTTCCGCGAGGTGCAGCCGCTCGACCACGCCGGCCAGGTCTTCACCATGGTGCTCATCGTCCTCGGCGTGGGCACCGTGCTCTACAACCTCGGGGTGCTCGTCGAGGCCGTGACCGAGGGCCACCTGCGCGAGTACCTCTGGAGGAGCCGCATGGACCGGGACATCTCGCACCTGCGCGACCACGTGATCGTCTGCGGGCACGGCCGGGTGGGCCGTTCCGCCACCCGCGCGCTGGTCGACACCGGCCACCGGGTCGTCGTCGTCGACAGCGACCCGCTCAAGCTCGACGGGCTCACCGAGCCGCACGTGCTCGGCGACGCCTCGCGCGACGACACCCTGCACGAGGCCGGCATCGACCGCGCCCGGGCGCTGATCTGCGCGCTCGGCACCGACGCCGAGACCTTGTACGCCACCCTGTCGGCCCGGGCCCTGCGCCCCGACCTGGTCATCATCAGCCGGGCCCGCACCCTGGACTCCAAGGAGAAGCTGGTGCTCGCCGGGGCCACCCGGGCGGTCAACCCCCAGCTGATCGGCGGGCGGCGGATGGCGTCGTTCGCCCTCTACGCCGACGTCGCGGAGTTCCTCGACGAGGTGATGCACGAGGACGACCTCGACTTCCGGATCGAGCAGGTGCGCCTCGGCGAGCACAGCCCGCTCGCCGGGCGCAGCGTGGGGGAGGTCGACGTGCCCGCGCTGGCCGGCTGCCAGCTGCTCGCCGTGCGCCAGCCGCGCAAGGGGGCGTTCCTGCCCAACCCGACGCCGGAGACCACGATCGAGGCCGGCTCGACCCTCATCGTGTTCGGCTCGCCCGAGCAGGTGGGCGCCCTGCGCGCGTCGGCCGACGGCTGAGCACAATGGCCGCATGAGCCCCGCTGCGGACGCTGCCGAGATCACCCTGCGCTTCCTCGCCGCGCCCACGGATGCCGGCCAGTCCGGCTCGGTCTCGGCGGGCCGGGTGCTCGAGTGGATCGACAAGGCGGGGTACGCCGCAGCCGCCGGCTGGAGCGGCACGTACGCCGTCACGGCCTACGTGGGCAACGTGCGGTTCACCCGGCCGGTGGAGGTCGGCGAGCTGGTCGAGGTCACTGCCCGGGTGGTGCACACGGGGCGCTCGTCGATGCACATCACGGTAGACGTGGCGTCGGGGCAGCCGCGCACCCGGGAGATGGCGCCGGCCACCCGCTGCCTGATCATCTTCGTGGCCGTCGACGAGGAGGGCCGCTCGACGCCGGTGCCGCCGCTGGTGCCGCGTACCCAGGGCCAGGAGCTCGAGGAGCGCTGGGCCGCACGGCGGGCTGACCTGCGGGCGCAGGTCGAGGCCGCGATGGCCGGGGTCGAGTACACCGATGCCGGCACCGCGCCGCGCGTCGTCATGCGCTTCCTCGCGGCCCCGACCGACGTCAACTGGGGCGGCAAGGTGCACGGCGGCATCGTCATGCGCTGGATCGACGAGGCCGCCCACGTGCTCGCCACCCAGTGGACCGGCAACCCCAACAACGTGGCAATCTTCACCGGCGGCGTGCGGTTCTACCGGCCGCTGCGGATCGGGCACGTGGTCGAGGTCGAGGCCCGGCTGCTGCACACCGGCCGCACCTCGATGCACGTGGGCGTGCACGTGCGGTCGGGCGACCCGTCGCAGGGCCCGGGCGGCCTGGAGCTGACCACCTACTGCCGCACCATCTTCGTGGCCATCGACGACGAGCGCCTGGCGGTGCCCTGCCCCACCTGGGTGCCCGCCAACGACGAGGACCGTGCCCTCGACGCCCACGCGGTCGAGCTCGTGGGAATCCGCGACCGCTTCGGCGACTGACCCCCCGGTGCGAGGGTCGGAGCCTGTGTGGTTGCCGATAGTGTGTGACGCACAGTATTGTGTTCGGCATGCTGGTTGACGACGACGTGCTTGCGCAGCACCTCCAGGAGCTGCGGCGGGGCACCGTGGTCGTCGCCGCGCTGGCCACGCTGCGCACCCCGGGCTATGGCTACGCGCTGCTCGAGACGCTGGCCGGCGCCGGCTTCGGCGTCGACGCCAACACGCTCTACCCGCTGCTGCGCCGGCTCGAGAAGCAGGGCCTGCTGGTGTCGGAGTGGAACACCGACGACACCCGGCCGCGCAAGTTCTACCGCACCAGTGCGGCGGGCCTGGAGCTGCTCGCGACCCTGCGCGACGACTGGCGGGCGCTCGACGCCGCCATCACCGACCTCACCTGATGCCGGCCCGGCCGACACCGACCAGACCTGACCTGACCTGACGACCTCACCGAGAGGACGAGCCATGACCTCCTCACTGACCGACCGCTACGTGAGCGCCACCGTGCGCAGCCTCGACGACCAGCAGCGCGCCGAGGTCGAGCGCGAGCTGCGCACGACCATCGAGGACATGATCGACGGCCGGCTCCAGGCCGGCGCCCCGTCGCGGCCGGATGCCGAGCGCGAGGTGCTCGTCGAGCTCGGCGACCCCGTGCGCCTGGCCGCGGGCTACTCCGGGCGCCCCCTGTACCTCATCGGCCCCACCGTCTACCCGCAGTGGCGCCGGGTGCTCAGTCTGCTGCTCCCGACGCTGCCACCCCTGGTGGCGGCGATCAACCTGGTCGTGCGCCTGTTCGTCGACGACGTCGCGACCGACGGCATCGGGCCGGCCGTCGTCGGCGCGCTGTGGGTCGGGTTCATCGTCGCCGTCAACGTCGTCTTCTGGGTGACGGTCGTGTTCGCCCTGGTCGAGCGGGGGCGGGTCACCGACGTCGAGCTCGGCTGGAACCCCGACCAGCTGCCCGACGACGGCACGGCATCCGTCGGGCTGGGGGAGACCGTGGGCTCGGTCGGGTTCATCGTGGCCGCGGGGCTCGCGATCCTCTGGCAGCAGACCAGCTCGCCCGTCACCGTGGGTGGCGAGTCCGTGCCGGTGCTCGACCCGGCGCTGTGGTCGGGGGTGCTGCCCCTGTTGCTGCTCGTGCTCGCCGGAGAGGTGGTGGTGAACGTCGCCGCCTACCGACGCGGGCGCTGGAGCCCCGGGCTCGCCGCCACCGAGGTCGCGCTCGATCTCGCCTTCGCGGCGCCGGTGCTGATGCTCCTGTGGGCCGGCACCCTGTTCAACCCCGACTTCATCGACGTGCTCGTCGAGGGCGGCTGGGCGAACGCGGAGCGTGACCTCACCGCCACGACCGCCATCGGGGTCGTGGTCGTGCTGGTCTGGAGCGTGGTCGAGACGCTGCGCAGGTCGACGCGGGCGAGGGCTCAGGCGTAGAGCGCGCCCACAACCTCGCGGAAGGCCGCCGTGTGCCGGTCGACGTCGGCGCGGCTGGTGTCGGGGCACATCAGCGCCATGTTGTGGAACGGCGTCATCAGGATGCCGCGGTTGCACATCGCGAGGTGCAGGTACGCGTCGATGTCGTCGTCGTGCGCCTCGGCCGCCTCCTCGCCGGTGCGTGGGGCGGGCCGGCTGAACCGGTACTCGGCCCGCGCCCCCAGCTGCGCGATCGACCACGGCACGTCGAGCTCGTCGAGCGTTGACTGCACCCCGGCAGTGAACGCGGTGGCGAGCTCGGTCATGTGCGCGAACGCCTCGGGGGTCAGCACCTCGGCCAGGGTGGCCTGCATCGCCGAGGTCGACAGCGCGTTGCCGGCGAGGGTGCCGCCGACCCCGCCGACGTCGATGATGTCGGCGTCCCCGGCCTCGGTGTGGCCGGTGATCGCGGCCGCGACGTCCTCGGTGATCCCGTAGGCGCCCGACGGGATGCCGCCGCCGATCGACTTGCCGATGACGAAGATGTCGGGCTGCAGCCCCCACTCGCGGGTGGCCCCGCCCCAGCCGGCCGAGAAGGTGTGCGTCTCGTCGATCATCAGCAGCGCGCCGTAGCGGGTGGCGAGCTCGCGCAGCCCCTCCATGAACCCGGGCTCGGGCAGCACGATGCCGATGTTGGTGAGCGCCGGCTCGGTGAGGATCGCGGCGACGTCGCCGTGGGCCAGCTCGCGCTCGACCGAGGCCAGGTCGTTCCAGGTGGCGGCCCGAGTGGTGAGGTCGAGCGGCACCGGGGGAGCGACGTTGCCCGGGCGGGACTGCGCCCTGCCGTCGGGGCCGGGGATGGCGAACGTCTCGTCGACCGAGCCGTGGTAGCAGTAGGCGAAGACGAGGAGCTTCGGCTTGCCGGTGGCCAGCCGGGCCAGGCGCACGGCCCAGCGGTTGGCGTCGGTGGCCGAGAGCGTGAAGCTCCACAGCGGCATCCCGAAGCGGCGGGTCAGCTCCGCCCCGACCTCCTGGGCCTCGGCCGTCGGCAGCATGGTCGTGATGCCGCCGAGGTCGCCCATCCGGCGCGCGACCGCCTCGACCGTGGCGCGGGGGGAGTGCCCGGCCATCGCCCCGGTATCACCGAGGGCGAAGTCGACGTAGGTGTGGCCGTCGACGTCGGAGATCCGGTTGCCGCGGGCGTGCTCGAGGTAGAGCGGGAAGCCGCCGCTCCACTTGTTCATCCAGGTCATCGGCACCTTGCCGAACAGGTTGCCGCCCTGCTCGAACAGCTCGTGGCTGCGCGGGTGGCGCTGCGTGTAGTCGGCCTGCTCGGCGGCGAGGAGGGTGTGGAGGCGGGTGCGGTCGATGTCCGGCATGGTGGCACGCTATCGCCACCGATGGCGTGCGCGACATGGCGTTCCACCATCGGATACGACAGTGAAGCAGCGCGAATGCTGCGGGATCCGCAGCGATGCCGGGTCACGGCATCCGCCCGCCTAGGCTGGTGCGCCATGGCCCAGCGCACCCCCGACGGACCCCCGCCCGCGCCGGCGGTCCAGAAGCTCCGCATCCGCTATGCGAAGCGGGGCCGGCTGCGCTTCTCCTCCACCCGCGACTTCGCCCGGGCCCTGGAGCGCGCGCTGCGCCGGGCCGACGTGCCGATGGCGTTCTCCGGCGGCTTCCACCCGCACCCGCTGATCTCCTACGCCAACGCGGCGCCCACCGGCACGGCCTCCGAGGCCGAGTACTTCGAGATCCGGGTGACCGAACGGGTCGACCCGGATGCCGTGCGTGCGGCGCTCGACGAGGCCCTGCCCGAGGGGCTCGACGTGGTCGAGGTGGTGCAGGCCGGGCCGGGTGCCCTCGCCGACCGGCTCGAGGGCAGCGAGTGGCGAATCGTGGTGCGCGGCGCCGACCCTGCGGCGGTGCGCGATGCCGTGGCGGGCTACCTCGCCCGCGACGTCGCCGAGGCGACCCGAACCTTCAAGACCGGACCGCGCACCTTCGACACGCGCGGGGCGGTGCTGGCCATGGAGGTCACCGGGGTCGACGACGAGGGGTGTGCGATACTGCGGGTGGTCGCTCGGCACACCACACCGGCCGTGCGCCCCGACGACATCCTGACCGCACTGCGCGCAGTGACCGGGTTCTCGCCACCGGTCCCACCCCTGGTGACCCGGCTGGCGCAAGGGCCTCTGCTCGACGCAACTGCTGGGGTGGCCGACCCGTTGGCCGCCGACAAGGACGCCGCCGGCTCCGGATAGGTGCCGCGCCGCCCGCGCGAGCCGCTCCGGGGCAGAAAAGTCGACTTCCGTACGGGGTGCGCCCCGCACGATCCGATCGCACCACGCGGTCGACGCGGAGCCGGTCGTTTTGCAGGCCGAACCCGGTGTGGGCGTCGCCACGTGGGTGACGAAAGGGGCCTTGATGGCTTCCGAGAACGACCAGACCACCTCCGACGCCACCGCGGACGCCCTCCTCGCGGTCGACGTCCCCGGCGCCGACAGCCCGGCTCCCGCGGAGAAGCCCAAGCGGCGCCGCGCCACCAAGAAGGCCGCCGCTCCGAAGGCCGCCCCGGATGCCGCAGTGGTCTCCGACCCTGAGCCGGATGCCGTGGCCGTCGCGATCGCCGACGCCGACCCGACCGCCCCCGACGCCGAGGCGCCGGTGAAGAAGGCTCCCCGGAAGCGGGCCACCAAGGCCGCGACCACCAAGGGCGCGACCACCAAGGGCGCGACCACCAAGGCGCCGGCCACCAAGGCCGCAGCCACCAAGAGCGCGGCCACCAAGGCAGCCGCGACCACAGAGGGTGAGGCCAAGGCACCCGCAAAGCGCGCGCGCAAGGCGACCAAGGCGGCGAAGTCCACGCCGGCTACCGCCGAGCCGGGAGCCGAGGACGTCGCCACCCCGGTCGAGGACGATCTGCTGGCGCCGCTGGCTCACACCGGTGCGGCCGTCGTCGACGACGACGCCCTGCTGGGGCAGGAGCTTCCGGGCGAGCCGGCCGAGCCGGCCGACGAGACCGACGAGGAGACCGACGAGGCTCCGGTCGTGCCCAGCTTCGGCGTGCTGTTCCAGGCCCCCGAGCCGGTCGCCCCGCGCCGCCGCCGGGCGACGGCCCCCGTGCAGGCCCCCGCCGAGCGGCTCGCCGCTGAGGAGCCGGCCGCACCGAGTACCGAGGCCGACACCCCCGCCGACGACGACCGCCGACGACCGAGGCCGCGACCGAGCCCCGCAGCGGCCGACGCAGCCGCGGCGGGCGCGGTGGGCGCAGCGCCCGAGGCGGTCGCGCCTCGGCCGCTGACACCACCGACGAGTCCGCCGACGCAGACGACGCAGCCCACGCAGCCGACGCCACCACCGACGGCGAGCAGGACACCGAAGGCCCCGCCGAGGACCGCTCCTCCGACGAGGGCGAGGGTGGCTCGCGCAGCCGCCGGCGCCGTGGGGGACGCGGACGCCGTGGCCGCAGCTCGTCCGACGACGAGCAGGGCGCCGCATCCGACGGCTCGGGGGAGTCCACCGACGACTCGGGCGACACCGGCCCGGACGAGCAGGGCGACGAGGGCGACGGCGGCACCAGCCGTCGGCGTCGCCGGCGCCGGCGCGGCGGTGCGTCCGGGGACGGCGACAGCGACGACCCGCCCGGCACCACCACCCGGGTGCGCGAGCCGCGCTCGCAGCGTGACGAGCCCACCGCGGTCAAGGGCTCGACCCGCCTCGAGGCCAAGAAGCAGCGCCGCCGCGAGGGCCGCGAGGCCGGCCGGCGCCGCACGATCATCACCGAGGCCGAGTTCCTCGCCCGCCGCGAGAGCGTCGAGCGGGTCATGGTCGTGCGCGGCCGCGGCGACCGCACCCAGATCGGCGTGCTCGAGGACGGCGTGCTCGTCGAGCACTACGTCTCGCGCGAGACCACGGCGTCCATGGCCGGCAACGTCTACCTCGGCCGCGTGCAGAACGTGCTGCCGTCGATGGAGGCCGCCTTCGTCGACATCGGCAAGGGCCGCAACGCCGTGCTCTACGCCGGCGAGGTGAACTGGGACGCCGCCGGGCTCGAGGGCGGCTCGGCCCGCCGCATCGAGAACGCGCTGAGCTCGGGCGACACCGTGCTCGCCCAGGTCACCAAGGACCCGATCGGCCACAAGGGCGCCCGGCTCACCTCGCAGATCAGCCTGCCCGGCCGCTACCTGGTCTACGTGCCCGAGGGGCAGATGACGGGCATCTCGCGCAAGCTGCCCGACACCGAGCGGGCCCGCCTCAAGGCGATCCTCAAGGAGGTCGTGCCCGACTCCGCTGGGGTCATCGTGCGCACCGCCGCCGAGGGTGCCTCCGAGGAGGAGCTGCGCGCCGACGTCGAACGGCTCACCAAGATCTGGGACAAGATCACAACCAAGGCCGCGTCGGCCGGCGCCAAGAAGGCCGGCAGCGGTGGCGCCCCGGTGCTCCTGCACGGCGAGCCCGACCTGACCGTGCGCGTCATCCGCGACGTGTTCACCGAGGACTTCACCTCCCTCGTCGTCTCCGGTGACAAGGCGTGGGGCGAGGTCAGCCAGTACGTCGAGGACGTCGCCCCCGACCTCGCGCCGCGCCTGCAGCGGTGGACCGCCGAGGAGGACGTCTTCGCGGCGCACCGCATCGACGAGTCGCTGGCCAAGGCGATGGACCGCAAGGTGTGGCTGCCCTCGGGTGGCTCGCTGGTCATCGACCGCACCGAGGCGATGACCGTGGTCGACGTCAACACCGGCAAGTTCGTCGGCTCCGGGGGCAACCTCGAGGAGACCGTCACCAAGAACAACCTCGAGGCTGCCGAGGAGATCGTGCGCCAGCTGCGGCTGCGCGACATCGGCGGCATCATCGTCATCGACTTCATCGACATGGTGCTCGAGAGCAACCGCGACCTCGTGGTGCGCCGGCTGCTCGAGTGCCTCGGGCGCGACCGCACCAAGCACCAGGTCGCCGAGGTCACCTCGCTCGGCCTGGTGCAGATGACCCGCAAGCGCGTCGGCTCCGGCCTGGTCGAGGTGTTCTCCGAGCAGTGCGAGCACTGCGGTGGGCGCGGCATCGTCGTGCACACCGAGCCGATCGACCGCAGCGGCGCCAACGGCGGCAGCAGCAACGACTCGGGTGCGGCCCGCTCGGGGCGCGGCCGCCGCGGCACCACGACCGGAACGCCCCAGCCCGCCAACGGCGGGAACGGCCCATCCGGCGACGAGGGCCAGCGCTCCGGGCCCACCGCGGCCCAGATCGCCGCGGCCGCCCACGCCGCGGCTCTGCGCCGCGCCGAGGCCGGCGAGCCCGCGGCCGACCTCGACGATGCCGGCGCCAGCGAGCAGGAGAAGGCGGCGGTCGCCCAGACCTCCTTCGACGCCACGACCGACGCCGACGCCGTCGGTGTCGAGCCCGAAGTCGACGGTGGCTCCGTCAGCGACAGCGACCCGGTCGCCGAGGTGACGCCGGATGCCGTGCCGGTCCCCGACGCGGAGCCCGTCGCCGTCGCGCCCGAGCCGGTTGCCGTGGCCCCGCGGGCCCGCCGCAAGCGCGGCCGGGTGGTCGCCCCCGCGGGACCGCCGCGTGCGACGGCGTCCGAGGACGGGGGCAGCGAGGCGTCCGAGGTGGCCGCCCACTGATTTGGCCGCCCATCCAGGCACCGGTAGTCTTGACAGTCGGTGCGCCCACCGAGCCGATGTCCTGTGTCGTAAGCGGGAACCACATCAGCCGGTCACCCAGAGAGCGCGCCCTAGCGAAAGTGAGTACGAAACGTGTACGCGATTGTGCGCGCAGGTGGTCGTCAGGAGAAGGTCTCCGTCGGCGACGTCCTGCTCATCGACAAGATCGGCCAGGCCGGTGACACCGTGCAGCTGCAGCCGCTGCTCGTGGTCGACGGGGGAACCGTCACCAGCGACGCGAGCAAGCTCGCCAAGGTCAAGGTCACCGCTGAGGTCGTCAAGGCCGCCAAGGGTCCCAAGATCACGATCCTGAAGTACAAGAACAAGACCGGTTACCGCAAGCGCCAGGGCCACCGCCAGCCGCTGACCCAGGTCAAGATCACCGCGATCGACGCCTGAGCCCGTTTCGAACCACTGACACACAAGGACTACTGACATGGCACACAAGAAGGGTGCGTCCTCGACCCGCAATGGTCGCGACAGCAACGCCCAGTACCTCGGCGTCAAGCGCTTCGGCGGCCAGGCCGTCAACGCCGGCGAGATCCTCGTCCGCCAGCGCGGCACGCACTTCCACCCCGGTGACGGCGTCGGCCGTGGCGGCGACGACACGCTGTTCGCGCTGGTCGCCGGTGCGGTGAAGTTCGGCACCAAGCGCGGGCGCAAGACCGTCAACATCATCCCGGCGGAGACCGTCGCCGCGGAGTGACGCCGGAGCCGGGTGCTCGCCACCCGGCCGCATGACCACGTCGTGAGGGGCGGGCCGCTTCCGGCCCGCCCCTTCCGGCATCCTGGAGGACTTCCTTCCCAGACCAGAGGAGCGAAAGGCATGACGACCTTCGTCGACCGCGTCGTGCTGCACGTCGCCGCCGGGAACGGTGGCCACGGCGTGGCCTCGGTCAAGCGTGAGAAGTTCAAGCCGCTCGGCGGTCCCGACGGCGGCAACGGCGGCACGGGCGGCTCGGTCGTCCTCGCGGTCGACCCCCAGTCGACCACGCTGCTCGACTACCACCACACCCCCCACCGCAAGGCCACCAACGGCAAGCCCGGTGGCGGCGACGAGCGCAACGGGGCCGACGGCGCCGACCTCGTGCTGCCGGTGCCCGAGGGCACCGTCGTCAAGGACGGCACCGGCGCGGTGCTCGCCGACCTGGTCGGTCACGACGCCACCTTCGTCGTAGCTCGCGGTGGTCGCGGCGGACTGGGCAACAAGGCGCTGGCGTCGCCCCGACGCAAGGCCCCCGGGTTCGCGCTGCTCGGCGAGCCGGGCGAGTCGATCGACATCGTGCTCGAGCTCAAGTCGCTCGCGGACGTCGCGCTGATCGGCTTCCCGAGCGCCGGTAAGTCCTCGCTCGTGTCGGTGATGTCGGCCGCGCGCCCCAAGATCGCCGACTACCCGTTCACCACCCTGGTGCCCAACCTGGGGGTCGTCACCGCCGGCTCGCAGCGCTTCACGATGGCCGACGTGCCGGGGCTGATCCCGGGCGCCAGCGAGGGCAAGGGGCTGGGCCTGGAGTTCCTGCGCCACGTCGAGCGCTGCTCGGTGCTGGTGCACGTGGTCGACTGCGCCACCCTCGAGCCCGGCCGCGACCCGATGACCGACCTCGAGGTGATCGAGGCCGAGCTGGCCGCGTACGTCACCGACGACTCGCTCGGGGGCCGTCCGTTGTCCGACCGCACCCGCATCATCGTGCTCAACAAGGCCGACGTGCCCGACGCCCTCGACCTCGCCGAGATGGTACGGCCGCTGCTCGAGGAGCGTGGCCTCGAGGTGCACATCGTCTCGGCGGTGGCCCACACCGGGCTCAAGGAGCTCACCTTCGCCCTGGCGCGCCACGTGCTCGCGGCCCGCGCCGAGATCGAGTCGCGGGTGATCGAGCGTCCGCGGGTCGTCATCCGGCCGGTGGCCGTCGACGACGCCGGGTTCGTCGTGCGCCGCGAGAACACCCCTGACGGCGAGGTCTTCCGGGTGCTCGGTGAGCGTCCCCGGCGCTGGATCAACCAGACCGACTTCTCCAACGACGAGGCCGTGGGCTACCTGGCCGACCGGCTCAGCCGGCTGGGCGTCGAGGACGCGCTGCTCAGGGCCGGTGCCGTGTCGGGGTCGACGGTGCTCATCGGCCCCGAGGACAACGCCGTGGTCTTCGACTGGGAGCCCACGATGACGGCCGGCGCCGAGCTGCTCGGCGGCCCGCGCGGCAGCGACGTGCGGCTCGAGGCGGAGGGCGGGCGCAGGACCCGCGACGAGCGCCGCGCACACTTCCACGCCCGCAAGGACGCCCAGACCGCGGCTCGAACCGAGCTGGCCCAGGAGCGCGACGCCGGGCACTGGGCGTCCGTGGCCGACGAGGACTGAGCCGGATGCCGGACGCGGCCGCGGGTCTGCGGCGCACCGTGGGCGAGGGGCACCGCCTGGTGGTCAAGGTGGGGTCGTCGTCGCTGACGACGGCCGACGGGGGCCCGCTCGACGTCGATGCGCTCGGCGCCCTGGTCGACGTGCTGGCGGCGCGACGGGCCGCGGGACACCAGGTGGTGCTGGTGTCCTCGGGCGCCATCGCTGCCGGCATCCGCCCGCTGGGGCTCGCGCGGCGGCCCTCCGACCTGGCCACCCAGCAGGCGGCGGCGTCGGTGGGGCAGGGAGCGCTGGTCGCGGCCTACCAGGCGGCCTTCTCGGCGCACGGGCTCACCGTGGGGCAGGTGCTGCTCACCGCCGACGACGTCACCCGGCGCACGCACTACACCAACGCCCGGCGCACCCTGGAGCGGTTGCTCGAGCTCGGCATCGTGCCGATCGTCAACGAGAACGACACGGTGGCCACGCACGAGATCCGGTTCGGCGACAACGACCGGCTGGCCGCGCTGGTCTCCGACCTGGTGGCGGCCGATGGGCTGGTGCTGCTCACCGACGTCGACGCGCTGTACGACGGCCCGCCGTCGCGCGGCGGCTCGCGCCGGGTGCCGCTGGTCGCGACGACCGACGACCTCGACGCCGTGACGATCGGCGGCACCGGGTCGGCCGTGGGCTCGGGCGGGATGGTGACCAAGGTCGAGGCGGCCGGCATCGCGGGTGCCGCCGGCATCCCGACGCTGTTGACCCGGCTCGTCGACGTGACGGCGGCGCTGTCGGGTGCCGACCTCGGGACCGTCTTCGCGCCGGCGGCCGCCACGCGTGCGTCGCGCAAGCGCTGGCTGGCGCACGCCACGACCGCGCGCGGGCGGCTGGTGCTCGACGACGGTGCCGTCGCGGCGGTGACCGTGCGACGCAAGTCGTTGCTGCCCGCCGGGATCACCGGGGTCGAGGGGTCGTTCGCGGCCGGGGACCCGGTCGACGTCTGCACGCCCACCGGCGCGGTGATCGCGCGGGGGCTGGTGAACTACGCCTCGGCGGAGCTGCCCCGGCTGCTCGGCCGCTCGACGCGAGACCTGGCCCGCGAGCTCGGGCCGGCGTACGAGCGCGAGGTCATCCACCGCGACGACCTCGTGGTGCTCTGAGCGACTAGCGCAGCTGCTGCACCTCGAACTGCATCCGGGGGTGGGCGATGGCGTCCTGGCTCTGCACGAGCTGCAGCTCGCGGCGGCCCGACTCGTGCGTGGTCGTGAGCAGGTCGAAGACGC
Source organism: uncultured Actinomycetota bacterium (assembly GCA_963834965.1). Lineage (GTDB taxonomy): Bacteria > Actinomycetota > Actinomycetes > Actinomycetales > Dermatophilaceae > Fodinibacter. The sequence goes on along the minus strand of CAWIEI010000028.1, from coordinate 43,242 downwards.
TGGACACGGTGCGCCCGAGGGCGAGGCCGGCATCCTGGGTCTGGAGCAGGTGAGCGGTGAACAGGGCAGCGGTGACGTCGCCGGAGCCGTTGGCCTTCATCGGCAGCTGGGGGGTCTGCACGATCCAGGCGCCGTCGCCGTGCACGGCGAGCATCTCGATGGTGCCGTCGGGCCGGTCCGGGCGCAGCACGCTGGTGACGAGCACGGTGTTCGGACCCATGGCGCGGGCCAGCTCGACCGAGTCGAGGGTGGAGTCGAGGTCGCCGGGGTCGGTCTCGGTGAGGAAGCCGAGCTCGAACTGGTTGGGGGTGATCAGGTCGGCCTTGGGCACGACCTTCTCGCGCAGCAGGACGGGGATGGCGGGGTGCACGAAGCAGCCTGATGCCGCGTTGCCCATGACCGGGTCGCACGCGTAGATCGCGGCCGGGTTGGCGTCCTTGGTGCGGGCGACGGCGTCGAGGATGACGTCACCGATCTGCTCGCCCCCCTGGTAGCCGGACAGTACGGCGTCGACCTCGGGCAGGGCGCCACGCTCCTCGATGCCGGTGACGACCTCGCGGACGTCGTCGGGAGCCATGAGCGGGCCGCGCCAGGCCCCGTAGCCGGTGTGGTTGGAGAAGTGCACGGTGTGCACCGGCCACACCTCGACGCCGAGCCGCTGGAGTGGGAAGACGGCGGCGGAGTTGCCGACGTGGCCGTAGGCCACCGAGGACTGGATGGACAGGATCGTCGTCACCGGGCCATCCTCGCACCCGGGTGGACCCGACCGTGGCGGGCCGTCGAAGCTGTCTGAGGCGTCGGTGCAGGTGGGGCGCGTCCCGCGAGGCGCCCGACGAGGAGCCAGCCGGACCTCCCCGTACCAGGGTTCCCAGGGGCGCCAAGGAAACGTCTCCCGGCGCCTATTGGATGCAACCCCTCGGTGAGCAACTTCGAAAGTTGCTCACCACCAGTGAGCAACTTCGAAAGTTGCTCACTGGTGGTGAGCATCCAATAGGGGCGGCAAACACCTCTTCTGCGGGCCCGCCTGCGGCCACCCTTCCGCTGCCCGAGCGGTGGGCGGCTCTGCGCGGCCGCCGCCGGCGCGGCATACCCTTGGAGGCATGGCTGACCGAACCTCCGGCATCGACCCGGCCGACGTCGAGCGGGTCCACGAGCTCGCCGAGGCGGCCCGCACCGCCTCTCGCCGCCTGGCCCAGCTGACCCGGGCCGAGAAGGATGCCGCGCTGCGCACCCTCGCCGACGACCTCGATGCCGCCACCGACGAGGTGGTCGCGGCCAACGAGCGCGACCTCGTCCGCGGCCGCGAGAACGGCATGCCCGACAGCCTCCAGGACCGCCTGCGCCTCGACCCGCCCCGCCTCGCCGCCGTCGCACAGGCCCTGCGCGACATCGCCGCCCTGCCCGACCCGGTCGGCGAGGTGGTCCGCGGCTCCACGCTCGCCAACGGGCTACAGGTCCGCCAGGTCCGGGTTCCGATGGGCGTGGTCGGCATGATCTACGAGGCCCGCCCCAACGTCACCGTCGACGCCGCCGGCCTGGGCCTGAAGAGCGGGAACGCCGTCATCCTGCGCGGTGGCAGCGCCGCGGCCGACACCAACCGGGCCACCGTCGCCGTGCTGCGCGCCAGCCTCGAGCGCCAGGGCCTGCCCGCGGATGCCGTGGCCCTGCTCGAGGGCGGGCACGGCGCCGTGCGCGCGCTGATGACCGCCCGCGGCCTGGTCGACCTGCTCATCCCGCGCGGTGGCGCCGACCTCATCCAGACCGTGGTCACCGAGTCGACCGTCCCGGTCATCGAGACCGGCATCGGCAACTGCCACGTCTACGTCGACCGGGCCGCCGACCTCGACAAGGCCCTGGCCATCACGGTCAACTCCAAGACCCACCGGCCGAGCGTCTGCAACGCGGCGGAGTCACTGCTGGTGCACCGCGACGTCGCCGCCGCGTTCCTGCCCAAGGCGCTCGCGGCGCTCGCCGGCGAGGGCGTCGCACTGCACACCGACCCGGATGCCGGCGCGCAGGCCGACACCGCGGGCGTCGCCCACGACACGGCCACCGACGAGCACTTCGCCACCGAGTTCCACGGCCTCGAGATGTCGGTCGGCGTCGTCGACGACCTCGACGCGGCGCTCGAGCACATCCGCCGCTACGGGTCGGGCCACACCGAGGCGATCGTCACCGAGGACCGCGCCGCCGCCCGGCGCTTCACCGCCGAGGTCGACGCGGCGGCGGTCATGGTCAACGCGAGCACCCGGTTCACCGACGGCGGCGAGTTCGGCTTCGGTGCCGAGATCGGCATCTCGACCCAGAAGCTGCACGCCCGTGGCCCGATGGCCCTGCCCGAGCTGACGACGACCAAGTGGGTCGTGGAGGGCGACGGTCAGGTGCGGGTCTGACCGTCGCGGCTCTCGCCGGCCTCGACGTCGAGCGAGTCGTGGGCGATGAAGTACGACGGCCGGGCCTGCAGGGCCACGTACGTGCGGCCCACGTACTCCCCGAGGATGCCGAGCGCGAGCAGCTGCACGGCGCCCACCGCCGCGACGATGACGACGGTCGACGTCCAGCCGGGGAGGGTGTTGCCGAGCAGCAGCGCCACGAACGCGTAGACGAGCACGCCGATCGCCGCCAGCCCACCGACCAGTCCGATCCAGGTCGCGAAGCGCAGCGGCGCGGTGGAGAACCCGGTGATGCTGTCGATGGAGAGGCGGATCATCTTGCCCAGGGGGTACTTGGAGTCCCCTGCGGCGCGCGCTGCCCGTGCGTAGTTCACCGAGGCGCTCGGGAACCCCAACGCCGGCACGACCAGCCGCAGCACCCGGCCGTGCTCGGGGAGGGCGTTCACGGCATCCACCGTGGCACGCGACATCATCCGGTAGTCGCCGGCGTCGACCCGGGCGTCGACGTCCGACAGCGCCCGGATCGTGCGGTAGAACGCCCGGGCGGTCACCCGCTTGAAGGGGGTGTCGGTGGACCGGTCGATGCGCACGCCGTAGACGACATCGACTCCTTGGCCGTGCGCGACGGCGAGCATCTCGCCGATCACCTCGGGCGGGTCCTGCAGGTCGGCGTCGAGGGTCACGACCCACTGGCCCCGGGCGCGGGCCAGCCCGGCCGAGATGGCCGCCTGGTGCCCGGCGTTGGCCCGCAACCGGACCACGCGCAGCTGCGGCCACTCCCGCCGCAGCCGCTGCAGCAGCACCGGGGTGCCGTCGGTGGAGCCGTCGTCGACGCAGAGGACCTCGTAGGACACGCCCCACCCGTCCGCGGCTGGGCGCAGCCGCTCCACGAGCAGCGGCAGCACCGCCTCCTCGTTGTACATGGGGACCACGACGCTCAGGTCGACCGGGGCGGTGGGCATAGGGCAAGGGTAGATCGCCGGGCCCGAGCGCACCGGCCGGCCCGCGGGCACCACGCGGCGGCCGGCATCCTCGCGGCGCCCGGCCCGCTGCCGGCTGAAGGCCCCCGAGTATGAGATCGGGGGCCCTCGGCGGCCGGCGGTGCCGACGTGTCGAGCCGGTCGGTCCCTGCGGCGTGAACCGCGGGGTCAGCCACGCGACGGTGGCGCCGCCCCCGTTGAAAGGGACGAGCTTCGACTCAGGTCGCTTGGCCGCGGCACCCACGCCGTCGCGCGCTCGTGACCACCCTTGCGAGGTTGCCACGTCCGTCCCAGCAAGCCGGGCGAGGTCGGTGCCGTTATCCGTACGACCTGCCCCCGTGGCCGATCCGACGACTTGTCGCTGAAGCGGTTCTGAGGGCGTGACGACCTTTCTAGTGCTGAAATACGCTGCCGCGCAAGCGCACAGGAACAAATGTGCGTGGTATCTCGGGCCTCGGCGTGTCGTCCACAAGCGGTGAGCGCGCGCGCCCCGTTCGTGCACAGGGCTGTGGACGAAGTCGGTGGACAGCGAAGGCGCTAGGCTGGCCCGCATGTCGATGACCGTCGCCCGCGTCGTGAGCGAGACGCTGCCCACCGCCCGCGAGCTGCCGATGCCGCCGTGGCTGTTCGCCGTCATCGCCCTGGTGGCGTTCGCCTTCCTCCTCGGGGTCACCTGGTCCTTCCGCGGCACCGCCCAGAAGTACGCCCGCCCCGACCTGCGGGGTGTCAAGCCCGGCGAGGCCGGCACCGGTCCGGCCCACCCCGAGGACGACGAGGCGCACTGGCCCGAGCACCCCGGGCACGGCCACTCCTGAGCACCGCACGCATCCGGCTCGGGGTGATGGGTGGGACCTTCGACCCCATCCACCACGGTCACCTCGTCGCCGCCTCCGAGGTGCAGTCGGTCCTCGGCCTCGACGAGGTCGTCTTCGTGCCGACCGGCGAGCCCTGGCAGAAGGAGGGCCGCGACGTCGCGCCCGCCGAGCACCGCTACCTGATGGCGGTGGTGGCCACGGCATCCAACCCGCGCTTCACCGTCTCCCGCGTCGACATCGACCGTCATGGGCCGACCTACACCATCGACACGCTGCGCGACCTGCGTGCCCAGCGCCCGGGCGCCGAGCTGTTCTTCATCACCGGCGCCGACGCCCTGGCGCAGATCCTGTCGTGGAAGGACTCCGACGAGCTGTTCGAGCTCGCCCAGTTCATCGGGGTCACCCGCCCCGGCTACCACCTGACCGAGACCGGGCTGCCCGCGGATCGCGTCGACCTGATGGAGGTGCCCGCCATGGCGATCAGCTCCACCGACTGCCGCGACCGGGTCCGCGCGGGGGAGCCGGTCTGGTACCTCGTGCCCGACGGCGTCGTGCAGTACATCTCCAAGCACCACCTGTATGCCGCGCCGGCTTCCGACTCAGCCCCGAGCACGTCGAACCCCCTGAACCCCACCGAGGAGCACCGTGACCGCCACTGACCGCGCGCTGGAGCTGGCCCGAGCGGCGGCCGGCGCCGCCGCCGCCAAGCTCGCGACCACCATCACGGGCATCGACGTCTCCGAGCAGCTCGCGCTGACCGACGTCTTCGTCATCGTGTCCGCCGAGTCCGAGCGGCAGGTCGGCTCGATCGTCGACGAGGTCGAGGACGTGCTGCGCGACATGGGCACCAAGCCGGTGCGCCGCGAGGGCCAGCGCGAGGGGCGCTGGGTGCTCATCGACTTCGTCGACATCGTCGTGCACGTGCAGCACGACGAGGAGCGCTCGTTCTACGAGCTCGAGCGGCTCTGGAAGGACTGCCCGAGCATCGACCTCGGGGTCGTCGGCACCGAGCAGGGCGGTCGGTGAGCCCCGCCGTCCCCGCGGCGGCCCCCCGTCGCGTCATCGTGCTGCGGCACGGCGAGACCGACCACAACGCCGCCCGCATCCTGCAGGGCCACCTGGACTCCCAGCTGTCCGAGCGCGGGCAGCAGCAGGCGGATGCCGTGGGGCCGGCGATCGCTGCCCTCTCGCCTGACCGCATCGTCTCCTCCGACCTGGCCCGGGCGCGGCTGACGGCGCAGAGCGTCGGGCGTGCGTGCGGCATCCCCGTGCAGCTGGATGCACGGTTCCGCGAGATCGACGTGGGCGCCTGGCAGGGCCTGTCGGCGGCGCAGGTGGGCGAGGGGTGGGCCGACGTGCAGGCCAGGCTGGCACGCGGCGAGGACGCGCGCCGGGGCGACTCCGGCGAGACGATGGCCGAGGTCGCCGAGCGGGTCGCTGCCGCGCTCACCGAGCACCTCGACGCGCTCGGGCCGGGTCAGTGCCTCGTCGTCTCCACGCACGGCGCGTCGGGCCGCACCGCCGCCGGCTGGCTGCTCGGGCTCGAGCACGACGTCGCCTGGCGGGTGCTCGGCGGGCTGGGCAACTGCCACTGGGCCGAGCTGGTCGAGGGCCGGGCCGGGTGGCGGATCCAGACGTGGAACGCGTCCTCCGGGGTGGCGTCGGTGGCCGGGTCGCCGCCGCCCTGAGGCGGATTTGGGCAGTCCGTGGTGCATGGGTAGACTCGCCGTCGCCCCTTCGGGGGACACCCACTCGGGGCTGTAGCGCAGTTGGTAGCGCACCTCCATGGCATGGAGGGGGTCAGGGGTTCGAATCCCCTCAGCTCCACAAACGAAGAATGGCCCGGACACGCATTTCGTCCGGGCCATCTGCGTTCCCCCGGGGCGGCGAGGTCGGGGTGGGGGAGCCGTGGGCGAGGGTGGCCCGGACCTTCAGTCGGGCCAGACCCCGCTGGACCCGCGCCGGTGTGAGCCCAGCAGGTGGGTGTCGACGATGCCGACCGCCTCCATCAGCGCGTACATCGTCGTGGGCCCGACGAAGACGAAGCCTTTGCCCTTGAGGGCCTTGGACAGGGCGACCGACTCCGGCGAGGAGGTGGGCACGTCGGCGTAGGTGTGGGGGCGCGGGGTGTCGGCCGGTTGGAACGACCAGACGAAGGCCGCGAGGTCACCCTCGGGGTCACCGCGCAGCGCCAGCGTGGCCCGGGCGTTCGTGATGGTCGCGAGCACCTTGGCCCGGTTGCGCACGATGCCGGCATCCGCCATCAGCCGCTCGACCTCGGCCTCGGCGTACCGAGCCACCACCTCGGGGTCGAAGCCGCCGAACGCCAGCCGGAACGCCGGGCGCTTGCGCAGGATCGTCGCCCAGGACAGCCCCGACTGGAACGCCTCGAGCGAGAGCCGCTCGAACAGGCCCCGCTCGTCGCGCACCGGCATCCCCCACTCGGTGTCGTAGTAGTCGCGCAGCAACGGGTCGACCGACGCCCAGGCCGGCCGGGCCAGCCCGTCGTCGCCCACGATGACTCCGGGGCCGCTCACGCTCATCTCGCCGAGCGGCCCAGAGGGCCGGGGGCTCATGCAGCCGTCGTGGCCAGTGCCGCCCGGATGTCGTCGGCGATGTCCTTGGGCTCGGTGTTCGGGGCGTAGCGCGCGAGGACCTCGCCGTCGCGCCCGACGAGGAACTTGGTGAAGTTCCACTTGATCCGGCCCCCGAGCAGGCCCTTCTTCTCGCTCTTGAGCCAGCGGAAGAGCGGGTGGGCGTCGTCGCCGTTGACGTCGACCTTGGCGAACATCGGGAAGGTGACGCCGTAGTTGATCGAGCAGAACTCGCCGATCTCCTCCTCGGTGCCCTTTTCCTGCGCACCGAACTGGTTGCACGGGAAGCCGAGCACGACCAGGCCCTCGTCGTGCAGATCCTCGTGGAGCTGCTCGAGCCCGGCGTACTGCGGGGTGAAGCCGCAGGCGCTGGCCGTGTTGACGACCAGGACGACCTGGCCGGCGTAGTCGGACAGGTGGCGCTCGTCGCCGGTGAGGGTGGTCGCGGTGAAGTCGGAGATCGTCGTCATGGCCATATCGTCACACGCGGTGCGAGCCGCGACCGAGCGGGTCGGCCCGGGTTCGACGGCTCCGCCACCTCGCGCGGGTCCTCGCAATAGCCTGAGGCGGTGCCCGACCCCACGTCCCCCCACGACGACGCCACCTCCCCGGTCGTCCAGACCGAGCCCGCCGCCCGCACCGCGGCCGAGGTGCCGCCCGGCCCCCCGCTCGACGTCGACGTCCTGGTCATCGGGGCCGGTATCGCCGGGGTCGACGTGGCCTGCCGGCTGTCGCGGCACTGCCCCGACACCGTGTGGGCGGTGCTCGAGGCGCGTGACGCCATCGGCGGCACCTGGGACCTGTTCCGCTACCCCGGCATCCGGTCGGACTCCGACATGTACACGCTGGGCTTCCCGTTCCGGCCGTGGCGCGGTGCGTCGTCGATCGCCCCGGGTGACGAGATCCGCGACTACGTGCAGGCCACCGCACACGACGAGGGGGTCACCGAGCGAGTGCACTTCGGGCAGCACGTCGAGCGGCTCGAGTGGAGCTCGGGCGACAGGCGATGGACGGTCACCAGCCGCACCCGCCACGGCCTGGTGCGGCACACCGCCCGGTTCGTCTATTTCGCCACCGGCTACTACTCCTACGCCTCGGGCCACGTCGTCGAGTTCCCGGGGCAGGCCGACTTCGCTGGGGAGGTGGTGCACCCGCAGGCCTGGCCGGAGGGGCTGCCGGTCGCCGGCCGCCGGGTGGTCGTCATCGGCAGCGGCGCCACCGCCATCACGCTGCTCCCGGCGCTCGTGGACGAGGGGGTCGCCTCGGTGACGATGCTGCAGCGCAGCCCCAGCTACGTCGCCGCGCTGCCGTCGCGCGACGTCGTGGCCGACGGGCTGCGGGCCGTGCTGCCGGATGCCGTGGCGCACCGCCTCGTGCGCGGCAAGAACGTGCTGCTCTCGACCGCGAGCTACCAGGTGCTGCGCCGCTACCCCGAGCCCGGACGCCGGATGCTGCGCCGCCGGGCCGCGCAGCTGCTGCCCGAGGGCTACCCGGTCGGCACGCACTTCGCGCCGCAGTACAACCCGTGGGACCAGCGGTTGTGCGTCGCCCCCGACGGGGACCTGTTCGACGCGTTGTCGGGCGGCCACGCGCAGGTCGTGACCGGCACCATCGAGCGGTTCGAGCGCGACGGCATCCGGATCACGTCCGGCGAGCTGCTCGAGGCCGATGTCGTCGTCACGGCCACCGGCCTGCAGATGGAGGTCGCCGGGGGCGCCGAGCTGGTGGTCGACGGTGAGCCGGTCGACCTCTCGGGCCGGCACGTCTACAAGGGGGCGATGCTGTCGGGCGTGCCCAACCTGGCGCTGGCCGTCGGCTACACCAACGCGAGCTGGACCCTGCGGGCCGACCTCTCGGCGCGCTGGTTCTGCTCGCTGCTGCGCCACCTCGATCGGCACGACCTCACCGTCGCGACGCCCCGCTACGACGAGCCGCAGGCGGGGGAGCGGCCGCTGCTCGACCTCACCTCGGGGTACGTGCAGCGGGCGGCGCACCTGCTGCCGCGTCAGGGCCACCGCCGGCCGTGGCGCGTGGTGCAGAGCTACCTGTACGACGTGGCCGTCACCCGGCTGGGCCGGGTCGACGACGGCCACGTCGAGCTGTCCTGACCACCCTCAGCTGGCGAGGCTGACCGGCCGGGCGGCGACCCGGGCGACCCGCGCCAGCAACCCGGCGCCCTGGCGCACCGAGGGCAGGTGCGCCCAGCCGTGCTCGGCCGCCCACGCGACGACGACGTGCACCTGGGCGGGGTCGCGTCGCGCGGCAGCGGTGCGCAGCTCGGCGCCGAGCACCAGCTCGGTGCAGGCCACCCGTTCGGGCAGCGGCCGGGTCCGCAGCGCGGTCGCCCACCCTCCGTCGGCGTGCCGGAGCAGGGGGAGCGGGTCGGCATCCGGAGTGGGCGCGGCCCGTCGGGCGGATTCCGGGCGCGCGCCGGCAGGTGCCCGGTCGGCCTCCCCAGGGCGGCGCAGCAGGGCAGCGGCGAGGACCGCCGCGGCGATGGCCGTGTGGTAGCTGGTCTGGATGACGTACGTCGAACGGTCTGCAGGGCTGAGCGAGGCCGCGACGGCCGGGTCGTGCTCGGGGCCGGGGAGGAAGCCGGAGGTGGCCTCGGCCCGGTCGAGCTCGGCGAGGGCGTAGCGGGCGCCGGCGCTGAGCGACAGGTCGAGCATCGGCCAGGTCCAGAGCAGCTCGGCGGCCACGTCGAGGTTGCCGCAGGCCAGGGCGGCGCCCAGCAGGGCCTCGGCGTCGTCGGCGACCGAGCTGGCCGGTCGGTCGCAGCGGGGGGCGAGCAGTCCGCAGTCGGTGGCGTGCAGCACGGCGTGGGTGAGCGCGTAGGCGTCGGTGAGGTCGCCCTGCAGCAGGTCGGCGCCACGTTCGAGCACCGAGCCGCGGGGCACGTCGGGCGAGGCGCAGCCCTCCGACAGGCCCTGCAGCCATGAGAGCTCGAGCCGGTCGAAGGGGTCGGGCTCGTCGCCCAGGTCGCCGTCTGGAGGGTCGACGAGGTCGAACAGCCGTCGGGCCACCGTGCGGTGGCCGGTGTCGAGGTCGCCGAGGAGCGCGAACGGGAAGGCCTCCCGGGCGCGGCACCGCGGGTCGGCGGCCACGGCCAGGGCCGCCCGCAGCGGGTCGAGCGAGCGGGTCAGCGACTCGCCGAGGCGGGCCTGCGCGGCACCGAGCCCCGCGAAGCGAGCGAGGGTCGGGTCGTCGGCGAGCAGCCGCCCGGCGACCCGGCAGAGCAGCGCGGTCTCGCCAAGCACCTTGGCCGGCACGAGCGCCCGGGCGCCGCCGACCCCGGGCCGGCCCTGCGCCGCCGCGGCGACGCCGGCCGCGCCCAGCCGAAGGCCGTGCGCGAGCCGGCGTCGCAGCTCGTGCGAGGTGCTCACCCGACGTTGCCCTCGACGTCGACCGCGAGCTGGCGCAGCACCGGGCCGGGCCAGCCGCAGTTGATCATCACGTACTTGCCGACGGCGAGCACGAGGTCGTCGCCCCGGATCAGCGCGTCCTCGGCGAAGCTCTTGTAGACGTCGGTCATCTTCGCCAGGTCGATCGCGCCCGACTCGATCAGAGCCTTCGCAACATCCTGGTTGAACCCCGGCTGCCTTGTTGATCCCATGGTGTTCCCCTTGCTCGTCGGGACCATCCCCTGCGGTGGCCCCACGCGGACAAGGAGCGTGGCCGGCACCGGGTGATACCCGGGTGGTGCCAGCGGGGCGCCGCCCGGAGCCGGACACGCCGGGCGGCTGCGAGAGCGGCGTGGCACCGCCCACATCAGCCGGGTCGGCCCTCGCCGGTCGCGGCGGGCTGCGAGGATCCACCCGTGTCGTATGCCGTGTGGGTCGCCTCCGGAGTCACCGCAGCACTCTTCGCCGCCGACTGGTGGGCGGTGTGGCACCGGCGGCACGACCTCGAGCGCCTGGCGAAGCCGGCCGCGATGCTGGGGCTGCTCTCGGTGGCCCTGCTGGCCGGAGCCGCCGACGGCACCGCCGGCCGCTGGCTGGTGCTCGCGCTCGTGCTGGGGCTGGTCGGTGACGTCTTCCTGCTCGAGGACACCCAGAGCCGGTTCGTCGGCGGGCTGGCGGCCTTCCTCGTCGGGCACCTCGCCTACGTCGCGTCGTTCGTCGCGGTGGGGCTCGACCGGCCCGCGTTGGGCTGGGTCGGCGCCGGAGTGCTGCTCGTGGCCCTCGTGGTGGGGCGGCGCATCCTGCCCGGCGCGCTGGCCCAGGGTGGGGTCGCGCTGGCCGTGCCGGTCGCCGTCTACATGGCGGTGATCGGCGCGATGGCCGTGCTCGGCTGGGCGACCGGTCGCCCCCTGGTCGGGCTCGGCGCGAGCCTGTTCGTCGTCAGCGACACCGTGCTCGCCATGGGCCGGTTCGTGCAGGACCGCCGATGGACGCACGTCGTCGTCATGGTGACCTACCACCTCGCCCAGGCCCTGATCGTGGCCGGCCTGCTCACCTGACCGAGAGAACCAGCCAACGGAACCGGCCCATCGCCTCGATTGACCGCGTCCCCGAATCGACCAATTGGTCACAGCAGGGACATCCGGCCGAATCGGAATATACCCCTGGGGGGTACCCGTTACGCCGCACATGGACACCGCGACGCACACCCACCACGCCGCACACACGCCCGCCGCCCGTGGCTCGTGGGCGGAGGCCGCCCGGGCCACGCTGCACTGCCTCACCGGCTGCGCCATCGGCGAGATCCTCGGCCTGGTCATCGGCACCGCCCTCGGGCTGTCCACCGGCGCCACGATCGTGCTCGCCATCGCGCTGGCCTTCGGGTTCGGCTACGCCCTGACCCTCACGCCGGTGCTGCGCTCCGGCGTCGCCCTCAAGGCCGCGCTCGCCGTCACCCTGGCCGCCGACACCGTGTCGATCACCGTCATGGAGCTGGTCGACAACTCGGTCGTGCTCGTCATCCCGGGAGCCATGGATGCCGGCCTGACCAGCACGCTCTTCTGGGGCTCGCTGGCCGTCTCCCTCGCCATCGCCTTCGTGCTCACCGTGCCGGTCAACCGCTGGCTGATCTCCCGCGGCCGCGGGCACGCGGTCGTCCACGGCATCCACTGACCCGAATCCGGCGGGCCGCACGCCGGGCCCGCACCCGGCGACCAGCAGCGTCACGGCACGCGACCTGTCCGGAAAGCGCTGGCGCCGCTGCGATACGCTGAGCAGGTGACGAGGTTCGAGCTTCTTACCTAGCCGCGCCGGCCACCCGGCCCGCGCGCGGCGACCCCTCCTGCCAGAGGGGTTTTTTTGTGGCCGCAGCCCGAACCCACCACCGACACCCACGAGGACGAGATGAGCGACACGCCGCACCGCTACACCGCCGAGCTGGCCGGGCAGATCGAGGTCGCCTGGCAGGACCGCTGGGCCGAGCGCGGCACCTACCACGCGCCCAACCCGGCCGGGCCGTGGGCCGACCCCGACGCCGTCGCCGCCTACCCCGGCGGGCACCTCCTCGTGCTCGACATGTTCCCGTACCCGAGCGGCGCCGGGCTGCACGTCGGCCACCCGCTGGGCTACATCGCCACCGACGTCGTCGCGCGCTTCAACCGGATGCTCGGCAAGAACGTGCTGCACTGCCTGGGCTACGACGCGTTCGGGCTGCCCGCTGAGCAGTACGCCGTGCAGACCGGCCAGCACCCGCGCAAGACCACGGAGGACAACATCGTCATCATGGCGCGCCAGCTGCGCCGCCTGGGCCTGGGCCACGACGACCGCCGCGCCATCCAGACCATCGACCCCGACTACTACCGCTGGACCCAGTGGATCTTCCTGCAGATCTACAACTCCTGGTACGACGCGGATGCCGTGCGCCCCGACGGCGGCCTGGGTCGTGCCCGGCCGATCGCCGAGCTCGTCGAGGAGTACCGCAGCGGTACCCGCCCACTGCCCGCCGACGACGGCCGCGACTGGGACGACCTCAGCGACGTCGAGCGGGCCGGCATCCTCGACGGCCAGCGCCTGGCCTACACCAGCGAGGCGCCGGTCAACTGGTGCCCCGGCCTGGGCACGGTGCTCTCGAACGAGGAGGTCACGAACGACGGCCGCTCCGAGCGGGGCAACTTCCCGGTGTTCAAGCGCAGCCTGCGCCAGTGGATGATGCGCATCACCTCGTACGCCGACCGGCTGGCCGACGACCTCGACCGGGTCGACTGGCCCGAGAAGGTCCGGATCATGCAGCGCAACTGGATCGGCCGCAGCTCCGGCGCGCGCGTCACCTTCCCGATCGAGCGTCCCTCCCGTGACCTATTGGTCGATTCCGGGACGCCGGATGCCGGTGCCACACCGGTCGCGCATCCCTCCCGTGACCTATTGGTCGATTCCGGGACGCCGGATGCCGGTGCCACACCGGTCGCGCGTCCCTCCCGTGACCTATTGGTCGATTCCGGGACGCCGGGGATCGAGGTGTTCACCACCCGCCCCGACACCCTGTTCGGCGCCACCTTCATGGTGCTCGCCCCCGAGCACCCGCTGGTCGACGAGCTGGTGCCCGCCGGCGGCTGGCCCGAGGGCACCAAGGACGCCTGGACCGGCGGCGCCGCCAGCCCGCAGGAGGCCGTCGACGCCTACCGCCGCGCGGCATCCCGCAAGAACGACGTCGAGCGGCAGAGCGAGGGCAAGGACAAGACCGGCGTGTTCACCGGCGGCTGGGCGACCAACCCGGTGACCGGCACCCGCATCCCGGTCTTCGTCGCCGACTACGTGCTGATGGGCTACGGCACCGGCGCCATCATGGCGGTGCCCGGCCAGGACGATCGCGACTGGGACTTCGCGACGGCGTTCGACCTGCCGATCATCCGTACCGTCCAGCCCAGCGCCGACCACGACGAGAACACCGCGTTCACCGGCTCGGGCCCGGCGATCAACAGCAGCAACGACGAGATCAGCCTCGACGGCCTCGACATCCCCGACGCCAAGGAGCGGATCACCGCCTGGCTGCAGGACAAGGGCCTGGGCGAGCCCACCGTCACCTACAAGCTGCGCGACTGGCTGTTCAGCCGGCAGCGCTACTGGGGCGAGCCGTTCCCGGTCGTCTTCGACGACGACGGCACCGCGCACGGCGTGCCCGACTCGATGCTGCCCGTCGAGCTGCCCGAGGTGCCCGACTACAGCCCCAAGACCTACGACCCCGACGACGCCAGTAGCGAGCCCGAGCCGCCGCTGTCGCGGGTCGACGAGTGGGTGCACGTCGACCTCGACCTCGGTGACGGCCGCGGCACCCGTCGCTACCGCCGCGAGACCAACACCATGCCCAACTGGGCCGGCTCGTGCTGGTACTACCTGCGCTACCTCGACCCGGCCAACGCCGCCGCCCTCGTCGACCCCGGCAACGAGGCGTACTGGATGGGACCACGCGGCACCCCCGTCGCCGGCGCCGCCCCCGGCACCCGCGACCCGGGCGGCGTCGATCTCTACGTCGGCGGCGTCGAGCACGCCGTGCTGCACCTGCTCTACGCCCGGTTCTGGCACAAGGTGCTGCACGACCTGGGCCACCTGAGCAGCGACGAGCCGTTCCGCACCTACTTCAGCCAGGGCTACATCCAGGCCGCGGCGTTCAAGGACGCCCGCGGCCAGTACGTCGAGGCCAAGGAGGTCGACGAGGCCCCCGACGGTGCCCTCACCTGGCAGGGCCAGCCGGTCACCCGCGAGTTCGGCAAGATCGGCAAGTCGCTGAAGAACATGGTCAGCCCCGACGAGATGTATGCCGCGTTCGGCGCCGACACCTTCCGGCTCTACGAGATGGGCCTGGGCCCGTTGGAGCAGAGCAAGCCCTGGGACACCCGCGCCGTCGTCGGCAGCCAGCGCTTCCTGCAACGGTTGTGGCGCAACGTCATTGACGAGGAGACCGGCGAGGTCGTCGTCACCGACACCCCGATGGATGCCGCCACCACCCGGGTCCTGCACCGCACCATCGACGCCGTGCGCACCGACTACGCCGGCCTGGCCTTCAACACCGCCATCGCCCGGCTGACCGAGCTGAACAACGCCCTGACGAAGCTCGACGGCGGGGTGCCCCGCGAGGCGGCCGAGTCGGCCGTGCTGATGGTGGCCCCGATGGCACCGCACATCGCCGAGGAGCTGTGGGCCCGGATGGGCCACGAGGAGTCGCTGGTCCACGCCGCCTTCCCGGTCGCCGACCCGGCGCTGCTCGTCGAGGAGACCGTCACCTGCGTGGTGCAGGTCAAGGGCAAGGTGCGCGACCGGCTCGAGGTGCCCTCCGACATCACCGAGGACGCCCTGCGCGAGCTGGCCCTGGCCAGCGTCAAGGTGCAGGCGGCGGTGCCGGGCGGCATCCGCACCGTCATCGTGCGCGCGCCCAAGCTGGTCAACATCGTCCCCGCCTGAGCCCGTACGAGGCCGCGCGCGAGGAGGATGCCGTGATGGTCGACCTGGTGCTGCACGGCGGGCCGGTGTTCACTCCCGGCGTCGTCGCGGGCTCGGATGCCGGGTGGCCCACCGCCGTTGCGGTGCACGACGGGCGGGTCGTCGCGGTCGGTCACGACGAGGTGCTCGACCTGGCCGGCCCCGGCACCGAGCGGGTCGACCTGCGCGGTCGGCTGCTCGTGCCCGGCTTCATCGACGCGCACGTGCACCCGGTCTGGGCCGGGCTGCACCTGATGCGCTGCGACCTCTCCGAGCTCGGTGGAGCCCCCGCCTACCTCGAGGCGATCGGCTCCTACGCCCGGGCCAACCCCGACCTGCCCTGGGTGCTCGGCTCCGGGTGGTCGATGCCGGCGTTCCCGGGCGGCACACCGACCGCGGCGGCACTCGACACCGTGGTACCCGACCGGCCGGCCTACCTGACCAACGCCGACTCGCACGGCGCCTGGGTGAACTCGGCGGCGCTGCGGCTGGCCGGCATCGACGCCTCCACCCCCGACCCCGCCGACGGGCGGATCGAGCGCGACGCCGACGGCAACCCCACCGGCACCGTGCACGAGGGCGCCATGCGCCTGGTCGGCGCGCTGGCCCCCACGCCGACCGACGACGACCTGCTCGAGGCCCTGCTGCTGGCCCAGTCGAGGCTGCACGCGCTGGGGGTCACCGGCTGGCAGGACGCCATCGTCGGCGACTACGGCGACGGCACCGACCCCGCCGTGGCCTACCGGGCGGCCGTGGCCCGCGACGCCCTGACCGCCCGGGTCATCGGCGCGCTGTGGTGGGACCGCACCCGCGGCCTGGAACAGGTCGACGAGCTCGTGGCGCGGCGGGAGGAGCTCTCGCTCGGCCGCTT
Source organism: uncultured Actinomycetota bacterium (assembly GCA_963834965.1). GTDB lineage: Bacteria > Actinomycetota > Actinomycetes > Actinomycetales > Dermatophilaceae > Fodinibacter. Next base: position 27,217 of record CAWIEI010000028.1, on the reverse strand, counting down.
CGTGGCCACCAGCGTGAAGATCATGCAGGACGGCGTGACCGAGAACTTCACCGCGTCGATGACGCAGCCCTACTGCGACGGGCACGGCCACCCCACCGACAGCTCCGGCATCTCGTTCGTGCCGCCCGAGGTGCTCCTGCCCGCCGCGGCCGCGCTCGACGCAGACGGCTTCCAGCTGCACTTCCACGCCATCGGCGACCTCGCCGTGCGGCAGTGCCTGGATGCCGTCGAGCACGCGATCGGCCGCAACGGCCGCCGCGACGCCCGCCACCACATCGCCCACCTGCAGGTGGTTCACCCCGACGACGTGCCGCGCTTCCACGAGCTCGGCGTGGTCGCCAACCTGCAGATGCTCTGGGCGGCCCTGGAGGCGCAGATGGTCGAGCTGACCCTGCCCTTCCTCGGCGAGCCGCGCGGGTCGTGGCAGTACCCGTTCGGTGACCTGCACCGCTCCGGGGCGGTGCTGGCCGCGGGCTCGGACTGGTCGGTCTCGAGCGCCGACCCGCTCGCGGCCCTGCACGTCGCGGTCAACCGCACGGTGCCCGAGGCGCTGCGCGGCTGCGACGTCGTGCACCCCGCCTTCCTGCCCGAGCAGCGGCTCGACCTCGCCACGGCGCTCACCGCCTACACGGCGGGCTCGGCCCACGTGAACCGCCACGAGCACGGCGGCACCATCCGCCCGGGGGCGCCGGCCGACCTCGTCGTGCTCGACCGCGACCCGTTCGCCGGCCCGCCCGACGAGATCGCCGCCACCCGGGTGCTGCAGACCTTCGTCGACGGCCGCCGGGTGCACGCCGCGCCCGACGCCTGACCCGGGGCCGGGGGAGCGCGTCTGCCCGCGTGCCTGAAGAACAGGAGTCTCGGGTCGTGGACCGCGGTCGACGCGCCCCTACCCGGCATCCCTAGACTGCTCGGCGTAGGTCATGAGTGCTAGTGGCAAGCCCCGGCTCGCTGGCCAGCAACCCTCCTCCGCGGTGGGGTGCTCCGGGTGACGACCTGGTCGGCGACCCCTCTGGCGCCGGCAAGCGCGGGATCCCGGGTCGACACCCGAGGTCCTTGGGACCATCGGAGATATCCACCGTGTCGATCACCAGCAGCTCTGCACCCCGCACCACCACCGCAACCCCGACCTTCCACCGCCGCCCGCGGCTGCGTGCCGTGCCGGATACCGTCGCGCACCGCCACCCGGTCACCCCGAATCCGGCCCGCAACCTGCCGGCCGTGGTGCGCCCCGACCTGGTGCCGACCCTGTCGGGCGACCTGGTCGACTACGCCAACCTCGACCACGCGGCATCCACCCCGGCCTTCGCGCGGGTGGCGCGGGCCGTCGACACCGCCACCCGCACCTACTCCAGCGTGCACCGCGGCACCGGCTGGCTGTCGCGGGTGACCAGCGCCCACTACGAGGCCGCCCGCGACGAGGTGGCCCGCTTCGTCGGCGCCCGCGCGGACGACGTCGTCGTCTTCACCCGCAGCACCACCGACTCGGTCAACCTGCTCGCCCGGGCGCTGCCCCGCGACACCTCCGTGGTCGTCTTCGCCTCCGAGCACCACGCGACCCTGCTGCCGTGGCGCGGCCGCGGCACGGTGCGCCTGCCCGTTCCCGGCAGCACCCGCGACGCCGAGGCCCTGCTCGAGGCCGCCCTGCGGGCCCTGCCCACCGGCACCGCCCGCCGCCCGCGCCGGGCACTCGTCGTGCTCACCGCGGCGTCCAACGTCACCGGCGAGTTCTGGCCGGTCGAGCGGCTCACCGCCATCGCCCGCCGCCACGGTGCCCGGGTGCTCCTCGACGCCGCCCAGTACGCCGCGCACCGGCCGCTCGACCTCGAGGCCCTCGACGTCGACTGGGTCGCCTTCTCCGGCCACAAGGTGCACGCCCCGTACGGCACCGGCGTGCTCGCCGGCCGCCGCGACTGGCTGGATGCCGCACAGCCCTTCCTCGCCGGAGGCGGCGCCACCGTCGCGGTCACCGAGCAGGGCACCCGCTGGGCCACCGGCGCCGCCCGCCACGAGGCGGGCAGCCCCAACGTGCTGGGCGCCATCGCGCTCGCCGCAGCCTGCGCCACCATCCGCGAGCACCGCGTCGCGATCGAGGCGCACGAGGCGCTGCTGACCCGGCGCCTTGTCGACGGGCTGCGCGACATCGACGGTGTCACCACCTACTCGATCTTCGGCGACGACACCGAGCGCGGCCCGCTGGTCATGTTCACCGTCGACGGCCTCGACAGCTCGCTCGTGGCGGCGGCCCTGTCAGCCGAGCACGGCATCGGGGTGCGGGCCGGCAAGTTCTGCGCGCACCTGCTGGTCGACGCCCTGCTCGACGAGGGCTCCGACGAGCACGACACTGCGGTGCGGGTCAGCGCTGGGCTGGCCAGCCGGCCCGAGCACGTCGAGCGCCTGCTGGCCGCGGTCGCCACCCTGGCCGACTCCGGACCGGGAGCGCACTACGAGCACACTGCGGAGCAGGGCTGGGTGCCGGTCGACGACACCCGCGAGCTGTCGGCGCCGCTGCCCTGGTGACGCCGGGCCTGGCATCCGGTGTCGTGACGCGCCGGAACCGGCATCCGGGCCGGCGACCCGAAGGTGCCGGCCCCGCCGCACCTGCAGGGGGGGTGAGTGCGGCGGGACCGGCTGGGGACAGCAACCTCGCGTGTTTGCAGGCACGCGGGTTGCTGGGTTCTAGGTGGTGCGCAGGTGCAGGGCATGCCGCGGGCAGGCCTCGACGGCCTCCTTGGCGATGCGCTCCTCCTCGCGCCGCACAGGCCCGAGCACGATGGGGTAGCCCCACTCGTCGACCCGGATCTTCTCGGGGAACAGCTCGGCGCACAGGCCGCGGGCCCGGCACTCGGGCCAGTCGACCTTCAGCACGGTCTCGCGGGGGCTCATCGCTGCACCGCAAGGCGCTGGGTGTCCGAGCTCGCCACGCGATAGCCGCGGGGCGCTCGGCTCGAGCACCGGCAGACGCGGTCGAGGTGCGCCTCGACGTGGTCCTCCAGGGTGCTGAGCAGCGAGCCGACCAGCCGGGCGGTGCCGTCGGGGTGGGCGCACGCGCCGCGCCTGGTGACCAGGCCGGAGAGCTCGACCAGCCGCAGCCGGGTGTCGGCGCCGTCGGCGAGCCCCTGCATCTCGGCGGCCATGGCGGGCAGGCCGTTGCGGCAGGGTCCGCAGCGCCCGGCCGACTCGGCGGCGAGGTAGGTGGTGTAGCGGGCGGTCTCGGCCACGGGGCACGACCCGTCGCTCAGCGAGAGCAGCGAGCCGGCGCCGAGGCGGGCCCCGATCTCGCCGAGCACGGCGTTCGACCACTTCAGGCCCGGCACGTCGGCTGGGTGCACCCACGAGCCGTGGAACCCGCCGACGAGCAGCGGTGCCGCGAGCGCCTCCGGCTCGAGCACGCTGGCCGCGCTGGAGCCGTGCTCCACCTCGACGACGTGCACGTCGCGGAAGACCCCGTCGTAGGCGGGCGGCGTGGTGAGGGTGAGCAGGCTGGTGCCGGGCTCGTCAGGCGTGCCGTGGGCGGCGTACACGGCGACGCCCCAGAGCACCAGGGCGGCGAGGTGGGCGAACGACTCGGCGTTCGACAGCAGGGTCGGGCGGCGCTGGTGGCCGTCGACGGCCTCGGGGGCCCACGAGGTCACCGGCAGGCCGGGCCGGCCGGCCATCAGCTCGACGATGGCGCGCGACTGGCCGGACACGAACCGCGAGGCGGCCTCGTGCTGCACCCAGCGGATGCCGTGGTCGTCACGCTCGGTGGTGGCCCGGTGCACGGCGGCGCCGACCCAGGGCCGGTCCTCCGAGCTGACCACGTGGATCTCGCGTGCACCCAGCGCCCGGGCGGCGATCACGGCGCCGTCGAGCACGAGGTGCGGCGCCACGTCGAGCAGCGCGCTGTCCTTGGCGCTGGCCGGCTCGCCCTCGGCCGCGTTGACCACCACGTAGGGGCGACGACCGCCGAGCTTGGCCCGCGAGCCACGGGCCCGCATCACGGTCTGCAGCTTGCGCGACAGCGGGAAGCCCGCACCGCCGCGGCCACGGACCTCGACCTCGCCGAGCAGCTGCAGCAGCGCCTCGACGCCGGGCTCGGGCAGCGCGCCGAGACGGGACCGGTGGGCGACGAGCCCGGGTCCCCGGTCGATGCCCGACAGCAGGAGGGGGCCGCTGTGCACGTCGACGCTGGCGGGTGGGCGGATCATGAGCGACCTCGGCTTCCGGAGCTGGCCGGTGTGCGGTGGGCGTGCCGGGCGGCGCGCTCGACGCCGGACTCGGCAGGGTACGAACGGTGGCTGCCGCGCTGCTGCGCGTACCGGTGGGTGCGCCGCCGGCGGGCGAGCACGGCGACGACCCGGGCGAGCACCGCCAGGCCGACCGCCACGACACAGGCGATGTAGATGGCCACCATCCAGCCCTGGCTGGAGTCGGTGCCGATGAACAGGCCGTGCACCACGGCCGAGGCCCAGGCGACGTAGGTGGTGAGGTGCACCGCGAACCAGACGCCGTGGGAGATCCGGGCGCGGGCGAGGGAGGTGGCGATGACCAGCGCCAGCAGGTCGAGCGAGATGGCGCCGAGTGCCATCCAGAGCGGCTGGTAGGTCGCGCCGAACGGCACGAAGGCCTGCCACCAGCGGATGTCGACGTAGGAGTCGACCACGGCGCTGACCACGTGGGCGACCAACATGAACACCGACAGGGCGGCCAGCGCGCGGTGCAGGCCCTGGGTGACGAAGCGCGGCCACAGCGGCGTGGCCGAGCGGCCGGTCGCGAGCACGCCCAGCACCACGGTCGCCGTGAACACGGCGAGCAGCACCACGCCGGTTCCGCGGTTGAGGTACCACAGCAGGGGGGACGTCATCAGTTCTCCTCGATGCCGGACGCGGTCCAGGCGGGGGTGCGGGTCACGCGGTCGTCGTGGTCGACGAGCCGGGCCGCGACATTGCGGCCGATGAGCCAGTCGTGCGCGGCGTCGCCGAGCACGATGGACGCGGTGGTGGCGGCGTTGGCCGCCGCCGAGGTGTGGCCCAGGGCGGTGACGGTGCGCCACGGGCCGGTCGCGGGCAGGCCGGTGCGGGGGTCGACGACGTGGTGCCACTGGCGCCCGCCGCGGCGCCAGCGCCGGGCCGAGACGCTCGAGGTGGCGAGGCCGCCCCGGGCGAGGCGCACCAGTGTGCTGGGGCCCCCGGCAGCCAGGTCGGTCAGGCTGTGCCCCAGCACGACCGGCTGGTCCTGCGGCTCGTCGCCGGGGGCGGCGACGCGGATGTCGCCGCCGATGCACGCCAGCACCGGCACGTCGAGCGTGTCGGCGACGGTGAGGGCCACGAGGTCAGCCGCGAAGGCCTTGCCGGTGGCGCCGAGGTCGAGCGCCGCACCGCGGGGCACGGTCACGGTGGTGTCGGTGACGACCACCTGCTGCCACGAGCCACCCCGCACCGGCAGGGCGGTGGGGGTCGGGTCGTCCGCGGGCACCAGCGAGAAGGTGGTGTCGTAGCCCGCGGTGCGCAGCACGTCGCCGAGCAGCGGGTCGACCAGGCCGTCGCTGTCGGCGGCGGCCTCGAGGGCCAGGCGCACCGCGCCGACGAGCACGCGCGACACCTCGACGGCCTCGCCCGCGGCGGCATTGGCGCGCATCAGGTCGCTGTCGTCGCGGAACCGGCTGCAAGCCACGTCGACCTCGTCCAGCACCTGGGCGGCGAGCTCGGTGGCGGCTGCCACGGCATCCGGGGTGGTGCGCAGCTCGACGTAGGTGCCCAGGGCACGCCACGACGAGGCGCCGCGCACCTGGTCGACGCTCGCGATGCTCGCCGGCTCGTGGGTCAGGGTCGTCACGAGCCGGTGCTCGGCGGCGGCGGCGGCGGGGGTGGGGGGGCCGGCCGGCTGGCCGGCTTCTTCGTGGTCGTCGAGGACGACGAGGACGACGAGGACGACGACGACGAGGACGAGGAGGAGGAGGACGAGGAGCGCGACGACGACGTGCTGGACCCGACGGTCGCGCTGCCGGGCGACGACGCGGCGGCGATCGTCACGTGCTTGATGACCGTCTTCTTCTTGCGCTGCTTGGTCACCACGACCGGGTTGTCCTTGGACCACTTGGCCAGGGCCTCGTGGTGGGCCTTTGCAGTGGCGGCGTCGGCCGCGGCCTTCACGCGGGCCTTCTCCGCGTTCTTGGTCGCGGTCTCCTGGGCGGCGTAGGCGGTGGCCACGCCGGTTCCGGCGACCGTGGCGGCGGCGAGCGTTCCGCTCAGCACGGTGAGCACGACGCGCGACCGGTCTCGTTGACCGGTGCTCAGCAGGGCTCTCACGGGTGCGGTCCTCTCGTTGGTTCGTGACACGACGGATCGAGGTGCCGGGAAAGACAATGCCTGCCCGCACGACAAGACCGCGTCATCCACCTGTCAAGGGAGGGTTAAGGCCGCTGGGCCTTAACCCTCCCTTGAGGCCGCGACGACCCGCGCTTGACCGACGACCGGCGAGGATCGGGTCCTGACCTGCTCCGCGTCGACGTCCCGATGTCGTCGCACCCCTGCACCGTCCAACCGGAGGTCCCGTGTCCCTCATCCGTACCGTCACCGCCGGAGCCCTCGTGGGCTCCGTCGCCGCCCTGGGCATCTTCGTGTCCCTCGGGCCCGACGACATGGGCCGTGCCGCCGCCCCCGCCCCCCCGACGTTCGCGCCGGTCCCCACCCCCACGGTCACCCAGCTGGCCGGCTGCACACCGCCGGCGAAGCTGAAGAAGGGCGTCTGCGTCACCACCAAGGTGGTCACCAGCACCGCTGCGGCGCTGTCGACCGGCGCGCCGACCTCCGCGGGGCGCACCACCCCGCCGCGCACCGCACCGACCCCCAGGCCCACCCCGTCGGCCAGCGACCCGGCCGCGGTCGACCCGCGCCCCACCCCCACCCGCCGTCAGCGGCCCCCGGAAGACGACTGACCGGACCGGCGGGACCAGACCGACCGGGCCTGGGATGCCGGGATCCCGCTCAGCGCTTGGCCGCCGCCGTGCCCCGGCGCGGCGCGGTGTCCTCCGGCTGCACCGGCAGGTGCACGGTGACCTTCAGGCCGCCCAGGGCCGAGGGCTCGAGCTGCACCGACCCGCCGGCCCCGTCGGCGATGCGGTGCACGATGGCCAGCCCCAGCCCGGTCGACCCGGCGTGGCTGTGCCCACGACCGAGGTAGGGCTGCTCCATGCCCGGCCCGGCATCCTCGACGATCACGACCACCTCGTCGCCGGCGGTGCGCACGCGCAGGCGTGCGTCGGTGCCGTCCGGGGTGTGCGCGAAGACGTTGTCGATGAGGGTGTCGACCAGCTCGCCGAGGTCGTCGGCGGCGAGGCCGACCAGCGGCGAGCCGCCCGGCGTGCGCAGCTCGACGAACAGGTCGAGCCGGCGGCCCTGGTCCTCGGCCAGCGGCAGCCAGAACGCGACCCGCTCGGCCACCACCGGGGCGAGCCGGCAGGTGGCGGGCAGCTCGTCGCGCACCGCCCGGCGCGCCTCGTGCACCACGTCGTCGATGCTGCGCTGCAGGTCCTCGACGTGCCCGCGCAGCCTGGCGGCCACGTCCTCGTCCTCGACGAGGTCGGTGTCGAGGCGCAGCGCGGTGACCGGGGTGCGCAGCCGGTGGCCGAGGTCGGCGACGTGCTCACGCTCGGCCGCCACCAGGCCGTGGATGCGGTCGGCCAGGGCGTTGAGGGCCTCGCCCAGCTCGACCGTCTCTGGCGGCCCGCCGGGCACCGCCCGGGCGCTGGAGTCGCCCTCGCGCAGCCGGTGGGCCACCTCGGCGACCTCCGTGACCGGAACGCTGGTGCGGCGGCCGAGCCACAGGGCCACGGCGACCGAGAGGGCCACCAGCCCCAGGCCGAGCGCCACGATCGCCGCCCACGCGGCGTACACCCCGGACCGCAGCTCGGAGGTCGGCACGGACGCCACCACGACCTCGATCCCGCGGGCCGTCTGGACGGGCACCAGGGAGTCGAGCCCCTCGCTCGTTCGCACGGTGGAGGCTCGTCGGTTCTGCCGGGCGGTGGCGGCCGCGGCGGCGGATTCGCTGCTCAGCGGCTCCTGGGGCCCGAGCAGTCCCCCCGACGGCTCCACGACCACGACCTCGGGGCCATCGTTGCTCACGTCGCTGACGTTGCGCGAGATGGTCGCGGTGTCGGGGAGAGCGGCGACGATGGTCGCCACGCTCTGCGCTTGCACCTTCGCACGCGTCGTGGCGCGGTCCGTGGCGATGTTGGCGACGAGGAAGCACAGCGGCACGATGAACGCCACGACGACCGCAGACGTCGTGGCGGCCACCAGCCAGACAATGCGACGGGCCATCAGGTCTCGATGTCGATGTCGACCGGGGTGTCGGTGATGGTGGAACCGGCGGCGTCGTCCATGTCCGCGTCATCCGACGGTGGCGCGAGGCGCACCCCCACCCCACGCACGCTGTGCAGGTACACGGGATGAGCGGCCGTCTCACCCAGCTTGCGGCGCAGCCACGACAGGTGCACGTCGACAGTGCGCTCACCGCCTCCGTACGGCTGGTTCCAGACCTCCTCGAGGATCTCCCGCTTGGTGACCACCTCACCGGCTCGCTGGGCCAGGAGCAGCAGCAGGTCGAACTCGCGGCGCGAGAGCTCCACCTCACGGTCCCCGAGCGTGCAGTGCCGGGTCACGGCATCGACGACCAGGTCGCCGACCCGCAGCGGCACGTCAGGCTCCTCGGCCTCCGTGCGGCGGAGCACCGCCCGGATGCGGGCCTCGAGCTGGTCCATGCCGAACGGCTTGACGACGTAGTCGTCAGCGCCCGCGTCGAGGGCCTTCACGATCGACGGGTCGTCGTCCCGGGCCGTCACGATGATGACCGGCGTGCGGCGCACGGCGCGCAGCATGGTGAGCAGGCTGTGCCCGTCGAGGTCGGGCAGGCCCAGGTCGAGCAGCACGAGGTCGGGTTGCTCGTCGAGGGCGTTCTGCAGCCCGACCAGCCCGGAGGGGGCGCTGGAGACGGCGTAACCGCGGTCGGTCAGCGAGCGGACGAGCGAGGAGCGGATCCCGGCGTCGTCCTCGATCACCAGCACGTGTGTCACAGTGGGAACGCTAGAGCAGGAAGAGGCCGAAGGTGGTGAGGATGGGACGTCGCCCACTCCTGGTGATGGTGCTGGGCTGGTTCGCCGTGGTCGGCGCGGTCGGTGTCATCACCTTCGTCGTCGTCAGCAATGCCGGCAGCGGCGTCGGTCGGGTCTCCGCGGCCGAGCGGGTCGTGGTCGTGCCGCCGCCGGGCACGGTCTCGCCGACGGTGACGTCCACGGGCACCCCGACCCCGTCCACCACCCCCACGACGCCGGCGAGCCCCACGGCGTCCACCTCTGCGGAGCCCAACAGGCCCTCGGACACCCCTGACCCGCGGCCGACCTCGAAGGCTCCTCGCCCGAGCGCGCCCGCCGTCGACCCACGCACGGCATCCTTCACGACCGAGGGCGGCACCGTCGTGGCCACCTGCCGGGGTGCGAAGATCTCGCTGCTGTCGATCCGCCCCCGCGACGGCTGGGGCTTCGACCCGGAGTTTCACCACGGCGCGCTCGAGGTGACGTTCACAACGACCGGGCGCGGGGTCGAGAACTACCTGCGCTGCGTCGACGAGGTCCCGACCCGGCTGAAGGATGGTTCCGACTGGGGCGCCGGCGACACCTCGTCATCGGAAAGTCCGTCCCGGTCGCTGGTCCGCCCCGAGGAGAGGGTGCACTCTGAGGGTCTGGGGGACGCGACCCCCACGCCCAGCTCTTCCCCCAGCACCTCACCCAGCACCGAGGAGACCCACCATGGCTGATCTCGACACCGCACAGCTGCTGTCCGCTCTCGAGCCGGTCGCCGAAGAGAACCTCAACCGGCACATCAGCGTCGCGCAGGAGTGGATGCCGCACGAGTACGTGCCGTGGTCACTCGGCCGTGACTTCAAAGAGCTCGGCGGCGACCCTTGGTCGGTCGACCAGTCCCAGCTGTCGTCGATCGCGCGCACCGCGCTCGAGGTCAACCTGCTCACCGAGGACAACCTGCCGAGCTACCACCGCGAGATCGAGCGCGCCTTCGGTCGCGACAGCGCCTGGGGCGCCTGGGTCAACCGGTGGACCGCGGAGGAGGGGCGGCACGCGTTCTGCATCCGCGACTACCTGCTGGTGACCCGTGGCGTCGACCCCGACGAGCTCGAGCGGGCGCGGATGTCGACGATGGAGACCGGCTTCGACTCCGGCGACAAGCCGCTGCTCAACGTGTGCGCCTACGTGTCGTTCCAGGAGCTGGCCACCCGTGTCTCGCACCGGAACACCGGCAAGTTCACCGACGAGCCGATCGCCGAGAAGCTGCTGACGCGGGTCGCCAAGGACGAGAACCTGCACATGATCTTCTACCGCAACATCGTCCAGGCGGCGCTCGACCTCACGCCCAGCCAGACGATGCGGGCGATCACCGACGAGGTCGTGAACTTCCAGATGCCGGGGTCGATCATCCCCGGCTTCGGGCGCAAGGCGGTGCAGATGGCGATGGCCGGCATCTACGACCTGCGCATCCACCACGACGACATCGTTGCGCCGCTGCTGCGGCAGTGGGGCATCTGGGAGCTCGAGGGGCTCGACGCCGACGGCGAGGCCGCGCGCGACGAGCTCGCGGCCGCGGTCAAGGCGCTGGACGCCGAGGCGAGCAAGTTCGTCGAGAAGCGCGAGGAGCGCGCCGCCAAGCTGGCCGCCCGGCAGAACGCGTGAGGGGTGGGGTACCGGTTCGGTGCCGTCGGCCTGCGGCCGGGATGCCGGGCGTGCGCGGGTGAGCACTAGCCTGCTCGCGTGAGCACCGCCCTCGTCACCGACTCCACGGCCTACCTGCCTGCCGACCTGCTCGAGGGGCTGGCCGTGCACGTCGTGCCGCTGCACGTGGTGGTGGGCGGCAAGGAGCACGCCGAGGGGGTCGACATCGACCCGTCCGCCGTGGCCGCGGCACTGCGCTCGTTCACGCCGGTGTCGACCTCGCGGCCGGCGCCGGCGGCGTTCCTCGCGGCCTACCGGGCGGCGGCCGACGCTGGCGCGGATTCGATTGTCTCAGTGCATATCTCGGGCGAGATGTCGAGCACCATCGGCGGGGCCTCGATCGCCGCTGAGGAGTCGCCGGTGCCGGTCACGGTCGTCGACTCCCGGGCTCTCGGCATGGCGATGGGGTATGCCGTGCTGACCGGCGCCCGGCTGGCCGCCGGTGGTGCCTCGGCCACCGAGGTGGCGGATACCGTGCGCGCCACGTGCGCGGCATCCACCGTCGTGTTCTACGTCGACACGCTGGAGTACCTGCGCCGCGGTGGCCGGATCGGCAAGGCGGGGGCGCTGGTCGGCTCGGCGCTGTCGATCAAGCCGATCCTCGGGCTGCGCGACGGGCACATCGTTCCGCTGGAACGGGTACGCACCTCGACCCGGGCCATCGCCCGGATCGAGGACCTCGCTGCCGAGGCGGCCGCCGCCCTGCCGCGGGGGGCGACCGGGGTGGACGTCGCCATCCACCACCTCGACTCCCCGGAGCGGGCCGAGCGGCTGGCCGAGCGGCTGCGGGCGCGGCTGGGCGACGAGGTGGGGCTGCGCGTGGTCGAGCTCGGGGCCGTGGTGGGGGCGCACGTGGGGCCGGGCACGCTGGCCGTCGCCGTCGTGCCCCGGATCGCGTCGGCACCGGCGCGCTGAGCCATGGTGCTGCTGGTCTTCGTCGAGATCGCCGTCGTCGCGGTCGTCTGCTTCTTCATCGGCTCGGTCAACCCGGCGACGCTCGTGGCCCGGGCCCTCGGGCGCGACCTGCGAGCCTCCGGGTCGGGGAACCCGGGAGCCACCAACGCCGGGCGGGTGCTGGGCCGCAAGTGGGGGGCGCTGGTGCTGGTGCTCGACGTGCTCAAGGCCTACCTGCCGACGCTGGTGGTGCTGCGCACGATGGGGCTGGTGGCTGCGCTGGTGGCCGGCTTCGCGGTGGTGCTCGGGCACGTGTTCTCACCGTTCCTGCGGGGGCGGGGCGGCAAGGGGGTGGCGTGCGCACTGGGCACGGTGCTGGCCATCGAGCCGTTCGTGGCCGTCGGCGCGCTCGTGGTGTTCGGGCTGGTGAAGATCGCGGTGCCGTTCGTCGGGGAGGCGTCGGTCGTGACGATGGGCCTGGTCGGTGTGGTGGGGGCGCTCGCCGCGCTGGGGGCGGTGCCGTTCATCGCGCCGCTGGTCGGGGTGTGGCTGATGGCGATCTCGGTGCTCGTGCTGTCCCGGCACCGGCGCAACATCGTGGCCTGGTGGAAGCGGCGCATCGCCTGAGCGTCCTGACATCGACCAATAGGTCACATCCGCGACGGGCGCGCCACGTGCGCCACGGGCCGGCCTTGTCGTCCACAGGTCACCGCCACGGCCGGCGTCATCCACAGATCCGGTTGGGGCACAGACCGGCAGGCCCATTCTTCCTAGCGTCGAGGGATGCCGCGACGCCACCCTCCTGAAGCCCTCTCACCGCGGGCACTGGCCCGGTTGCGGTCCAGCCCGGGCTCGTACGTGCCCACCGAGCTCGACCTCGGCTCGGTCGACCCGGCCAGCAGCGGCCGACGTCCGGGTGCGGCGGGCGGGGATCGTCCGGGAGGCACCACCTTCCCCGACTCCCTCGGCGCCCTCGACGAGCGCGAGGGTGGGCGGCACGCGCGGGCACGGCATCCGCGGGGGTGGGTCCGGCTGCCGGCCGCCTTCGTCGGGGCTCGGTGGCAGCCCGGCCGGGCGGCGCTGCTGGGCATCGTCCTGGTCGTCCTCCTCGCGGCCGCGGTCTTCGGGCTGCGGGTGGCCTGGGCGCAGTCCGCCGGCGGCGGCACAGTCATCGCCCCGGGTGGTGGGTCGCGGGCCGGGCCGAGCGCGGTGACGGCCGGCGCCGTCCCGGTCGGGGTGAGTGGCTCGGCGGGCAGCACCTCGCCCGGCGCGACTCCCGCGGCGTCGGCAGGAACCGCTGAGCAGGCAGCGCCGGCGACCGCGGGGGTGGTCGTGGTGCACGTCGTCGGCCGGGTGAAGCACCCCGGCGTGCGCCGGCTTCCGCTGGGGTCGCGGGTCACCGATGCCGTCGAGGCTGCGGGCGGGGTGGCCACGAAGGCCGACCTTTCCGCACTGAACCTCGCTCGGGTGCTCGTCGACGGCGAGCAGGTGCGCGTGCCGGCGGTCGGTGAGCCGGTGGCGCCGGTGCCCACGACCGGAGGCGGGGCGGCGAGCAGCGGTGGAGCAGGGGTGGGCAGCCCGGGGGCGCCGGTCTCCATCAACACGGCCGACCTCACCGCGCTCGACTCGCTGCCCGGTGTCGGTCCGGTGCTGGCCCAGCGGATCCTCGACTGGCGCTCGTCGCACGGGCGGTTCACCAGCGTCGACGAGCTCGGCGAGGTCAGCGGCATCGGCGAGAAGCTACTGGCCCAGCTCAGTCCACTGGTGACGCTGTGAGTGCAACCCGGTCTCCCGAGGACGCCCGGTCTTCGAGCGGTGCTGAGAACCCGTCTGCGCTGTCTTCTGCCGAGACCTGGGCTTCGGTATCTCGTTCTCCCAGTCCCGAGCTGCCAGAGGTCCCGCGCCGGGTGCGGGCGGTGACCGACCTGCGGCTGCTCGGGCCGGCGGTGCTTGCCTGGGCGGTGGCGTCCGCCGGCCTCGGCCTGGCTCCGCGGGCCCACCTCCTGGTGGCCGTCGTGCCCGTCATGGTCGTCGGTGCCGCGGTGGCCATCGAGCCAGCCCGCGTCGCGCTACGCCGGGTCGGTCTGCTGGGGCCGCTACTGCTGACCGTGGCGCTCATCGCGGCGCTGCAGCTCGCGGCGGTGGGGCACGGCATCCTGCGGGCTCGTGGCGACGTCGAGTCCCTTGCTCGGGACCGCGCGGCGGTCACGGCCGTCGTCGTGCTCACCGGTGACGCGATCGTGCTGCCCGCCCGCGGCGACCGGCCGGTCGTGCTGCGCGCGGCGACCGTGCACGTGCTCGACGCCCGGGGGCTGCGGCACCGCACCTCCGCTCCGGTTCTGCTCACCGGTGACCCCGCGATCGCCGATGCCGCATGGCGCTCCACGGTGCGGGTGCACGGCCGGCTGGGCCAGACCGACCAGGCCGACGACCGGGTGGCGACCCTGTCGGTGCGCGGTCCGCCGGTGGTGCTGGCCGCACCTGGCACCATCGCCTCGGGCGCAGAGCGGCTTCGCACCGGCCTGCGCAAGGCAGTCGACCACGCACCGGCCGATGCGCGCGGACTGCTGCCGGGGCTGGTCATCGGCGACACCAGCCGCACTCCTGCCGACCTCACGGCAGCCATGCGGGCCACCGGCATGACCCACCTCACGGCGGTCAGCGGCAGCAACGTCGCCGTCGTCACCGGCCTGGCCCTCGGGCTCTGTGTGCTCGTCGGCGTGCCGAGACGGGCACGACCGGTGCTCGCCCTCGCAGCGCTCGCGGGGTTCGTCGTGCTCGCCCGGCCCGAGCCGAGCGTCGTGCGGGCCGCGGCCATGGGTGCGATCGGGCTGCTCGGGCTCAGCCGGTCCCGGCGCTCGGCCGGCCCGCCCGTCCTCGGCGCGGCCATCGTTCTGGTGCTCCTCGTCGACCCGTGGCTCGCCCGCTCCTTCGGCTTCGTGCTCTCCTCGCTGGCCACCCTCGGCCTGCTGCTGTTCACCCGTCCGTGGGGTGACGCGATCGGTGCCCGGCTCCCGGCCCGGGTGCGCGGTCTCGGCCCTGCACTGGCGATCCCGGTGGCGGCCCAGGCGATGACCGCCCCCGTCATCGTGCTGCTGCAGGGTTCGGTCAGCCTCATCGGCATCGTGGCCAACCTGCTCGCCGCACCGTTGGTGCCGGTGGCCACCATTGCCGGGGTCGCAGCGGCACTCACGTCACTGGTCTGGGCCCGCGGGGCCGAGCTGGTCGCCTGGGCCGGAGTGGTTCCCACGCAGGTCATCGCCCAGATCGCGCGCCGCTTCGCCGAGGTGCCCGGCGGCACGCTGCCCTGGCCCGACGGCGCCCCCGGCGCTCTGCTGCTCGCCGCGCTGACGCTGGGGGTGCTCCTCACCGGCCGCGCGCTGGCTTCCGGGGCCGCGGCTCACCCCGTGCTGGCACTCGGCGCGGCCCTGCTGCTCGCTGCCGGCCTGGTTCCGACTCGCGCGGTCACCTGGCCGCCGGCCGGCTGGCGGGTGGTGGTCTGCGACGTCGGCCAGGGCGATGCCGTCGTGCTGCGCAGCGGCCCGCACCGGGCCGTCCTCGTCGACGCCGGTCCCGACCCGCCCCCGGTCGACCGCTGCCTGAGCCACCTGGGCGTCACCACACTCGATGCCGTCGTCCTCACGCACTTCCACGCCGACCACGTCGACGGTCTGTCGGGTGCCGTCGACGGCCGCGCGGTCGGCCGCTTGCTCGTCGGCCCGGTCCGCGAACCGGCCCAGTCCGCCGACCAGGTCGACAGCGTGGCGCGCGCTCACGGCATCCCGACGGCCGTGCTGCACGCCGGTGACCGGCTCACCGTCGGCGAGGTCACCGCAGCGGTGTGGAGCCCGTCCCGGCGCATCGCCGACGGGTCGGTGCCCAACAACGCCAGCGTCGTGCTCGCCGTGCGCACCGGCTCCGTCGACGCCCTGCTCCTCGGTGATGTCGAGCGCGAGGCGGCGCACGACCTACTCCTCCGCATCCGCCGCGAGCCCTCGATGGCTCTCGCCGCAACGGGATTCGAGGTGGTCAAGACGCCGCACCACGGCAGCGCCAACCTCGACGACGACCTGATGGCCACCGTCGCTGCTCCCATCGGCATCATCAGCGTCGGGAAGGACAACGACTACGGGCACCCAGCGCCGCACCACCTCGACGTGCTGCGCCGCGACGGGTACGCCGTCTACCGCACCGACCAGTGCGGCGACGTCGCGGTGGTCGAGCGTGGCGGGGTGGTGTCGGTCGAGACCGGCCGGTGAGCTCGGGGGTCTGACCCCGCAGCGACCGTTCGGGCGATCCCGACGGCGACGTTCGGCCGTTTCCGGTGTCGATGTGAGCGATGTGGCACGCACCGACCCGGTCAGGGAGCAGACTCGCTCTGCTGGCGCAGCGGTGCGGCGCTGCGCTGGTCGTCGTGGCCGAGCGGGGCAGCCTCAGATCGAGAACGGAGGTACCAATTGGGACGCGACACCCAGGGGACCATCGCCGATCCCCTCGTGGCCGCACTGGGCCGCGTCCCGCTGTTCGCCGGGCTGTCGGAGGACGACCTCGCGACCCTCGCCACGGTGACGAGCAGGCGGTCGCTCGATGTCGGCATGGTGCTCACCACCGAGGGCGAGGTGGGGACGGAGTTCTACGTCATCGAGCGCGGAGTCGTCACCATCAGCGCCCACGAGCAGCTGCTGCGGACGCTCGGCCCCGGAGACTTCCTCGGCGAGATCGCAATCCTCTTCAACGGCACCCGCACCGCCACGGCGGTAGCCACCGAGCCCGGCTCGCTGCTCGTCCTGCCCAAGGCCGACTTCCTCGAGCTGCTCGCCGCCAACACCTCGATCGAGGACAAGATCCTCACCACCGCCAGCGAGCGCCTGCGCCGCGGCTGAGGCCCTCAGATCGAGAAGGCCGGCTCCGGGCCGCGCACCGTCGGCGCTGTCGACTGCGCCTTGGCGCTCTCGGCGAGCGCATCGAGGGTCGCCTTGACGGCCGGCACCCGCTGCAGGTCGGGGGTGGTCACGGCCATGATCGAGCGCCGGGATGCCGGCGTGATCGGCAGCGCCACGACGTCGCCGTGGTGCACCGTGCGCAGGATGAGGTCGGGGATGAGCGCGACCCCGAGCCCCTCGGCGACCAAGCCCATCACGGCGACGTAGTCCTCGGTCTCGTAGGCGACGTCCGGGCGGAAGCCGGCGTCGTGCGTCAGCTGCAGCAGGTGACCACGACAGCGAGGGCAGCCCGCGATCCACGGCTCGGTGGCCAGGTCGGCCAGGTCGACGTTCTCCTGGCCCGACACCGCGTGCCCGTCAGGCACGGCCAGCCGCACCTCGTCGTCGAGCAGCGGCATGATCACGAACTGGTCGAGGTCCTCCTCCCCGCGCCCCAGGTCGGTGCCCTCGTAGGCGAACGCCACCGCCAGGTCGCACTCGCCGGCCTTGAGCGCGGCCAGGCTCTCGGGCGGCTCGGCCTCGGTGAAGCTGATGTGGACGTCGGGGAAGCGCTGCTTCACCAGCGACAGTGCCCGCGGCACCAGGGTTGCCGACGCCGACGGGAAGGCCATCAGCCGCACCCGCCCACTGCGCAGCCCGGCGATCGCCGCGACCTCCTCCTCGGCGGCATCCAGCGCAGCGAGCACCGGAGTCGCGTGCCGTGCCAGCACCTGACCGGCCTCGGTGAGCCGCACGTTGCGCCCCATCCGCTCGACCAGCACGGTGCCGGTGCGCTGCTCGAGGCGGCGCACCATCTGCGAGATGGCGGGCTGGGTGTAGCCCAGCGAGACGGCGGCCGCGGTGAAGCTGCCCTCGTCGGAGATGGCCTTCATGACCCGAAGTCCGGCAGCGTCGATCATGGCGGCATTCTATAACACCGCGTTATCGAAACGCCAGACAACCACACGTCCCGTCATGCCCCGTGCGTCAACCTGCCGTGCCGAACACCGACTGATTGCGGATCCCCGGCCTCTCAGGACTCCCACTTCGTGCGACTTGGGTGCGGTTCGGAGGCCCGGCGCGGCTGAGAACCGCATCCAAGTCGCACGAAGTCCCGACTTCTTGCGGATCTCCCACGGCCCAGCGCGCCCCGAGGCCGGCCCCAGGGTGGGTGATCCGCAATCAGTCGGATGCCGTGCGCTTGGTACCGCTCGACCCGGCAGCCTCGACCCGGCAGCTTCGACGTGGCGCGCCGTGGCCGGTGACGCCGGGGATAATCGTCGCCATGCCGGATGCCGCCTCGCTCGCCGCCCTCCTGGGCGCCCACCCGGGCACCCTCGTGCTCACCGGTGCCGGCATCTCCACCGACTCCGGCATCCCCGACTATCGCGGCCCCGACGGCACCCGTCGGGTCACCCCGATGCAGCACGGCGAGTTCGTCGGCTCGAGCGAGGCCCGGCAGCGCTACTGGGCCCGCTCGTTCATCGGCTGGCAGCGCTTCAGCAATGCCGAGCCGAACGCCGCCCACCTCGCAGTGGCCCACCTGCAGCGCCGCGGGGTGCTCGGCCCGGTCGTCACCCAGAATGTCGACGGCCTGCACCAGGCGGCGGGCAGCCGCGACGTCACCGAGCTGCACGGCAGCCTCGCCGAGGTGGTCTGCCTCACCTGCGGCGACCGCTCCGACCGCGACCTGCTGCAGGCCCGGATGTACGAGGCCAACCACGGCTTCGACCGGTTGGCCAGCGGGGAGGCGCCCGACGGCTCGCGGGTCAGCAGCCAGATCCGCCCCGACGGTGACATCGTGCTCGCTGACGACCTCGTCGCCGGCTTCCACCTGCCGCGCTGCACGGTGTGCGGCGGCGACGCGCTCAAGCCCGACGTCGTGTTCTTCGGCGGCTCGGTGCCGCGCGAGCGGGTCGACGCCTGCTACGCCCTCACCGATGCCGCCCCTGCACTCCTCGTCCTCGGCTCCTCGCTCGCCGTGATGAGCGGGCTGCGGTTCGTGCGGCACGCGGCCAAGCGCGGCATCCCGGTGATGGCGGTGACCCGCGGCCCCACCCGCGGTGACGACCTGATGACCCTGCGGGTCGACGCCTCGCTCGCCCCCACCCTTGGCGAGGTGCTCCGCGCCGGCGTCGCCGCCTGATGGCCGAGCCCACGCCCGAGGCGACCAACGACGCGAGCCGGCTCCCGGCATTCCACGGGGTGGTCCTGCGCACTGCGACCGCCGCCGACCTGCCCGCGCTGGCCGCCATCTACAACGAGGCCGTCGCGAACAGCGTCGCCACCTTCGACGTGGAGCCGCAGCCGCCCGAGCTGTTCGCCGAGCGGGTCGGGAGCACCCGACCGGGTGACCACGTGGTCGTCGCGCACGAGCGAGGCCGCGTCGTGGGCATGGCGTACGCCGCCGCCTACCGGCCGCGACCGGCCTACGACGGCACCCGCGAGACCTCGATCTACCTCGCCCCGGGCGCTCGCGGCCGCGGCCTGGGGCGGGCGCTCTACGACGAGCTGCTCGCGCGGGTCGACGCCGACGGCATCCACGTCTGCCTCGCCGTCATCGCCCAGCCCAACGCCGCCAGCGAGGCGCTGCACGCGGCCGTCGGCTTCGAGCGGGTGGGCACCTTGCGCGAGGTGGGCCGCAAGTTCGACCGGTGGGTCGACACCGCCTGGTGGCAGCGGGTGCACGGCCAGCCGGATGCCGGCCCGCCGGCCGCTCCGGCCCCCGGCGCGCGCCGCTGACGGCGGCGATACGCTGCCCCCATGGGAGCCATCGGGTCCGGACCGTTCGAGAACGACGACGCGCTCGACTTCCTGGAGGAGCTCGCCGACCTCCCGGCGCAGGACCGTGGGCACCGGGTGCTCGAGGCGCTCGACACCGTGCTGCTCAGCACCGGCTATGTCGAAGCGCCGCAGATGTGCGAGGCGGTCGCTGGTGCCGCCGCGGTCGGCGCCTCGGTCAACCCCGACGCCGCCGTCGGCGAGCCCTACCTGCCGGCCTGGCTCGCCGCTGAGCCCCTGCCGACCGGTGACGAGGAGCTCGTCGAGAAGGCGCGGCAGGTGCTGCGCCGGGCGGTGCGCTCGCAGGACAACGAGTGGTGGGAGCTGTGGGACGAGGCCGGCCTGGCCGACGACGTCACCGCGTCGTGCCGCCGCGCGCTGGCCTGGCTCGGCGACCGCGACGACTGACCGACCGGGCAGCTCGTGACTCGAGGGGCCGCGTCATCCGGGGTGGATGACGCGGCCCCTCGCCGTGCGCTCGCGCTCAGACCCGGCGCAGGACCGCCGTCACCTTGCCGAGGATGGTGGCGTGGTCACCGTCGATCGGTGAGAAGGCCGGGTTGTGCGGCATCAGCCACACCTTGCCGTCGCGCCGCTTGAAGGTCTTGACGGTGGCCTCGTTGTCGAGCATCGCCGCCACGATGTCGCCGTTGTCGGCGTTGGGCTGCTGGCGCACGACCACCCAGTCGCCGTCGCAGATGGCGGCGTCGACCATGGAGTCGCCGACCACCTTGAGCAGGAAGAGGGAGCCCTCGCCGACGATCTGCCGGGGGAGGGGAAAGACGTCGTCGACGACCTCTTCGGCGGTGATCGGCACACCGGCGGCGATGCGACCGAGCACCGGCACGTAGGTGGCCTCGGGGCGCTGGTCGTTGATGCCGGTGACGTCGACGTCGTCGTGCTCGGCGGCGCCCCGGTAGCCGGGCTCGTCGCTGGCGGTGTCGGGGGAGATGACCTCGATGGCGCGCGGCCGGTTGGGGTCGCGGCGCAGGTAGCCCTTGCGCTCCAGGGCGGAGAGCTGGTGGGCGACCGAGCTGGGGGAGGTCAGGCCCACGGCGTCGCCGATCTCGCGCATGCTCGGCGGGTAGCCGCGCCGGTCGATGGAGTTGCGGATCACCTCGAGCACCTTGCGCTGGCGGTGCGTGAGCGCCCCGCCGTCGCCACGATCGGGCATCTCGTGGATGTCGGCGTTCCTCGGACGTGCCATGTCGACCCCTTCGGTGTCATCCCTGTTGTCGGGAATGCGGTCCTGCGCCGGAGCCGGGCGGGCTCCGGGTGTTTTCGCAGGTCAGCCCGACTGTCAGTGGTGCTCGGCAGGCTTACCGGCATGAGCACATCGTACGAGTCTCGTACACACAATTCAAACATTTCTTCGAGGCGTGTCTTGAAGGGCTCGAACATCCGTGCTACAACTCGTACAGACGTTCTATCGAACACCGGTTCGACGGTGGCTCTGGCCGCCGGGATGGAGGGAAGCATGAGCGCACTCGAGTGGGGACCCACCGACCTCGGGTATGCCGGGTCGCCCGTGCCGCGTCGACCGCACCTCGTGGTGCTTCCCGGTGGTGCCGGTCGCCCGGCGCCGGCCGCCGGGGTTCGCATCACCCGTCGCGGCCGGCTGGCCCTGCTGGCACTGGCGGTGGCCATCGTCGCGGTCGTCGGCCTGCTGGGCATGCGCGGTGCCGGTGCGGTCGAACCGCTTCCTACCGTCACGGTCGCCCCGGGCCAGACGCTCTCCGAGATCGCCCTCGCCGAGCTGCCCCAGATGAACCTGAGCCAGGCCATCGTTGCGATCCAGATCGCCAACCAGCTGAGCACTGCCCAGATCGACGCCGGGCAGCAGCTCGTCATCCCGCGGTCCTGACCGCACCCGACCGCCGCCGGCCCGCTGGGTCGCGCCGGTCCCACCGTCCTGAGTCCCTCGACCCGACTCAGAACGCCGAAGGGCGTCGCCCCCCGTGCAGGGGATGCGGCGCCCTTCGTGCTGTCCACCGCATGGTGTGGCGTCGGCTCAGGCGAACACGAGTTCGAGCGGGCGCTCGACGAAGTCGGCGAAGGCCTGGGCGGCCGCGGCGATGTCCTCCCGGTCCTCGCTGCCCAGTGGCGCATCGGCGCTCACGGTCACCCGCACCGAGGTGGGGGAGACCACCCGCTTCCAGATGCCGACGTCCTCGCCGTGCACCACGACGATGCCGCCCCCCGACTCCGAGAGCAGCCGCTGCCGAGCGGCATCCGGGGTGCGCCGCGGGAAGCCGGTGTGCTGGTAGGTCAGACAGACCTCGTCGAAGGTCGGCAGCAGGTAGGCCGGGTGCTCCCGAGAGGTGCGCGCGGGCACCGTCGGGTCGAACCAGAGCGTGTGCCCGTCCACGTCGATCGGCTCGAGCTGGTCGGTGAGGTCGGCCAGGGCGCTGCGGATCTGGGTCAAGGTCAGGGTCGACCAGCGCGCGAGGTCACGCTCGGATGCCGGGCCGTGCCCGGCGAGGAACCGCCGAGTGAGCTCTCGCCGGGCATCCTCGCCGACGAGCGCGTCGTTCGGCCCCGGCGGCAGTACCTCGTCGGCCAGCACGTAGGTGTGCTCGACCCCCCGGGGCGGACCCGAGCAGACGAGGGCCCGCAGCTCGCCGATGATGAGCAGGTGCGCCAGGGGCTGCACGTCCGTCGGCAGCCCCGCCGCAGCGAAGGCCACCCGCACCTCGCGACGCGTGCACGGTGTCGGGCCGGCCAGCAGCGACTCGAGCACACCCAGTGCCCGGGTCACGACCTCGTCGGTGAGCCCGAGCCGGCGGTTGACGCCGGCGCTACCGCTCTCGACCCGCGGCCCGGTCACCCCTTGCATCCACCGGAGGTCCTCCGGCGCGAGCAGGTGCCACGTCGGTCGCAGCACGTGGGTGCGCACCCATCCGCCGGCCGACTGCTCCGCCAGCACGCCGGCATACGTGGCGCCCGGTGCCATCCGCATGCCGAGGGACCAGGCGGCAAGGGGCGCGTCCTGCGACTGCACGCAGCCCAGCAGCCGCACCACGTCGGCACCGTGCTGCATCCCGGTCGACGAGAGCCGCTGGGTGGCGAGCCGGCGACGGTGCACACGGGAGAGGGGAGCGGCAGGCACCGGCACATCCTCGCACCGCCCACCGACCCGGCATCCTCGCCCGCAAGCGGGCACGCCGCTGGTGGAGAGGCACGCGGTCAAGGAGTAGCAAGGCGCGCGGCACCCGGCAGCCGCGGCCTCCGTCTGCCCTGGGCGAACACCGGGAACAGAACCCTTGCTGACGCACGTTCTGCAATGATGTAATCAAGTAATCACTGCAAGGAGAGAATCATGCGACACCCACACGCACCCCACACCCACGACTCCATCAACGACGACGACCTCACCCCCCGTGGCGGCGGTCCCCGTGGCGGACGCGGCCCCGGCCGTGGCCCGCGCGGTGGCCGACCCGGCCCCGGCGGCGGCCCCGAGGGCATGCGCCGCGGGCGCGGCTTCGGCCGGGCCGGCGGCTGGCAGCAGGGCGACCTGCCCAGTGCCGACGACGCCCAGAGCTGGTTCTCCGGGCGGCTGCCCGAGGGCTGGTTCGAGGAGGTCGTCGTCACCGCCGACCGCGAGGAGATCACCGTCATCGGCACCCTCGCGGGCGTCGACGCCGGCACCGACGCGGCCGAGGCCGAGGGGCGGATCAGCCGCTTCCGCGCCGAGACCCGCGACGAGCGCATCGCCATCGCCCAGGAGGCCCAGGCGCGCTACCAGCGCACCGTCTCCTGGGGAGCCAGCGTCGGTGGCAACACCACGCTGTTCACCCACCTGGCCGTTCCGGTCATGACCCGGCTGCGCCAGCCCGAGCGGGCCGTGCTCGACACCCTCGTCGACGCCGGCGTCGCCCGGTCGCGCAGCGACGCGCTGGCCTGGTCGGTCCGGGTCGTCGGCGAGCACGCCGACACCTGGCTCGCCGAGCTGCGCGAGAAGATGTCCGAGGTCGACAAGCTGCGCGCCAAGGGGCCCGAGCTCTGAGCCCGCGCACGTGAGCCACGCGCCCACACTCACCGAAACGGATGCCGTGCCACACCCTGGTGGCACGGCATCCGTCTGTTGGTGGCCGGGCATCCGCACTCTGCGCCCGCCGGCAGGCGGCTCAGGGCACGACGACCGCCCGGCCTCGCAGGGTGCGCGCGTGCATGCGCTCGTAGACCCGCGGGCCCTCGTCGAGGCTGAAGGTCTCGGTCTCGACCTCGAGCGCACCGCTGCGCGCCATGGCGAGCACCTCGTGCAGCTCGGGGATGGTGCCCCAGTAGGGCGCCCGCACGGACACCTCGAAGGGCAGGCTGAACAGGCCGACCGGCACGGTGCCGTCGCCCACCCCGACGATGACGATGTCACCGAGGGCCGCGACCATCTGCGGCGAGAGTGCCGTGGTGGGGCCCAGGCCCACGAAGTCGAAGACCGCGGTCGCGCCGCGCCCGTCGGTGAGCTCCTTGACCTCGGCGGGAGCGCCGTCGCCCGAGACCAGCGCGTGGTGCGCACCGACCTCGCGGGCGAAGTCCAGCTTGTCGGGCAGGTCGAGGGCGATGACCTGGCACGACGACAGGGCGCGCAGCATCCGGATGGCCAGGTGTCCCAGGCCGCCGACGCCGATGACGACGGCGGTCGAGCCGGGCACCAGCTTGGGCAGGCTGGGCTTGATCGCGTGGTAGGGCGTCAGGCCGGCATCGGTCAGGGGAGCCGCCTGGGTCGGGCTCAGACCGTGCAGCGGCACGAGGTGACGGGCGTCGTCGACCAGCATGAACTCGGCCATCGACCCGGGTGCGCCCAGGCCCGGCGGCTGGATGCCGCGCGCGGCCGCCACCTCGCAGTACTGCTCGGCGCCGGTGGCGCAGGTGTGGCACCGGCCGCACCCCCACGGGCCGTAGACGGCCACCTCGTCGCCGGGCTGCACCCCGGTGACCGACGGCCCGACGGCCTCCACGACGCCCACGCCCTCGTGGCCGAGGGTGAGCGGCAGGCCGTAGACGTAGGCCTGCTCGGGCAGCCCCATGATGAACTCGTCGGAGTGGCAGGCCCCCGCGGCGAGCACCCGCAGCAGCACCTCGCCACCCGTCGGCTCCGGCGGCGCGACCTCGACCACCTCTGGTGGCGACCCGATCCTCGTGTACTGGAGTGCCTTCATCGCCGTCTCCTCCCGGCCACCGATCTTGGTACCTCCAACGTAGGCCGAGTGAGCAGGGGTCGGTAGACCCACCGGGTGTCTCCTCGGGCACCCGGTCGTGCCGACGGAGTACCGTGCGCAGATGAGGGCCGCGGTCAGCACCAGGTACGGCCCACCCGAGGTCGTCCAGGTGCGTGACGGCGCGCCCGAGCCAGAGGTCGCCCGCGACGACCTGCTGGTGCGGGTGCACGTCACCACGGTCAACCGCACGGATGCCGCCTACCGGCGCGCCTACCCGTTCTTCATCCGAGCGGTCTCGGGGTGGCGGGGGCCGAAGGCCCCCGTCTGGGGCACCGAGTACGCCGGCGTCGTCGAGCGGGTCGGCCCGGCCGTCACCCGCTTCTCCCCGGGCGACCGGGTCTTCGGGTATGCCGAGCCTCGGTTCGGCGCCCATGCCGAGCTGGTCGCGGTGGCCGAGTCATCCTTCGTGGCAACGGTTCCCGACGGCGTCGACCTGCGCCACGCCGCCGCGGCCACCGAGGGCGCGCACTACGCGCTGAGCAGCATCCGCCGCGCCGGCGTGCAGCAGGGCGACCGGGTGTTGGTGCACGGCGCGACCGGTGCCATCGGGTCCGCGGCCGTGCAGCTGCTCGCCGACCTCGGGGCCGACGTCATCGCCACCGCGCCCTCGGCGCACGTCGAGCTGGTTCGCGGGCTCGGTGCCGGCCGGGTGGTCGACTTCGAGACCGAGGACTTCACCGCCATCGGCGACACCGTCGACGTCGTGCTCGACATGGTGGGCAAGAGCACCTTCGGGGCATGCCGGCGGCTGCTCACTCCGCACGGGGTCTACGTGTCGAGCGACCTCGGGCCGTGGGCGCAGAACGTCGTGCTCCCGGTGGTCACCCGGCTCGGCCGGGGCCGCCGCGCGGTCTTCCCGTTCCCGTCGACCTCGCCCGAGGTGGTCGAGCACCTCCGCTCACGGCTCGCAAGCGGCGCCTTCACCCCGCTGCTCGACCCGACGACCTTCCGGCTCGACGAGATCGTGGCCGCCTACCGCTACGTCGAGACCGGCCAGAAGCTGGGCAACGTCCTCATCACCGTCCACGAGCCCTGACCGGCTGATTGCGGATTTCCACCCACCCCAGCTCCGAAGAGACCGGGTCAGGGGAGGGTGCGGCGCATGATCAGGCGCGGCATCCGGCTCGCCACGGCATCGGTCGTTCCGACCACCGAGAAGCCGGCCTTCTCGAACATCGAGCGAGTGCCCACGAACGCCATCGTGGTGTCCATCCGCCCTTCGGGGTCGACGGGGTGCGCCTCGACGGCCGGCGCGCCGCTGGCGGCGGCGTAGGCGACCGCACCCTCCAGCAGGTGCCCGACCACGCCCTTGCGGCGGTGGCCACCGCGCACGACCAGGCAGACGATGCTCCACACCGGCAGGTCGTCGGTGGGCAGGATCAGCTTCGAGTGCACCAACCTCGTGATCTCCGAGCGCGGCCCGATGTTGCACCAGCCCACCGCGATCCCGTCGAGGTAGGTGACGACTCCCGGCGGGTGCTCGCGCTCGCACAGCGCACGCATGGCTCGTTCGCGCCCGTCCGGCCCGTCCCCACCGAGCTCGCGGATCTCCTGCTGGCGCAGTCGGTGCGACAGGCACCAGCACGACTCGGCCCGCCGGTTGGGGTTGATGACGTCGGCGAAGTCCTCGAACCGGTCTGGCGTCACCGGGTGCGTCTCCCACACCACGTCACCGGATGCCGTCCCCCTCGCCCCTTTGCCGGATGCCGTCCCCCTCGCCCCTTTGCCGGATGCCGTCCCCCTCGCCGTCGCTGCCATCGCCCCACCCAACCACCGCGGGCCGACAGGCGGGGCACCCGGCATCCGCCCCAGTCTCACAGCCCCGCACCGAGCACGACCTCGTGCGACTTACCCACGGTTCTCGCAGCCCTCCGCCGGGTTTGAACGAGTCGAAGTCGCACGAAGTCGCAGCGGCCCAGGTGTCACACCGCGAGGGCGGACGGTGTCTGAAGGGGTGGACGGCCACCCGGGCCGCCCCGAACACCCGAGGAGACCCACCGTGCCCAGCACCTTCCGCATCCCCAAGGCCCCGATGGACGGCGCCTACGCCGGCATCCTCAAGGCCTACGCCCGCCGCACCTGGGGCGCCGTGCCCGACACCGCCTACGTCCTGTGGCACAACAAGCCGGTCATGAAGGCGGTGCTCGGCTTCGAACGCAAGGTCGCCACGTGGGACGCCCTCGACAAGCACCTCGCCTCCTACGCCCAGCTGGCCAGCGCGGCGGTCATCGGCTGCAGCTGGTGCATGGACTTCGGCTACTTCCTCGCCCATGACGAGGGCCTCGACGAGGCCAAGGTGCGCGAAGTGCCGCGCTGGCGCGACTCAGACGTCTTCACCCCCCTCGAGCGCGACGTGCTCGAGTACGCCGAGGCGATGAGCGCCACCCCCTGCGCCGTCGACGACGAGCTGAGCCACCGGCTGCAGGAGGCCCTCGGCGTCAAGGCCGTCGTCGAGCTCACCCAGCTCGTCGCGCTCGAGAACATGCGCTCCCGCTTCAACAGCGCCGCCGGCCTGCAGTCGCAGGGCTACTCCGACGTGTGCGAGCTGCCTCTCGCCGTACGCTCGACCGCGTGAGCACCGGCGGGGCGGCACGCGACGACGCACGGATGCCGGGTGCCCCCGAACCCGACGCGCC
>CAWIEI010000027.1:0-8854 GCA_963834965.1 uncultured Actinomycetota bacterium | reverse complement strand
CACCGCCGTCGGCGTCGATGTCGTAGACGTCGGAGTCGCCGGCCTGGCCGGCCTGGCCGGCCCGGTGCGGGGTGGGAATCGTGCCCGGCGCGGCCTCCTCGCTCAGCCAACGCGCCTCGTCGTTGGTGGCGGCCACCGAGCCACCCAGCGGCTCGTAGCGCCAGGTGGCGGTGCGCTGGCGCCCACCTGCGGCGAAGGTCAGGCTCAGCTGCCACACGCCCTCGTCGTCACGGGCGGAGTCCCACTCGACGTCGTCGCGGTCGACGCCCCGGTCGCGGAGCCGCTCGGCCACCCGCTCCGCGAGGGTCACGGGGCCGGACCCACGACTGCCCACGGCACACTTCTGGGCGACCTGGGCCACGTGCTCGCGCTCGGCCAGCACCGGCCCCTCGAAGCGGCGCACCTTCTCGACGGTCCACCCGGCGCGGTCGGCGACCTCTTCGGCCGAGAGCCCGCGCCGGATCAGAGCCTGCACCTCGCGGGGCCGCAGGCCCCCCTCGATCTCGATCTGCAGCTGACCGAGCCGCGGCCGGTCGCGGCGGGCCGCGGCGCGCAGTGCCTCGTCGAGGGTGAGGCGGTAGCGGCCGCCATCGGCGTCCGCGAGCAGGAGGTGGTGGCCGTCCTCGTGGACGCCGATGAGGCGAAGGTCCTGCATGTCGGGCTCCCGTGTTGCTCGTCGTCGGGACGACTGTGCCATCCCGGGCGGTTCGGTGAGGCATCCCACGCCGGGGGCCGGCGAAATGCCCGCATACGCTGTGCCCATGTCTGATGCCGCGGATGCGCTCGCCCCCTACGACGTCGTGTTGCTCGGCTCCTTCGGGGGTCCCGAGGCGCCCGAGGAGGTCGTGCCGTTCCTGCGCCGGGTCACCGCCGGCCGCGGCATCCCCGACGCGCGGCTCGAAGCGGTGGGCGAGCACTACTACGCCCGTGGGGGCCGCAGCCCCATCAACGACCTGAACCGCGAGCTGCTGGTTCGGCTGCGCGCCGAGCTCGACCGGCGCGGCATCACCACGCCGCTGCTCTGGGGCAACCGCAACTCCGAGCCGTTCTTCGCCGATGCGCTGCACGAGGCGCTCGACCTCGGCGCCACCCGGGTGGTCACGGTGTTGACCAGCGCCTTCTCGTGCTACTCGTCCTGCCGGCAGTACCGCGAGGACCTCGCGGCCGCCGTCGACGCGGTCGGCCCGGCCGCCGACGGCCTGGTCATCGACAAGGTCCGCCCCTATGCCGTGCACCCCGCGGTGGGGCGGTCCTGGCTGCGGGCGCTCGTGGCGTCGGTGGGCGCGCTGCCCGACCCGGCATCCGCGCACCTGCTGTTCGTCACGCACTCGGTGCCCGACGCGATGGACGACACCTCCGGGCCCGGTGACGGCGAGGGCAACCTCTACTCCGACCAGCACCTGCGGCTGGCCCAGCGGCTCACCGACGAGCTGAACCGCGAGCTCGCGCTCGAGCTGCCCAGCGAGCTGGTGTTCTGCTCGCGCTCGGGCCCGCCCCAGCAGCCGTGGCTCGAGCCCGACGTCAACGACCGCATCGAGGAGCTCGCGGCGCAGGGCGGCGTCACCGTGGTGTGCGCGCCGATCGGGTTCATCTCCGACCACATGGAGGTCGTGCACGACCTCGACACCGAGGCCGCCGAGACCGCCGAGCGGGTCGGGGTGCCGTTCGTGCGGGTGGCGACGCCGGGCACCGATGAGGTGTTCGTCGAGGGGCTGGTCGACCTGCTGCTCGAGCGCGCCGCCGAGGCCCGCGGCGAGGTGGTCGTGCATGAGACCTGGCTGCCCGGCGACGTGCGGCCCTCGGTCTGCGCCCCGGGCTGCTGCCCGAACCTGCGGGCGGCGAAGCCGGCGCTCTGCGGCAGCGACTGATGGCGGCGGCATCCGCGCTGCCCGACGGTGTCGACCTCGCCGAGCTCGAGGCGGTCGCCTGCCGGGTGGCGCAGGCCGCCGGGCGGCTCGTCGTCGACGAGCGCCCGGCCGACCTGCGGGTGGTGTCGAAGTCGAGCGACACCGACCCGGTCACCGTGATGGACCAGCGCAGCCAGGAGCTCATCCTGCGGCTGCTCGCTCAGGAGCGCCCCGACGACGCGGTCATGGGTGAGGAGGAGGGCAGCACCACGGGCACCAGCGGGCTCACCTGGGTGGTCGACCCGATCGACGGCACGGTCAACTACCTCTACGGCATCCCGGCGTACGCCGTGTCGGTCGCGGTCGTCACCGGCGACCCCACCGTCGCCGGGACGTGGGAGTCGGTCGCCGGCGCGGTGCTCAACCCCGAGACCGGCGAGCTGTTCTCAGCCCACCGCGGCGGGGGCGCCCGGCTCACCACCGCTGGTGGTTCGCGGGTGCTGCGCGCCACCGAGGCCACCGACCTGGCCATGGCGCTGGTCGGCACCGGGTTCGGCTACGCCGCCACGACCCGGGCCCGGCAGGCCGCGGTGCTCGTCGACCTGCTGCCGCAGGTGCGCGACATCCGACGGCACGGTGGCGCGGCGCTCGACCTGTGCGGGCTGGCGGCCGGCCGGCTCGACGCGTACTACGAGACGGCGCTCAACCCGTGGGACCGCGCGGCCGGAGAGCTCGTCGCCCGGGAGGCCGGGGTGGTGCTCGGCGGGCCGGTCGACGACGTGCCCACCCGCGACCTCGTGTGGGGTGCGGCACCCGGGCTGGCCGACGTGTTCGGGCCGCTCGTGCGCGAGCTGTCCGCGCGGCACGTCGGGCCGCTGGACTGACCTGTCCACGCCGCCCGGCGGCGCGTGAACGGCGTCCGGATGCCGGCCGGACGGCATCCGCGCGACATCTGAACGGCATCCGGACGTGGGCTGGGCACGCCCAGCACGACACCCCGAAGTCACCACCGGGTGGACCCGGCGTGGCGCCGCGCGTCGCGATGGTGCACAATCACGGCGCACGGCGAACCCTGCGGGCACAAACGGGGGCATCCGTGCGTTGTCAGGGCCGGGTCATACGACGAAGGGTGGACACAGCACATGGCAACCGACTACGACGCACCGCGCAAGACCGACGACGAGCTGTCCGAGGACTCCATCGAGGAGCTCAAGAGCCGTCGCGTCGACAAGCGCGCCTCGAGCGTCGACGTCGACGAGACCGAGCAGGCGGAGGGCTTCGAGCTCCCGGGGGCAGACCTGTCCGGCGAAGAGCTCTCGGTGCGGGTGCTCCCGCGCCAAGCCGACGAGTTCACGTGCTCCAGGTGTTTCCTGGTGCACCACCGCAGCCAGCTCGCCAGTGAGAAGTCCGGCGTCCTGGTCTGCCGGGAGTGCGCCGCCTGAGCAGCTCGCTCGACGCACGCAACACACAGGAAGTGACCGACGCCGCCCGTGTCCCCGTCGCAGTCCGCCGACTGCACCCGGACGCGGGCGTTCCGGCGTACAGCACGCAGGGGGATGCCGGTGCCGATCTCACCAGCGTCGCCGAGGTGACGCTCGCGCCGGGGGAGCGCGCCCTCGTGCCGACCGGCATCGCCGTCGCGTTGCCGCCGGGCACGGTGGGGCTGGTGCACCCGCGCTCGGGCCTGGCGGCCCGGCAC
Organism: uncultured Actinomycetota bacterium; assembly: GCA_963834965.1. Classification (GTDB taxonomy): domain Bacteria; phylum Actinomycetota; class Actinomycetes; order Actinomycetales; family Dermatophilaceae; genus Fodinibacter. The sequence goes on along the minus strand of CAWIEI010000027.1, from coordinate 5,308 downwards.
GGCATCACGGTGGTCAACGCCCCGGGAACGGTCGACTCGGGCTACCGGGGTGAGATCCTGGTCAACCTGGTCAACCTCGACCCGCGCGAGCCGTTCACCGTGCGGGTCGGCGACCGGATCGCGCAGCTCGTCGTGCAGCACTACCTGCACGCCGACTTCGACGACGTGGATTCGCTTCCGGACAGCGCACGGGGGGAGACTGGTCACGGATCCACCGGTGGGTTCGGCCGCGCCGACCCCCGCTGAACCGCAGCACCCAGACCACACCGAGGACGACCGCACACGTGAGCATCTTCAAGAGATCCAAGGCCTCCGACCGACCGGCCCCGGCCGGCCCGGACGTCGAGCCGGCGCACGACGACCCGGACGACGACGTGACCGAGGTCGAGTCGGCGCCCGCGCTGGTCGTCGACCGCTCCGACGGCCCGTTCGACGTCACCGAGGTCGACGGCCGTGATGGCCGAGTCGACCTCGGCGCGTTGTGGATGCGCGGCGTGCCGGGCATGGAGCTGCGCCTCGAGATCGACCAGGCGACCCAGCTCGTCAACGCCGCGACCGCGGTGGTCGACGACTCCGCCCTGCAGCTGCAGGCATTCGCCGCCCCGCGCTCAGGCTCGCTGTGGGACGAGATCCGCGCCGAGATCGCCGCGGCCGTCGAGACCTCCGGCGGCACCGCCGAGGAGCACGTCGGTTCGCTCGGTACCGAGCTGCGCACCCGGATGCCGTCCGCCGGCCCCGACGGTCGCACCGTCTTCGCGCCTGCCACGTTCCTCGGGGTCGACGGGCCACGCTGGTTCCTGCGCGGAGTGCTCTCGGGCCGCGCCGCCATCGACGAGGCGGCCGCCGCGCCGTTGGTCGAGGTCTTCAAGGCTGCCGTCGTCGTGCGCGGCACCGACCCGATGGCCCCGCGCGAGCTGCTGCCGCTGGCGCTGCCCCGCGACGCGGAGGCCGCTGCCGCGGCCGAGACCGCCGTGCTGGACGCACAGGACGAGGAGGAACGCTCGTCGCTCGACCCGTTCCAGCGTGGCCCCGAGATCACCGAGGTGCGCTGATGGGCCTGCGCGAGCGGCTCCATGACCTGACCAAGACCCCCACCGAGGACCAGGCCGAGTCGCTGCGCGAGCAGTCGGAGACGGCCGGGGGCGACGACCTCACCGCGCTCGCGCTGCGGCATCCGGCCACCGTCTGCGGCACGGTGCGAACGGTGACCCTGCCGCCGCGGCGCAGCGTTCCGGCGCTGGTCGCCGAGGTCTGGGACGGCAACGGGTCGGTCAACCTGATCTGGGTCGGTCGCCGGATGATCGGCGGCATCGAGCCGGGGGTGTTCCTTCGCGCGCGCGGGCGCGTCACGTCGGTGCGGGGCACTCCGACGATCTTCAACCCGTCGTACGAGATCGTGCCCAAGTGACCGACGAGCCTGACGGGGTGCTGGCCGCGCCGACTCCCGACTCGGTCGAGGCACTCATCCGGCACCGCCTCTCCACGGCGCTCGGCGGGTGGCGCGGGTCGGTCGAGACCGCGCTGCCGACCGTGGTGTTCGTCGTGTTCTGGACGTGGCAGCAGGACGTCAAGATCGCCGCCGGGGCTGCGCTGGCAGTGGCGCTGGTTCTTGCCGTGGTGCGGGTCGTGCAGCACTCCTCCCTCTCGCACGTCGCCGGGGCGGTGTTCGCCACGGCGGTCGCCGCCTTCTTCGCGGTGCGGTCGGGGCGGGCCGAGGCCGCGTTCCTGCCCGGCATCCTGACCAATGCCGCCTTCCTCGCGCTGACCCTGCTGTCGGTGGCGACCCGGTGGCCGGCCATCGGCTTCATCGTCGGGGCCGGGGACCCGCGGGCGCAGGAGGACCCGTTCGCCTGGCGGCGCGACCGCGGGATGGTGCGGGTGTGCACGCGGCTGACCTGGGTGCTGATCGGGGTCTACGCGGTGCGGTTGCTGATCATGGTGCCGCTGTACCTGGCGGCGGAGGTGGCGTGGCTCGGGGTCGCGAAGATCGCCCTCGGCTGGCCGCTCTGGGTGGCGTCGATCGCCGTGATGGGGTGGATGCTGCTGTCGGGGCACACGCCGCTGGAGCCGGGGCGAGGGCCCGGAGCGGAGGGGTCCGAGGCGTCGGAGGCGTCGGAGGACGCCGAGGACAACGCCTGACGGTCCCGCTCTGGGCCGTTCTGTTGAGGGCGAACTGGGTGTGTTGATCGCTTGTGTATCGAACAGGTGTTCGGTTATGGTTGGGGTATGGCATCTCGGGGGTTGGGTCTGGCGGAGCGTCGCTCCGCGGTAGCTGCTGCCCGTGAGGCGTTGGTGGGGTTGGGTGAGGTGCTGGGCCAGGCGTCGGATGCCGAGCTGGGCGAGCTGATGGGTGAGGTCGACGCGGTGACCGCGCTGGGGGGTGCGGTGCGTGCACAGGTGGCGGTGGAGGCGGTCCGGCGGGGTGTGGTGGCCGGGTCGGGGATGAACGCGCGGGCGTGGGTGCGGGAGTGTGCGCCGTCGTTGCGGCAGGGCGGTGCTGGGCAGGTCGCGAAGCTCGCGGTCGAGGTGGCGGGGCGTCGCCGGGCGGGTGGGTCGTCTGGCGCCGGATGCCGCGGGCGAGCCGGACCCTGGCTCGCCGTTGGGGTTGGTGTGGGCCGGGGTGAAGGACGCCAGCGTGTCACCTAGCCTGGCGTTGTCGGCTCTGGGTGAGGTGGCCCGGTTGGAGCCGCGTCTGGAGCCGGAGGCGGTGCCGACGGTGACCCGGGCGTTGCTGGGGTTGGGCACGGTGTGGGGTGCGGGTCTGATGCGGAAGCTGCGTCCGGCGATGATCGCGAAGTATGGGCATCAGGGGGAGCTGGACGACGTGCAGGAGCGGTTGGCTCCGGTGGCGCGGTTGTCGCAGCCGTGGGTGGCGTCGGGGGATGTGACGGAGTATCAGCTGGTGGTGACTCCGGAGCAGGCGGCGGTGTTGGAGGCGGCGATCGGGCCGCTCAGTGCGCCTGCTCCGAACGATGAGACCGGGCAGCGGGACCTGCGCCCGGCGGGGCAGCGGCGGGTGGAGGCGTTGGCCGAGGTCTGCCGCAGGTCGTCAGTGCCTTGGATGCCGACGGGGCCGGTGGTGACGGGCCGGCGGGGTCGGCGGCGGCGTTGCACGTGACGATTGCCTTGACCGACTTGCAGGAGATGACGGGGGCGGGTGAGGTGCTCGGGTCGACCGCGACGGGGGTGTTGTTGTCGCCGCAGGTGTTGCGGCGGGTGGCGTGTGACGCGGCGTTGGTCCCGCACGTGCTGGGCACGGCGGGGGAGGACCTGGACCTGGGGCGGGTGGTGCGCCTGTTCACCCGGGCCCAGCGTCGCCGGTTGTGGCGCCGGGACCGGACCTGCACCTTCCCGGGGTGCTCAGCGCCGCGTGCTGGGCGAAGGCGCATCACGTGCTGCACTGGGCCGATGGTGGCCGGTCCGATGTCGACAACGCGGCGTTGTTGTGTCAGCGCCACCACACGTTCGTGCACCAGCGACGGCTGTGGGCCGACGTGCGCACGACCCCTGACGAGCTGGGCCGGTCCGTCATCTGGGACCTGCACCCCGGCTCGTATGACCGGCAGCTGGAATGGTTGGCCCGGCAACGCGCCGAGCACGACCCGCCACCGCTGACCCGGCAGCGGCTGCTGCAGCTGGTGGCTGCGGTCACCCACCGTGACGAGGCCGACCGGCGCCTGGCCCAGCACGACCTCGACCAGCTCAGCGACGCCTGGCACGACTGGGACCACCACGTCCAGACCACCATCGACCCCGACGACCCCGACGACCCCGACTACCGAGCGTGGCACGAGACCTACCTGACCGCCGTCGGCGCCGCGACCCGCGACGCCGTTGCCTGACCCCGACCGCTCTCGCCGTGATGTCGAGAGCGGTCGGTCAGTCCGTGATCGGTGATGGGTGGCTGGGTCCGATGACGGAGTGCGCTGTTCGGCTGAGGCGATGCGGGCAGCCGCGTGTGGTCGTGTGAGGATCCCGGCGTGAACTCCACCCTGCTGGTCATCTTCGACTGCGACGGCGTCCTCGTCGACAGCGAGCGCCTCATCCAGGACGTCGACCTACAGATGATCCGGGCCCTGGGCTGGCCGATCACCCGGGCAGCGATCCTCGAGCAGCACCTGGGTCGCACCGAGGACGAGGTCACCGCCAACATCGAACGGGTGCTCGGCCGGCCGGTGCCGGACGGCTTCGCCAAGGCCAGACAGGACGCCTATGTCGAGGCGTTCGGCAGCGCCCTGACCGAGGTGCCCGGTGCTCGCGCCGCCGTGGAGGCGCTCCACGATCGTGGTCACGACACCTGCGTCGCGTCCTCCGGAAGCCACGAGCGGATGCGGCTGACGCTCGGCCTGACCGGCCTACGCCCGCTGTTCGAGGGGAGGATCCACTCCGCCGACGCGGTGGCCCGAGGCAAGCCGGCTCCCGACCTGTTCCTCCTCGCAGCACGGGAACAGGGCCATCGGCCGGCATCCTGCGTGGTCGTCGAGGACAGCCCCTCCGGCATCACCGCCGCCCGGGCCGCGGGCATGCGTGTCATCGGGTATGCCGGCCTGACCCCACGCGAGTACCTCAGCGGGGCAGACGCAGTGGTCGATGACCTGGCCGACCTCGTGCCAGCGGTCGAACGCCTGACGTCGGTGTCCTAGAGGAACTGCGCCGGGTCGAACTCGGCGATCGGGATGATCCGCACGCGCGGCAGTCGCTCGTTGAAGGCCTGCACGTCGTACTCCAGGTCGAACGACTCCAGCCCGCGCTCGACCAGCGGCACGAAGGCGCTGTTGCGGAACTCGACGAAGCCGAGCACCCCGGCCCGTCGGCCGTCGAGGAGGTCACTGACCTGCTCGACGAAGTCGCCGTCGTTGCTGACCAGCATGACGTCAGCCTCACGGCCGCGCAGTTCCACCAGGGTGCGCTGGATCGCGATGTCGACGACCTTCTCACCCGGCCCACCCGAGAGCGGGATCGGCCGGTAGCCGATCGCCAGCAAGGCCTGCACGAACGTCATCGGCAGCTCGCTGTTCGCGGCGAGGAAGAACAGGCCCTGCGCCGGCTGGTCCCAGCGCTCGCGGGCGAACTGCAGCAGGCGCTCCCACCGCGGCCGCTCCTCGGGGCGCGGCCGCCGGCCGAGAATCGAGGTGCCCAACGTGGCGTCGATGTTCTCGCCGTCGATGAGCACGTACGTGGACCGCGGTGCCTCCGTCATGGCACGAGACTACGGGTGCCCCCATCGCCTCGGCAGCCGAGCCGGCGGCAACCGCCCCGTCGCCGACGGCTCGAGCGGGAAGGTGCTGACGCTGACCGCGCCCGACGA
>CAWIEI010000026.1:0-65995 GCA_963834965.1 uncultured Actinomycetota bacterium | reverse complement strand
ACAGCCGTCCCCGAGGGCGGTACAGCCGTCCCCGAAGGCGGTACAGCCGTCCCCGAAGGCGACGGCACCGACGTCCCGGACCGTGGTCGCGCCGCCGTTCCCGAGGGGGACGGCGCGGCCGCGTCCGTGGCGGAGCCCGCCGAGGGCTTCTGGGCACGCTGGAAGCGACGGCTGCTGAGGATCCTGCCCAGCACCCCGGCCGGGGTCCTCGGGCTGGTCGGCGGCGTGCTGCTCCTCGGCGTCATCGGCACCGTGGGGGGTGTGCACCTGGTCGAGTACTCCGAGAGCGCCGCCTTCTGCACGACCTGCCACACGATGAACCCGCAGAAGAAGGCCTTTGAGATGAGCGCGCACCAGGACGTCGCCTGCGGCGAGTGCCATGTCAACCCCGGGGTCATCGGGTTCATCAGCGCCAAGCTGGCCGGCACCAAGGAGCTGTACCGGCTCGTCACGAACACCTACCCCACCCCCATCCCGCCGATCGCACATGACGAGCTGCCCGCGACCTCGGTCACCTGCGAGAAGTGCCACCCCCTGTCGTTGCTCGACAAGCCCGGCCAGCCGAGCAGGCTGCACGTGCGGGCGTCCTTCGAGCGCGACGAGCCGAACACCCGGCACGACCTCGCGGTGCTGATCCGCCCGGCGAACGCCGACGGACCCGAGCCGGTGTCGTCACACTGGCACGTGCTCCAAGACGTCACCTACACCTCGAACGACGAGCACCAGCAGACCATCGACAGCGTGCAGTTCAAGAACAGCAAGACCGGCGAGCTCGAGCAGTACATCGCCGAGGGCCAGGTGCGCGAGTCGGTCAACGCCGGCGCCGACCTCGCCCGGCTCACGGCCACCCAGACGACGCGCACGATGGACTGCCTCGACTGCCACAACCGCGTCGGGCACGACTCACCCACCGCCGACCGGGCCGTGGACGCCGCCATGGCCAAGGGAGACATCAGCCCTGACCTGCCCTACGTCAAGCGCAACGCCGTCACGCTGCTCACGAACAAGTACGCCACCGACGAGGAGGGCCGCGCGGCGATCAGCAAGCTGCCCGACTACTACAAGACCAAGTACCCACTGGTGGCGCAGGACCAGGCCAAGGAGGTCGCCAAGGCGACCGCCAGCCTCACGGCGATCTTCGACGAGACCGTCACGTCGCGGATGGACGTGCGCAGCGGCACCTACCCCACCAACCTGGGCCACCAGAGCTCCCCCGGCTGCTTCCGGTGCCACGACGGTGCGCACTACAAGGTCGTCAAGGGCGAGCTGACCAAGGAGACCATCCCGTCGACCTGCGAGACCTGCCACACAGCGCCGCAGGGCTCCCAGACGGTCGCGAACGTGCCGCTCGGCACCCGGCCGGCCGACCACCAGGACCCGCTGTGGGTGTTCGACCACCGAGTCGTCGCCGGCACCACCTCGGCCAACCCGGCCACGTGCGGCGTCTGCCACCAGACCAGCTACTGCGAGAACTGCCACAAGAGCGGCGCGATCAACGTCAGCCACGACGAGATGCTCTACAACCACGCCAAGTCGGTCACCGCCGCCGGTGGGACACAGGCCTGCGCGGTCTGCCACCAGCAGGCCTACTGCGAGGAGTGCCACAAGGACAACGTGCTGCCTCGCACGAACGCGCACCTGCCGTCAGGAGGAAGCTGATGGTGACCGGCCCGCACCCGTACGCCGAGGACCGCGAGGTCTGGCTCGGGGTGCACGAGGCGAGTGCCATGCTCGGCGTGTCGCCCGCGACGCTGCGGCGCTGGAGCGTGGCCGGCAAGATCGTGACCTTCACGACCCCAGGCGGTCACCGCCGCTACGCTCGCTCGACGCTCGAGCACCTGCTGCCGGATGCCGCGAGCACCGAGCCGTCGATCGCCGCCCTGGGTGGGTCGACGGACAAGGTGGTCGACATCCTGCGGGCCAGCATCTCGACCGCCTGCCCGGACGTGTCGTGGCTCGACGGCGCCGACGAGCAGACCCGGGTGGTGCTGGCGCTGGGCGGCCGCACGCTCGTCGACGGGGTGATCGGATACGTCGACGGCAGCTCGCGGCGGGAACGGGAGGCCGCCCTGGCCCCGGCCCTACAGGCGGCGGCGCTGCACGGCCGGCTCGCCCGCCGGCGCGGCGGCAACCTCGGCGAGAGTGTGGCGGCGTTCCAGCGCTGCTGCAGCCTCCTGCTCGACGTGCTGGGCGAGCTGGCCTGCCGGCACAGCCTGGGCACGCCTGCCACGACCCGGATGCTGGCCCGCGCCAACGACGCCGCCGACCGGCTCGTGGTGGCGCTGGTGCTGGCCCACGCCGACGCCCCCGAGGTCGCGACCCGCTGACCGGGCCGGGGTGGGCCGGGGTGCACTGGTGGTGCGCCGGTCGTGGGCCGGTCGTGGGCCGGTCGTGGCCCGGTCGTGGGCCGGTCGTGGCGACGGCCTTGCCGTCCTGCCGATCCGGTCAGCCGGAGAGGTCGGACCTGGCCCTGGACTCGACGCGGATGGTCAGGCTGACGCCGAGCTCGCGCAGCGCCGTGCCGACCATCGGCAGCTGGGCCTCGCCGACGACCACGACGACGGCGGTTCGACCATCCGGGGTGCCGGTGCCCGGCGCCAGCCGCCACTGCGAGATGCTGCCCGGCCGGGGGCGGGCGCCGAGGTACGCGGCTGCCCGTTCCTGCACGGAGGCGTTGCTCAGCGGCACCGACTCCCCCACCCCACGCTCGTACGCCGCGTCGTCCAGGGCGTTGGCTGCGCTGAGGGCGGCCCCGTCGGCGACGTCGAGCAGCCGCATCCGCGACAGGTGTGCGGAGGTGACGGCCACCGCGCCGGCAACCAGGAGCATCGCGATGAGCGACAGCCCGAGGATGAACAGGCTGATCGAGCCGTCCTCATCTCGCCGCGGCCTGTCGCGCATCCCGCTTCCCTTGGTCACCGGAGCCCCCGGAACCGGTCGACCGTGGACAGGTGGCTCGCGCTGACCGGCACCGACAGCGGGATGACGTCGCGGACGAAGGACGGCACGAGCGGAAGCGGCACGCGGACGGTCGCCGCGGTGACGACCTGGCCGTCCGGGCGGAGACAAGGCGTGCCGTCACACGTGATCGTCACGCGGCCGGAGTCCTCGAACGCGTGGTCAGCGAAGGCGACCCGAGCGGCGGCCCGGGCGCGACCGGTCGCCGACCCCTCGGCATCCGCCGTGACGAACGCCCGACCGGCCTCGCGCGCCGCCTGGCTCACGGCATACGACCCCGCCTGCACCCGCGCCAGCATCATGACGAGGTAGACGAGCGGGATGAGCAGCAGCACCGCCAGCACGACGAACTCGACCACGGCGCTGCCCCGCTCGTCGAGTGCCGTGGGGCGCGGCCGGGTCACTGGGCCTCCAGGAAGGCTCGCCCGACGACGTCGAGCCGGTCGTCGGGCCCGAGCAGGCCGAGCACGGGAACCGGAGCCACGACCCGCACCTCGACGACCCGGACACCTTCGACCACCGTCTGGCGGCTGCTGACGTGGCGTGCGTAGTGCGACGAGAGCGATGCACTGATCAGCGACTGGGTGCGCGAGACGGCCTGTCCCGGAGCGGCATCCGCTCGGGCGCCCATCCGCGCGCCCTCGGAGGCGCACGAGATCAGCGTGTTGCGGGTGTGCAGGGCCAGCCCGAGCTGGAACACCGCGAGGAACAGGCCGACCACCAGCACGGACACCATCGTGAAGTCGGCGACGGCCGCCCCCCGCTCGTCGTGCACCCACCGCATCGGGCGGGATCAGCCCTTGACCGACGACAGCGCGCTCTGGAACATGGCGACGAGCTGGCCCTTCGCGACGATCCACAAGGCGGTGACCAGCCCGGCGGTCATCAGGGTGATGAGCACCCAGCCGGGCACGTCACCACGCTCGGAGCGTCGGCCGGCCCTGGCGAGCTGGCGGTCGGCGAGCAGCAGCGCTCGCAGGGGCAGGGTGCGGATGATCGACATCGGTCGGTCCTTCCTGGTCAGAGGGTTCAGAGGGTGAAGCGGAAGAAGGTGAACCCGGGGAAGACGGCGAACAGCACCGTCACCGGGAGGATCAGGAAGACGACCGGGACCATCATGGCGATCTCCTTGCGGCCGCCGGCCTCCATGAGCGCACGTCGCCCCTCCTCGCGGACGTCCTGGGCCTGCGCCCGGAGCACGTCGGCGAGGGGGGTGCCGCGCTGCACGGCGATGACGACCCCGTCGACGAACCGGCGAAGGCTGGCCAGGCCGGTTCGGTCGGCCAGCCCCTGCAGCGCGGTCGGCAGGTTGGCTCCGGCGCGAGCATCGGCCAGGCACCGCCGCAGCTCACCGGCGAGCTCGCCGTGCGACAGGCGGCAGACCCGGTCGAGGGCCCCGACCGCTCCCTCGCCGGCGCCGACGGCCAGGGCGAGCAGCTCTGCGACGGTGGGGAACTCCGTGAGCATCCGAGCCTCGCGACGGGACGCCCGGCGGGACAGGAGGTAGTCGGCGCCGGTCACCCCCACGCCCAGCCCGATCGCGGTGAGCATCAAGACGGTGACGACGCCGGCATCGCGCAAGACGAGCGCCAGGACTCCCAGGGCGGCCCCCACGACCGCACCGAGTGCGCCCCAGAGCACCTGCTCGGCCCGGAACCGGTCGACGTCAGCGGCCAGGCCGGCCCGCAGCTGGCGGCGGCGCACCGAGTCGGCCCCGCCCATGACGCGCTCGACCACGGCGCCGAGGTCGCGGATGACGGGGCCGGCCACCACGCCGAGGGCACCCCCCGCCGGGCGCCCGTCGTCGAGCAGTCGGGACGGTCTGGGGGTGTCGCGCAGGTAGGGCAGGACCCGGCCGGCGAGCCCGGCGCGCCGGTGGCGGGGCAGGCCCAGCCAGACCAGCGCGAGCCCCAGCCCCATCACGAAGCCGAGCAGCGCACCACTGCGGGCCAGGCCGCTCACCGCAGCACCCGCTCGTCCTCGGGGAGCCGGCCGATGCGCACCATCGCCCAGTAGGCCAGAGCGGTGAGGACACCACCGACGACCAGCACCCCGGCTCCGGCGGCGCTGGAGTAGGCCGCCACCGACTCGGGGTTGGTCGAAAGCATGGCGAGCACGGCCCAGGGCGCAGCCACGGCCAGCCGGGCCGCGTTGACCGTCCACGACTGCCGGGTCTCGAGCTCGGCGCGGGTGCGGGCGTCCTCGCGCAGGAAGCCGGACAGGGTGCGCAGCAGGTGCCCCAGGTCGGTGCCGCCCACCTCGCGGGCGATCCGCAGGCTCTCGACGAGGCGATCACCCACCGGGTCGCTCAGCCGCTCCTTGAGACGGTCGAGGGAGTCGTGGAACCGCCCGCTCAACCGGTAGTCGTCGGCGAACGCTCGGAACGGCTCGCGCAGCTCCTCCGGGCCCCGGGTACCGAGCTGCGAGAGCGCCTCGGGCAACGCCATGCCGGCGCGGACCCCCGAGGTGATGTTGTCGACGGCCTCCGGCCACAGGTCGCGCAGCCGGGCACGGCGGCGCCGTGCGCGGGCGCGGACGACCGCCAGCGGGAGGTAGGCGCCCATCGCGGCGAAGCACGCGGCGATCGGTAGCACACCGACCGTGGCCTGCACCAGCGCCAGCACGAGGAGCGCCGCCACGACGCACGCGGTGAGCAACGTGCGCACGGACAGCCCCGCGAACCCGGCCTGCACGATCTCGTCGCCGAGCCGGTCGAGCGGGCCAGGCCGGCGGGCCTGCGGCGGCGGTCGCTCGGACGGCACCCAGCAGCTCCACCAGACGAGGAACAGCCCGAGGCCCAGCAGTAGCCCGAGGAGCAGGCCGGTCACGCTGCTGCAGCCTGGGCGAGCAGTGCCGACAGGTCGTAGCCGGCCCGTTCGAAGCGGTCGACGTGCGGGGGGAACCCGTCGGCCCGTACCAGGGCATCGCCGCGCCGGACGAACAGGTCGGCGATCTCGACGACGTCGCCCTCCACGCGCCCCGGGACGGCAGCGACCTCACGGACGGTGCGCCGCCCGTCTCGCTCGAGCGCGGCGTGCACGACGATGTCGATCGAGGCGGCGACCGTGGGGACGACGAAGCGACCGGACACGTTCTCGCCGGCGAGCAGGGGGAGCGTGCACATCTTCGTGACGGCCTCGCGGGCGCTGTTGGCATGGATGGTGCACATGCCCGGCAATCCCGAGTTCAGCGCGATGAGCAGGTCGAGGCTCTCGGCCTGGCGCACCTCGCCGACGACGATGCGCGACGGCCGCATCCGCAGTGCCTCCTTGACCAGCCGCCGCAGGGGGATCTCGCCGGTGCCCTCGAGCGAGGGCTGGCGGCACTGCATCGCCGCGACGTCGCGGTGCGGGATGCGCAGCTCGAAGACCTCCTCGCAGGTGACGATGCGTTCGCGCGCCGGCACCGCGGAGGCAAGACAGTTCAGCAGGGTGGTCTTGCCGGCCTGGGTCCCGCCGGCGACCAGGACGTTGAGCCCGGAGGCGACCGATGCCTCGAGGAAGCGGGCCGCCTGTCGGGTGAGGGTGCCCAGCCGCACCAGGTCGTCCATCGAGTCGGCCTTCACCACGAACTTGCGGACGTTGACGAACCAGTGCTCGCGGGTGATGTCGGGGATGACGACGTGCAGCCGGCTGCCGTCGGGGAGCACGGCGTCGACGAACGGCGAGCTGAGGTCGACGCGGCGACCCGACGACTTCAGCATCCGCTCCACGAGGTCCCTCACCGAGTCGTGCGACAGCAGCGTCGTCGTCAGCTCCGCGACACCGTCGCGGGCGACGAAGACGCGCGAGGGCTCGTTGATCCAGATCTCCTCGACACCTGGGTCGTCGAAGTACTGCTGGAGCGGCCCGTAGCCGGCCACGGTGTCCCACACCGTTCGTGACGCGGCGTCGACGTCGGCGATCACCGGCATCCCACCGAGCATCGACCGCTCGTCGTAGTCGGCCACGGCGTCGCGCACCAGGCGGCGCACCTCGCCCTCATCGCGCGCCGGGTCCAGCCCGGAGCGACGGATCAGCTCACGGACCTCGCCCTCGAGCGTCTGGACGGCATCCACGTCTCCCCCTCCCGGCTGGCCGACCCCTCCGCCGGCCACCAATGTCTCGGCATAGCAAACCCGAGGTCGCGCCGTCGCGCATCCGCTGGCGACGAGCCTGTGGATAACTTCCCTGCGCCGTCGGTCGGCCTTCCTACCGTGGCGCCATGGAGATGACGCTTACCGTGCACCTGCCGCGACGACGGCCCCACCCGGTCGACATCGTGGTGCAGTGGTCCGGCCGGTCCACGGTCGCCGAGCTGTGCGCGGCCCTGGCCCGACACCTCGACGAGCCCGTGCCCGGCCTGAGCTCGGGCCCGAGGGTGCTCGCGCCCGACGGTGTGGTCGGGATGCCGCCGCTGCTGCACGGTGCGTCCGTCTCGGTCGTTCCCGCACCGGCCGGCGGGCCGCTGGTCACGACCGTGGTTCCCGAACCACGCTCCGTGCTCGACCTGGTCGTCGTCGGTGGCCCGGATGCCGGGCGCCGCCACCCGCTGTCCCCTCCCGGCGTCGAGGTCGGGCGGGCACCGGTGGCCGGGCTGGTCGTCGACGACGAGGCCCTGAGCCGCAACCACCTCCACGTGGCCGTGGGTTCGAGCGGGGTCACCGTGGAGGACCTCGCATCGACCAACGGGGTCGTCGTCGACGGCCTACCCATCGAGGCTGTCACCACCGTCGACACCGCGTCGACGGTGGTCATCGGGTCGACGACCCTGCGGCTGCGGAGGGCCGCCGGGCCTGGTGTGCCGGCACGGCATCCCGGTGACGGCACGGTGCGCGTCAGCCCCACGCCCAGTGCTGCGACCGATCCCACCGACGTCCAGGTCACCTGCCCCGCGGCACCGCAGGAACGGCACCGGGCTCGCGTGCCGTGGCTGGCGGCCGTGGCGCCGGTGCCCGTCGCGATCGCCCTGGCGTTCTTCCTCGGCCCGCAGCTGTTGCTGTTCGCGGCGCTCGGGCCGGTGTCGCTGCTGGCCGGTGCACTCGGCGACCGCTGGGGCTTCGGCCGGGCACGACGTCGCGAGCTCGCGGCCCATGCACTCGCGCTCGAACTGTCGCGCGCCCGGCTGACAGCCGCGCTGCGCAGTGAGCGGGAGCGGCTCGACCGGGCGCATCCCGACCCGGCCGCCGTCCTGGCGACGGCCGAGCGGCGGCTCGGCGGCCTCTGGTCCGGTGCCGGGTCCGCCCGGTTGCGCCTGGGCCTGGGCGACGTGCCGACCCGGGTCGTGTGGGTCGAGGGCACGACGCCGACCCGCCCGCGCGCGCCGCACGCGCCCCTCGTGGTCGACCTCGCCGACCTGACCTGCCTCGGCGTCGTGGGGTCGCGCGCCTTCACCGACGGCCACCTCGCCAACCTCGTCGGGCAGCTCTGCACCGCCAACGCACCGCACGAGCTGTCCCTGTCGGTCGCGTCGTCAGACCCGCAGTGGTCGTGGGTCGCGCGTTTGCCGCACGCCCGCGCGTCCGTTCCGGGGGCCAGCCCCTCAGTGCCGGAGGCCGGCCGCTCCTCACGCCCGGGCGACCCCCACCCGTCCGGCCCCCTGCGGGTGCTGGTGGTCCCCGGTGCGGGGCCACGTTCGGCCGGCCTCGTGAAGGCTGCCCTGGCCGACGGCGTGGTCGTGCTCGTGGCGGCCCCGGCCCGGGCGCAGCTCGCGGCGGGCTGCCGTGCCGTGGTGCACCGGGTAGAGGCCGGTCACCTCCTCGACGGCCCAAACGGGCCCGTGCCCTTCGTGCCCGACCTCGTCGCCCCCTGGTGGGTCGACCGCCTCTCCCGGGCCCTGGCCCCGGTGCGCTGCACCGACCCCCGGGGCACAGCGGGGATGCCGTCCCGGCTCACCCTCGCCGACGCGCTGGGCGGCGAGCTGACCGCCGTAGGGGTGGCCGACCGGTGGGAGGCGCGCGAGGCCGCCGGCATCGGGTCGCCCTCGGCCTCGTCGACCCTGGCCGCGGTCGTCGGGCGCACAGCGCAAGGCCCGTTCGTCGTCGACCTGTGCCGCGACGGGCCGCACGTGCTGGTGGGTGGCACCACCGGCTCGGGCAAGTCCGAGTTCCTCCGAACCCTGGTCACCTCACTGGCCGTGTCGGCTTCGCCCGACGAGCTCACCTTCGTGCTGGTCGACTTCAAGGGCGGAGCCGCCTTCGGACCGTGCGCCGGTCTCCCCCACGTCGTCGGGCTGGTCTCCGACCTCGACGACCACCTGGTCTCGCGTGCGCTGGCGTCCCTGCGCGCCGAGCTACGTCGGCGCGAGCGGATCCTGGCCGCCGCGGGCGCCAGCGACCTCGACGCCTACCGGCGGGTGCGGGTCGAGGGCTGCGAGCCGGTCCCCCGGCTGGTCGTCGTGGTCGACGAGCTGCGGGCTCTGGTCGAGGAGCTACCCGAGTTCGTGACCGGCCTGGTGCGGCTCGCGGCTCTGGGCCGGTCCCTCGGCATCCACCTCGTCCTGGCGACGCAGCGGCCGTCCGGCGCCCTGAACGCGGAGGTGCAGGCGAACGTCTCGCTACGGATCGCGTTCCGGATGCGCGACCGCGCCGACTCGGTCGACGTCCTCGACGACGGCGCGGCCGCCGGCATCGCGCCGAGCACGCCGGGCCGCGCCCTCGCCCGCGGGGCCGACGGCTCGCTCGTCGCGTTCCAGTCGGCGACCGTGGCGGCGCCTCGGCCCCGTACCGACGCCGGGCTCGCGGTCCGGCCGGTCCTCGACGGTGATGCCTCCGGCCGGTCCACCGCGGCGGGCGACGAGGCGGACACCGACGCACCGTCTGCGCTGGTGGCAGCCGTGGTGGGCGCACACCGGCTGCGCGGAGGAGCGCTGCCCCGGTCACCGTGGATGGCACCTCTGCCGGGCGTCGTCGCCTCCGGCGAGGGTGCCGCCCCGGGCCAACACCCCGGCGTGGTCGGGCTCGTCGACGAACCCGATCTGCAACGGGTCACGCCACTTCAGTGGGACGCCAGCGACGGCTCCTGGTTGCTCGCCGGCGGGCCGGGCAGCGGGCGCACCACCGCTCTCCGGGCGCTCGCCCTGGCCGCGGTCGGCCGGTCCGGCCCCGAGTCGCTGCACCTGCACGTCATCGACGGTCACGGGTCGCTGAGCGACCTCGGCGCCCTGCCGCACCTCGGCACCAGCGCACGGGTCGATGACGTGCGCGCCTGCGCCGCCCTGGTGCAGCACCTGCGCGGCGAGGTCGACCGCCGCCGCGCGGCGACGAGCCGCCGGCCTGACGCACTGGGTCCACCTGAGTCACCTGAGTCACCTGAGTCACCACCGACAATCCTGCTGCTCGTCGACGGCTGGGAGCAGCTTGTCGAGGCACACCCCGCCCACGGGTCCGAGCACCTCACCGGCAGCCTCCTGCGCGTGCTGCGCGACGGTCGGTCGGTGGGCTTGGTCGGCGCCGTCACCGGTGGCCGCGGCCTGCTGCACCCGCGGTGGGGCGAGGTGGCCGGGCGGACCTTCCTGATGGGTCGCGTCGACCCCCTCGACGCGGCGCTCGCCGGCCTGCGCACCACGGACGCACCCCGTGACCCGCCACCCGGCCGGGCCGTGCGCGTGCACGACAAGCGGGAGGTGCAGTTCGCGCAGGTGCCCGCAGCGGAGACGACGACCCTCGCGCAGCGGGCAGCGCGACGCCCGGCTCACGGTGCGGCGTGGCGGTGGGTCGGCCTGCCGACCGTTGTCCGCCGCGAGGAGGTGTCGCCCACCATCGGCGAAGATTTCGGCACCGACGAGCCACCAGGTCGCGGGCTGCTGCTCGGCGTCGGCGGTGACCACGCGACCTCGTTGTCGTGGCGCCCCGAGACCGATGGCCGTCGGCTCGTCGTCGTCGGGCCACCTCGGTCCGGACGCACGAACACCCTCCGGGTGGTCACCCAATCCCTTTGCGCGACAGGCCGTCTCGTCGTAGTCGTCACGTCGACAGCCACCGGGCGAATGCCGTGGTCGGCCGGCTCTGTCGTCATCGATCCGCGCGACTCGGACTCCCTCGTCCACCTCCGGCGCCGACACCCTGACCTGGCGCTGTGCGTCGACGACGCCGACCGGCTCGGCGACGGTGACGCCCTTCCGGTGCTGCACGAGATCGCCGGCCTCGTCGACCGGGACGACGGCCTGTTCGTCGTCACGACCAGCCGGGGGGCGCTCGCCACCAGGTTCAGCGGCATCGACGTCGAGGTCGCGCGTGACGGGTGTGGGCTCGTGCTGAACCCGGCCGCCGCCGACCGCTCCCTGCCGTCCGCGACGATGCCCGAGGGCATCCCCCGGCTGCCCGGTCGTGGCGTGTTCGTCGCCCACGGCGACGTCACCGAGGTGCAGGTGCTGCTGGTCGAGCCCTCAGTCGGGAAGGTCAGGCCCGGGGAGCACCTCGGTCTCGGGGTCCCGGGCCACCCACGCGGCGCCGATACCCACGACGGCCACCAGCAACACCGCCCAGCCGACCGCCACCCGGGTGCCCTGCACGAGGCTGATGCCGACCGGAACCAGGATCGCGTTCCAGACGATCGTGGGGGTCCGCGGCCATGACGCGCCGCCCAGCCACCCCCTCGCCATCAGGCCGAGCCCGACCGCCCCCACCACGATCAACAGCGCCGACATCAGCACCCGCACGGCGTCGCTCCCCTGCCCCAGGGCCAGCTCGACGACGTAGTACACCGCGAAGCCCGCGAGCGTGAGCGCCTGCAGGCCGGTGAGCAGCGCGGCGAGGCGGCGCGGGCCACGTGGCGAGGGGTCAGGCACGGCATACACCCTAGTCAGGGGCGGTGGGGAACACCCACCACCCCCGCGTCCGTTGAGTCGACGTACCACCCACGGCGGCGTCCAGCTGTCGGAACTGTCACACACCGAATCCTTCACGCATTGGGACCGCCCCGGTAGTGTGGCAGCACGGACGTCTGTGCTGTGGACGTCCGTTCCGGCTGCGACGACGCATCCAGCGAGCGTCCGCACCACCCCCCGCAGGCGCTCGACCCCCGCATATCCCCGCGACAAGGAGCACCCTTCATGGACTGGCGCGACCGCGCTGCCTGCCTCGACGAGGACCCCGAGCTGTTCTTCCCCATCGGGAACACCGGCCCGGCGATCGCTCAGATCGAGGAGGCCAAGGCCGTCTGCCGTCGGTGCGAGGTGGTCGACACCTGCCTGAAGTGGGCCATCGAGTCGGGTCAGGATGCCGGCGTCTGGGGCGGTATGTCCGAGGACGAGCGCCGCGCGCTCAAGCGTCGTAACGCCCGAGCCCGCCGGGCCGGGTGACCGAGGCGACGCAGCGCCACCATCACCTCGGCACCCGCCGCGCCGGCTGACCTGCCCCTCCCGGGCCGAGCGACCACCGCCTAGCGCAGCGGACGCAGCCGGCAGACGAACTCCACCCGGGTGCCGCTCGGCACGTTGTTCTCCCACCGGATTCGGCCCTTGAGGTCGGCGGCCAGCGACGTCACGATCCGGGTACCGAGCCCGGCCAGCGAAGGCCGGAACCCCGCCGGTAGCCCCACCCCGTCGTCGGTGATCACCACGGTGAGCTGCTCCTCGCCGTCGTCGAGGGTCCGCCGGGAGACCGCCACCTCGACCTTGCCGTCGCGGTCCTCGAGGCCGTGCTCGACGGCGTTCTGCACCAGCTCGGAGATGATCATCGCGAGCGCGGTGGCGTCCTCGGCGCGCATCCGGCCGAAGCTGCCGGTGAAGTTCGGCTCGACGTGGTGCTCACGGGTCGCCACCTCCACCACCGCCCGCAGCCCTCGCACCGCGATCTCGTCGAAGTTCACCGTCTCGTCGAAGCCCTGGCTGAGCGTCTCGTGCACCAGCGCGATGGTGCCGACCCGCCGCACCGCCTCCTCGAGCGAGGCCCGGGCCGCGTCGTCGGTCACCCGGCGAGCCTGCAGGCGCAGCAGCGCGGCCACGGTCTGCAGGTTGTTCTTGACCCGGTGGTGGATCTCGCGGATCGTCGCGTCCTTGGTGAGCAGCTCCTGCTCGCGCCGGCGCAGCTCGGAGACATCGCGCATCAGCACCATGGCGCCGGTGCGCACCCCGCCCAGGGTGAGCGGGATGGCGCGCATGGTGATCGTGGCGCCCGCCGTCTCGACCTCCGAGCGCCAGGCCGCCCGCCCGGTCGCCACCACGGCCAGCGACTCGTCGACATTCGCCCCGCTGCGCGAGACCAGGTCGGTCACAACCTGGGCGAGCACCTCGCCGATCACGTCGCCGACGTGACCCATCCGGTGCACGGCCGACACGGCATTGGGGCTGGCGTACTTGACCAGGCCGTCGGCGTCGAGGTGGATGACGCCGTCCCCCACCCGCGGGGCGCCGCGCCGCATCCCGGTCGGTGACGACGTCGAGGGGAACTCGCCCGCCGCGACCATCCGCATGATCGAGTCGGCCAGGTCGCGGTAGGTCAGCTCGAGCCGGCTCGGGGTGCGCCCGCCGGTGAGGTTCGCGTGCCGGGTGACGACCGCGATGGCGCGGCCACCGCGCACCACCGGCACGGCGTCCTCGCGGATGGACATGCCCTCGCGGATGGTGGGCGCCGGCTTCACGACGAGGCGGCGCGAACGGGCGGCCTCGTCGAGCATCGAGGCACGCGACCGGGTCGAGGTGCTGCCGACGATGTCGTCGTAGAAGACCATCGGGCCGGTGTTGGGACGCACGTGCGCCACCGCGCGCCAGCCGTCCATCCCGCCGCGCACCCACAGCACGAGGTCGGCGAAGGACAGGTCGGCGATCAGCTGCCAGTCACCCGCGAGCAGGTGCAGCCACTCCGACTCGGCCGGCTCGAGGGTGGTGGTGTCGCGCAGCATCTCGGCGAGGGTGCTCACGCGCGCCACCCTAGGTCACCAGCCCGGACCGGATGCCGGCCGCCCACCCCTCGCCAACGACCCCCGTCCCGCGCCCGCCCCGCACGCCGACTGATGGCGGATTCCCCACCACACGGAGGTGGGGAATCCGCAATCAGTCGGGATGACACCCCGGGGAGAGGTGGGAGATCCGCAATGAGTCGTGGTCAGCTGCTGGCGCCGACCCGGATCACCGAGCGTAGGGTGCGCAGCGCGACGGACAGGGCCGCGATGTTGGGGTGGTCGAGCCGCCGGATCGCGGACAGCGAGGTCTTGCTGCGCTGCACGGTCTCCTTGTTGGCCTTCTCCCACGCCTCCCACTGGGCCGCCGGCTCCGCGTCGGCGTCGCCGACCTCGATGACCGAGCGGGTCAGCGACTCGAGCACCGCGTAGAGGTCGTCGCGCAGCGCCCCGCGGGCCAGGGCGTCCCAGCGGTCGTCACGGGGCAGCCGGGTGACCTTGCCGAGCATCGCGTCGATGCCGAACCGCTCCGAGACCAGGTAGTACAGCGGCGCGACGTCGATCGGCTCGCGGCCGGTGTCGGTGGCGATGTCGACGATGTCGAGCAGCGAGTACCAGTCGAGCAGGGATGCCGCGCGCAGGGCGAGGTCCTCGGGAACCCCCGACTTGGCGAGCTCGGCGGCCTTGCGCTCCAGCCGGCGCTTCTCCTCGCCGCGCAGCAGGCTGGGCACCTGCTGGCGCAGGTCGCGCAGGATGTCGGAGAACCGTTCGATCTCGGCACCGATGTCGAGGGTCGACGGCCGTGCCGTGAGGAACCAGCGCACCGACCGGTCGAGCAGCCGGCGGAACTCGAGGTACAGCGCGGTCTGGGCGGCGGTGGGCACGACGTTGTCGAGCGCCTCCACCTCGCGCACGTAGTCGGCCAGCCCGAAGACCTCACGGCAGACGACGAAGGCCCGGGTGACCTGCTCGGGGGTGGCTCCGGCCTCCTCCTGCGCCCGGAAGGCGAAGGTGATGCCGCCCCGGTTGACCATCGAGTTGACCACCGCGTTGGTGACGATCTCGCGGTGGAGCGGGTGCCCGGCGAGCTCGGCGGAGTAGTGCTCGCGGATCTGCGGCGGGAAGTAGTCGGCCAGCGTCTTCTCGAAGTAGGGGTCGTCGGGGATCGAGCTGGCCAGGATGTCCTGCTTGAGCGCCAGCTTGGCGTAGGCCACCAGCACCGAGAACTCCGGCGACTTCAGCCCCAGGCCGTCGTGCACCCGCTTCTCGATCTCGGCGTCGGTGGGCAGGAACTCCAGAGCCCGGTCGAGGTCGCCGCGGTCCTCGAGCCAGTGGATGAGCCGCTCGTGCACGCTGGCCATCGAGGCCTCCTGCGCGCGGGCGTTGCCGAGCAGCACGTTCTGCTCGTAGTTGTCGCGCAGCACGTGCTCGGCGACGTCGTCGGTCATCGACGCGAGCAGCTCGTTGCGCTGCTCGGTGTCGAGCTCACCCCGGCGCACCACCTCGCCGAGCAGGATCTTGATGTTGACCTCGTGGTCGGAGGTGTCGACGCCGGCGGAGTTGTCGATGGCGTCGGTGTTGACCCGCACCCCGCAGAACGCCGCCTCGATGCGGCCGAGCTGGGACAGGCCGAGGTTGCCGCCCTCACCGACGACCTTGACGCGCAGCTGCTTGCCGTCGACCCGGATGCCGTCGTTGGCACGGTCACCGATCGAGAGGTGGTCCTCGGTGGAGGCCTTGACGTAGGTGCCGATGCCGCCGTTCCAGAGCAGGTCGACCGGGGCGAGCAGGATCGCGTGGATCAGCTCGGCCGGCGTCATCCGCTCGACCCCTTTGATGCCGAGCGCCTCGGCCATCTCGGGCGTCACCGGGATCGACTTCAGGGTGCGCGGGAAGATGCCACCGCCGGCCGAGATCAGCGAGGTGTCGTAGTCGGCCCACGAGGAGCGCGGCAGGTCGAACAGGCGACGGCGCTCGGCGAAGGAGGCCGCGGCATCCGGTGTCGGGTCGACGAACACGTGCCGGTGGTCGAAGGCGGCCACGAGCCGGATGTGCTCGGAGAGCAGCATGCCGTTGCCGAAGACGTCGCCGCTCATGTCACCGACGCCGACGACCGTGAAGTCCTCGCTCTGGGTGTCGACGCCCATCTCGCGGAAGTGCCGCTTCACCGACTCCCAGGCGCCGCGGGCGGTGATGCCCATCGCCTTGTGGTCGTAGCCCGCCGAGCCGCCCGACGCGAATGCGTCGTCGAGCCAGAAGCCGTAGGACTGCGCGACCCCGTTGGCGATGTCGGAGAAGGTCGCCGTGCCCTTGTCGGCGGCGACGACCAGGTAGACGTCGTCGCCGTCGTGCCGCACCACGTGCTCGGGCCGCACCGCCGCACCCGCGACCCGGTTGTCGGTGATGTCGAGCAGGGCGGAGATGAACATCCGGTAGGCCGCCTTGCCCTCCTCCAGCCACGCCTCACGGTCGACCGCGGGGTCGGGCAGCGCCTTGGGGTAGAACCCGCCCTTGGAGCCGGTGGGCACGATGACGGCGTTCTTGACCATCTGCGCCTTGACCAGACCGAGCACCTCGGTGCGGAAGTCCTCACGCCGGTCGCTCCAGCGCAGGCCACCGCGGGCCACCGGGCCGAAGCGCAGGTGCACGCCCTCCACCCGCGGGCTGTAGACCCAGATCTCGAACTGCGGGCGGGGCGCGGGCAGGTCGGGCACGGCCTTGGGGTTGAGCTTGAGCGAGACGTAGGGCTTGTGGGCGCCGTCGGCGCCCGGCTGGTAGAAGTTCGTGCGCAGCCCTGCGCGGATGACGCCGAGGAAGGCCCTGACGATCCGGTCGTGGTCGAGCGAGGAGACGTCGTCGAGGGCGTCGACCACCCGGCCGGCCACCTCCTCCTCGGCGGCGGTGCGCTCGTCGGTGACGTCACCGGCATACTGCTGCGGGTCGAAACGGTTCTCCCACAACGCAACCAGGTCGCGGGCGATGGACGGGTGCGAGACCAGGGCGTCCTCGAGGTACTCCTGGGAGTACGTGGCCCTGGTCTGGCGCAGGTACTTCGCGACGGCCCGCAGCACGACGACCTGGCGCCAGGTCAGCTGGGCGGCGAGCACGAGCCGGTTGAAACCGTCGCTCTCGGCACGGCCGTCCCACACCGCTGCGACGGCGCCCTCGAACAGGTCGCGCAGCTGCTCGTGCGGGCACTCCTCCCAGATCGCGGCGTCGGGCACGCGCAGCCCGAAGTCGTAGACGTGCAGGGTGGTGCCGTCGGCGCGGACCACCTCGAAGGGCTGCTCGTCGACGACCTCGACCCCCATGTGGCTGAAGATCGGCAGGATGTCGGTGAGGCTCAGCGGGTCGACGCGGAACAGCTTGAACCGGCGGATGTCGTCGGGCGCGTCGGCCGGGCGGTACAGCGCGACGCTGGTGCCCGTGCCGTGTCCGAGCCGGTCGAGGTGGCTGAGGTCGGCCACCCCCTGGTTGACCGAGAAGGTCTCCTCGTAGGCGGTCGGGAACGAGCGCCCGAACCGGTCCATCAGGCGGTCGCCCTCCTCCTCGCCGCGGGCGGCGCGCAGGGCGTCGCCGAGCCGGTCGCTCCAAGTGCGGCTGACCTCCACGAGCCGGTGCTCGAGGGCGTCCTGTTCGGCGCGGTCCAGGGTGCGCACCCGCTTGCCCTTCGGCAGGCGCACGACGAACTGCAACCGCGACAGGGCCGACTCGCTGACCCGGGCGGAGAACTCGACGGACTCGCCGCCGAAGGTCTCCTTGAGGATGTCGGCCATCCGCAGCCGCACGCTGGTGTTGTAGCGGTCGCGCGGGATGTAGACCAGGCACGAGACGAACCGACCGAAGTCGTCCTCGCGGATGAACAGCTTGGTGCGGCGCCGCTCCTGCAGCTGGGTCACCGACATCGCGGTCTCGTAGAGCTGCTCGACGCCGGCCTGGATCAGCTCGTCGCGCGGGTAGCTCTCGAGCACGCCCAGCAGGTCCTTGCCGGTGTGGCTGTCGAGGGCCACGCCGGAGCGCTCGAGCACCGCCTGCACCTTCTCGGCGACGAGCGGCACGCGCATCACCGACTCGGTGTAGGCGGTCGACGCGTACAGCCCCAGGAACCGACGCTCCCCGACGACCTTCCCCTGCTCGTCGTATCGCTTCACGCCGACGTAGTCGAGGTGGGCGATGCGGTGGACCGTGGAGCGGGTGTTCGCCTTGGTGAGCACCAGGATGTTCGGCTCGTGCGCCTTGGCCGAGGCCTGCGGGGTGAGCAGCACCGGGTCCAGGCCGAGCGGCGGGTCGGAGCGCAGCAGCCCCAGTCCAGACCCGGTGATGGGGGCGATCACCTCGCCCTCGCCCGTGTCGTGCAGGGTGTAGTCGCGGTAGCCGAGGAAGGTGAAGTGGTCGTCCGCCATCCAGCGCAGGAAGCGGATCGCGAGCGCGGTCTCGTCGGGGTCGACGTCCGCTGGCGGCGTCCCTTCGAGCTCGGCGGCCAGCACCAGGCACTTGCTGCGCATCCGCGGCCAGTCCTCGACGGACTGCCGTACGTCCTCGAGCACGGTGCGCACGGTGCGCTCGAGCAGCGCCCGTCGCTCCTCGTCGCTCTCGCGGTCGATCGAGAGCAGCATCCACGACTCCGGCATCTCGCCGACGGCGATCTTCGCCTTCTTCTTGCCACTGACGTCGCGCGGGACGACCCGCTCGAGCTCGCCGACGGCGTCGCGGCTCACGACCAGCTGCGGGTGCACGATCAGGTGGATGTCGATGCCGGCGTTGACGAGCGCGCCGGTGACGGAGTCGACGAGGAAGGGCATGTCGTCGGTGACGATCTGGATGACGGTGCGCGCGTTGCTCCAGCCGTCGACCTCGGTGCTGGGGTTGTAGACCCGCACGTTGGCCACCCCGGGCAGCCGGTGGCGGGCGAGCTCGAGATGGCTGGCGGCCGCGCCGGCGTAGACCTCGGGGGTCCGCGAGGTGAGCTCGTCGAGCGGCACGTGCCGGAAGTAGCGGGCGACGAAGTCGGCTCCCCCGCCATCCGGTGCCGCCTGCTCGAACGCTGCTGCGATCGGCGCGAGGACGTCCTTGCGGGTGCTGGCCAGCGGGGTCGACATGGTGCGGTGGCACTCCTTCGTCGCTACTCACCTGAGACGGCGGGACACGCCCTCGTGTCCGCAACCGAGCCTATCCACTCCGGGGAGGTGCTCCGGCCCGCGCCTCACCGCTGCCTGTCTCGTCCACGGGACAGCGTCGGGTGCGGCACGGCATCCGGATGCCGTGCCACGCACCCGCCGGGACGCCGACCGGCGCCCGCGCTCGGCGCTAGCCGGCGCCGATCCGGCCGGCGATGATGCTGGTGACGATGACCGAGGTGATGGTGACGGTGGAGAACCCCGCGACGATCATCTTGGGCAGGATCTCGTGCTCGATCGCGGCGACCTCCTCGGGGCTCTCGCCGGCGCCCTTGGCGGCCTCCTGCGACAGGATCATCGTGCCGGGGAAGCCGTAGAGCGAGGTGAGCCCGATGGCCACCGACATCGGGACGCTGTAGCCGAGCAGCTTGCCGACCAGGGCCGAGAAACCGGCGATGCCGAGCACGCCGAAGAAGAAGACGAGGAAGAGCGGGAACGCCAGCGCCTTGACGTCGGCGACCTCCACGGTGGCCAGCGGCCCGAAGACCAGGATCATGATGGCGAGCATCATCAGGCCGAAGGAGTCGATGCCGGCCAGCACCGAGGGCTTGAAGACGCCGAAGGTGCGCAGCAGGATGCCGAAGACCAGCGCCACGACGAAGGTGTTGAGGATGCCGTCGGTGAGGTTGTTGATGCCGAGCGAGATCAGCACCACCACGCCGACGACGAACAGGGTGCCGGGGGTGTTGCGGAAGGGCGCGGGCAGCATCGACTTCTCGGCGGCGCCCTCCTCGGGCACCTCGGCCGGGGCCAGGTTGCCGGCGCGGTACTCGCCCTTGAGCCGGGCGGCCTCGCGGCGCAGGATGATCGAGGTCAGCGGGAACCCGACCAGCCCCTGCAGGGCGGCGATCAGCACCGGGAAGACCGCGATCGCGGTCAGCCCCACGCCGAGCGCGGCCTCCTGCACGATGATCACCGAGATCGTGCCACCGCTCAGCGCGCCGGTGCCGGCCCGGACGAAGTCGCTGGCCTGGGCGTACCCGTCGGCCGTGCTACCGCTGATCCGCTGACCGAAGACCAGCGCCGCCAGCCACAGGGCCACCCCGATGCCGAGCACCGTGGAGGCGCCGATGAGGAAGGTGCGCCACTGCTTCTTGAAGTCGTCCAGGCTGATCATCGTGCCCAGGTGCACGATGATGAACCCGACCACGACCCCGGCCAGCGCCAGCAGCGACGAGCTCGCCAGGAGGTCGTCGGGGAAGGTGCCGGTGAGGAACCCGACCAGGAAGATCAGCGACGCCACGAACAGCGAGGACAGCAGCGACCTGGTCTTCTTCGCCACGAACTCGCTGACCGTCCAGACGGCCATCACGACGACGAACGCGAGCACGGGGTTCACGGCAGCCTCCGAGGGTGTAGTTGCGATGATCCAACCACGCGAGCCAAGGCGCGCGTCGAGGGTTCCACAGCCGCTGACACGGCTAGAACGGCCAGACGAACGGCACCCAGAACACGGCCACGGCGAGGAAGAACGCGAGCAGCGGCAGGCCGAGCTTCCAGTAGTCGTCGAACCGGTAGCCGCCGGGCTCGAGCACCATCGTGTTGGCCGGGGTGGCCACCGGGGTGAGGAAGGACGCCGCGCCCGAGATGCCCAGCGCCATCATGAACGGCAGCGGTGACGCCCCGAGGTCGGCGGCCATCACGGCAGCGATCGGCACCATGATCAGCACGGTGGCGGTGTTGCTGATCAGCTGGCCGAGCAGCATGGTCAGCACGCACACTGCCAGCAGCCCGAGCCGCGGCGAGGCGCTGCCGACCAGGTCGAGCAGCCGCGTGGCGATCGCGTCGGCGGTGCCGGTGGACACGAAGGCCGTCGACAGCGGGATCATCCCGCCCACCAGCACCACGGTGGTCCACGAGACCGCCCGGTAGGCCTGGGTCGAGGTGAGCACCCCGCTGAGCACGACCGCGCTCGCGGCCAACAGGCCGGCGATCGCCGCGGGCACGATGCCCGTGGCGAGCAGCAGCACCATCACCGCGAGGATGCCGATCGCCCGCTTGGCACCGCGGCCGAGCGGCACGCCACGTCGCAGCACGGCGGGCTCGTCGACCACGAGGACCTCGGAGCCGTCGGTGGTGTGCTGCTGCAGCTTCTCCCACGAGCCGCTCAACAGCAGCGTGTCACCGGCCCGCAGCGTCTCGTCCGGACCCTCCAGGGGGTCGCCGGAGCGTTGCACCGCCAGCACCACGAGGTCCCCGCTCGGGGTGGCCATCCCCGGGAAGAGGTGCTGGCCGATCAGCGGCGAGCGGGGCGCCACCACCACCTCGCTCACCCCCCGCTCGGTGCCCACGAGGTCGGCATCGGGCAGGGCGTACTGAGCGCGCAGCGCGTCCGTGAGGTCGCCGAGGTCGGTCGGCAGGGTGGCCGGGGTGCGCTCGGGCAGCAGGCCGCGGCCGAAGACCACGATGAACAGCACGGTGCCCGCGAGCAGCGGCACCCCCGCGAGCGCGAACTCGAAGTAGCCGAAGTGGCGCCCCCCGGCATTCGCGGCGGCATCGCTGACGATGATGTTGACCGGGGTGCCGGTCAGCGCGAGCATCGACCCGGCGTGGGCGGAGAAGGCGAGCGGCATCAGCATCTGCGACGGTGACAGCGCAGCCCGTGTCGCGACGACCACCACGACCGGGATGAGCGCAGCGACCGCGCCGTTGACACTGATCAGCGCGGTCAGCCCGGCCACGAGCAGGCAGACGACCGTGAGCAGCCGGCCCCGCTCGGTGCCACCGCGGGCGATGAGCTGCTGGCCGGCCCACGCCGTGACGCCGGTGGAGTCGAGGGCCTCGCCGACGATGAACAGCGTCGCGATGAAGATGACGGTCGGGTCGCCGAAGCCGGCAAGCGCCTGGTTCAGATCGAGGATGCCGGTGAGCCACAACGAGACCGACACACCGATCGCCACGATTCCCAACGGGATCCGGTTGGACATGAAGGCGACGACGGCCAGCGCCAGGATGACCAACGTCGTCGCCACCGGGCTCATGGCGGCGACTCTAGCCCGGGTTGGACAGGGCGGCCGAGATGCCCGTGCCCAGGGACCAGCGCCGGGGCTAGGGTCGGACGAGCCGACCTTTGGAGCCCACCATGTCCCGCAACCCCAGCCTGCTGATCCCCGCCGACTACAACCCCGTGCCGTCCGAGCGCACGACCGTCGACGTCTCGGCGGTCGCCACGCTCGACCCGTCCGCGCTCGACGCCGTCGCGGTGCTCGTGCCCTCCGAGGGCGACCTGCCCGGCGACCTCGGCACCGACCTCGACCGGGCCGCCCTTCAGGCTGCCGGCTTCGACGCGTCCCCCGGCTCCAGCCTGACGGTCCCCCGCGCCGACGGGCCGGTGCTGGTGCTGGTCGGCGCCGGGGCGCCCGGCAGCCTCGACGAGGCAGGGCTGCGCGACGCCGTGGCCGCCGCCGCGCGCGTCACCGCCCGCACGGGTGGCCGGCTCGGCATCCGGGTGCCGTCGACCACTCTCGGTGGACCGGATGCCGGGCAGGCCGCCACCGAGGGCGCCCTCCTGGCCCGCTACCGGTTCACCGCCCTGCGCAGCACGCACCCCGAGAAGCCGCTGACCCACCTGGTGCTGGCGGTCGACGGCACCGACCCGTCCGAGGTCGCCGCCGGCGTGGCGACCGGTGTCGTCACCAGTCGCGCGGCGGCCGTGGCGCGCGACCTGGCGAACGGCCCGCCCGGCCACCTCACGGCATCCGCCATGGCCGACGTCGCCGCCGAGCTGGGGGCGCGCTACGGCTTCGAGGTCGAGTCGTTCGACAAGGCGCAGCTCATCGAGCTGGGCTGCGGCGGCATCCTCGGCGTCAACGCGGGCAGCACCGAGGAGCCTCGGATGGTCAAGCTGCGGTACGTGCCGTCCGGGGAGCCGACGGGGCACCTCGGGCTGGTCGGCAAGGGGATCATGTACGACTCGGGCGGCATCAGCATCAAGCCGTCCGACCCGATGCACCTGCTGATGAAGATGGACATGGGTGGTGCGGCGGCGGTGCTCGGCGCGTTCGTGGCGTTGCGCGACCTCGGCACGACGAGCGCCGTCACCGGCTGGCTGATGTGCACCGACAACATGCCCTCGGGCTCGGCCTACAAGCTCGGCGACGTGCTGACCGCCCGCGGCGGCACCACCGTCGAGATCAAGAACACCGACGCCGAGGGCCGCCTCGCGATGATGGACGCGCTGGTGCTCGCTGTTGAGGAGGGCGTCGACGCGATCATCGACATCGCCACCCTCACCGGTGCCGTGCTGGTGGCGCTGGGGCAGTCGACCGCCGGGCTGTTCGGCAACGACCGCGAGCTGGTCGGGCTGGTCAGGGAGGCGGCCCAGGCCACCGACGAGCCGGTCTGGCAGCTGCCGCTGGAGAAGAAGTACCGAAAGCAGCTCGACTCCGACATCGCCGACCTCTCCAACCTGGGCGGCCCGTTCGCCGGGTCGACGACCGCGGCGCTGTTCCTGCAGGAGTTCGTGGGTGACACCCCGTGGGCGCACGTCGACATCGCCGGCACCATGCAGGTCGATGCCGACGAGGCCTGGCGCAGCAAGGGTGCGACCGGGTTCGGGGCGCGGCTGCTCGCCGAGGTGGCGCGCGGCTACCGCGCCGGCGGCTGACTCCTCCGGGAGACGATCGACCAACAGGGCAACGTCGTCCCGGCCCTCCTACTCGGCGATGACGTCGAGGGTGTGCACGGTCGGGTCGGCGGCGTAGGCGATCCGGCTGCCGGCCTCCCGGGCCGCCCGCAGGACGTCGACGGCCTCGATGGTGACCTCCTCGCCGGGGGCCAGCACGGGGATGCCCGGTGGGTACGGCGCGACGAGCTCGGCGCTGACCCGGCCCACGGCCCGCTCGACCTCCACGCTCTCGCGCGCGGCGAAGAAGGCCTCGCGCGGGCTGGTGACGGTGACCGGGTCGACGGCCCACACCCCGGAGGTGACCACCGGGCGGGGGTTGCCACGGTGCCGCTCGACCGACTCGACCAGCGCCACGGCGAGGTCGAGCAGGCCCTCGCGGGTGTCGGCGAGGGTCACCATCGCGACGACGGTGTCGCGGTCGGCCATCTCGACCGGCATCCCACGGGCCAGCAGGTCGGCCTCCACCGCGTTGCCGTCGGCGCCGGTGCCGGGCAGCACCAGCGTGAGCCGGGTGGGGTCGACGCCCGCGCCGTCGAGCACGACCAGCCCGGGCACCCGGGCGAGCCGCTCGCGCACCGTGGCCACGGCCTCGATCACCGGGCCGAGCAGCGACTCGCCGTCGCGCTGGAGGAGCGCGCGGGCGGCATCGATGCTGGCGAGGATGGCGCCCGAGGGGCTGGTCGTGGCGGTCGCCTCCACGGCGGCGTCGAAGCGGGCCCGGCCGATGCGGCGACTGCGGGCCAGCACGAGGGCACCCTGCGACCAGGCCGGCAGGGCCTTGTGGGCGCTCGTGACCAGCGCGTCGGCGCCGGCGGCGAGCGCGTGCGGGGGCAGCGCGGGGTGGAATCCGAGGTGCGCGCCCCACGCGGCGTCGACCACCAGCGGGATGCCGTGCCGGTGCGCCACCGTGGCGAGGCCGCCCACGTCGCCGACCGTGCCGACGTAGGACGGGTCGCCGACGAACACGGCCTTGGCGTCGGGTGCGCCGGCGAGCGCGGCCTCGAGAGCCGGGGCCGTGACTCCGGTGGGGAGCCCATGGTCGGGGTCGACCTCCGGCCGCAGCCAGACCGGCTCGAGCCCCGCGAGCACCAGGCCGAGCAGCATCGAGCGGTGCAGTGTTCGGGCCACGACGACCCGGTCGCCGGGCCGGGCCACAGCCAGCGCCAGCGCCTGGTTGCCGTGTGTCGATCCGCCGACCGAGAAGCGGCACAGGTCGGCCCCCCACAGCCGGGCGGCGCGCGCCTCGGCCTCGGCCACGACGCCGCGGGCCAGCTTCATGGTGTCGAGGCCGGCGTACAGGGGCACGTCGCCCGCGACGACGTCGCCCACCAGGTCGCGCCGCTGCTTGTGGCCGGGGATGGTGAACGGCGTCGGCGCCTCCTCGTGGAAGCGCAGCCAGGCGTCGAGCAGCGGGGCGTCCTCACGCAGCCGGCGCGGGTCAGTGGGCATGCCCGGCCGCCCAGCCCGCGACGGCGTCGGTGAGGGCCACGGCGTACCGGCGCACCTGGTCGAGGTCGACCCACTCGTCGGCGGCGTGCATGCCACCACCGTCGGGCCCGCAGACCAGCGCAGGGATGCAGGCCGCCTGCCACAGCGGCGCCTCCATCCAAGCAGGAGCCGAGAAGCGTTGCGGCACAATGTTGTCGGTGGCTCGCTCGGCAAGGGCCGACTCGAGGGCGGCCGCCAGCGACGCGGCCGGGCCGTCGTCGTCGAGGCGCCACGCCTCCCGGGCGATGATCAGCCGGGCCGTGGCGTCGACCTGCTGGTCGGCGGCACGCAGGTCGTCGAGCAGCTGCTCGACCTCGGCGAGGGCGTCCTCGGCGCCCTCGCCGGGCACCGTACGTCGTTCGACCAGGGCGCGGGCCGAGCGGGCGAGCACGAAGGGTGACTCGCCGCCAGAGGCGACCGTGACCATGAGCGAGCCGCCGGCGGCCGCCAGGGTGTCGTGCCGCCGCTCGACGGCGTGCAGGAGCCGGCCGAGGTGCGCGACGGCGTTGACGCCTTCGGCGGGCTGCGAGGAGTGCGCGGCCCGGCCGCTGAGGGTCACCTCGACCAGCGCGTAGCCCCGCAGGCTGTCGGTGACGGCCAGCGAGGTCGGCTCCCCGATCACGACGACGTCGGGGTGGATGCCGAGCCGCGGCAGGGCGGCGAGCACGGCCTCGGCGCCGGTGCTGGCGTCCTCCTCGTCGGCGACGAGGGCGAGCACGATGCCTCCTGGGGCTCCGCGACGGGCGAGCTCCTCTGCGGCCACGACCATCGCCGCGACACCGCTCTTCATGTCGCTGGTCCCCCGGCCGGACATCCGGTCGCCGTCGACGACCGGGCTGAACGGGTCGGCCATGCCGTCGACGCCGACGGTATCGAGGTGGCCGTTCAGCACGACGGTGGGGCCGGGCGCCCCGGCGGGGCCGACCGCGACCAGGCTCGGGCGGTCGTCGCGCCCCGCGGCATGGATGACGTGGGTGGCGAACCCGCTGCGCTGCAGCCGGTTCCGAAGGTGCTCGACGATCGCGACCTCACCCGCGGCCCCTGGGACCAGCCCGGGGTTCACCGAGTCGATGGCCACCAGGTCTGCGGTCAGCGCCACGACGCGCGCCCCGAGCTCGTCGTCGGTGACCCGGGCGAACCGGCCGTCGGGGGCAGCGGCGCGGGGGACGGGGTCATCGGCCACCAGGGAGTCTGGACGGTGGTCGAAGGGGTCATCGGGGGGCACCCGGCGACCCTACGCCGACCCTTCTGCCGACCGCAGCGCGAGCCTGGGCCAGCCCGTCCCCGCATCGCCCAATAGGTCAATCCCGGGACGGGCGAGCTGTCCCTCCCGTGACCAATTGGTCGATCTGGGGACGGGCGAGCTGTCCCTCCCGTGACCAATTGGTCGATCTGGGGACGGGCGAGCTGTCCCTCCTGTGACCAATTGGTCGATCTGGGGACGAGACGCATCGACGACCGCGCCTGTGGGTAACTCGGCGGCGCGGACGACGGACCTGCCTACAGTAGCGGGGTGCCCCTGCGACCCGACCCGCAGCTCGCCCGCGCCGCCCTCGACCGTGTGGCCGCCCTGCGCGCCACCGTCACAGCGGCGGAGGACGACGTGCTGGCGTGCCTCGTCGTCACCGGCGAGCCCCGCCCGCAGCGCGTGCTCGACGACTGGCTCGACCAGGTGGCCGACACCCTGCGGGCGCTCGACGAGAGGGCGGCCGACCTCTCCCCAGCGCTGGCCCGCCACGCCGAGGGGCCGGTCGCAACCGGGGAGCCGGCGGATGCCGGACGCGTCACGGCGGTTCCGTTCGACGTGGAGGACCGGTCGTGAGCGTGGTGCCGGGCGACCCGGCATCCCTGTCGGCATGTGCGGGCACCGTGCGCTCGGTGTCGCAGCGGCTCGCCGACCGCGCGACCGGAGTGCGCACGGCATCCGACGCGCTGCGCGAGGGGTGGGCGGGGCGCACCTCGGCGGCGACCCGGCGCCGCGCGGCCGACCTGGCCGCGGCCACGGAGGCAGCCGCCGGGCAGCTCGACCGGGTGGGCGCTGTGCTGCAGGACCACGCGACCGACCTCGCCGACCTCGTGGCCCGCGGGCGCGCGGTCGACGAACGCGCCCGCGCGGCTGGGCTCGAGGTGCGCGAGGGACGGGTCGAGATCGGCTGGGGCGTCATCGGCCCGGCCGACGCCGACGCCGACCGGGCGCGGGCGGCGACGCAGGAGGCGCTGCAGGCCGAGCTCGACCTGGTGCTCGCCCAGCACGTGCGCCGCCGCGACTGGGTGTTGGGCGTGCTGCGCGACTCGACCACCGGCCTGTCGGACCTGTCGCACCGGCTGCGCGGTGGGTGAGAGGATTCGCGGACCCGACGAGCGAGAGGACGCCAGGTGCGACTGACGACGCGACAGAAGCTGAACGGGAGTGTGGACGAGGTCCACGCCCTGCTCATCGACCCGGCCTTCCAGGAGGCCAAGTGCGCCGCCACCACGAACAATGGCGTCTACACCGTCAAGGTCGGCGGTGGCGCCGACGGGCACCGCGTGAACACCGAGCGCCAGCTACCGTCCGACGGGCTGCCCGACATGGCCCGGTCCTTCGTCGGTGACCACCTCACCATCATCGAGGTGCTCGACTGGAGCGCCGAGGGGCCGGACGGTTCGCGGGCGTCGATGGTCGACATCCACATCAAGGGGGCGCCACTCACGGTCAAGGGCACCGTGCGGCTCGAGCCCCACGGTGACGACACCCTCTGGCTGTTCGAGGCCGACCTGAAGGCGAACGTGCCGCTGATCGGCGGCAAGCTCGAGCGGGCGGCCGCGGAACCGATCAACGCCGCGATCGGCATCGAGATCCGGCTGCTGCGGGAGTGGCTCACCCGCTGACCTGGTCCTCGCCCGACTTCTTGCGGGGTCAACCCATGTGGGGGTAGCCGTGGGCCGTCGGGGGGACGAAGTTCTCCTTGATCGAGCGCACCGAGGTCCACCGCATCAGGTTCGCCGCCGAGCCGGCCTTGTCGTTGGTGCCGGACGCGCGGCCACCACCGAAGGGCTGCTGGCCCACGACGGCCCCGGTCGGCTTGTCGTTGACGTAGAAGTTGCCGGCGGCGAAGCGCAGCCGGTGCGTCGCGTCGGCGATGGCGGCACGGTCCTGCGCGATGACCGCCCCGGTGAGCGCGTAGGGCGCGAAGGACTCCATCTGGTCGAGCACCTTGGAGAACTGGCGGTCGGGGTAGACGTGCACCGCGAGGATCGGCCCGAAGTACTCGGTGCTGAACATCTCGTCGGTGGGGTCGCTGCTCTCGACGACCGTGGGCCGCACGAAGTAGCCGACCGAGTCGTCGTAGGTGCCGCCCGCGACGACGTCGAGGTGGCTGGTGGAGTGCGCCCGGTCGATGGCGGCCTTGTGCTTGGCGAACGCCCGCTCATCGATCACGGCGCCCATGAAGTTGGACAGGTCGGTGACGTCGCCCATCGGCAGGCCGTTGGTGATCTCGGCCAGGTCGCCCTTGATGGCCTTCCACAGCGAGCGCGGCACGTAGGCGCGCGAGGCCGCCGAGCACTTCTGGCCCTGGTACTCGAACGCCCCCCGGATCATCGCGGTGCGCAGCACGTCGGGGTCGGCGCTCGGGTGGGCGAGGATGAAGTCCTTGCCGCCGGTCTCGCCGACGATGCGCGGGTAGTGCCGGTAGCCCGTGAGGTTCTCGCCGACGCGGCGCCACAGGCCCTGGAAGACCGCGGTCGACCCGGTGAAGTGCAGGCCGGCGAACTCGGGGTGGCTCAGGGCCACGTCGGACACCTCGCGGCCGTGGCCGGTCACCAGGTTGATGACGCCGGGCGGCATCCCGGCCTCCTCGAGCAGCTCCATGGTCAGCTGGGCGGCCAGCTGCTGGGAGTGCGAGGGCTTCCAGACCACCGTGTTGCCCATCAGCGCCGGCGCGGTCGGCAGGTTGCCGGCGATGGCCGTGAAGTTGAACGGGGTCACGGCGTAGACGAAGCCCTCGAGGGAGCGGTAGTCGCTGCGGTTCCACAGGCCGCGCGAGTTGGCCGGCGGCTGCTCCTGCAGGATCTGGCGGGCGAAGTGCACGTTGAAGCGCCAGAAGTCGATGAGCTCGCAGGCGGCGTCGATCTCGGCCTGGTAGGCGGTCTTGCTCTGGCCGAGCATGGTCGCCGCGTTGATCCGGGCGCGCCACGGCCCGGCGAGCAGGTCGGCGGCCTTGAGCAGGATGGCCGCGCGGTCATCGAAGGCGAGGTCGCGCCAGGCCGGGGCGGCCGCCATCGCGGCGTCGACGGCGGCAGCGGCATCGGCCTTCGTGGCGCCCCGGGTGACTCCGAGCACCTTGCGGTGGTCGTGCGGCTGCCGCACCTCGATCCGCTCCCCCTTTCCCAGCACCCGAGCGCCGCCGATGGTGTGCGGCAGCTCGTGGCGCGTCGCGGCCAGCTCGACGAGCGCCACCTCGAGCGAGGCCCGCTCGGGGCTGCCCGGGGCGTAGTCGAGCACGGTCTCGTTGGTGGGGGTGGGGACCTGGGTCACAGCGTCCATGCGGTGGGCTCCTCGTTTCGGGTCGCGATGTCGGGATCACCCCCACTCTCGCGCCCCGGCTTCGTGCGACGCAAGCCGCGGATGCCGGGTGGGCGCGGCCGATGCCGGGCGGGCGCGGCCGATGCCGGGCGGGCGCGGCCGATGGCGGGAGAGCACGGCCGCCAGGTCAGGGCTGGTCGAACAGTGCTCGCACGGCGGCGAGCTCGGTGACGTCGTACCAGAGCAGGTCGGTCGGCTCGCTGGAGCCGGGCTCCTCGTCGACGTGGAACGACACGATGCGACGGCGCTCGACCGGGGCCGAGAGCTCGACGCGCGACGGCACGTCGGCGGCGGTCGGGTGCCCAACGACGGCCGCGTCGACGTCAGCGGCGGCCACGACGCGACGGCGCCCCGCGGCATCGGCACCCGCGAGCGCCTCTTCGGTGGCCGCGACCCAGGCGGCGTGCTCGAGTTCTTCCTCGTCGGTCACCAGTCCCGGCTTGCCCAGGGCCGGCGTCACCGCGTGGGCGGGCCGCGGGACGGGGCCGAGCGACTGACCCTCGGCCAGCCCGGTGAGGTCGGCGGGGGTCAGCGGGAGGTAGACCCGGGTGAGCGGCATCACGGCTCCTGTCGGTCGGGTGGGGCAGTGCTGGTCAGCGGGCCCCGATGCGCGGGGCCTCGAGCAGTTCGTGGAGGGCGTCGACGACCCCGCGGCCGAGCACGTCGGCATCGGGCATGGCGTCGCGGTCGGCGTACAGGCCGTAGTAGACGCCGCCGTCGTACGACGTCAGTCCGATCGAGAGCGCCTGCTCCCGGCCGAGCGGGGTGACCGGGTAGGTCGAGACCATCCGGGCGCCCGCCGCGTAGAGCGGGGTCTGCGGGCCGGGCACGTTGGTGATGACCACGTTGTAGAGGCGCCTGGAGACCACGCCGCCCAGCCGGGCGCCGAGCGCGTGCATCGTCGGCGGGGCGAAACCGCCCAGGCCGGAGAGGGTCTCGGCCGAGACCGCCCGCCGCGAGCCGCCCTCCATCTGCTGACGCATCGAGAAGGCGATCTGGTGCAGCCGCATCGACGGGCCGGGCTCGCCGACGGGCAGGTCGACGAAGCAGGCGGTGACCTGGGAGCCGGTCGGGGGGTCGTCGCCGTCGTGCACGGACACCGGCACCATCGCGCGGATCGTCGTGCCGGGGTAGACGGACTCGCCGCGCGTGAGCAGCCACGCGCGGAACGCGCCGGCGACCGTGGCGAGGATGACGTCGTTGACGTTCACCTCTTCCGCGAACGAGCCGCGGCCCAGGCGGGTGCGCACCTGGCGGTAGTCCTCGAGGTCGGTGCCGATCATGACGTAGCGCCGGGCCCGGCCGACCTTGGCGTTGAGCGGCGACTCCGGAGCAGGACGGGCCGAGACCCGGGCCAGGGTCGAGATGACGTCACCGGCCACACCGGCCACCTTGCCGACGGCCCGGGTGACGTCGCTGACCCCGTGCTGGATGGTCTCGACCACCTGGCTCGGGGTGCGGGCCGCCTCGGCGAGCGCCGAGACGACCAGCTCGGCGCCGCTCGGCTCGGGCCGGGCCCGCCACGTGGTGAGCACGCCCTCGCTGGCCGTGGGGTTGCCGTCGACCAGGACGTTGCCGATGTCGACCGCGCTGATGCCGTCGACCAGGCTGTGGTGGGTCTTGGTGATGATGGCGAACCGGTTCTCGGCCAAGCCTTCGACGAGGTAGACCTCCCACATCGGCCGGCTGCGGTCGAGCGGTCGCGGCTGGATGCGCGCGACCAGCTCCTCGAGCTGCTCGTCGGAGCCGGGGCGGGGCAGGGCGCTGCGGCGCACGTGGTAGCTCATGTCGAAGTGCGTGTCGTCGACCCAGACCGGGTTCGCGAGGCCGCCGGGCACCGTCTTGATCCGTTGGCGGTAGCGCGGGACGTGCGCGATGCGCTGGCTGATGAGGGTGACGAGGCTCTCGTAGTCGAAGCCCCCGGTGGGGGCGTCGAAGACCATCACCGACCCCACGTGCATCGGCGTCGCCGCGTCCTCGAGGTTCAGGAACGAGGTGTCGAGGGAGCTGAGCCGGTCTGCCACGGGCCTATCGTGTCAGACGGTCGGCCGGGGCAGCGGCACCCTGTGACGAGCGCGAGCCTGGTCGCCTCCCCGGGCGCGCCGACCGGACCGGGAGGCCGAGCGACGGCCACCCGACGTGGGCGGCGCCACGCGAGGGTCGAGTGCCGCGGCGAGCTCGGCCACGGCCACGGTGAGGTCGGCCCGCGGTGCGAGCTCGACGAGTGAGCGCCCTGCCAGCAACGACGCGTCGCACTCGTCCGGAGCCCACGGCAGGAAGCGGACGGCATCCATGCCGGCGAACCGGCGCAGCACGTCGCTGATCGCGCGCTCGGGGCGACGACCCGCGACCGACGAGCGCACCTTGGTGACCACGACCGTGGGCCGCGGCGACGGGAGCACCGCGACGTCCTGGACCGCGCGGACCAGGCGTTGCAGCCCCACCGGGTCGGCCGCCCCGACCACCACGAGGTGGTCGGCCACCTCGAGGGCGGTCAGGGTGGCGGCGTTGCGCCGGGGGGCGGCGGTGTCGTAGCTGAGCTCCTCGTCGTCCTCGACGGCGAACCCGGTGTCGACGACGACGTGGTCGGCAACCCTTCGCGCCAGCCGCAGCACGTCCTCGACAGCGGCGGAGCGCAGCTCTGGCCACCGGTCGGCCCGGGGCAGTCCGGTGAGCACCCGCAGGCCGGGCACGACTTCGGGAGCCAGCCGGGCCAGGCCCGGTACGTCGAGGGTGCCCTGCTCGGAGGCCCGGGCCGCCGCGGCGACGCCAGGCGCCTCGTCGACCAGGCCGAGCACCTGAGCCACGCTGGCGCCCCAGGTGTCGAGGTCGACCAGCAGCGTGCGCACCCCGGCCGCGGCGAGCTGGGCGGCCAGGGTGACGGCGACCGTGGTGCGGCCGGGGGCGCCGGTCGGCCCCCAGACCGTGGTGACCGGGGTGGGCACCGGCGGGTCGTCGGGCCCGGGACCGTCGTCGGCCCGGGTGCCGTGGTCGGCCGGCGCCAAGGCGGTGGGCGCCGCGACGCTCGGCCCGTCACCGACCGGCGTGCCGGTGGTGGCGCCCGCGAGGGAGACCAGGGCGCGCGCGACGGCTGCCGGGTCGTCGTGGGGCCGCAGGATCGTGGCGACCCCGAGCTGGCGCAGCCGCCGCTCGCCCTCCTCGTCGTCACCGGCCACCAGGGCGGCGACCCGTACGCCGTGCCCGGCGAGGTGCCGCAGCGCATCGCGGTCGAGCCCGCGCAGGTCCGGCGAGACCACCGCCACCCGGGCCGCCCCGGCGGCGCCGGCCGAGAGCAGCTCAGCGACATCGGCGCAGCGGCGCACCAGGGTGAGGTCGGGGGCCGCCTCGAGCACGCGCACGAACGCCGCCTCGAGGCGGTGCGTGACCGCGGTGAGGACACTGGTCACGACGCGGCCGCCGACACGCCGCCGGGCACGGGCACCAGGGTGATGCGGGCGCCCAGGTCGACGTCGGCGACCACCTCGGGCACGGACTCGCGCGGCACCATCACGTGCACCGCCCGGGTCTCGGCGGACGCGCCCAGCACGGTGTCCTCGCCCGCCACCCGGACGACCGACACCGCCTCGAGCACGCGCTCGGGGCCGGTGTAGGTGGGCAGCCCCACAGTGGTGCCCTCCTTGGGCCGGTTGACGTAGACGTCGACCACCGAGCCGGACCCCAGAGCCGCGGCCGAGGTGGCGTCTACCAGCAGCGCCACCTGCTGCACGCCGACGTCGGCGGCGGAGCCGACGCCCGACGCCGGGATCAGCTCACCCGGACGCAGCGAGCGCAACGACCAGGTGTCGCCCGGGATGGCTCGGTCGGCCGGCAGGTAGCGCGCCGAGCCGTCGCCGAGCAGCACGTCGACGCGCACCACGTCGGCCTCGGTGAGCCGCTGGCCCGGCGCGAGGTCGCCCTTGGCCGCGTAGACCGGCACCCGGTCGTCGGCACGGGCGACCACGACCGAGCCTGCGACGGTGGAGACGAGCACGAGGAGCACCCCGACGAGCAGCCGGGAGTCACGCCACGACGGGGCACGCACCCGCGAGGCGGTGGGGGTGGGGAGGTCGGTCATGCCGCCCGATTCTGGTGCAGGATGCCGGGCTCCGCCTCCGGAGGGACCGTGCCTGTGGACAACCTCGGCGGCGGCGGCGCCTGTGGATGGCACACTGACGAACGTGGCCCGCCGCTTCATCCCGCTCACCGAGGTGTCCGAGATCCTCGACATCTCCGCCGCCCAGGCCTACGCCCTGGTGCGCTCTGGTGACCTGCCGGCCATCAAGGTGGGTGGACGCGGGCAGTGGCGCGTCGAGACCGTCGAGCTCGAGGCCTACATCCAGCGGATGTACTCCGAGACCCGAGAGCTCGTCACCACCCGCTCCGACCCGGACTCCGACGGCGACGGGCCAGGCACCGACGACTGATGGGCGCCAGCGCTCCGACGCCTCGGCGACCTCGCGGATCAGCGTCGCGACTCCACGGCCACCACGGCGGCGAACGGCACCGTGGTCACGGCCCGGACGTTCTCACGACGCCGCGGCACGCCCTCGAGGTGCTCGGCCAGGTCGAGGTGGTCGGCTCCCACCGAGTCGATCGTGCCGAGCAGGCGAGGGCCGGCCCCGAGCAGCGAGACCGCCACGGTGGCGCGGTCGCGTGACAGGGCGCGCAGCGCGTAGCCGAGGCCGAACCGGCGCGCCGTGCGCCCCGAGGCGGACTGCACCCCGAGCGAGCGCAGCGTCAGCACGCCGGTCAGTGGCACGAGCACCTCGTGGGCGTCGGCGCCGACCCGCACGAGCACCCAGTCGTCCCCCAGGTCGCCCAGGACCCCCTCGACCCGCTCACCGCCGAGCAGGCCGATGCCGACGCGCGCACCGATCGCGGCGGCCAGCCGGGATCCCAGCGTGACCAGGGCTCGTTCGCGCCGGGTCCGCTCGGCCACCTCGTCGTCGCGCTCGCGACGCTGCTCCGCGGCCAGCTGCCCCTCGAGGTCCGCGAAGAGCCCCTCCCACCTCATGTCCACAGCCTAGGTCTGACCGGCTTGCGGCTGTCAGTCGAGTGATCTACGGTCAATGTCACTCAAACAGCATCAAACTGCACCAAACGGGGGAGTCGACATGAGGGCGAGCGTTCTGCTGGTTCGGGGGGCAGCCGTGGGCCTGGCCGTGCTCGCGCCGACGCCATGGCTGTGGGGTGTCGCGGCCGGCGCCTGGCACGACACGGCCCGCGGGGCGCCGGTAGAGCCCGCCGAGGCGCTCACAGCGGTCGCGGCGGCCGCGGCGCTGGCAGTTCTCGTGGTAGTGGCCCTGGGGGTGCTGCTCGAGCTGCTCGCGCAGGGGCCCGGGGCCATCGGTTGCGCCGCCCGGCGGTTGGCCGCCCTGGTGACCCCGGGTCTGGTCCGGCGCGCGGTCGGCGTCGCCCTCGGCGCGGCGGTCGTGGCCGGAGTGGCACCCGGAGCGGCCGCCGGGAGCCCGCCCGCCACTGTGCTCGCACCCGCTCCCCCACCCGACCCGTCGTTCGCTCCGCTGCCCGACCCGGGGTTCGCACCTCCGGGCAGCGCCTCGACCTCGTCGGGCCTCGGATGGGTGCCCAGCGCGCCGCACGTCCGGGCCCAGCCGGACGTGCGGGTGCTCAGCCCGGCGCCCCGGGGCGGCACGGGACGCGACGCCCCGCTCGAGGTGGTCGTGCGACGCGGCGACTCGCTGTGGGCCATCGCCGCGCGTCATCTGGGATCGGACGCGTCGGATGCCGAGGTCGCCAGGGCCTGGCCGGCTTGGTTCGAGGCCAACCGCGACGTCGTCGGTGACGACCCGGACCTCCTGCGCCCGGGCCAGCTGCTGCGGGCGCCCGATCCGGTGCCGTCATGAGTGCCGGCCTGCTGCACGTGGCTCCGCCGAGCCGGCCCCTGCCACCCCCGCTGTCGCTCGAGGAGGCCGTGCGCCGCTCGCGGCTGGCCACGGCGGAGCGCGAGGGGCGCACCCCCTACATCCAGGACACCCTGGCCGTCGACTTCGCGGCGGCGTCCGACGAGCAGTTCTTCGGCCCGCAGCGCACCCTGCGTGACGACCTGCCCGACCCCACCGTGTGGGCCGGTCGCATCGCCCTGGCGCTGCTCGAGGTGATGACCGGGGTCCGGTCAGCACCACAGGTGCTGCGCTGGACCACCCCCGAGGTCTACGCCGTCGTGGCCCGGCGCAGCGCCCTGGTCGCCCGCCGGGTCGCCGAAGGCAACGCACCCCGCACCCGACCCCGCCTGCGCGTCGTGAGGGTGCGCGTCTGCGAGCCCGCCGACGGGGTGGCCGAGGCCGCGGTCGTGGTGAGCGACGGCCCTCGGGTCCGCGCCGTCGCGGTGCGGCTCGTGGGCCAGGACGGCAAGTGGCGGGTCAGTGCTCTCCAGGTGGGGTGAGTCTGCGCGCGGGGTCTGGTTCCTCCTCGGGCTCGAGCCCGGATCCGGGGCTGCCCGGCTGTCGCGTGGGCAGCCCCCCGGAGGTGAAGAAGGCGATGAGCGCGGCCAGAGCGAGCACGGCCAACGCGCTCCGCAGCCCGTCCAGTCGTGCCTGGGCGTTCTCGTCGGTGATCGCCGCGGCGGTCGTGGGGTCGACCCCGGCCTCGGTCAGTGCTGCCTGCAGCTGCGCGTCGGAGACGAAGGGAACGCCGGCGGACAGCTGCACCTGCGCCTGTGCTGTCACCGACTCAGGGATCGCCTCGTTCTGCGCGATCCCGCTGAAGAACGACGAGGTCAGCGCCGAGATGAGCACTGCCCCCGCCAGAGCGGTGCCGATCGAGCCGCCGAGGTTGGTGAAGGTGTTCTGGATGCCACCCACCTCACCGCTCTGCTCGTCGGGCACGCCCGAGACGGTTACGGCTCCGAGCTGCGAGGCCAGCGCCCCGATGCCGAGGCCAGCCAGCAGCAAGGGTCCCGTGACGATCTCCGCTCCCACACCCAGCTCAAGGGCCGCAGTCAGGCTGACCAGCCCCAGCAGCAGGGCCAGGAAGCCCACCCGCACAACGCGCCGCGGCGACGCCTGCGGGAAGACCTTGGGTACCCCCACCGCAGCGAGCAGCAAAGTGACCGACAGGGGCATGATCCGCAGCCCGGTGTCGATCGCGCTGAGTCCGAGGGCCACCGAGAGGAAGAGCGGCACGCAGAAGAAGAGCCCCGCCTGGATGAGGAACTGGAAGAAGAACGCCACAACGCCGTTGCGCAGGGACGCCACGCGCAGGATCGACGGGTCAAGCAGCGCCGACCGTCCCTGATTGATGCGTCGCCGCTCCCACGCGAAGAAGCCCCACACCACGAGGCCGCCGGCGAGCACGAGCCACACCACCGGAGACAGGCCCGCCCACGAGGGCGCGTTGGGCTTGGGGTTGACGAACCCCCAGGTGCCCGCCTTGAGGATGCCGAGCACCACGAGTGCCAGCCCGAGGGCCGACAAGACCGTGCCCACCAT
Organism: uncultured Actinomycetota bacterium; assembly: GCA_963834965.1. Taxonomy (GTDB): domain Bacteria; phylum Actinomycetota; class Actinomycetes; order Actinomycetales; family Dermatophilaceae; genus Fodinibacter. The sequence goes on along the minus strand of CAWIEI010000026.1, from coordinate 28,913 downwards.
GTCCAACTGGGCATCCGGGTCGCGTTCGCCGTCGACCATCCGGCGGGTGAGCAGCAGGATGACGGTCACCAGCACCACCTCGCCGACGAAGACCCAGCGCCAGGATGCGTACGTCGTCGCCAGCCCGCCGATGAGCGGCCCGGCGGCGACCGCGATCGCGCCCGCCGCGGCAACCAGTCCGTAGGCCCGGGGTCGGTCCGACGCACCGAAGTTCGTGGCGACCAGCGCGACGATGGACGGCAGGATCAGCGCAGCGCCGACACCCTCGAGCAGCGACCAGCCGAACATCAGCACGGGCAGGCTCTGGGCCAGTGCCGTCGTCAGCGAGCCCGCGCCGTAGATGATGCAGCCGAGCGCAAAGGCCCGTTTGCGGCCGAGGATCCCGCCGACCTTGCCGCCGGTGATCGTCAGAGACGCCATGACCAGCATGTACAGCGTGATCGCGGTCTGGATGCCGGTGACGTCGGTTCCGACGTCCTCGGCCACCGTCGCGATCGAGACGTTCATGACCGAGCTGTCCAGGATCATCAGGAACTGCGCCGCCGCCAAGGTGGTCAGTACGGTCGCCCCGGCGGTGCGGACGGCGGTGTCGGTGCTCATGAAGTGACCTCAGTCGTCATAGGGGTCAACGGCCCGCGCCCACCGGTAGCGGCGGCTGGCCACCTTCACCTCCGGTGGCTCGGCCTCGGTCGACGGGGCGGGCGGCCCGCTGGGCGTGAGTGCCGTTGTTTCCGGCCCTGCGACGGCCGCGTGCGGCCTCCAGTCGTAGACGACGGCGCTGTACACGGCGATGTCCTGAACCGAGTGGCGCCGTGGGCTGATGACGCACCAGAAGAAGCCGATGGGGAAGAACACGCAGAAGGCCGCCCGGCCGAGCGCCCGCACCGGCCCGAGCTTGTGCCCACGACGCCCGGCGACCCGGATGCCCATCACGTGCTTGCCGTAGCTGCGTCCCAGCAGCCACCAGCACAGCCAGAGATACACCACCGACAGCGACAGGGTGAACGTCAGGCCCGCCAGGAAGTGCCCGTCGGGCCACTGGAACGAGCGCGGGTCGAGGAGGAACTTCACCGAGACCAGCCCGATGTAGCACCCCGCGACCATGGCCCCCACGACGAGGGCATCGACCACGTTGGCCACCGAGCGGGTCACCACGCCGGCGGTCTCACCTTGGTAGGCCCGCACCTCCTTCGGGACAGGAGAGAGCTCCGGGGCGCTGCTCACGAGCCGGTCCCCGGGGTGCCGTTGGAGGAGCCCGCCACCGGCGCCTTGCGCCGACGGAACAGCGCGCGGTCGACGGCCCGGGTGATCGCGTCGTCGGCGGTGATGCTCGTCATCCGCGCACCGCGCACCGTCTCCGAGGCCATCGAGCCTGTCGAGTCGCGGATGATGGCCGGCAGGTCGATGACGTCGAGCACCTCCTCGACGATGCCGATCACGTCGATCCGGTCGATGATCGCGTCCAGGTCGACCCGCGCCACCGCGCCATCCAGGTCGACCGTCGCCACGATCGCGTCGAGGTCCACCCGGTCGATGACGGCCCCGATGTCGACCCGCGCCACGGCCGCGTCCAGGTCGACCGTCGCGACGATCGCGTCCAGGTCCACGCGGTCGATGACGGCCCCGATGTCGACCCGTGCCACGGCCGCGTCGAGGTCGACCGTCGCGACGATCGCGTCGAGGTCCACGCGGTCGATGACGGCCCCGATGTCGACCCGCGCCACGGCCGCGTCGAGGTCGACCAGGGCGACGGCGGCATCCAGGTCGACGGTGGCCACCAGTCCGTCGAGGTCGACGTTCTCCTCGACGAGCCGAGTGAGGTCCAGCCGCTCAACGACCATCGCAACGATGGCGGGGGCCCAGACGTCGAGCAGGGCCTCGACCTGGCGGGTGAGCTCCTCGCGGTCGATGCCTCCGGTGCGGGCCAGCTCACCGACGACGGTCGCCGGGTGGTACCGGGTCGGCACGAGCGGCGGGCGCCACAGCATCCGGGTCAGTGGTGCGGTCACCCGGTGCACGGTCCGCGCCGCCACGACAGCGGTACCGACGGCCAGCCCCGCCGCGCCGAGGGCGACATCGAGCACCATCCGCGCCTCGGGCCCGAGCTGGGGCACCGCGACCGGCCGTCGCGACGTGGTCAGGTCCTTGGACACCACGCGTCCTTGTCTCTCGGGGGCCTCCTGCTCGGCACCGTACCGGTCGGAGGTCGCGAGCGTCAGTGGCTGCCCGGAAACGCCGCCGGAGACCACCCGGGAGGGGTGAGCCACGCACTGCAACGCACACCGTGCACCGGCACCCGACGAGGCCCGGTCACGAACGTGGTTCGCGACCGGGCCTCCACACCGGTGGTGCTGCTGCGTCGAGCGGCCTCAGCGCCGCCCGTGGCACATCTTGAACTTCTTGCCCGAGCCGCACGGGCAGGGGGCGTTCTTCGGGGTGCCGGCCATCTGGTCAACACTGAGGTCGCCGTTGGATGCCGGGCCGCTCTCGTCGCGCTCGTCGACGCCGCCGGTCTCGCTCGGAGCCGTGTAGTGCAGGTGGTCGGTGCGGGGTCGACCGACCCCGACGCCTGACACGGCGACCGTGCGGCCCCCGTCGCGGCCGCCGAAGGAGGACCCGGCCCCCACGGTGGCGGGCTCGGCCTCGGGCGCATCGTGCACCTCGGCGTCCTGCACGCCGTCCTGGGTGTCAGCGGTCGCGGCGCCGGACATCGCGCCGAGCATCTGCGAGACGTGCACCGGCTCGAGCACCGGGGCCTCCTCGACCGGCTGGTCGACCGAGACGTCGACGTGGAACAGCAGCCCGACCGACTCCTCGCGCACGGCCTCGTTCATGGTGGTCCACAGCGCGAAGCCCTCACGCTGGTACTCCACGAGCGGGTCACGCTGGGCCATCGCCCGCAGGCCGATGCCCTCCTGCAGGTAGTCCATCTCGTAGAGGTGCTCGCGCCACTTGCGGTCGAGCACCGAGAGCATGACGCGGCGCTCGACCTCGCGCATCACCTCGGAGCCCAAGGCCTCCTCGCGCTGGTCGTAGGCGTGGTGGGCGTCGGAGAGGAGCTCTTCCTTGAGCTTGTCGTTCGTGAGGTTGTTGCGCCCACCGGCCGCCTCGACGACCTGCTCGGGGTCGAGGGAGACGGGGTAGAGCGCGCGCAGGGCGGTCCACAGCCGCTCGAGGTTCCAGTCCTCGGGGAAGCCGTCGGAGGTCTCGGCGTCGACGTAGCCCTCGATGACGTCGTTGACGAAGAAGCGCAGCTGCTCGTGCAGGTCCTCGCCCTCGAGCACGCGGCGACGCTCCTGGTAGATGACCGTGCGCTGGCGGTTGAGCACGTCGTCGTACTTGAGCACGTTCTTGCGGATCTCGAAGTTCTGCGCCTCGACCTGCGCCTGCGCCGACTGGATCGAGCGCGACACCAGCTTGCTCTCGATCGGCTGGTCGTCCTCGAGCTTGGCCGTGGTCATCACCCGGTCGACGAGGCCGGCGTTGAACAGCCGCATCAGGTGGTCCTCGAGCGAGAGGTAGAACCGGGACTCGCCCGGGTCACCCTGACGGCCGGACCGACCGCGCAGCTGGTTGTCGATGCGGCGTGACTCGTGCCGTTCGGTGCCGAGCACGTAGAGCCCACCCAGCTCCGTGACCTCGTCGTGCTCGGTGGCCACGCGCGCCTCGGCGGCGGCGAGCGCCTCGTCCCACGCCGCCTCGTACTCCTCGGGCGTCTCGTGCGGGTCGAGGCCGCGCTCCTTGAGCGCGGCGACGGCCCGGAACTCCGGGTTACCGCCGAGCATGATGTCGGTGCCTCGGCCGGCCATGTTCGTGGCGACGGTGACGGCGCCCTTGCGCCCGGCATCCGCGACGATCGAGGCCTCGCGCTCGTGGTGCTTGGCGTTGAGCACCTCGTGGGCCACCCCGTTGCGGCGCAGTTGGTCGGACAGGTACTCCGACTTCTCGACCGAGATGGTGCCGACCAGCACCGGCTGCCCCCTGCGGTGCCGCTCGACGATATCGGCGACGACGGCCTTGTACTTCGACTCCTCGGTGCGGTAGACGAGGTCGGCCTGGTCGATGCGGATCATGTCGCGGTTGGTCGGGATCGGCACGACGCCGAGCTTGTAGATCGAGTTGAGCTCGGAGGCCTCGGTCATGGCCGTGCCGGTCATGCCCGAGAGCTTGTCGTACATGCGGAAGAAGTTCTGCAGGGTGATCGTGGCGAGGGTCTGGTTCTCGTTCTGGATCTGCACCCCCTCCTTGGCCTCGATGGCCTGGTGCATGCCCTCGTTGTAGCGGCGCCCCGCGAGCATGCGCCCGGTGTGCTCGTCGACGATGAGCACCTCGCCGTTCAGCACGACGTAGTCCTTGTCGCGCTGGAACAGCTCCTTGGCCTTGAGGGCGTTGTTGAGGTAGCCGATGAGCGGGGTGTTGGCTGACTCGTAGAGGTTCTCGATGCCGAGGTGGTCCTCGACCTTCTCGATGCCACGCTCGAGCACGCCGACGGTGCGCTTCTTCTCGTCGACCTCGTAGTCGCCGCGGCCGCTCTCGAGCTCACCGCGCTCGAGGCGGGCGACGATCCGGGCGAACTCGGTGTACCACTTCGTCGGCTGGTCGGCCGGGCCGGAGATGATCAGCGGCGTGCGGGCCTCGTCGATGAGGATGGAGTCGACCTCGTCGACGATCGCGAAGTTGTACTCGCGCTGCACGAGCTCCTCGGTCGACCACGCCATGTTGTCGCGCAGGTAGTCGAAGCCGAACTCGTTGTTGGTGCCGTAGGTGATGTCCTTGGCGTACTCGGCGCGGCGCTGCTCGGGCGTCATCGCCGACAGGATGCAGCCGGTCTCGAGGCCGAGGAAGCGGTGCACGCGGCCCATCAGCTCGGACTGGTACTCGGCGAGGTAGTCGTTGACGGTGACGACGTGCACGCCCTTGCCGGTGAGCGCGTTGAGGTAGCAGGGCAGCGTTGCGACCAGGGTCTTGCCCTCACCGGTCTTCATCTCGGCGACGTTGCCCAGGTGCAGGGCCGCCCCGCCCATGATCTGCACGTCGAAGTGCCGCTTGCCGATCGTGCGCTTGCTGGCCTCGCGGACGGCGGCGAAGGCCTCCGGCAGGATGTCGTCGAGCGTCTCGCCGTCGTCGAGCCGCTTCTTGAAGACGTCGGTCTCGGCGCGCAGCTCGGCATCCGTCAGCTTCTCGAAGTCCTCCTCGATGGCGTTGACCTGCGCCGCGATGTTGTCGAGCTTCTTGAGGATGCGCCCCTCACCGGCGCGCAACAGCTTCTCGACGATCTTCACGAGTGGGACTCCCTTGGCGTGACAACATGGCGGTCGCTCGACCGGACCTGCCTAGGGTAGTCGAGCCCGGAGCGCCGGACCGACCCGGCAAGCGGCACCCCGCAGGGGCAACGCGGCGCACGGCAGCCCGAGTTCCCCGCGGCCCACGCAGGTGGTTGGGTGGGGCAATGACCGGTATGCCGTTCCCGGGCTGTGTGCCCGAGCTGACCGACGGGGTGGTGCGGTTGCGCGCCCACCGCCGCGAGGATGCCGAGCGGATCGTCGAGCAGTGCAACGACCCCGCGACCCTGCGCTGGACCACGGTGCCCCGGCCCTACGGGCTCGACGACGCCCACGAGTTTCTCGCGAAGATCGAGCAGGAGTGGGCCGCTCCGGACGGTCGCCGCCACTGGGCGGTCACGGATGCCGCCGACCCGCAGGGCCGCTTCCTCGGCACGGTCGACCTGCGGCCGCTCGGTGGCGGCGCCGCCGACACGGGCTTCGGCCTGCACCCCGACGGTCGCGGCCAGGGCCTGATGGCTGGCGCGCTGCGGCTCGCCTGCCGCTGGTGGTTCGCGCAGGGCGGCGTGCGGGTGCACTGGCTGGCCATCCGGGGCAACTTCGCCTCGTGGCGGGTCGCCTGGTCGTGCGGCTTCGCCCACCACGGCACGGTCCCCCAGTCCCACCCGGATCCCGACGACGCCGACGCCCCACCGCTCGACGTGTGGCGTGCGAGCCTCGGGGCCGACGACGTGATGGAGCCCCGCACGCCGTGGGAGGACGTCCCGGTGCTGGAAGCGCAGGCGGGCGACGACATCCGGCTGCGGCCCTGGCGCGACGACGACATCGAGGCGCTGGAGCCGCGTGACCAGCCCGTGCACTACATGCCCGCCCGCGGGGTGCTCGACGCCGACACCTTCCCCGAGTGGCTGATGATCCGCCGCGAGAACATGTCGCTGGGGCGCACGCTGAGCTGGTGCGCGGCCGATGCCACGACGGATGCCGCGCTGGGCGAGGTTCTCGTGTTCGTCAACGAGGGCACCCTCGACGACGACACCGCCGAGCTCGGCTACCAGGTGGTGCCGAGCGCGCGCGGCCGCGGGGTCGCGACCAGCGGCGCCCGGGCCCTGGTGGAGCACGCGTTCGCGCCCCGCCCGGCCGGCGGGCTCGGGATGCGGCGGCTCGTGGCGCAGACCGCCGAGGACAACGCAGCCAGCAACCGGGTGCTCGACCGCCTGGGGTTCACCATCTGGGGACGCGAGAGCGCGGCCGACGTGCTGCCCGACGGGCGCGCCGTCGACGCCCTGCACTGGGAGCTACTGCGCGAGTGACCGGGCCGGCCCTGGCGTGACCTATTGGTCGATTGTGGCCCAGTCGACGGTGGACAGGTCCAGCCAGGTGGCCAGCAGGAGCAGCTCGGCGTCGAGCTCGGCGCGGTCGTGCTCACCCGCCGGACCGGACCCTCCGCGGCCGGGCTCCCAGGTGCAGCGGCGGACCAGTAGCGCCCCTGCGGCACGGTCGGCCTTGAGGTCGACCCGGGCGACGAGGTCCTCCCCGAGCAGGAAGGGCAGCACGTAGTAGCCGTGCACCCGCTGCGGCTCGGGCACGTAGATCTCGAGCCGGTAGTCGAACCCGAAGACGGCCCGGGTTCGGTCGCGCTGCCAGATCAGCGAGTCGAACGGGGAGAGCAGGGCCCGGGCGTGGACGCGTCTCGGGCGGCGCGCGTCGCGATGCAGGTAGGCGGCCCGGCGCCAGCCCTCGATGGTGGCCGGCACCAGCGTCCCGTCGGCCACCAGCGACGCGACGGCCGGCCTGGCCTGCTCCGGGGACAGCCGGAAGTAGTCGCGCAGGCACTGCTCCGACCCCACCCCCATGGCGCGCGCCGAGATCTCGACGAGCCGGCGGTGGGCCTCCGGCTCGGCGGCCCTGGCGTCGGGGTCCTCCGCCTGGTGGCGCAGGGCCGGCGGCAGCACCCGGGCCGGAAGGGCGTAGCGGCGCTCGAACTGTGTCGTGCGCCCGGCGCTGGACACCTCACCGGCCCAGAACAGGTGCTCGAGGGCGCTCTTGACCAGCGACCAGTTCCACCCCCACTCGTCGCGCTGGCGGGGCAGGTCGTGGGCCAGGGCGACCTCGACCTGGCGGCTGGTGAGCGGCCCGCGCCGGGCCACCTCGGCTAGCACGGCGGCGACGAGGTCCGGGTGGTCGCGGGCCACCCGGCGCATGCCGCCCCAGGCGTCCTCGCGGGCGCGGCGCATCCGGAAGTCGAGCAGGGGCCAGGTCGAGGGCGGCACCAGCGACGCCTCGTGCGCCCAGTACTCCACCACCCGGCGGGGCGCCACGTCACGGGCCCGGTCGACGAGCCGGCGGTCGTAGGGCCCCAGCCGGGAGAAGAACGGGAGGTACTGGCTGCGCACGACCACGTTGACGCTGTCGATCTGCACCACGCCGACCGTGTCGACCACCCGCTGGACGTCGCGCGTGCCCGGGTCGGCCGGCCGGGGCCGCGCGAACCCCTGGGCGGCCAGCGCGATACGCCGCGCGGCGCGGGTCGAGAGGTGTACGGCGGTCGGGGGCTCACTCATCCGTCGGGAGCAGGTGCTGCCGGTGGGCGTAGACGGCGGCCTCGACCCGGGAGTGCAGGTGCAGCTTCTCGAGGATGTTGCGGACGTGGTTCTTGACGGTGTTCTCGGAGATGCCGAGCCGTTCGGCGATCTCGCGGTTGGCCAGGCCGCGGGCCACCAGTCGCAGCACCTCGACCTCGCGGTCGGTGAGCAGGGGCGCGGTGCCGGTGACCGGTTCGGGGTCCTGGCTGAGCCGGGTGAACTCGGCGAGCAGGGTCGCGGCCATGCCGGGCGGGATGATCGCCTGCCCGTCGTAGACCCGGCGCACGGCGGCCGCCACCTCCTCACCGGGAAGGTCCTTGAGGAGGTAGCCGCTCGCCCCGGCCTTGATCGCCTCGAACAGGTCGGACTCGTCGTCGGACATGGTCAGCATGAGGATCCGGGCACCGGGCACGGCCTCACGGATCCGCCGGCACGCCTCGATGCCGCCCATGCCCGGCATCCGCACGTCCATCAGGACGACGTCGGGCAGCACCTGGGCGCACACCTCGACCGCGAGGATGCCGTTGCTCGCCTCGCCGACCACCACAGCGGCGCCGTCGAGCTCGACGACCACCCGCATGCCACGCCGGTAGAGGTCGTGGTCGTCGGCGATCATCACGCGCACCGGCGGCGGCACGGCGCCCGCGGTGGCGCTCGAGGTCAAATCGTCGGCGGGCACGGGCCCATCGTTGCAGTTCCGGTGCGTGCTGCCCAGAGGAATGCCATGAAATGGCCGCTCAGGAGGCTGCGGCCTGGACCTCGTCGGTGTCGGCCGGTTCGGCCTGGTCGGGCAGCGAGCCGTCGAGGTCGAGGTGCAGCACGCCGTAGCTCCAGCCGCGGCGGCGGTAGACGACGCTGGCCCGGTCGGTGTCGATGTCGTGGAAGAGGTAGAAGTCGTGGCCGACCAGCTCCATCTGGCTCAGGGCCTCCGAGAGCGTCATCGGCGTGGAGCGGTGCACCTTCTCGCGGACCTCGACCGGGGAGTCGCCGAACGGGTCGCCGTCGTCGACCGCGTCGGCGGGGCCGCCCTCGGCCGGGGTGACGATGCGCGCGGTCGCGCTGGCCACCGACTCGGGGGTGCGACGCCCGCGGTGGACCTGTCGCCGGTCCTTCTGACGCCTGAGCCGCTCCATCAGCTTGTCGATCGCCAGGTCGAGGGCGGCGTACTTGTCCTCGACGCACGCCTCGGCCCGCACCACGGGCCCCTTGGCGTAGCAGGTGATCTCGACCTTGTCACAGGCCTCCGCCTGCCGGCGGTTGGGCTCATGGCTCACCAGGACCTCGACCCGACGGGTGCGGGGCTCGAGCTGGGTGATCTTCTCGAGCTTCTCCTCGATGTGTGCCCGGAAGCGGTCGGAGACGGTCAGGTGCCGTCCGGTGACGACGATGTCCACGTGGTCCTCCTCGTTGGTGGGGGTCTCGCTGCTCAGTGCCGAACTGGGGTCAGGGGCACCACCTCCGGAGGATCGGGGCTCATGCACTGACGCTAGTCTGCGGCCTTTGGGGCCACAAGGGCGGGTCGTGTGACGTGCGAGGTGTCGTGGCACACGTCGCCGCCACGACGTGTCGCGCCCCCGCGTCGCGCAGCGCTCGAGCCGCTTCGGCGAGGGTCGCGCCGGTCGTGACGACGTCGTCGACGACCACGCAGGTGGCTCCCTGCACCACGCCGCGCCAGGCCGTGCCCACCGCCATCGAGCCGGCCAGGTTGCGCGCCCGCGAGCGCCGGTCGAGGTGCGCCTGGTCGGCCACCCGGCGGGTGTGCGCGAGCGCCGGCACCACGACCATCCCGGGCGCGGTGGCCGCACGGGCCAGGGCCGCGACCGGGTCGTCACCGCGCCGCCGGCGCGAGGCGCCCGCCGTCGGAACCGGCACGACGAGCACCTCCTCCCCCAGGGCCAGCCGCCGCCGCAGGGCCGGTTCTGCAGCGGCCGCGGTCAGGGCCGTGGCGAGCAGCCGGGCCAGGTCGTCACGCAGGTCGCGCCGCCCCTCGTCCTTGTAGGCGGTGACCGCCAGCCGCAGTGCACCCTCGAAGCGGGCGCCGGCCCAGCACGGTGGCATCCCGGCTGAGGGTGTGCGCGGACCGGGCGGCCCGACGCCCCGGGACGCCGAGCGCAGGCCGGCCCGGCACGGGCCGCACAGCGGGCCGGCCGCCACCGCGTGGCACGCCGCGCAGCTCGACGGCAGCACCAGCTCGAGCGCCGCCGCCAGGGCGTGCCGCACCGCCGCCCAGGTGCTCCGCCACGTGATCGCCATGGACCCCACGGTGCCCGCCGCGTCGCGCGGACGCCCGCACCCGCCGAGAACTGTGGATGACGGCCGCGGCGCGGGCCGCCTGTGGAGGACCGCCGCTCAGCCGGCGGCCGGGGCGAGGTCGGTCGCGGGGCCGCTGTCGACCCACTGGGACCCGGCCCGGCTGTGCAGCCGGCCGTCGGAGGACACCACCCACAGGTCTCGCTCCCCGCCGGTGGAGGCGATGCTCACGGCATCCGGCACGGGGGTCAGGGCACGGACCTCTCCACCCACGGAAACGACCACCGGCCGCACGACCTTGCCGTCGAGCACGCCGAGTGCGGCAAGGCTGCGGTCGTCGAGCCACGCGATGCTCGTGGCGCGGGTCACGGACCGGCCCACGCGCAAGGGAGCCGCGAGCCGCTGTGGGAGACCGCCACCGGTACGCACCACCCCGGCGATGTCGATGCGCGCGTCCGAGCCGTCGAGCTTGGTGGACAGCACCGCCACCCGGTCGCCGTCGGGGGCGACCCGGGCCTCGACCACGCGCCGGCCGTCGAGCCAGGCCGCCTGCACGGGCGTGGCTGCCGCCCGGGGATCGGCCGGACTCACCGCCACGTCGACCACCCAGAGCCGGGGCGCCTTGGCGCCCTTGGACCCGACCCCGCCCATCCAGAGGTAGCCGCGCCGGTCGTAGGAGGGGTTGCCGACGGCGGTCGCGTCGAGCGGCACCTCGTAGCGGTTGGTGCCCCGCCAGCGGGAGATGCCGTTCCCGTCGGGGTCGACCCCGGCGAGCTCGCTGCCGTCGGCGGCGAGGGCCAACCGGCGGAAGGTGTGCAACACCTGCGGGTAGGTGCCCGAGACCGCCGGCTGGCGGGGCTCCTGGTCACCGAGCGTGCCCGGGTCGAAGACCACCACGTCGTCACCGCGCCGCACCACCGGCCGCACCGGTGCGGGCGGGGCGGGCGTGGCGAAGCCCACCTCGGCCAGTGTGCCGGCCGGGCCGTCGAGACCGCCGATGTTGACCGGCACGCCGTTGACCGACAGGCTGACCCGGCTCACGCCGGTGTCCTGGGTCAACGTGCTGACGAACTGGGCCCACAGGTTCTGCCGGGTGCTCTCCCCCGCGCTGAGCTTCTCCTCGGAGATGAGGTTGACCGTGGCCACCCCGGCGTCGATCGACACGGCATCCCCGAGCAGCCGGGTCCCCGCGGGCACGGCCGTGACCGCGGCGTCCTCCAGGTGTGGCGGCACCGGCAGGAGCTGCGCCCGGGCCAGCCGGGTCGCGAGCTTGTCGACGGGGAACCACAGGGTGTCGGGCACCAGCGAGCGCTGACTGGTGGAGACGTAGTGCACGTCGTAGGGCTGCACGAGCCGGGAGACCTGGGAGCTGGCGATCCACCGGCCGAACTCCTCGGGCAGCTCGCTGATCCGCCACTCGCCGCCCACGGTGGACAGGCCGAAGGTGGCGCTCACCTCGGCGCCGGGACGCGCTGCGGTGTAGCGCCCCTGGGGGTCGACCGTGCCGGCAGCCCGCGCCGTGATGCGGACGGTCGCCGGGTCCAGCGCAGTCGCCTTCGGGGCGACGTCGTCGGCGAGCAGGACCAGGTTGCGGTCGGGCTTCCACCGCTCGCTCATCTGCGTGGTGAGGAAGGCCCGGGCGTTGTCGTAGGCGCCATCGCTGGCCGCACCGGCCCGCACGAAGCCGCGCACGATGCTGTCCTGGGTGGCTCCGGACGCCGGCCCGGGCGGGTTCACGCCGAGCACCGGAGGGTTGCCGCTGCCGACGTCGAGACCGGGCTGCACCGGCCCACTGGTCGAGAGGCCACCGCACCCGGCGAGGAGGAGGGCCACGACCAGCACGAGGGCTGCCCGCGCCCGCCGGCCGGTCACGGGTCCTCCGTCGGGCTGAGCGGCAGCGGCGACCCGTGCAGGGTGTCGCCGGCGCGCTGCGGCAGGGTGAGCCGGAACCGCGAGCCGACGCCCCGCTCGCCCCACGCCTGCAGCCAGCCGTTGTGCAGCCGGGCGTCCTCGAGCGAGATGGACAGGCCCAGGCCGGTGCCTCCGGTGGTGCGGGCGCGGGCCGGGTCGGCGCGCCAGAACCGGGTGAACACGTTGGCGGCCTCGCCCGGGCGCAGGCCGACGCCGTGGTCCTCGACCACCACCGCGACGGCGTCCTGCCCCACGGCGACGTGCAGGTCGACCGGGCGCCCCTCGCCGTGCTCGACGGCGTTGACGACCAGGTTGCGCAGGATGCGCTCGACCCGGCGCTCGTCGACCTCCGCCTCGGCGGGCTCGTCCGGGGTGTGCACCGTGACGACGCTGCCCCGGCGCTCGGCCAGCGGCCGGGTGGCCTCGACGACCCTGGCGATGGTGCCGCGCAGGTCGACCGGCTCGACGTCGAGCGCCGCGGCGCCGGCATCGAAGCGGCTGATCTCGAGCAGGTCGGCGAGGAGGTCCTCGAACCGGTCGAGCTCGCCGGCCAGCAGCTCCGCCGACCGGCCCACCGTGGGCTCGAAGTCCTCGCGCGACTCGTGGATGACGTCGACCGCCATCCGGATCGTGGTGAGCGGGGTGCGCAGCTCGTGCGACACGTCGGACACGAAGCGCTGCTGCACCGCCGAGAGCCCCTCGAGCTGGCGGATCTGCGACTGCAGGCTGTCGGCCATGCCGTTGAACGAGGTGGCGAGCAGGGCGAGGTCGTCCTCACCGCGGGTCGGCATCCGCTCGTTGAGCTTGCCGGCCGACAGCCGCTGCGCGACCTCGCCGGCGCGGCGCACCGGGGCCACGACCTGGCGGGTGACCACCCAGGCGACGGCTCCCACGAGCAGGGTGAGGATGATGCCGGCCACGACGAAGGAGTTGCCGATCAGCCCCATCGTGGCCACCTCCTGCTCCATCGGGTAGATGAAGTAGAGGTCGTAGGCACCGGCGGTGGGCACCTCGACGACGCTGCCCACGACCACCGCGGGCAGGCTCTTGCCGCCGAGGTCGACCTCGGTCATCTGGAAGCGCTGCTGACCCGGGGATGCCGCGACGGCCGCCTGGAGCTCCGGGCTCACGGAGTCGATGTCGAGGGCACCGCTGGTGAGCTTGGCCAGCACCACGTCACTGCTGTTGCCGGCCGAGCGTTTCATGATGACGTAGCGGCTGGGCTCCGGCCCGGGCTCGGCCAGGATCCGGGTCATGATGTCGTCCGCCGCCTGGTCGAGCCCGTCGACGGAGTCGGACGTCGAGCTCTCCCAGCTGTTCTGCGCCTGGGTCGCCAGGCTGAGCGACTCATTCGTGGCGGCGGTCACCCGGTCGGTCTCGAGGCCGTTGGCGATCTGCTGGTGCAGCACGCCGCCGAGGATCGACACGACGAACAGCCCGAGCAGCATCGTCGCGGTCACGACCCGCAGCTGCAGCGACTGGCGCCACCGTCGCCCGAGGTAGCCCGCGGAGTCGCGCAGCGAGCGCGAGAGGTCGGCGAGGCCGCGCCGGCCTCGGACCCGGCCCGACGCCAACGCGGTACGCACTCCGAGATCGGCGGAGCCGGACACGCTCAGGCCCGGCCTGCCTTGTACCCGACGCCGCGCACGGTCACCACGATCTCGGGGTGCTCCGGGTCGTGCTCGATCTTGGAGCGCAGCCGTTGCACGTGCACGTTGACCAGCCGGGTGTCGCCGGCGTGGCGGTAGCCCCACACCTGCTCGAGGAGGACCTCTCGGGTGAAGACCTGCCACGGCTTGCGGGCCAGCGCCACGAGGAGGTCGAACTCCAGCGGGGTGAGGCTGAGCGCCCCGCCGTCGCGGGTGACCGAGTGGCCGGCGACGTCGATCGCGAGGTCGCCGATGGTGAGCCGCTCGGGCTCGGGCTCGTTGTCGCGCCGCAGCCGGGCACGCACCCGGGCGATGAGCTCCTGGGGCTTGAAGGGCTTGACCACGTAGTCGTCGGCGCCGGACTCCAGGCCCACGACCACGTCGACGGTGTCGGTCTTGGCGGTGAGCATGACGATGGGGACGCCGGACTCGGCCCGGATCTGCCGGCAGACCTCGAGGCCGTCGATGCCGGGCAGCATCACGTCGAGCAGCACCAGGTCGGGCCGGTAGTCGCGGAAGGCGCCGATGGCGGACGGGCCGTCGGCGACGTGGTCGACCTCGAGCCCCTCGTTGCGCAGGACGATGCCGAGCATCTCCGCCAGCGCCAGGTCGTCATCGACGACCAGTACGCGACCTTTCACGTCGGCCCGTTCCTTCCTCATGGCAGTGCCAGACACAAGGCCTTCATCCTCGCACAGCACGCTGGGAGGACCCTGTACGCCAGATGGGCGACGACGGGGAGAACTACGCTTCGGGGGTGACCCGTATCTCCCGGATTCCCGTGCTGGATGCGTCCGGCAAGATCCGGCTCGCCTTCGTGGTCCTGAGCGGCTCGGCCGCCATCCAGCTGCACACGCTCAGCCAGGTGCTGCCGTGGCTGCTGCTGGTCGTGGTCCTCGACCTGGTGGTCACCACGCTCGAGGGTCTGCCCGCGCCACGTCAGGGTGCAGTCAACCGGGTGGTCCTCACCCTGCTGTCGGTCTCGGCGGCCACCGCGGGTGTCGCCTTCGCGGTCGCCGGTGACGGCGCGGCCCTCCTCATCCTCGTCCCCGCCTACCACGCGGGGTCGAAGTACGGCCGGTTCGGGTTCCTGCTCACCTGCGTGGTGGCCCTGTCATCCTTCCTGGTGTCGGTCTGGAAGTTCGGTGCCCAGCCATCAAGCGAGTTGGCAGCGGCCGCCTGGATGGGCGCGGCCATCACCCTGGGCGTCCTCGGTGCCTGGAACCAGCGGCTCACCGCCGCCGAGCCGGACGGTCCCGACGACGACCCTGCAGCCCGCGAGGCGATCGAGCTGATCCAGCGCCTGCAGGACCTGTCGGGGCAGATGTCCACCGGCCTCGACGCCCCGGCCAGCGCCACGCTGGCGCTGGACCTGCTGTCGGCGGAGGTGCCCTCGACCCGCAGCGCGGTGCTGGTGACGCACGACGCCGAGCACCTCGTGCCGGTCGCGCTGCGCGGCTCCACCCGGGCGCCGTGGCACATCGCCGAGCACCTCGCCGAGCTGCTGCGCACCAACCCCGCGAGCTGGGTCCCGACCGAGGTCACCTTCGTCGACGAGCTCGGCCGGCGCAACGCCCTCGTGGTCCCCTTCGCCCTGGGCAACGGCTCGACCACCGTGGTCATCGCCGAGCGGCCCGTCGGCCGGCCGTTCACCGACAACGAGCGGCGGATCGCCCGCGACGTCACCCGCCGCATCGCGCCGGCGCTCCAGGCGGGCCTGCTCTTCGGCACCCTGCGGCAGTTCGCCAGCATCGAGGAGCGCAACCGCATCGCGCGCGACATCCACGACGGCATCGCGCAGGAGCTGGCCGCGCTCGGCTACCAGGTCGACGCGCTGCGCTCGAAGGCCGGGCCGACCGGCAGCGCCATGCGCGACGGGCTCGACGCCCTGCGCGAGCAGCTCAGCAGCGCGATGGTCGACCTGCGCATGCACATCACCGACCTGCGGGTGGCCGAGCGCCCCGGCACCGGTCTCGGCGCCGTGCTCGGTGCCGCCGTGCAGAGCTTCGGCAGCGTCACGGGGGTGCGCACCACGGTGACCGTGAGCGAGGGCCAGCGCCGCCTCGACCCCCGGGTCGAGATCCTGATCCACCGGCTCGTCATGGACGTCCTGGCCGACGCCCAGGCCTGCGGCGCGCGCAACGCCTGGGTGACCTTGACCACGTCGGTGGCCGGCCCGGCGCACCTCGAGGTCTCCCACGACGGCGATCCCCGTGCGGCGCGGCGCACCTTCAAGGACCCGGCCCTCGCCGGGCTCGACGCGGCACTTCACGTGAGCACCGAGCCGAATGGGCGAACCACCGTTAACCTGAGCGTTCAGGAGCCCGCTTCCGTGGGGGCGTTCCGCTCGATGACGTGATGTGAGGAGGTCTCGTGGCCATCAGTGTCGCCCTCGTGGACGACCACGCCGTGGTCCGCGAGGCCGTGGCGGGGATGCTCGCGGCGCAGGACGAGATCACGGTGGTCGGGCAGGCCGGGTCGCTCACCGAGGGGCTGGCCCTGGTCGACCGGCTGCTGACCACGCCGCCCCCCGGGCATCTCGTGGCCGTTGTGGACGTGACGATGCCCGACGGCAGCGGCCTGTCGCTCGTGCGCACGGCCCGCGAGCGGTCCAAGGACATCGGCCTGGTCGTGCTGACGATGCTCAACGACGACACGACCCTGCTCGAGGCGCTCGACGCCGGGGCCTCCGCCCTGGTGCGCAAGAGCGCCCCCTCGGAGCAGGTCATCTCCGCGGTGCGGCGCGCCGCCGAGATGCCGGGAGAGTTCTCGGCCAGTGGCCTCGCGGAGGCGATGCGCCGCCAGGCCGACAGCCCGCAGACCAACCTCACCGCCCGCGAGGCCGAGGTGCTCCGGCTGCTCGTGGAGGGGTCGTCGGTGGCGCAGGTGGGGCGCCAGCTGTTCATGAGCCCGTCGACCGTCAAGACCCACATCGGCAAGATCTACGAGAAGCTCGGCGCCCACAACCGGGCCAGCGCGGTGATCGCGGCGGTGCGGCTCGGCCTGGTCAGCGACATCGAGCGCTGACCGGCGCGGCGTGGCGCTGCCACGACCCGCTCACAGGCCAGCGCCGCCGAAGGCCTGCATGATCTTGATCGCACCCGGCCCGATGATGACGATGAACAGCGCGGGGAAGATGCACAGCAGCAGGGGGAAGAGGATCTTGACGGTGACCTTCTGGGCCTTCTCCTCGGCACGCTGCCGCCGCGCGATCCGCATCTCCCTGGTCTGCTCGCGCAGCACGGCCGCGATCGGCAGACCCATCCGGTCGGCCTGCACCAGGGCGCTGACGAAGTTCTTGACCTCGGGCGTCGACACCCGCTCCCCCAGGGCGGCGAAGGCCTCACCGCGGGACGCGCCGATCTGCATCTCGGAGATCACCCGCGCGAACTCGCCGCCGATTGGCCCCGTCACCGTCTTGGCGACCTGCATGATCGCGGCGTCGAACCCTTGGCCCGCCTCGACGCAGACGGTCAGCATGTCCAACGCCTCCGCCAGGCCCTTGGTCAGCTGCTGCTGCCGCTTGGCGCCGGCGTTGTAGACCAGCAGGTCCGGCAGGAAGAAGCAGACCAGGGCGGCCACCCCCGCCACCAACAGCCCTCGCACGTCGAACCCGAGCAGAACGACGGCGATGAATGCGCCCACGACCATCGACACCGCCTTGGCAGCCATGATCCGCTCGATCGTCCACCCTGACGGGTTACCGGCCCGGTTCAGCGAGCGGGCGATGCGGGTGCCGGTTCCCGCCGGGGAGAGCCGTTCCCCCACCCTGCGCAGCGCGTCGACGACCGGCGCCACGAGCCGGTCACGGGCCGCGAGCTCGTGCCTGGCCACCGAGCTCGCGGTGGGTCGGTAGTTGATCAGCTCGAGCGACCGGGCCACCCCGGAGGTGCCACCGGAGCTGCCGGTGCCGATGAGGACCACCACGCTGATCGCCAGCACGATGATCGCGAACCCCAGGAAGAGCAGCACCTCACACCTCGATCGTGACGGTCTTGCGCATCCACCAGATGCCGAACAGCATCGCCAGGATGCCCATGACGATCATGACCAGCCCCGGCAGCGTGGTCCACAGCAGGCTCACATAGTCGTAGTTGCTCCACATCGAGAACAGCAGGACGCCGATCGGCAGCGCGATGAGGATGTAGGCCGACAGCCGTCCTTCTGCGGACAGCGCCTTGACCTGTCGCTTGAGCATCTCGCGCTCGCGCAAGGTCGCAGCAGTCGTGCGCAGGGTGTCGCCCAGGTTGCCACCCACCTCGCGCTGGATGCGGATCGCCATCACCGCCCACCGCATGTTCTCGCTCTCCATCCGCACGGCGACGTGCTCGAGGGCGTCGGAGATGTCGGCGCCGATCCGGCTCTCGGCCAGGGCCCGCGAGAACTCCTTCGCAGCCGGCTCCGCGGCGTCGCGGGCGACCGAGTCCAGGGCCTGGAGCAGCGAGAACCCGCTGGCCAGGCTGGTCGCGACGAGCATCATGACGTCGGGCAGCACCGACTCGAAGCGCTTGGCGCGGCGGTTCGCCAGGAACCGCAGGGCGAGCACCGGGAACAGCAGTCCCACCAAGGTCCCCACGACCACCGCCAGCAGCAGTGACTTGCCGCTCAGCAGGAGCGAGAAGAGGGCGATGCCGACGGCCAGGCAGATGAACCGGATGAGGAACCACTCACCGGCCCGCCAGGGGAGGTCGGCGCGATCGATGCGCTGCATCGTCTTGGTGGTCGACTCACGGCCGGACATGAAGCGCTCGCCCATCGAGATGAGCTGCTCGCTGAGCTCGCTCGGGTTCGCCCGAAGAGCGCGGGCGTCTGGCTCGCCGCCCACGCTGTAGCCCTCGATCTCCTCGATGCGCGAGCGGCGCCGCGACCTGAAGGCCGGTGCGAACAGGATCACGACGAGGAGGAACACTCCGAGCAGCATCGTGCCGACGGCGATGGGGAGGAACGCGCCCGAGATGCTGGCCACCTGGGCCGCCCGGGCCTGACCGTTGACCACCCCGTCGGGAAGGGGACCTAGCGCGGAGCCGTCGACGACCGGCTCGCTCGAGGTGACGTTGGCCTTCTCGACGGTCCGGAAGCCGTGCCCGTCGGCCGTTCCCTCGAGCGCGATGTCGTAGACCCCGGACAGTCCTCGGGGGACGACCAGATCGAATCGCACCTGTGAGGCCAGTGTCTTGGCCGCGGTGTCGAAGGCAGCCCCGACCGCTCGCTGGTCGGCCGCACTGACGACTGTGCCACCGCCCGCCTTGGCGAAGGCGACGAGGGTGGAACGGCCGGCGTCGTTCTTGAAGGCGATGACCTCTGCCCGCACCTTCGCGTTCGTCAGGGCGCGGATCGCGGCGGCGCGCTGCGACGCGCCGTCCGCCGCTGACTCCTTGGCGGCGATCGTGTCCTCACCGTCGCTGAGCAGGATGATGCTGCGCTCACCCGTGGTGCCCAGGGCGGCGACCGACTTCTGCACGGCGCCGTAGAGCGACGTCTCGCCCCGGGCCTTGAGCCCGTTGACGACCCGCTGCACCCGGCGCCGGTCGAGGGTCGGCTTGACGTCGACGCCGGCGGTGTCCGCGAAGCTGACCACCCCGACCTTGACGTCCTTCGGTACCGCGGCGAGGAAGTCCGAGACCGCCGAGCGCGTGGTCGCCATGCCGGCCGCACCCATCGACCCGCTGGTGTCGATGACCAACATCGTGGTGCGGGGGGAGCCGGTGGCTGGTGACAGCGTGACGACCGCCGACTTCTCGTCGACCCTGGCGATCAGCTGCGTGGTGTCGATCTTCGCCGGGTCGACACCACGGATCACGAGGGAGCCGGTCACGTGGCCGTTCGTGCTGCGCAGGTCGCTGATGCTCGCGGTGGTGTCGGCAGATGCCCAGGCGGCCGACACGACGAGCGCCGTCACCGCGATGGCCGCCAGAGTGCTGACCCGGGCGACGACAGCGTGGCGGGAGCGAGCAATCACCGGCGCGCTCCGAACAGGGACAGCGGCAGCTCGATCCCCAGGTCGCTGAGCTCCTTGGTGAACTTCGGCCGCAGCCCGGTGCTGACCAGCTGGCCACGGAAGCGGCCGTTGTCGTCACGGCCGGCCGAGTAGTCGAAGGTGAACAGGTCCTGCATCGTCACGACCTCGCCTTCCATGCCGACCACCTCAGTGATGGCCGTGATCCTGCGGGATCCGTCCTTGAGCCGGGCCTGCTGCACGACCAGGTCGAGGGCGCCGGTGACCTGCTCCCGGATGGCGCGTACCGGGAGGTCGACACCGGCCATGAGGACCATGGTCTCGAGCCGGGCGAGGGAGTCCCGCGGGCTGTTGGCGTGCACCGTGGTGATCGACCCGTCGTGGCCGGTGTTCATCGCCTGGAGCATGTCGAGCGCGGCACCGTCGCGGACCTCGCCGACGACGATCCGGTCGGGCCGCATCCGCAAGGAGTTCTTGACCAGGTCCCGGATGTCGATCTGGCCGCGACCCTCGATGTTCGGTGGGCGCGACTCAAGGCGCAGCACGTGGTCCTGGTGAAGCTGGAGCTCGGCGGCGTCCTCGATCGTGATGATGCGCTCGTCGGCCGGGATGAACGAGGAGATGACGTTGAGTGTCGTCGTCTTCCCCGAGCCCGTGCCCCCGGAGATCACGATGTTGCGCCGGCCGAGGACGCAGGCGCGCAGGAAGTCGCGCACGGTGGGCGAGAACGTGCCGAAGGCGATCAGGTCAGCGTCGTTGAACGGGTCCTTGGAGAACTTGCGGATGGTGAGCATCGCGCCGTCGAGGGCGATCGGCGAGACCACCGCGTTGACGCGGGAGCCGTCGGCCAGGCGGGCGTCGACCAGTGGGCTGGCCTCATCGACGCGACGACCCACCCGACCCACGATCTTGTCGATGACCCGGCGCAGGTGCGCCTCGTTCGCGAACTGGGTGTCGACCGGATAGAGCTTGCCCGCTCGCTCGACGTAGATCGAGTCCGGACCGTTGACCATGATCTCGGTGATCTCCGGGTCGCGCAGCAGCGGCTCCAACGGGCCGTGGCCGAGGATCTCGTCGGAGACCTCCTGCGCGATGCGGGTGCGGTCGGCGTGCGAGAGGGGCGCCTGCTCGGAGTCGATGGTGGTCTGCAGCGTCTGTCGCACCTGCTTCGCCAGCTCGGACTCCGGGAGGTGCGGGTCGTACAGGCGGGGGCCGAGAGCCTCGATCAGGGCCTGGTGCACGCGCTCCTTGACCTCGCTGAACGGGTCGACGACGCGTCGTCTCGGCACCGATCCCGGAGGGCCCGCGGTGGCATCACCGGCAGGTATCGGCTGGGACCGCCTGACCGTGTCGAGCCGGTCCGCGAGGCTCATCGCCGCCCCCTGAAGAGTGACTTGCGGACGGGGTGGGCGGCGTGGGCCGGGGCCCCGGCGGCGTCCTTGCGAGGCGAGCGCAGGTAGGTGTCGGCGAGAGCGCGGATCGAGGCGCTCACCTCGCCCTTGGGCTCGTCCAGCACGATCGGGACGCCGCGGTTGATGGAGGCCGGGACGGAGCGGGAGTTCGGGATGCTCACGGCGATGTCGCTCTTGATCGCCGCGACAACGTCCTCGGCTCGCAGGCCTACCTTGACGTCGGACTTGTTGAGCACGATGACCCGGGCGTCCGCGGGACTGCCCAGCACGTCGAGGGTGTCGATGGCGACCCGCAGGTTCTTGACCGCCGGGATGTCGAGGGTCGCGATGAGCACCAGCTTGCTGCTGATGTCGCAGGAGGCCAGCACGTGCTCGGTGAACGACGGCGGGGTGTCGACGATGATGTAGTCGTACTGGGTGCGGGCGACCTTCAACAGCTCACTCACGACGGTGACCGGGATGCGGTCGGCCTCGCCCGGGTCGGCAGGAGCGCAGATGACGTCGAGCCCGACCGGCTCGTAGACCGTGACCAGTGAGGCGAGGCCCTGGTCGTCGATGTGGCCGCGCATCGCCACCGCGTCGAAGATCGAGGTCGTCGGTCGAAGTTGGAGGCTGATGGCGACGTCGCCGAAGGCGAGGTCGAGGTCGACGAGCAGGACCTTGGCCTTGGTCGAGGCCAGGTGCACCGCGACGTTGGTCGAGATGGTCGTCTTGCCGACCCCACCCTTGGCAGAGAAGACCGTGATGACCTCGCCACTCTCGCGGACCGACCCGCCGGCCTGGTGGCCGAGCAGCCGGATGGTGAGCTCACGGCTGCGGCGCAGGGCGTCGCCGAGCGCGGCGTGGTCGTCGGCCGCCACGACCTCTCGGATGCCACTGCGCAGGGCCGAGCTGAGCGTGGTCACGTCCACCCGGGCCCGGAGCAGGATGACGCCCAGCTCGGGCCGGTCGAGACGCGCCGCCTCGGCCAGCTCGCAGGCCTGCTCGAGCAGGACATCCGGGCCGATCACGACCTGTTGGATGCCGAGGTCGTCGTGCAGGACCCGCGCCACCATGACGGCGGAGTCCAGGGCCTGGGTGTCATTGCCGAGGACGAAGCGGTAGCGGTCGAGCGCGTCCGGAGCGGGGTCCCACAGGATGTTCACCGTCAGCCCCCGAACACGGTCTGGTCGGTGATCTCGAGCTTGGGGTCGACCTTGACCTCCGTGCCGCGCAGGCCGGCGTACACCGTGTACTGGTTCACCGCGTGCACCAGCTTGGTCGCCTGCTCGGGGGTGACTGCGAGGGTCACCAGGAAGCTGGCGCCCTGCTCGGGGGCAGCCTCCTTGCCATCAGCGGGCGCTGCCTGGGTCGAGCCGCTGAGGAGCGGCGTGGCGCCAAGGCCGATCACCTGCACGTTGTCCAGCAACACCGAGGTAGCCATGCCCGGCGCGGCCTGAGCGTTGTCCGTGCCGGCCTTGCCCGCCGTGACGGCCATCGGATGCGTGGCGAAGAGCGTGAGGAAGCTGCCCGGGGTGACGAAGCTGCCCACCCGCGCGGGGTCGGAGAGCGCCAACGACATGGCGAGCTTGCCGGCGGGGACCTGAATCAGCTTCTGTCCCACGGGAGTATCACCGAATGAGGCGGCGAGGACGTACTGCCCCGGCGGGATGTCGGCGAGGGCCAGGAGCGCGGCGTTCTCCTCGGTGACCTGTGACAGGGCACCGGCCGGCACCCCGTTGGCGGGGACCTGGGTCTCGGTCAGCATCTGCAGCCGCAGCGCGTCACGGATGCTCGTGCCGGCCGGGATCTGCAGCGACGACGTGTACACCGTCTTGGGGGAGGCGGCGGAGATGGCCCTCTGGTCGGCGTTGCGCGCATAGAGGAGCACCATGACACCGCCGACCAGCGCGAGCAGGGCTGCGACGATGATGACTAGGATCCGGCGACCCATGATGACGCCCTTCAGAAGAGGGTGGGCTGAACGAGGACGGCCCCCGCTTGATCGCGCACGTGGAACGGGCCGCGATGGCCGCTCCGGTGCGGTTCACACCTTGATGGCCGCGTTGGTGAAGAACGCCGCCAGGTTGGTCCCCAACAAGGTGACCGCCGCGATGATCACCAGCGCGATCAGCCCGACCATGAGGGCGTACTCCACAGCAGTCGCGCCCCCTTCGACAGGAGGCCCGAACCTGCGCATCAGGCGTGTGATCATCGAGCACTTCCTTGTCTGCCGCGCGCCTGAGCCGGAGCCGCGAGCAAAGGGCGCCCGAGGCGGTTGGGATTCCCCGACCGCAGCCGACGCCCTGCTCGCGTGTTCTGGTGCCTAGAGGCTGGTTGCAGCGTTGTTGGACAGGGTGCTGAGGTGTGCGCCGAGAAGAGCCACTGCGATGATGATGACGATCGCGATGAGCGCCACCATCAGCCCGTACTCACCTGCCGTTGCCCCCTGGTCCGACCGAAGCCGCTGAATCCGTGCGTTTGCTGTGCACACGCCGAACTCCGAGGGGAGAACGAAGGGGGATCAGACGCTGGTGGCGACCTTGTTGAACAAGGTGCTGAGGTTCGTGCCGAGGAGTGCCACGGCGACGATGATGACGATCGCGATGAGGGCAACCATGAGGCCGTACTCGACCGCGGTTGCGCCCTTCTCCGAGCGGAGCTGCTGGAGCTTGATGAGTGCCTTGGTCATGATGGTGGTGCCTTTCGCATCTGGTGTGTCCGTTTTCGGGGGCACTGGCCACGCTGCCACTCGCGAGCGATGAGGGCGATCGCCCAATGGGGCCGTTCCTGCACACCGATCGGTGGCCCGGCATCCACCGTTCGGCTGATCTCACTGACGAGATGGTTGGAACTTCCGCGTGCCATGCTTCGGCCCAGAGATCGCCGGGCGGGAGGCACGGATGGACCAGTCGGCACCCGTCGTGCTGCCGGGCCCACGGCACGAGCCCTTCGGGACGCTCACCCTTGGGCTGCTCACCGTGGGCGGTGGCGTCCTGGCCGCTGTGCTGCTCCGGCTGCGCGACGGCGTCGACCCGGACCTGTGGCTGCACCTGCGGCTCGGTGAGCAGCTCCGCGCGGGAGAACGTTTCCAACGCCTCCCGGACCCTCTCGTGGTCCTTGCCGACCGGCCCTACTCCCCCACCCAGTGGCTCGCCGAGATCGGCATGAGCGGGTGCACCAGGTCAGCGGCGTCGCCGGCATTCACGCCCTGAGAGCACTGGCACTCGTGGCCCTCATGGCCTTCCTCCAGCTCACGGCCGTCGTGTACACCACCCCGGTCCGGGCAGCCGCCATCGCGCTGCCGGCCCTCGTGGCCACCGCGGCTCAGTGGGGAGAGCGGCCGCAGCTGCTCGGCGTGGTGCTGTTCGCCGCGACGACGTGGCTGTGGTCTCGGGCCCGCCGGGACACCACAGCGCCGTGGGTCGTCATCCCACTCACGTGGCTCTGGGCGATGGTGCACGGCTCATGGCTGCTCGGGGTTGCCACCGGTGCGCTGTTCCTGGTGTCCATGCTGCTCGAGCACCCACGGCGGGATCGGCGATGGGCCCGGCTCATCGCGGTGGTCGCGGGCTCGCTGGCCGCCGCCGCGCTGACCCCACTTGGCCCCGCTCTGCTGCTCGAGCCCTTCGCGGTCGCCGCGGCGACCCGCGGCCGGGTCAACGAGTGGGCCGCACCTGGCCTGACCAACCCCCTCGTCCTCGTCGTGCTGGTGATGGCGGCGACGGTGCTCGTGCGCTCGGTGCGCCACCTGCGGCAGAGCCTCCCCGACCTGCTGCTCGCGGCCGCCGGGATGACCCTGGCCACCACGGCCGTGCGCACCATCGCGTTCGGGGCGGTGCTGGTGGTGCCGGCGCTGGCGGCATCCTTCGCTCGCGACGTGCCGGCCTTGGCCACGAGGCAGCGCCTCTCGCCGTGGCCACTCGTGGTGACTGGGGCACTGTTGCTGGCCGCGCCAGGTGTCGTCGTCGCCGCCCCCTCGTCGGGGCCGCTACCCCGATCGGTCGACGCCGCTGTGGCGCAGCTTCCCGCGGGAGCAGTGGTCGCGGTGGAGCCGGCCGCATCGGGGTGGGTGCTCTGGGACCACCCCGGAGTCCGGCCTCTGCGAGACCTGCGGGCCGAGGTCTACTCGGATGCGGTGGGCCGTGCGTACGAGTCGTTCTACCGGGCCGAGCCCGGCTGGCAGGCGTACGCGGCGGAGCACGACGTCCGTGCGCTGGTGCTCGTCAGTGGGTCAGCGTTGGACCGGGCGGCAAGGGCGGATGGCGGATGGCGGATGGCCGCACGCGAGGGACAACACGTGCTGTGGGAGCGCGACCTGAAACCGCCCGTTCTCAGCCCTCCCGCCTGAGCACGACATAGCCACCGTCACGAGCGGTTTCGACCCAACCACCGCCCGCCAGCACCTCGGGCAGCAGGTCTTCGTGCACCACTGCGACATCGATGCCCGACGCGGCCGAGGGAACCCGCCCATCACCCAGGAAGTCGAGGAACTGCGCCTGCACCTCGCGTGGGAACGCGTCGATCGGGTTCGCGGCCCACACCGTCAGCCCGGCCTGGGCCAGCGTCTCGGCCAGCGGTTCGTCCGCCAGCACCGGCCTTGCGCCGGCGACCGCCCGGACCGTCGCCACCACGGACGACCCCGGTGGCCCGACCTGCTCGGCCCGGCGGTCCAGCTGCCAGAAGCAGGCGAGCAGTGAGACAGCCGCACCGGCTGCGACGACCGGCCACCACCAGCGCGGCCTCGGCACCAACGGCCCGGTGACCGCTCCCGTGCTGCGCTGGCCAGCGGCCGCCGGGGCGACGAACAGGATGAGCCACACGCCGTTGCGAGCCGTCACCACCGTGGCGACGAGCAGCCCCGCTGTGGCCAGCCACTCCCACAGGGGCAGGCCGCGCCGCACGCACATCAGCAGCAGCACCGCGGCCGCGGCGAGCATCGCGAGGTCCAGGGCGTTGCCGAGGTTCGGAGCGGCCCACAGGTCACTTCCCCGCGCGGCGGCCTCGTTGCTGAGCACCCCGAGGTAGTAGGCCGGAGTGCCGAGCCCGGCGGAGGTGGCAAGCAGGGACAGCACCGCGGCTGCGCCCACGAGGGCACGCCGCGCCGGCGTGCCGCCGCCCCGGGAGGCGACGAGGAAGACCGCGAGCACCGCGACGCCGACGAGCACTCCGCCGTGCAGGTTGCCCCAGAGGGCGAAGAGCGGCACGAGCCACCAGATGGCGTGAGAGGGCGCGGCATCCTGGCGGCGTAGCAGCGCCACGGTGAGGACGAACGGCAGCAGCGACAGGTCCGGGAAGCGCACGACCCCGAACGCCGCGGCGCACCCGACGACGACCAGCGCCACGACGGCCGTCGTGCGCACGTCGCCGCCCCCGAGCCGGCGCGACTCGGCGACGACGACCGACAGGGTCGCGGCGACCACGACGAGGTGCAGGGCGGCCAGCGCGGCCGGGCCCGCTGCGTGCACCAGCGAGAGCAGCACCTGGGCCACCGCGACCGGGTTGTGCCAGTT
The DNA here is from genome assembly GCA_963834965.1 of uncultured Actinomycetota bacterium. Taxonomy (GTDB): domain Bacteria; phylum Actinomycetota; class Actinomycetes; order Actinomycetales; family Dermatophilaceae; genus Fodinibacter. The sequence continues at coordinate 2,379 of CAWIEI010000026.1, read as the reverse complement.
CGCCTGCGGCGCGGACGCGAACGGGATGCCGTGTGGAACCGTGCCGGTGTGGCGGATGACGTCTCCCAGCGCCACGGCCCAGAGCAGGTCGGATCCGAGGACAAGCAGACCGGCGAGCAGGGCGGTCCAGAGGGCCACCGACAGCTCGGGGAGGGGGAACCGACGTCTCGCGGCCATGCCTTCCTCACTGTCTCGCATCGCTTTCGCCAAGCCGGCTCGGGCGAAGGGAGGCGGGACCATAATGCACGCGTGAGCCCAGCCCCGGACGTCGAACCGAGCGGGAGGAGCCACCGGGGGCAGCCGCAGGACCGCCTTGGGTGGGTGCCCAGCGTGGTTTCCGCGTCGTCCGGCTCCCCTGCGGCGTCGACGTGAAGCCCGGCACCGCGACCCTGTCGCGAGGGTTGGCATTCCTCACCCTGGTCTTCCTCGTCGCCCGCACCGCTGCTCCGGTGCGGGACGCCGACACCTTCTGGCACGTCGCCGCCGGACGCCAGACGCTGGCGGACCGGACCTTCGTCGGGCCGGACCCGCTCTCCCCCTTCACCGCCGGCCCGTGGATTCGGCATCAGTGGCTCCCCGAGACCGTCTTCGCGACGCTGCAGGACCGTCTCGGGATGGGCGCCCTGGCACTGGCTCTGCCGGTGATGGCGGCCGCGACGATCTGGATTCTCTACCTGGTCCTCCGCCAGTTCTCGGGAGTCCTCCTCGCTTTGGTGCTGCTGGCCCTTGCCTTCCTGACCATGAGCGGGAGCATCTCGCTGCGCCCTCAGGTGCTGTCCTTCGCGGGCACGGCAGGGGTGCTGGGGCTGTGGCTGACCTCCGGAGCCGGGGGCAGCCCCAGGCGCCTGTGGTGGGTGGTCCCGGTCACCTGGCTGTGGGCCTGTTGCCACGGGCTCTGGCTCCTCTCACCGGTCATCGGTGTCGGAGTCGTGGTCGGGTGGGCCGTCGACCGGCGCTCGACCCGGGCCCTCGGGCCCGCCGCTCTCGTGGTCGTCGCCAGCTTCGTGGTCGGGCTCCTCACTCCGGTGGGTCCGCAGCTGCTCCTGGCGCCACTTCAGGTGCGCAAGGTCGCCTCCTACATCCAGGAGTGGCAACCGGCGCCCTGGTCGAGCCTGCCGTTCATCGCGCTGGGAGTTCTCCTGGTGCTCGTCGCGCTCGGGTGGTTCGCCGGGCGACGGATGCCCCCCACGTCCCACCTCCTGCTCGCCCTGCTCGCCGTGGCGCTGGGGCTGTCCGCACGCCGAACCGTGGGCATTGCCGGCATCGTGATTGCCGTCGTCGCGGCCGCCCCGCTGCAACAGCTGCTGTCCAGTGCCCGGGAGGCGTGGTCACGCCGTGAGCTGGCCTGGTCGGGCCTGGCCGCGGCAGTGGGAGTCGCGACTGCCGGCCTGCTGATCTGGTCGCTGCCTTCCTCCATCGCCGGCTACCCGTCGACCCCATTTCCGCCAGCTGGCCTCTGTCGCAAAGAGATCGGTCGTGTGCGTCGAGTACGAGACGGGCTCGTGGCTGTTGTGGCGCCACCCGGGCCTGGTCCCCAGCGTGGACGGTCGCACCGAGCTCTACAGCCCAGCACAGCTAAAGCTGGCCCTGCGCTTCACCAACGGCGTCCCTGGGTCGGACGAGGTGCTCCGACAGGCAACCGGATGCCGGCACGCCGTCGTGCACACAGGCGGCGCGGCATCCGCTCTGCTCGACCAGCGGTATGAACGGGTCGAGGCCAACGGCGAGCTGTCGCTGTACGACCTGTCATCTCCCAAGAGCGGGCGGTGAAGATCAGGTTCTGCCGATCCTGACCCCCGGAGCTGGCGAGGCACCAAGCCGTCGTGCGCTTGATGACTCACACTTCACGCTGTGGATTCCACGGTGACGACGGACACCGCCGAGCGCCGGCGGTCCCGGCGCCTTGACATCTTGGGGGCGGCGGCCGCCGCTCTGCTGGCCACTGTTGTCGCCGTCACGTCACTGCGACTGTGGGACTGGCGGCCCGGGATCCCGCTGTCGATCGTCGGGGATTCACCGCTGGTCCTGACCCAGCTCGACGACATCCTCAGGAACGGCTGGTTCTGGAGCAACACCGCCGTCGGCTTCCCACTGGGACAAAATGCGTCGTTCTACCCGGAACTCGACGTCATCCACATCTTCGGCGTGAAGCTTCTCGGGCTGTTCTCCGACGACCCTGGGACGGTCGGGACCCTGTATTTCGTTCTCTGTTACCCCCTGATCGCTGTTACGGCCTACCTGCTGTGCCGCAGCGAGCGACTCAGCCGCACAGGTTCGGTGGTGGTGGCGGTGCTCTTCGCCGCTGCGCCGTACCATTCCGAGCGCTTCCAGCACTTCTGGTTGTCGGCCTATTGGACGGTACCGGTCGCTCTGTGGCTC
>CAWIEI010000025.1:0-21786 GCA_963834965.1 uncultured Actinomycetota bacterium | reverse complement strand
GGCGCTGGGTTCGTGGGCCGCCTTCCGCGTCAGCCGGAGTCGGTGGACAGTTCACCAGTTCCGCTGTCGCAGTGAGTGGGTGGTGACTCGGGCGCGTGCGCCGACAGTGAACTTGGGCCAGCAACAGACGAAGGCCACGAAATCCGGTGTCTCTCCGGGCTTTCGTGGCCTTCGGTTACCTGGCCAGAGCTTCCGCTGCAGGGGGGTACGGGAGTTCCGGTTCAAGTAGGACCACCGTAGCGCGCTGTTCGGGCACTGCGCCGCGGAATCAGCAGCTCTCGACGAACCATCACTCAGCACCTTCTCAGCGACGCCGGAGGGCGCAGGGCCGCCGTCGTGTCAGAAGCGCACGCCGAGCACGGCATCCACGGTGCGGGCCACCAGGCCAGGCGCTCCGGCGTCGTCCCACTGACCGGCCAGCGTGCGCTCGACCCACGCGTCGACGGCGGCCAGCGCGCCCCGGGTGTCGAGGTCGGCGGCGATGGCCGAGCGCACCGCGGCGATGGTCGTGGTGGCGTCGGCGCCCTGGTTGACCGACAGCGCCTCGCGCCACCGGGCCAGCCGTGCCTGCGCGGCCTCGAGCAGGTCGGGGGTGTACTCCCAGTCGGTACGGTAGTGCTGGTCGAGCAGCACCAGCCGGATGGCCATCGGGTCGACCCCGTCGGCCCGCAGCCGCGACACGAGCACGAGGTTGCCGCGCGACTTGCTCATCTTCTCGCCCTCGAAGCCGACCATCGCCTGGTGCACGTAGTGCCGGGCGAAGGTGTCGTCGTGGGCGAGCGCGGCCGACTGCGCGGCGCTCATCTCGTGGTGCGGGAAGACCAGGTCGGTGCCCCCACCCTGGATGTCGAGCGGGTGCCCCAGCCGGTCGAGCGAGATGGCGGTGCACTCGATGTGCCAGCCCGGCCGCCCGGCGCCCAGCACCTCGTCGTCCCAACACGGTTCGCCCGCACGGGCGGCCCGCCACAGCAGCGGGTCGAAGGGGTCGCGCTTGCCCTCCCGGTCGGGGTCGCCGCCCCGGTCGGCGAACACGGCCGCCATCTGCTCGCGGGTCCACCCGGACACCGAGCCGAAGCTCGGCGTCTGCGCCAGGTCGAGGTAGATGTCCTCGCCCGCGGACTCCCCGTCGGGCACGGGCAGCCGGTAGGCCGTGCCCTCGGCGAGCAGGGCCCGCACCTCGCGGGTGATCTCGGGCATCGACTCGACGACGCCGACCAGGGCGTCCGGGGGCACCACGGCCAGCGCGGTCATGTCCTCGCGGAAGAGGTCGATCTCGGCGGTGGCCAGCTCGCGCCAGTCGCGGCCGTCGCGGGCGGCCCGCTCGAGCAGCGGGTCGTCGACGTCGGTGACGTTCTGCACGTAGTGCACCTCGTGTCCGGCGTCGCGCAGGGCCCGGCCGACGAGGTCGAAGGTGACGTAGGTGGCCGCGTGCCCCAGGTGGGTGGCGTCGTAGGGCGTGATGCCGCAGACGTAGAGCCGCGCCACCGGGCCGGCGTCGACCGGGCGCACCGAACGGCTGCGGGTGTCGAACAGCGAGAGCGGGTCACCGTGGCCGGGCACGGCGGGGACGAACGGGGCGGGCCACGACTTCACCGGGCAAGACTACGGGGCTGGGGCTACAGCGCCGGCCACGGTATCGCCGGCCAGCCCGGCCGCGGCGACGGGTGCCGGCCGGTGCGCAGCAGCGCCTCGGTGCGCTGCCGCAGGGCCCGCACCTCGGCGCGGGTCAGCAGCGTCGCCAGCTCGTCATCGATCCCCTGTCGCAGCGCGTCGAGCAGGGTCTCGAGCCGGGCCAGGTCGGCCTCGGGAAGGGGCTCGCCCGCCCAGCCCCACAGCACGGTGCGCAGCTTCGGTTCCACGGACAGGCTGACCCCGTGGTCGCAGCCCCGCACCACCTCGCCGTCGCGCAGCAGGTGGCTGCCCTTGCGGTCGGAGTTGTTGAGCACGGCGTCGAACACCGCCACGGTGCGCAGGGCCGGCTCGGGGCTGTGCGAGACGACCACGGGCCGCCCGCCGGGTGACTCGCCCTCGAGCACCACCACCCAGCCGTCGGGCACCTGGCCGGCGGGCGTGACGTCGACCAGCGGCTCGGCCTCGCCGTCGACCGGGCCCACCCACAGCTGGACCGAGCCGGGGCCGAGCGGGCCGTTGCGCAGCACGGTGGGGGGCACGACGTCGAAGCCGCCGGCCGCGCTGACCAGGTAAGCGGCCCGCTCCCGGGCGACGAGGGTGCCGTCGGGGTAGTCCCACAGCGGACGCTCACTGGCCTCCGGCTTGTGGATGACGAGCACCGGCTCGGCACCGGCAGACTGGCCGGGCGCCTCGACCGAGCAGAGCAGGGCACCGTTGGAGGAGTCGACGATCCGGCCGACCGGGGTGAGGACCCCGCTCGTCAGGAGGTCGACGACGTCAGCGCCGGTACCCGTTGGCACGAGGGCAGATGTGGCCGGTGGGGTCCAGCGGCTGGCCGCAGAACGGGCAGGACGGGCGGCCGGCCGACACGACCGCACCGCAGCGCCGGGCGAAGGCCCGGGCCGCCGCGGGGCTGAGCACGACCCGCAGGGTCTGCACGGCGTCGTCGTCGGTCTCCTCGGCCTCCTCGGGGTCGGCGTCGTGGCACTCGATGACCAGGACGTTGCGTGCGGGGTCCCACGCCAGGGCGAGGGTGTCGACGCGGAACTCGTCCTCGATGGGGGTGGCGAGGGGGTCGGTGTCGCCGCCACCGAGCGGCTCGGTGGCGGTGCCCTCGGCGTGCGCGTCGAGCAGCTCGTTGACCCGGTCGGCGAGTACGCTGACCTGGACCTTCTCGAGCGAGACCGACACGAGCCGACCCTCGCCGCTCGCCTGGAGGAAGAACGTGCGGCCGCCGGGCGGCCCGACGGTCCCGGCGACGAATCGCTCGGGCGGGTCGAACACGGTTGCTGGCATGGGCACCACCCTAGATCGAGAACCCGACGGGCAGCTCCAGGCGGTGTCTAGCCATGAGGGCCTGGTCACCGAGCACCTCACGGGTGCGGCCGTCCGCGACGACGACGCCCTCCGACAGCACCACCGCCCGCTCGCACAGCTCGACGGCGTATGGCAGGTCGTGGGTGACCATCAGCACGGTGACGTCGAGCGAGCGCAGGATGCCGGCCAGCTCGCGCCGCGATGCAGGGTCGAGGTTCGACGACGGCTCGTCGAGCACCAGGATCTCGGGTCGCATGGCCAGCACGGTGGCGATGGCCACCCGCCGGCGCTGGCCGAAGGACAGGTGGTGCGGAGCCCGGTCGGCGAGGTCACCCACCCCGACGAGCTCGAGCGCCTCGACCACGCGCGCCTCGAGCTCGTCACCGCGCAGCCCCAGGTTGGCGGGGCCGAAGGCCACGTCGTCGCGCACGGTGGGCATGAAGAGCTGGTCGTCGGGGTCCTGGAAGACGATGCCGACCCGGCGCCGCACCTCGAGCAGGTTCGCGCCGGTGACCGGCAGCCCCGAGACCGTGACGCTGCCGGCGCCCGGGGTGAGGATGCCGTTGAGGTGCAGCACCAGCGTCGTCTTGCCGGCGCCGTTGGGACCGAGCAGGGCCACCCGCTCCCCCGGGTGCACGTGCAGGTCGACGCCGAAGAGGGCCTGGTGCCCACCGGGGTAGGCGTAGGCGACGCCGCTCAGGTCGAGGACGGGGACGCTCATCCGACCCGCACCCCCACGGTGGCCACGGCGGCCACGGCGGCGGGTGCCAGGGCGAGCACCCACTGGGCCGCCGACGCGGCGAGGGGTGCGGTGACCGGCATCCGGCCCGACCAGCCGCGGCTGACCATGGCGAGGTGCACCCGCTCGCCGCGCTCATAGCTGCGGATGAACAGTGCCCCGGTGCTCGCCGCCAGCGCCGGCCAGGCCCGCACCGAGCGGGGCGTGAAGCCGCGGGAGGCGCGAGCCACCCGCATCCGGCGCAGCTGGTCGCCGACGACGTCGACGTAGCGCACCATGAACCCGGTGATGGTGACCAGGGTGTCGGGCACCCGCAGGTGCTGCAGCGCCCGCACCAGGTCGCGCGGGCGGGTCGTCACGGCGAACGCCACCGCCACCAGCACACCGGTCGTGCCCTTGAGCAGCAGGGCCACGGCGGCGTCGAGCCCCGCCTGCGAGACGGTGAAGGGCCCGAGCGCGACCTGGGGGCCGACGGCGACGAACGGCAGCAGCAGCGCGAAGACCGCGAACGGCAGCTCGACCGCGAGACGCGGCAGCAGGTGCCGCACCGGGACCCGGGAGCTGCCCAGCACCCCGAGGGCGAGCAGCATCAGCGCGAACAGTGCCAGGTGGTCCTGCGGCGGCACCGAGACCACGAGGAGCACGAACGCGACCAGGCCCACCAGCTTGGCGTGGGCCGGCATCCGGTGCAGCGCCGTGGTGCCGTCGACGTGCAGGTGCGCCGAGTGCCCCGAGCCCACCTCAGCGCTCGCGCCGCGGCCCGCGGCGCCGCAGAAGGAGGACGAGCCCGGTCATCAGCAGCCCGACCACGGCCAGCCCGACCAGGCCGGCCAGCCCGCCGGACAACCGGGCGTCGCTGACACCGGACACCGAGTAGCCCGCCAGCGGCGAGCCCGAGGTCGCGGAGTCGCGGGCGGTGTCGGCGAAGCCGAGCGACTGCGCCACGGAGCTCAACCCGTCGGGCTGACGGGAGGCGTAGAACGACAGGACGCCGGCGATGAGGGCGCTCACCACGAGCCCGACGACGACGATGCGGCGGGTGCTCACGCGACCGGCTCCGCGGTGCGCAGCTCGAGGGCCGGCAGCCGGTCCCGGGCGCCGTAGACGAGGTCGGGTCGGGTGGCGACGATGCTCGACACCGCGAGCACGGTGATGATCGCCTCGCCGATGCCGATCAGCACGTGCCAACCGGTCATCACGGCGGCGAGCTGGGCCAGCGGGATGGGCGCGGCCCCCCCGAGGGCGTAGAGACCCACGAACGCCAGGGCTGCCATGGGCACCCCGACGAAGGCCCCGATGCCGGCGGCGGGGCCCACGCTCGACAGCCGGCGGGGCAGGACCGCGAGGGCGACGCGGAAGGCGCCGTAACCGACCCACACCGCCACCACCCCCATCAGCAGCACGTTGGTGCCCAGGGCGCTGACGCCGCCGTCGGCGAAGAGGAACGCCTGGACGGCCAGCACCACCGTGAGGCACAGCGTGGCGGTGGCGGGGCCCACGAGCACCGCCGCCAGGGCCGCGCCGATCAGGTGGCCCGAGGTGCCCGCCCCGACCGGGAAGTTGACCATCTGCGCAGCGAAGATGAACACCGCGACCAGCCCCGCCAGCGGTGCCGACCGGTCGTCGAGCTCGTGCCGGGCCGACCGCACCAGGCACGCGGCGACAACGCCGGCCGAGACCACGGCAGTGCCGACGGAGGTCGGGGCGTCGAGGAAGCCATCGGGCACATGCACGGGCTGCTCCTTGCCGGTCGGTCAGAACGTCCTTGTTGCACATTATTCGCAACAGGGCCGTTGTTGCACATTGTTCGCAACAACGGCAGCCGCAACGGGTCAGCCGCCCCCTCCGCCGACCTCCGAGTCACCGGCCGGGGCGTGCGCCGGGCGGGACACCAGCGGGGCCAGGTCGCCCTGCACGGTGTTGCTCGCGAGCAGCACCATCCGGTTCTCGGTGAGGTGCACGGCCGTCAGCGAGCCGGGGTCGACCCGCACCCGCTGCAGCCCGGACAGGCCGGCGCCCACGGCCTCGGCCACCACCGCCTTGATCGGGTCACCGTGGCTGACGGCCACCCACACGGCATCCTTGCCGTGCGCGGCCTCCACCTCGGCGTCGAGCGCGCGCACTCCCCCGACCACGCGCTGCGCCATCTGCGCCAGCGACTCGGCGGCGTACACGTCGTCGGGCGGGAAGGTGGCGGCGCCCGGGTCGTCCTGCACGACCCGCCAGAGCGGCTCCTTCGCGGCGTCGGCGAGCGAACGGCCGGTCCAGCCGCCGTAGTGGCACTCCCCCAGCCGGTCGTCGCGGCCCACGTCGAGGCCCGCCAGCGCCACGGATGCCGTCTCGAGGCAGCGCTGCAGCGGGCTCGACACGGCCCGGGCGATGGTGAGGGGCGCGAGCCGCTCGGCCACCCGGGCGGCCTGCTCGCGACCGGTGTCGGTGAGGCCGACTCCCTCGGTCCAGCCGGCGAGCACTCCCTGCGCGTTGGCGGTGGAGTGCCCGTGCCGCAGGAGCAGGACGATGGCCACGAGAGCCCACTGTAGGGCGCGGCGCGCGCGGTGCCGGCCGGGGGTGGCGCCGCCCGGTGGCCGCAGGGGGACACAATGGCGCTCGTGATCGTGGACAAGGCCATCTACGTCGATGGGCAGCGCCGCCCCTGTGGCGACCTCAGCGACGAGCTCGCGGTGCTGCGCAGCGACGGCTCACCGGGCAGCTTCTTGTGGATCGGGCTGAAGAACCCGACCCAGGTGGAGTTCGACGAGGTGAACGAGGAGCTTCAGCTGCACCCCCTCGCGGTCGAGGACGCGATCCAGGGCCGCCAGCGGGCCAAGGTCGAGATCTACGAGAACAGCGTCTTCGTCGTGCTCAAGCCACTGCGCTACGTCGAGCAGAGCTCGGACATCGAGACGGGCGAGCTGATGTGCTTCGTCGGCGACCACTTCATCGTGACCGTGCGCCGCGGGGAGGCCAGCCCCCTCGCCGGCCTGCGCCACCGCCTCGAGGCCGAGCCGGACATGCTGCGGCGCGGACCCATGGGCGTGCTGCACGGCATCGTCGACGGCGTGGTCGACAACTACACCGCGATCGACGCCGAGGTGTCGACCGACCTCGACGAGATCGAGACGGCGGTGTTCTCCGGCAGCGACATGGACTCCTCGACGATCTACCGGCTCAAGCGCGAGGTGCTCGAGTTCCGCCGAGCGGCGGCCCCGCTGGCGCCGCCGCTGATGGCGCTGCACGACGTCGACAGCTCGCACGTCACCGACCCCGAGCTACGGCTGCGCTTCCGCGACGTCTCGGACCACCTCCAGGCCGTCATCGACCACGTCGAGTCGTACGACCGGCTCCTCACCGACGTGCTCGGCGCGCACCTCACCCAGATCACCGTGCAGCAGAACAACGACATGCGCCGCATCTCGGCCTGGGTCGCCATCGCGGCCGTGCCGACGATGATCGCCGGCATCTACGGCATGAACTTCGACTTCATGCCCGAGCTGACCGCCAGCGTGCACCTCGGCAACGGCGAGTTCCGCTACGGCTACTTCGTCGTGCTCGCCCTGATGGCGGTCGTCTGCGGCGGCCTCTACCGCGCCTTCAAGCGGAGCGGCTGGCTCTGACCCGGGGTGGCCCGGTCAGGTGGCGGTGATGACCCCGGTGACGAGGCCCACGATGACGAGCAGGCCGAGGCCAACCCGGTACCAGATGAACACCCGCAGCGAGTTGCTCGCGACGAAGCGCAGCAGCCAGGCGATCGCGGCGTAGGCGGTCCCGAACGCCACGACGATGCCGACCAGCATCTGGCCGACACCGAGAGCCCCCAGGTCGTGCCTGGCGCTAACCACCTCGAACAGGCCGGCGGCGGTGAGGGCCGGGATGGCCATGAAGAACGACAGCTCGGTGGCGGTGACGCGGTTGATGCCGCGCATCAGGCCGGCCGAGATGGTCGCGCCGGAGCGGGAGACCCCGGGGATGAGCGAGAAGCACTGCACCAGACCGAGGACGAGCCCGTCGATGACGGTGATGTCGTCCTCGCCGCGCTGGATGCCGCGCTTCTCCAGGACGTCGTGCCGCTGCTCGGCGACCCAGATGACGCCGCTCCACAGGATCAGAGCCGCGGCGACGACCCACAGGCTGCGCAGCGTGCCCTCGATCAGGTGTCGGCCCAGGAAGCCGATGATGCCGACCGGGATCGAGCCGACGATGACCGCCCAGGCCAACGTGTAGTCGGAGTCCTGGCGGCGCTCGGCCGAGCGCAGGCCGCCCACCCACGCGCTCACGAGCCTCGCGATCTTGCCCGCGAAGTAGATGAAGGTCGCGATGATCGCGCCGATCTGGATGATCGCGGTGTAGGCCGTGACAGCAGGGTCCTTGACCGGCAGCCCCAGGAGCTGCTCGGTGATCGTGAGGTGGCCGGTGGAGCTGATCGGCAGGAACTCGGTGAGTCCCTCGACGACACCGAGGATGACGGCCTGGAGGTAGCTGAGTTCGACGGGCACGAGCCGACAGCCTAGGGCTTGGCTGCACCACCGCCGCGCAGGGCGTCCGCCACCACGCCCAGCACGGTGGCTCGGCCCTCGGGGGTCCACGCGTGCGGAGCGACGCTGAGCGTGGTCACCCCCGCGTCGGCGTAGCGGCCGATCCGCTCGGCGATCCGCTGCGGCGGGCCGACCAGCGCGGTGGCGTCGATGAGCTCGAACGGCACGGCGGCCGCGGCATCCCGGGCTCGGCCGTCGAGGTACAGGTCCTGGATGGTCTCGGCGGCGTCCTCGAAGCCCATCCGGCGGGCCAGGGCGTTGTAGAAGTTCTGCTCACGGCTCCCCATCCCGCCGATGTAGAGGGCGGTGTAGCCGGCCAGGGCCGCCCGGGCCGCCTCGAGGTCGTCGGTGACCACGACCGGCACCGACGCATGCACGTCGAAGCCCGCCATCGGGTCCCCCGGTGTGCCGGCACCCGCGGCCTCGCGCCCGGCCCGCACAGCGGCGAGCTGGTCGGCGGAGTGCTCCGGCGAGAAGAAGATGCCGAGCCACCCGTCGGCCACCTCACCGGCCAGGCGCAGGTTCCGTGGGCCGACCGCAGCGAGGTAGATCGGCAGGTCCGCGCGCGGCGGCCGGATGGTCAGCCGCAGCGCCTTCCCCGGCCCGTCGGGCAGCGGGAGCGTGAAGTGGTCGCCCTCGTACTGCACCTGCTCACGGCGCAGCGCCATCCGCACGATCTCGACGTACTCGCGGGTGCGGGCCAGCGGCGACCCGAAGCGCACCCCGTGCCACCCCTCGCTGACCTGTGGGCCGGACACGCCGAGGCCGAGGTGGAAGCGCCCACCGCTCAGCGTGTCGAGGGTGGCGGCCGTCATCGCGGTCATGGCGGGCGTGCGGGCGGGGATCTGCATGACGCCCGCCCCGAGCCCGATGGTCGAGGTCTGGGCCGCCAGCCACGCCAGCACGGTGGGTGCGTCCGAGCCGTACGCCTCCGCCACCCAGGCCTGCTCGTACCCGAGGCGTTCCGCCTCCTGCACGAGCTCGAGGGTGTCCGTTCCCAGTCCCATACCCGCATAACCGCAGGAGATCGCCAGCCGCATGGCGCCCACGGTAGCGAGCGGGCCGGGCGATAGGGTCGCCGCCATGCTGACCCGCCGCCTCGGCACCTCCGGCCTGGCCGTGTCGCGGGTCGGTCTCGGGACGATGGCGTGGGGCACGCGCACCTCTCCCGAGGACGCCCGCGACCTGCTCGCGGCCTTCCGCTCGGCCGGCGGAACACTGGTCGACACCGCCCACGGTTACGCCGGGGGCGCCGCGGAGGACCTGCTCGGCGACCTCCTCGAGGGCCCCGACCGCGACGAGATGGTGCTGGTCACCAAGTCCGGCGTCAGCCGGGCCACCGGTAGCCGGGTCGTCGACTGTTCCCGGCGGGCCCTGATGCACCAGCTCGACACCTCGCTGCGCCGGTTGCGCACCGGGCACGTCGACGTCTGGCTCGCGCACACCTGGGACGACTCCACGCCGATCGAGGAGACGGTGAGCGCGCTGGTGTGGGCGGTCGAGACCGGCCGGGCCCGCTACGTGGGCGTCTCGAACCACGTCGGCTGGCAGGCGGCGCGCACCATGTCGCTGCTCGCGGCATCCGGGGTGCCGATGGTGGCGAACTCGGTGGAGTACAGCCTGGTCGCCCGCACCCCCGAGCGCGAGCTGGTCGAGGCCGCAGGCGCCCTCGGCTTCGGGCTGCTGCCGTGGTCACCGCTCGGGCGCGGGGTGCTGGCCGGGCGCTACCGCACCACCGTCTCGGCCGACTCGCGCCTCGCGTCGGAGGAGTTCGCGCGGTTCGCCGGGCACCACGTCGGCGACCACACCCGCGGCGTGGTCGAGGCGGTGCACACGGCGGCGAACGGCCTCGGCGTGGCACCCGCCGTGGTCGCCCTGGCCTGGGTGCGCGACCGGCCCGGGGTCACGGCGCCGATCCTCGGCCCCCGCACCCCCACCCAGCTCGCGGTGCTGCTCGACGCCGAGGCCGTCGAGCTGCCCGAGCAGATCGTGCACGCCCTCGACGAGGTGTCGGTCGACCACACCTGAGCGTCGTCGCCCCGGTCAGCGGCGCGGCAGGTCCTGCGCGTCGTCGCTCTCGTCGTCGTACTCGATGTCGTCGTCGAGCCCGGCGTAGAGGCGGGGGCCGTCGCCGTCCTCGTCGTCGTGGTCGTCGAGCTCGTCGCCCGCCGAGTCGTCGTCCGCGTCCTCGTCGCCCTCGTCGTCCTCGTCGTCGTCCGGCTCGTCACCGTCGTCGCCGCCGTAGATGTCGAGCGGGGTCATCTCGCCGTAGGCGTCGTAGAGCGCCCCGTCGTACGCCTCGAAGGCATCGGCGAGGTCCTCGTACGCGGCGACGACCGAGGGGTCGTCGTCGCCGTGCCGGGTGCTGCTCGCCTCCAGGTGGCGCTCGAAGGCGGCGACGAGCTGGCTCAGTGCGGCACGCGGATCGGCGCTCATGGTGCTGACGCTACCGGTCGTTGGGCACAATGTGTCGATGGTCGAGTACGAGTACCTCGTCCTCTCCTTCGGCAGAGAGGTTGGGCGCGGCGACATCCGGCGCCAGCTCACGGAGCACGCCGAGTACGGCCGCTGGGAGCTGGAGCGCACCGTCACCTACGTCGGTGGCCGCACCCGGACCTGGTTGCGGCGCCGCATCATCCGGCCGCGCCGGTCGATGAGCGCCTCGGTCTGAGGGGTGCGTCACACGGCGCGGCTCCGGCGCGTCAGCAGCTCTGCAGCAGCCGCAGCAGCACCCGCGTGCCGAACCGTAGCGACTCCACCGGGACCCGCTCGTCGATGCCGTGGAACATCGGTGCGAAGTCGAGGTCGGCGGGCAGCCGCAGCGGCGCGAACCCGTAGCCGGTGATGCCGAGCAGCGACAGCGCCTTGTTGTCGGTGCCGCCGGACAGGCAGTACGGCAGCACGTCGGCCTCGGGGTCCTCGGTGCGCAATGCCGCGACCATGGCCTCGACCAGGTCGCCCTCGAACGGCGCGTCGAGGGCGATGTCGTGGTGTAGCACCTCGACGTCGACGTGCTCGCCGGCGAGGTCGCGGATGGTCGCCATCAGGTTGTCCTGGTGCCCGGGCAGGAAGCGGCAGTCGACGTTGGCGGAGGCGTGCTGCGGGATGACGTTGTGCTTGTAGCCGGCGTCGAGCATCGTCACGTTGCTGGTGTCCTGCAACGTTCCCCGCACGAATCCCTGGGCACCGCCGAGGTGGGCGAGCAGCTCGTCGAGGTCCTCGTCGGACCAGCTGGTGCCGGTGATCTCGGACAGGCCGTCGAGCAGCGTGCGCACCGAGGGGATGAACTCGCGGGGCCACTTGTGGGCGGCGATCCGTGCGATCGCCTCGGCCAGTCGCACGATCGCGTTCTCGTTGTTGGGGACCGACCCGTGCCCTGCCCGTCCGTGCGCGGTGAGCCGCAGCCAGACGATCCCCTTCTCGGCGGTCTGCAGCAGGTAGGTACGCCGTTCCTGCCCGTCGCGGTCGGTGACGGTGACGCTGTAGCCGCCGACCTCACTGATCGCCTCGGTGACGCCGTCGAAGACGTCGGGGTGCTCGGCCACCATGAAGTGCGAGCCCTTGGTGCCACCGGCCTCCTCGTCGGCGAAGAAGACGACGACCAGGTCGCGAGGTGGCACGGTGCCGGTGCGCGCGAGGTGGCGGAGGGCAGCCAGCATCATCGCGTCCATGTCCTTCATGTCGACGGCACCTCGGCCCCACACGCAGCCATCGCGCTCCTCGCCGGCGAACGGGTCGACCGACCAGTCGGCCGCGTTGGCCGGCACGACGTCGAGGTGCCCGTGCACGCACAGCGCGCCCCGGTCGCGGTCGGCACCGGGCAGCCGCACGGCGACGCTGACCCGACCGGGGTCGCTCTCGAAGGTCTGCGGCTCCAGCCCCACCTCGCGCAGCAGGTCGACGACGTAGGCCGCCGCCTGCCCCTCGCCGGGGCCGCTGTCGTCCCCGTAGTTGCTCGTGTCGATCCGGATCAGCTCCTGGCAGATCCGGACGACCTCGTCCTCGGGCCGGGTGACGGTGTCGGTCATGGGCAGCAACTCTAGGCCGACGGGTCGGTGAACCAGCCCGGCTGTGGCGCCTCGTGCATGGTCGGGTCCGAGCCCACCGGATGCCGGGTGGCCGCCCACCGCGCCAGCAGTGCCGCTCCGGTCGCGCCCGGCTCCTCGAGCGTCACGTGCTGCGTGCGCTCGGCGATGCCGTGCCGGCTCGCGGCCACCGAGTGCAGGTTGGCCCAGCCACCGGTGAGCACCACCTCGTCGACCGGCACGTCCACCGCCCGGATGGCGGCCACCTCCGACGCGACGACCTCACGGGTGCGGGCGAGCACCCCGGCCCAGGCGGCATACGGGTCGGTGCCGCCGGGCCAGCCGACGGCGACATGGTCGTCGGACATGTCGAGGCCCTCGACGGTGACGTCGGCAGCGTCGGTGCCGGCGGGCATCCCCGCGTCGAACGCGAGCCGCTGCTCGAGGGTCGTCACCCCGAGCTCGTCGAGGGCGCGGCCGAGCACCAGGCCGGTGCGCAGCGCGCCGAGCAGGCAGGTGGTGGAGTCGACGACGTGGGGGTAGACCGACAGCCCCCGGGACACCAGGCCGGCGACGACGCGTGGCGCCGGCGGCACCGCGACGGCGGCGATGAGGGCCTCGGCGGTGCCCATCGAGTCGCACAGGCTGCCCACGCCACCGGCACCGAGGGCGGCGGCCGCCACCAGGTGGTCGTGCCCCGCCACGGTGAGCACCGCCCCGCGCGCCTGGACGACCGGGTGGTCGGCGCGCACGCGGCCCAGGGCGGCGCCGGCGGCCACCCGCGGCGGAACCAGGTCGGGGCCGACGCCCAGGGCATCGAGGGCCGGCTCGAAGAGCCCTTCGTCGTGGATGTCCCAGAGCGCGGTGCGCCCCAGCATCGAGCGCTCGGCGAAGCGCCCCGCGCCCAGCCCGAGGCAGACCAGCTCCGGCAGGCCCAGCCACTGCAGCCCAGCCAGGTCGAGGCCGGCCTCGTCGCGCCACCAGAGGAGCTTGAACAAGGTGGCCACGGCACTCACGGCCAGGCCGGTGCGCGCGGGCAGCACGCCAGTGAGCACCGGGTCGAGGGAGGCCGCCTGCCGCCCGCCGCGCGGGTCGTGCCAGGCGAGCAACCGCGACACCGGCGACCCTCCGGCATCCACGAGCGACCCCGTCTCGGCGATCGAGCAGAAGCCGACCGAGCGCACCTGCACGTCACCGGCGACCCGCACGAGGTCGGCGAGCAGCCGGTCGACGGTGGCAACGGCATCCGCCGGGTCGCGCTCGCACCACTCCGCCCGCGGCCGCTCCCACGGGGTGGGCAGCGAGGCCCGGGCGACCACCCGACGGGCACCGTCGAGCGCCACCGCCTTGGTCACGGTGGTGCCGAGATCGACGCCGACGTCGACGGTCGTGGACATGTGCTCCGCAACCTAGGGAGGGCGGGCCACCGCGGTCAACGGGCCGGGCGCGGTGACCTGCGCGATTTCGGTTCCGACCCGCCGAGCGTGTATCGTTCCCGGTCGCAGGACGGCCTCCCCAGGGCCGCTCACGCACCACTCGTCCGGGTGGCGGAATTGGCAGACGCGCTAGCTTGAGGTGCTAGTGCCCTTATTGGGCATGGGGGTTCAAGTCCCCCCTCGGACACACTGCATCCCCCGGTCCTCCACGTCGAGGCCCGGGGGTCCTGCTTTCCCGGACCGCGCGTTCCCGGACCTCGGTGGCGGACTCCGTGGCGCGAGGACGACAATCAGGTCGTGCCCAACACCCAGAACGCTGCCATCAACCTCCGACTGGCCCAGTTGGGCCTGCCCCTGCCGCAGGGGTACGAGGACACCGACGCCGCCAGGCTGGCCCGGCCCATCCTCGCCCGGCAGCGCGAGCTGAGCCGACGCCTGTCCGACCGGCTGTGCGCGGCCGACCACCGCATCCAGGCGTTCCTCGACGACTACCTCGCCGACACCGGGGTGCAGCCGCAACTGCCCCGTCGCACCCTGGTGCTCGACGAGCCGGGCCTGGCCCGCGAGCTGTCCCTGCCCTTCGACGGCGACGACTTCACCTCGCCGCTGCTCAGCAGCTACCGCCTCGTCAACGGCGTACTGCACAACCCGGCCAACGACCGGCGCACCACGGCAGGCGTCTTCCACATCGCCGAGGGTGGGCTGCCCATCCCCGACGACAAGCTGGCCGTGCCCGTGGCGACCTTCGGCCACCTGCTGGCCCGCGCCTTCGAGCCGCCGCACGCCGACATGGTGCTGCCCTACACGGCCAACGAGGTCACCCCCGCCGCCTGCTTCGTCTCGCTGCACCTGCGCCCGCTGGTGTCGCCCGAGGTGCCGGGCTCGGTGCGCGAGAAGCGGATGGAGACGCGCTTCATCGTGCCCGGCGGCACCGTCGCCAACCTCGACTTCGTCGAGGGCATCTTCGGCAACGGCGGCGACCCCTACCTGCCCGAGAACGACGCATCCCTGGCTCCCGAGACCTGGACCGGGCACACCGGCTGCGTCATCCTCGCGCCGCACCTGACCCGGGTGACGAAGAAGGAGGTCGGGCTACCGCACGTCGGCGACGCCACCGAGCGCCAACAGCGCGACGGCATGTGCTGGGAGTCCGAGGACGATCTCTACAACGGCGGCAAGGCCTTCAAGGTCTGCGCCCGCGACGCACGCGGTGTCATCGTCACGGTCATCGCCGACACCTACTTCGGCTACTGCAAGAAAGAGGTCAAGACCCAGATCTCCTACTCCGCCAACCTTTTCGGCAACGCCGAGGAGGAGCACTCCGGCGGCGCCCTGGTGTTCGCCAGCTACAACCTGGGCCAGGAGTACGACGAGAAGTCGTCCGGGGAGTCCTACTCCCTGACCGAGGTGCTCGAGCGCGACCCCGAGCGCTTCGCGCCCCAGCCGGCCGGCCACGCCGACGACCGGGAGCAGCCGCACATCGTGCTGGTGCCCGGTGGGGCGCACTACTCGATGCGCGACATGACCGTCAGCTGGCCGCTTCCGGACGGCACCACCGGCTCGGTGCCACTGCGTGCCGACAAGGCGTACCTGAGTCCCAACGGCTACCGCGTCACGGTGGCCCAGCAGCCGCACGACCCGAGCACCTGGACCCTCGTCGGCACCGTCCCCAACGCCACGTCGTGCCACAAGCCCGCGACGGTGTCCGGTGGCGGCAAGTCCGAGATCTCCAAGGCGATCACCGACGCCTTCATCGTCGGCTCGGCGTTCACCGCCAGCTTCGAGACCGACATGGACTCGGTCGCCGCCATCCTCGACCGCGACTTCTCGCGGCGCTTCCTCGACCCGGCGCGCCACGGCACCGACCTGCGGCCGATCCTGTCGCCCGAGCGGTCGATCGGCTCGGTCATCAAGCTGCTCACCCCGTCGCGCTCGGAGTACACCGCCGACTACAACGCGTGGCTCACGCGCATCCCGCCCTACGTCAAGGAGCTCGTCTACGTCGTCAAGAGCTCCTACCGCCCGGAGTGGGGTGACGACTGGCGCAGCCACTTCAGCGTCGCCGAGATCGACGGGCGGCAGGGCAACTCGCTGCACCTCGACGGCACGAAGATCACCCTCAACATGCTGCGCGTCGGCTACGGCGTCGACGGCTCGTGGCGGCTGTTCAGCCTGCGGCACGACTTCTCGCCCGCAGTGAAGGTGCAGACCCAGGACGACATCACGGCATCCACCGTGGTGCCCGGCGGCCTGCTCGGGCTCGACCCCGACCGGTCCTACAAGCTGGTCGAGAACTGCGAGAGCCTGCTCTTCCAGCGGCCCGACGACGCGATCCACCGCGGCTACGACACGGTGGCCGAGCGCGACATCGCCACCCCCGGCACGTTCCTGTCCAACTTCGAGCCGCTGACGCGGGCGGATGCCGTCGCGATGCGCGACGAGGCCGTGTCGTTCACCGCGTTCAGCCCCCCCATGGCGCACCTGATCCGCACGTTCGCCGACACCCCGGAGGGCGACGGCCCCGACTACGTCGTCAGCTCGGCCAACCCCCGGCTGGTCGACGGCGCGCCGTCGAAGAACCCGCGCTACCTGCAGCAGCGGCCCGACCGCACCGACGCGAAGGCGACCGCGGTGGCCGAGCTGTCCGAACGCCTCGTGCGGCGGATGCCGGCCGGCGCGCCACTCCCCCGGCCGGTCGACGTCGTGGCCGCCGGGCGCCGCAACAACCCGCCCGAGGGCGCAGTGCCGGCGCTGTGCTCGTACGGCCCGCTGCACTACATGGAGGTGCCCGAGCTGTTCATGGAGTTCATCTCGTCGATGACCGGCAAGTCACCGTCGACGACGGGCGCGGGCTCCGAGGGCGCGCTCACCAAGGGGCCCTTCAACGCGCTGCCGGCCATCATCGACCTCAACGCCAACCTGCTGTCCTACGTGCTCACCGGGCACGACGGCTGGCTGTCGGCAGCGGGCTTCGTCGGCCCGGACGTGCGGGTCGACCACGACTTCTCGCTCCTCGTGCCCGAGCTGTTCGCCCGGATGACGCCGCACGAGCGCGACGCCCGCAACCTGATCGCCGAGGGCGCCCTGGAGAAGATCGCCGATGTCGAGCACGAGGGCCAGCGGGTGCCCGCCAGCCGGCTGGGCTACCGGATGACCGAGCGGATGGCGACCAAGTACTTCGGCCGCATCTTCCTGCACCCCGACGTCGTCTTCACCCCCGAGATGCTGCGCCCCGAGCTGCAGGACGTCGCGGTCTTCGCCGAGTCGGTCACCACCATCGCGATGACGCACGAGCGGGTGGCTCGCGCCTACGTCAAGGACGGCACGATCTCGCTGGCGATCCCGCCGCTGCGCGCCCTGCTCGAGATCATGGCCGACGGCTCGACGTCCGAGGGCTGGCAGCTGGAGTCGCCCGAGTTCCGCGCGCTGTTCACCCGTGAGTCGGTGCTGGCCTCGAGCTGGTACGCCGAGCGGCTGGCCGCCAAGCAGGCCGCCGCGAGCGGCCGGGCCGCCGCCGGCCTCGCGGCGATCGAGAAGTTCGTGACCACCCCGGGCAACGAGGAGCCGACGGCGCGGCTGGGAATGCCCGCCCGCGTGGAGGCCGCCCGCGCCGAGGTCGAGCGGCTGTCCGGCACCGAGTTCGCCGAGCAGCTGGTCGGCACCTCGGGCAGCACGCCGCTCTGACCCGGCCTACCGTTCGAACACGGCGATGGTGCGGGCCGGCACGGTGAACGCACCTGTGCGGCTGTCGTACTCGGCAGCCCGCACCACCGGGTCGGAGCCGTTGGCCTGCACCGGGTGCAGCCGGTACCCGGCACGAGCCGCGCCCGGCACCCGTTGGGTGGTGGGCTGGTCGGAGGCGTTGAAGACCACGACGAGACCCTTGCGGTGACGGTCGACATCAGGCCCCACGGTGTCGTCGAGGCGCATCACGATGACGCCGGGCGTCTGGGTCGGCCCGCCGCCCGGGAAGCTGAGCTTCTGCTGCACCAGCCGCGCACTGCCCAGGCGGAACAGTGCGCTGCTGCGCCGGATCTCGAGCAGCTCGCGCGCCATCCGCTCGGCGCTCACGATCTGCGGGGTGTCGGGGTCGAGGGCCGGGTCGGCGAGCAGCGGGCGCATGTACCCCCACTTGCTCTCGTTGTCGGTGCGCGGCGGCAACCCGCGGGCGAACCCGCTGGTGCGGTGGCTGTAGTCGAGCACGTTGAACCAGTCGCCGCTGTCGTAGCTGTTGCGGTCGAGTGACTTGCTGCGCAGCATCTCGCTGCCGGCGAGCCAGAAGGACACGCCCTGACCGAGCGCGGTCGTTCCCAGCGAGAGGGTCTGCATCCGGATCCGGTCGGCCATCGAGGTCGACTGGGGCAGCTTGTAGGCCAGGGCGTCGTACAAGGTCTCGTTGTCGTGGGCGTCGACGTAGGTGATCGACTCCTGCGGGTCCGCGGTGTAGCCGGCGGGCTGGCCGTTGTAGTCGACCTGCGCGCCCCTCACCCGCGCCCCGGTGCGGTCGACGAAGGCGTAGTCCTTCAGGTTGCCGGTCAAGCCGACCTTGACCAGGTCCTGGGCCAGCAGCAGGCGGGCCCTCTGCTCGGCGGGCGTGCCGTTGACCGGGTCCCCGTTGGGGTCGGTGAACAGCCCGCTGCCGAAGCCCTGGACCCGGGGGTTGTCGTCGAACGGTCCGCCGCCACGCACGGCATCGCGCAGCCGGTCGTTGAAGGTGCCGATGCCGGTGCCGGCCATGTTCAGCTGGCTCGCCTGCTCGAAGCGGGCGTCGTTCGCCACCTCCCCGAAGTTCCAGCCCTCGCCGTAGAGGTACACGGCCCTGCCGTCGACCCCGTCGTGGCGCAGGCTCAGCCGGTCGAGGCGCTGGCGCAGCTCGACCGTGGCCGCCTTCGGCTGGTGACCCATCAGGTCGAACCGGAACCCGTCGACCTTGTAGTCCTTGGCCCAGGTGAGCACCGAGTCGACCATCAGCTTGCCCATCATCGTGTGCTCGGTCGCAGTGTTGGCACAGCACGTCGACGTCTCCACGGACCCGAGCTTGGGGTCGAGCCGGTGGTAGTAGCCGGGGACGATGCGGTCGAGGTTGTTGCGGCCGCCCTGGCCGGCATCCGTCGTGTGGTTGTAGACGACGTCGATGACCACGCGCAGCCCGGCCCGGTTCAGGGCCGCCACCATGGTGCGGAACTCCCGGGTCCGCGCCCCGCCCTCGGGGTCGGTGGCGTACGAGCCCTCGGGGACGGTGTAGTGGAGCGGGTCGTAGCCCCAGTTGAAGCCGTCCCGGCCGGCGACGGCCATCACGCACTCCTGCTGCTGCTCGCTCGCCGGTGGCAGCGTCTCCAGGTCGCACGCCGGGGTCTGCTGCTGGTCGCGCCGCTCCTCGATGGTGGCGATGTCGTTGACCGGCATCAGGTGCACCGTCGTCAGGCCCGCCGCGGCGAGCGCGCGCAGGTGCTTCATCCCGTTGCTCGAGCTGACGGCGAAGGCGCCGTAGGTGCCGCGCAAGCGAGGCGGCACCGTGGCGTCGCTGATCGAGAAGTCACGGGTGTGGAGCTCGGAGATCGACTGCGCCTCGGGGCCGGCCAGCCGCGGCTTGCGCAGCTCGTGCCAGCCGGGCGGCGTGACCGCCCGGCTGTCGAGGTCGACGAGCAGGCTGCGCTCGGAGTTCGTGGACAGGCCCACGCTGTAGGGGTCGGTGACCCAGTTGTGCTCCACCGTGCCGGTCTCGGGCACGTAGACCTCGACCTCGTAGAGGTAGTACCGGTTCTGCCAGCTGCGGTCGCCCGTGACCGACCACACGCCCGTCGACGCCCGGCGGAGGGGGACGGTGCGCAGCGCCGGGGCGTCGCCGCCGCCTGCTGCGAAGACGTGCACCGTCACGCTGCGCGCGGTGGGGGCCCACAGGGCCAGGGTCGGGGCACCTCGGCGCCAGGTCGCGCCGAGCCGGCTCCGGCGGGCCCCGGCATAGACCTCGTCGATGACGCCGGGGGTCTGGATGCCGGTGGCGGCGACGAGCGCACCAGTCACGTCGAACGCCGCGACGACGAGCTGCCCCTTGAGCAGCCCAGCCACCGCGCGGGTGGACAGCCGCGGCAGGCGCAGTGCATCGAAGGCCGCCAGGTGGGGGAACTGCCGGCGCAGGCCGCCCGGCAGGCCGTCGGGGTCGAGCGTCAGCGGCAGCGCGGTCCCGCCGACCACCTGCCCGCGGGCGAGGGTCATCCCGCCGTCGGGCGCCGAGTAGAGCCGGACGGTGCGCGCCTCGGGGTGGTCGCGCAGGTCCCATGCGAGAACCCGCTTCGCGAGCCAGTGCGCACCTGCTTCGGCGCCGAGGGCACGCGGCGCGTCGTCAGTGACCACGTGGGTCGTGTGGTTGTAGGTGAACGTCACCGAGCCACCCGGCGCCTTCAGCGGGATGTCGGACCCGCCGGCCGCTCCACCGGCACCGTAGTTCTCGTCCCAGCTGCCGTTCAGCGCAACCTTGTACGCAAAGGTGCCCAGGGGCACGTCGAACGTGGCCCGCCAGAGCTCCGGCGACCCGTCGACCGGCGTCAGCCGGGTCTGCGGGCACTCCGGCTGCCAGTCGCCGGGGCAGCCGAGCTCCGACTGCAGCGACCCGACGAGCGCCACCACCGACGGCGTCGGCGTGTGGTCGGCCACCGCCGCCACCGGCTGCGAGAACAGCACCACGCCCAGCACGGCCAGCAACGCGGTCAGGCGCGCCGCACGCCCCCCTCGCGTCGTGCCGCGACCCCACGCGAACTCCGAACCACGCATCTGCCCCACCCCTCGTCCAGCACCCTTGCTGATCCCTTCGCCGAACTGTGGTGGAGGGTCGCGGCCCTGTCAAACGGTGGGACACGGCATCTGGATGTGGCGAGTCCGCCAACGGCTCGGCCTCCTTCTCCTGGTCGAGGTCGTCGGCCGCGGCTCGGGTTACGGGGTCGCCGTGGCCGCCGCTGTCGGCGTACCCGTCGCCGTCGCGGACGGGGTCGGCGTGGGCGTGTCCGACGGGGTCGGCGTCGGAGTCGGTGTGGCCGTCGGGGTCGGCGTCGGAGTCGGTGTGGCCGTCGGGGGTTGCGTGGTGGGCGGCGCCTGCGTGGTCTGGGCAGGCTGCGAGGTGCTCGGTGTGGCGTTGGGCGTGCTGACCGGGTCGGCGCCGTTGCCGCGCGTCAGGTTCCAGATCAGCAGGCCGATGGCCACGGCAGCCACGACGGCAAGCACCCACACCCACGGCGAGACTCCGCGCCGCTCCGGCTCCCGCGGCGGCAGCGGTGCCACCACGGGTGCGGGCGACACGGCATCCAGCCGCTGGGTGGTGCCGGCACCGGCGGCGGGCAGCACCGTGGTGGCCGCGCCGGCCAGCGCCGAACGGGTCGACAGCGCCTCGGCCACGCTCGCCGCCCCGGCGGGTCGGTCGTCGGGGTCCTTGGCGAGGAGCCCGTGCACGAGGTCGGCGAGCCAGTCGGGGGTGTCGGGGCGCAGCGCGCGCACGTCGGGCACCGGGTCGTTGGCGTGCATCATCATCGTCGCCACGGGCGTGGCGCCCCGGAACGGCGGCTCCCCCGCGAGCAGCGCGTAGAGCACGCAGCCGAGGGCGTAGAGGTCGGCGCGCCCGTCGACCCGGCCCCCGAGTGCCTGCTCGGGCGCGAGGTACTCGGCGGTGCCCATGACGGTGTGCGTGGCGGTGAGCGCCTGCGAGCCGGTCGGCTCGGTGAGCTGGGTGATGCCGAAGTCGAGCACGCGGATGCGCCCGTCGGCGGCGTAGGCGATGTTGCCCGGCTTGATGTCGCGGTGCACGAGCCCGCGGGCGTGGGCGGCATCGAGTGCCGAGGCCACCTGGCGGCCGACCTCGACCACCTCGTCGACCGGCAACGGTCCGTCGGCCAGCTCGTCGGCCAAGCTGGGGCCGGGCAGCAGCTCCATGACGATGTAGGCGGTGTCGCCCTCGACGCCGCTGTCGTGCACGGTGACGACGTTCGGGTGGCTCAGGCCAGCCGTCGCCCGCGCCTCGCGCTCGAAGCGGGCCGCGCCGGACTCGTCGCGCAGGGAGCGCAGGTCGATGGTCTTGACCGCCACCTGCCGGCCGAGCACCGTGTCGGTGCCGCGCC
>CAWIEI010000024.1:0-31634 GCA_963834965.1 uncultured Actinomycetota bacterium | reverse complement strand
GAAGGATCAGGGACGTTCCTGCATGGCTGACTGCGCCCGAGATGGCCGATCTCGCGGCCTCGTCCAGCACTCGCCGGGTCGCCAGGCCGGTCAGCGCGTCGACCGCGGCCTGGCGCTCAAGTCTCGTCACCAGCTCGTCCTGCCGTTCGCCGGCTCTGATCAAGAGGACTGCCGTCGTGATGAGTGCCGCCGAGACGTAGGTGATGTCAGTGGCGGCCTCGGCAAGGGGCACGGAGCCGATGACCACGATGCCCACGCCGACCACGGATGCCGCCGTCATCACCACAGCGCCTGGGCGTCTCAACTGCGAGGCGCCGTACAGCGTGGGGAAGAAGAAGAAGACCTGTGCCGAAACGGAGACGTCGGACGTCAGGAGGTCGAGCACGACGATCGCCACGACAGCCACCAGTGGACCCAGCGCCCACGCAATCAGTGCCGGGATGCGACGGTACCGGGCTGCCCAGCACCCCGTGATGACCACCGCGGCCGAGCCGAGCAACAGGACAGCCGCGGTCGGCGTCAGGTCCCGGCCGCCCGGCTGCAGCGGCAGGAAGACGATCGTCACCAGGACCGCGACGCTGGCGAGCATGAGGATGCTCCGCAGCGCCGCAGAATGACTGCGGGGCTGCATCCACAGGAGAAGCGGCACCTTCATGACCTCTTTAACCGACAATTCGGTGTTGCGTGCACGACCCCCAGACAAGACTAGTCTCGATGCCCTCCGCTGCTTCGCGAGTTGAGAATGTGTGACGCGCGCCGCGAGTTCGTCAGGTATTGCATCGCCCTGCCCCGGGGGCATTTGGCGTTGGCGCCCGGGCTGGTGGTGCTAGTTTCACTGGTTGGGAGCATCTGGTGTCGTGAAGCCTGAGGAGTTGGACGGTGCCGCCTCGAAGTCAGGAATGCGTGCGGAGCGGCTTCCTACTCCTGACAGGCCCGCGCGTCGACGGAACGGGGCGCGATGCGGTCCGGGGACCCTGGTGAATCGGCCGCTGGAGCACTTTGCCGGGATGAGTGTGCTCCTGGTCGATGACAACCCGGCAAACATTGCCTACCTCACCCGGCTGCTGGTTCGACAGGGGCTGTCCCGGGTGTACGGCGAGGTCGACCCACGGGCGGTCCCGCAGCGGCTCGCCGAGCACAGGCCCGACCTCGTGCTGCTCGACCTGCGGATGCCCCATGTCGACGGTTTCGAGGTGCTCTCCCAGATTCGGGAGTTCGCTGCCGGAAGCTATCTGCCGGTGATGGTCCTCACCGCGGACACCGCCACGGCGGCTCGGGACAGGGCACTGGCTCAGGGCGCGCAGGACTTTCTGACCAAACCGATCGACGCGACCGAGGCCACCCTTCGGATCGCGAACCTGCTGCAGACCCGCCAGCTCTACGCCACCCTTCGCCACGTCACCGCCCGCTCCGCCTCCGCCGAAACCGAGCCGGACGGGGGCCACCGCGAGGTAGCGGCTCGCATCCGGGCTGTCTTGCAGGACAGGTCGATCGACCAGGTCTTCCAACCGATCCGCGACCTGGCCACCGGTGACGCGGTCGGGCACGAGGCCCTGTCCCGGTTCCCGAACCCCACCCTGAGCGGGCCGGAGCGGTGGTTCGCTGACGCCTTCACGGTCGGGCTCGGCGTCGAGCTCGAGTGGCTGGCGGCGACCTCTGGGCTGACCTTCCTGCAGTCGGCGCCACCGCCGATGTTCGTGGCCGTGAACCTCTCCCCGGCCACGGTGCTGCGTCTCGCGGAGGACCAGCTGTGTCAACCACAGATGTGGCCCCGGATCGTGATCGAGCTCACCGAACACGTTTACGTCGAGGACTACGGCGCCCTGCACAGAGCGATGGCGATGGCCCGCTCGTCCGGGGCGCGGCTGGCCGTCGACGACGTGGGGTCCGGTTACGCCGGGTTCCGGCACCTGCTCCGGCTGGAGCCCGACATCATCAAGCTCGACATCTCGCTGGTCGCCGGCATCGACCGCAACACCGGACAGAAGGCGCTGACCCGAGCCCTGCTCGGCTTCGCCAACGAGGTGGGTGCGCAGGTCATTGCCGAAGGCATCGAACAGCCCGACGAGCTCACCGCGCTACAGGACCTCGGGGTTCCCTGGGGACAGGGCTACCTGCTCGGCCGACCACACGCCGCGAGCACCGTCCGGCGCTCCTGAGGGAGGGTCTGTGCTGCCGTCATCGTCTGTCGGAGCTCAGGGTCAGCGATTGACCTGTAGCAGGCCCTCGGGGTCGTGGGCCCGCACGACGTTTCTCCCGCTGTCCTTGGCGTCGTACAGCGCGAGGTCCACGGCGTGGAAGAGCTCGTCCATCGACGTACCCGATGCCGGGTACGTCGCGATGCCCGCGCTGACCGTGCAGGCGATCGTTCGGCCCTCAACGAGGTTCGTGGTGAGCTCGTACCGGCGGCGCAGGTCGTCCGCGAAGGCCAGCCCTGTTGCGGCGTCAGCCCCGGGGAGGGCCAGGAAGAACTCCTCCCCACCCCAGCGGGCGATCAACGATCCGCGGGGGGCGCGCTCCTGCATCAGCTG
The DNA here is from genome assembly GCA_963834965.1 of uncultured Actinomycetota bacterium. Taxonomy (GTDB): domain Bacteria; phylum Actinomycetota; class Actinomycetes; order Actinomycetales; family Dermatophilaceae; genus Fodinibacter. Next base: position 29,103 of record CAWIEI010000024.1, on the reverse strand, counting down.
GGCGAGCCCGACGAGCACGGCGTCGCCGGCTTGGTGTCCGTGCTCATCGTTGACGGCCTTGAACCTGTCGATGTCGACGAGGATGACGGCCAAGGTCTCGCCGGTCCGCTCGGCGGCGGCGATCATGGAGTCGACTTCCTCGACCAGGTGGCGTCGGTTGTGCAGCCCGGTCAGGTCGTCGCGGCTGGCCAGCTCGGCCAGGTCCGACCGAAGCAGGTCGATGGTCTCGACCTGCCGGACCAGTTGCGCGTGGGCGGCGGCGAGGCGCCGGACCTGGTTGTTGGCCTCGGTCACGTCGTGCGCCACGAGCACCGTCCCCAGGCGACGCTGGTAGCGGTCGATCAGCAGGGACGCTCGCACCTGGAACTCGAGTCGCTCGCCCGCGAGCTCGACCACGATCTCCGTCTCGCCGCTGCTGGCGGTGTCGAGGCTCTCCCCGAGCAGGGGTCGGGCTGCTTGCCCGACCAACGTCGTGGGCGCGTCGGGGTTCATGCTCCGCAGCAGGTCGACGGCGGCCGGGTTGAGATCCAGCACCCTGCCGGCAGGGCTGACGACCACGACCGCCTCCCCGAGCTGGTCGAAGACCAAGGTCCGCGCCACGGGGCTGACGGTGATCAAGCCCTGCCGGAAGATCGCGTAGAAGGCCACCAGACCCGTCAGTGCAAAGCCGAACGGTGTGGAGTCGACGAGCGCGCCGGACCCTCCGCTGAGGTAGATCACGTTCGAGGCGCCGGCGATGAGAGTGGCGAGCAGGATGGTGAGTCGCTGTTGCCGGACGTGCGTCCGTGGCCGCCACACCCCCCAGGCAAGGAACCCGACCCCCACCGCGAGCACGATGTAGCAGTACGCGGTGTGCCACCAGAACGCTGCCCCGTGCCCCCACTCCGCCGACCCGGTCAGGTCCTCGGCCCCCGCCCCGGTGTAGACCCACCGGTGCAGGGGGTTCGTCACGGCGGCCACCGTGACCAGCACCGGCTCGATGGCCAGCAGGAGCACGAGCCACCGCGCAGGCGCCCAGTGCGGCCGTCCGATACCGAAGGCCAGGCACGCGAAGGCCCCGCAGGCGATGCCTGCCCCTGGCAGGATCGCCAACGAGGCGATCGCCGCCGCCCTCTCACTGGTGGACGCGACCGCCACGGCGTCGGCGACGGATGACAGGCCGAGCCCCAGCGTCACCACGACCAGGGAGATCGCGATCGTCGGGTTGTGGGCTCGCCGCTGCCAGGTCACGACGGCGACCCAGAAGAAGACCGCCGCGGCCGCGGCATAAGCGACGCCGGTGGAACTCTGCACCACGTTCGACCACCTCACCACGGGCGGCAGAAACGCTGGCCCCCTCGCCTCGCAGACTACCGGCAGGACCCTGAACGGTCTGGTTCTTTCGGTCCTTGCGGCGCATCGCACACTTCTGGCTCCCGCGGTCCTCCAGGTGTGACGCTGCGATGGCTCACGAGCCGCCGAGGTCACGGCCACAGGCACGCCGGTCGCTGCCCGTGTCAGCCGTTCGGCCGAACCCAGCTAGCTGTTCGGAGACGATTGTCTCCACCGGCCTTCGTCGGCCGGGTGGGGGCGCGATCCTGAAGACCGATGGGATCTTCTTGCCATCCCGGGGACAAGGGTTGTACGCATGAGTAGGACGCTGGTCAAGAACCGGTCTCGGCACGGGGCCGAGGCGTCCCCCGGAGCCGGCGCCGGACCGAACGACCCGGTCACCGGTGGAACCGACCACGCAGCGCCGGCCCCGGTCGCGGACGGGCCGGCCGACGGCGGCGACCCTCCGGTGCCGGTGGCTCGACGCCGGCAGTGGGGGTCCGAGCGGCCACGGCCGCCGCTGGCCATCATGGAGCAGCCTGCAAGCCACACCCTGACCTGGACGGGTGGCTTCGCCATCGTCGCGACCATCGCGCTGTGGCTGGGCTACCTCGGCTGGGCGGTCTTCTCGCAGCTCATCGACAACGGACTTCAGGGCAGCCAGTTCGTCCGCCAGACGATCGCCTACGTCGTGGTGATGACGTTCCTCACCTTCTCCGCGTGCATGTACCTGCTGGCGCGACAGGGTGCGCTGTACCGGTCCAGGGGGCACGTTCGGGTGCCGCGTGCCGAGATCGACGCGTTCATGTCCGGCTCGCAGCCCAGCCTCACCGTCCTGGTGCCGTCCTACTGCGAGGACCCGGCGGTGGTGCGTTCCACCCTGTTGTCGGTGGCCCTGCAGGAGTACCCAGGGACCCGGACGGTTCTCTTGCTGGACGACCCGCCGACACCCGCTGACCCGGCTGCAGCGGCTGGCCTCGCCGGCTGCCGGGCCTTGCCCGACGAGATCAACGCCCTGCTGAAGGGGCCATGCGAGCGGTTCCGCACGTCAATGGGACGCTTCGAGGCGGCCTTGATGAACGGCGGCCCGAGCACGAACGACCAGGTCCGCGCCCTGGCGCTCGACTTCGTCTGGGCCGGTCAGTGGCTGCGCGAGCAGGCGCACGCCCTCCCGCGGACCTCCAACGCGGACGACTTCCTCGCCGACGAGGTACTGGGTGCCCTTGCAGGAGACCTCGAGATCACCGCTCGGGCGCTCTTCGCGGCTCTGGACGAAGGCGCGGTCCTGCCCACCGAGCGGCTCCTCCAGCTGTCCCGCCGCCTGGTGTGGACCTTCGAGGCGAACGTCACCTCCTTCGAGCGCAAGAAGTACGCCCACCTGCCGCACGACGCGAACAAGGCGATGAACCTCAACGCTTACCTGGGGCTGATGGGGCGCCGGGTCCAGCAGATCGAGACCCAGCTGGGCACCGTCCTGCGCGACAGCGATGGTCCCAACGCCCTGGAGATACCCGACAGCGACTACGTGCTCACGCTCGACGCCGACAGCGTGCTCCTGCGCGAGTACTGCCTCCGGCTGGTCCACCAGCTCGAGCTTCCGGGCAACGAGCGCATCGCGGTCATCCAGACCCCGTACTCGGCGTTCCGGGGTGCCAGCACGCGCCTGGAGCGGGTCGCCGGCGCGACCACCGACATCCAGCACCTCGTGCACCAGGGCCTGACCTACTTCGGTGCCACCTTCTGGGTGGGCGCCAACGCAGTGATCCGCAAGGTCGCCCTGGACGACATCGTCGAGGTCTCCTACGTCGGAGGTCAGGAGGTGCGGCGGTACGTCCAGGACCGTACGGTCATCGAGGACACCGAGTCGAGCATCGACCTGGTCGCCGCCGGGTGGACACTGTCCAACTACCCCGAGCGGCTGAGCTACAGCGCCACACCGACGGACTTCGGCTCCCTGTCGGTCCAGCGTGCCCGGTGGGCCAACGGCGGGCTGCTCATCGCACCGAAGTTCTGGCGCCTCATCCGTCGCCGGCGCAAGGAGGGGAACCGCATACCCAGGGCCTCGATCGCCCTGCGCTTCAACTACATGGCGTCGATTGCCTGGGCGAGCATCGGCCTGGTGTTCCTGCTGGTCTTCCCGTTCGACAGCAAGCTGCTGAGCCCGATCCTCGTGGCAGCGGCGGCGCCCTACTTCTTGGCGATGTCGTCGGACCTGCACCGCCTGGGCTACAAGCGCACCGACGTCTTCCGGATCTATGCGTTCAACCTCGTCCTGCTCCCGGTCAACCTCGCCGGCACCCTGAAGTCCCTGCAGCAGGCCGCGGCCAAGTCCAAGATCGCCTTCGCACGCACCCCGAAGGTCAAGGACCGCACGGCGGTGCCGGCGCTGTACATCCTGGCGGCCTACCTCATCGCGGTGTTCGCGTTCGTGACCCTCGCCAACGACATCAAGTCGCAGAACTGGAGCAACGGGGTCTTCGCCGTCTTCAACGGTTCGCTCACCCTGTACGCCATCGTCGCCTTCATCGGCGTGCGCAACTCGATCGTCGACGTGGTCCTCGGCATGGTGCACTGGGTCCGCGTGCCCGCCAAGGCCCCGAAGAAGGAGGCACGTGCGGCGGCAGCCACCGGCCCGGTCGCCGCGAGCTGGACGTCCGTCCTCTACTTCGGTCCGGACGCGACCGAGTCCATCGAACGGTCACAGATCCCGGTCACCAAGGCACCGCCACCCCGCCGTGGCGACACCCGTGCGCACGAGAGGTCATGATGAGCTCGCCCGCCGTCGGGCCGGGTCGTGCCCGGACACGGATCTCTCCCCTGCGTGTGGCTGTCCTGCTGCTCTGCACGGTCCTGGTCGGCTGGTTCGGGACGCGAGCCATCTCGTCCGCGGTCACCCCGGTCGACGTCCCCGGCCCGACGTTCTTCACCGGCTACGTGGACGTGACGAACACGCCGGCCTACCCCTTCGAGACCCCGTCGGGCCCGGCGCAGTCGAACGTCACGCTGGCGTTCGTCGTGTCCGGTCCCGGCGACCGCTGCGCGCCGATGTGGGGCGGGGCCTACACCCTGGACACGGCGTCCTCGGACCTCGACCTGGACCGCCGCATCTCCCAGCTTCGCCTGGTGGGCGGTCAGGCCCGGGTGTCCTTCGGTGGTGCGGCCGGCACCGAGCTGGCCTCGACGTGCACCGACCCATCGGCGCTGGCCGACGCGTACCAGGCGGTCGTCGACCGGTATGAGCTGACGAGCATCGACCTCGACCTCGAGGGCACCTCCGAGGGCGACGCGGCAGCCGCTGTGCGTCGGGCCGGCGCGATCAGGGTCGTCCAGGACCGCGCGAGCAGCGCCGGACGCTCCCTGGCCGTCTGGCTGACCCTTCCAGTGGGCTCGACCGGCCTCACAGCCGAGGGCGAAGCGGCGCTGGCGGGGATGCTGTCCGCCGGCGTGGACGTGGCCGGAGTGAACGGGATGACCATGGACTTCGCCGGCGGGGAGTCACCCGCCCAGCCGATGTCCGCCCAGGTCATCAAGGCATCCACCGCACTGCAGGGCCAGGTGCGGGCGGCCTTCGCACAGGCCGGGCACACCCTCGACGACGGACAGGGGTGGGCCACGGTCGGCATCACCTCGATGATCGGCCAGAACGACGTCCCGGCGGAGCAGTTCACCCTCGCGGACGCCGCCGCCGTCAACGCGTTCGCCCGCACACACGGCGTGGGACAGCTGTCCATGTGGTCGCTCAACCGGGACTCCACCTGCGCACCCCCGCTTCCCGCCATCCTCCCCGTCGTCCAGAACTCGTGCAGCGGGATCGACCAGGGGGACCAGCGGTTCGCCGACGTGCTGAACGCCAACCTGGGCACCACCCGTCCGTCGGTGTCGGTCTCCGCCGACCCGTCCAGGTCAGGCACACCCGCAGCGGCGACCCCGTCGCCGACCGGGACGGTCGACGACCCGGCGCACAGCCCCTTCCCGGTCTGGGACCCCCTGGGGCAATACCCTGGTGGGACCAAGGTCGTCTGGCACCACCAGGTCTTCATCGCCCGCTACTGGACCAGCGGCGTCGCCCCCGACACGCCGGTGGCCAACGCCGGTGACTCCCCGTGGGCCCTGGTCGGCCCGGTGCTCCCGGGTGACACGCCTGCCCCCCTGCCGACCCTCCCCGCCGGCACCTATCCCCAGTGGGAGCCGACCCACGCCTACGCAGCGGGCGCGCGCGTGCAGGTCGGGCTGGTGCCCTACGAGGCGAAGTGGTGGTCGAAGGGACAGACCCCCGGCGAGAACGTCGCCGGCGGCTCCCCCTGGCTCATGATCACGCCGGGCTCATAGTCTCGGCGGCGGTTGCCACCGTCCCCCTGACCCTCCACCTCGTCCGACGAGGTGCTGCGCGACAGTCGCGACTTGGCGACCGAGTCGAGGCGTGCGGAAGGTTCGTTCCAATCCGCCTCTGACCTCCCAGAGTCCGCCGCGAGCCCCGGTTCCACGCCGCTGCCATCGAGCGCTGACAATGGGCTGGTGACCACACGCTCTGTTGCCCTCCTCGGCTCCACCGGCTCGATCGGCACCCAGGCCCTCGAGGTGGTGGCGGCCCACCCCGGCCGCTTCACCATCGCGGCGCTCTCCGCCGGCGGCAACCTCGACCTGCTCGCACGCCAGGCGGTGCAGTTCGACGTGCCCCTCGTGGCGGCCGCGCGCGGTGACGTCGACGCGGTGCGCTCAGCACTCGCCGCCGCCGCCGCGCAAGCCGGCCGGCCGGCATCCGCCGCCGAGGTGGTCGTCGGGCCGGATGCCGCCACGGTCGCCGCCGGCTGCGGTGCCGACGTCGTGCTCAACGGCGTGACCGGCTCGATCGGGCTGCGCCCGACCCTGGCGGCGCTGGCGGCCGGCTCGGTGCTGGCGCTGGCGAACAAGGAGTCGCTGATCATCGGCGGGCCGCTGGTGAAGGCCGCCGCCGGCCCTGACCAGGTCGTGCCGGTCGACTCCGAGCACAGCGCCATCGCCCAGAGCCTGCGCGGCGGGCGTGCGCAGGAGGTGCGTCGGCTCGTCGTGACCGCGAGTGGCGGGCCGTTCCGCGGGCGCGCCAGGGCCGAGCTGGCCGACGTCACCCCCGAGCAGGCGCTGGCCCACCCCAACTTCGCGATGGGCCGGGTGATCACGACCAACTCCGCCACGCTCGTCAACAAGGGGCTCGAGGTCATCGAGGCGCACCTGCTCTTCGACATCCCCTTCGACCGGATCGACGTCGTGGTTCACCCGCAACAGCAGATCCACTCGATGGTCGAGTTCCACGACGGCTCGACCATCGCGCAGCTCGGGCCCCCACGCATGCTGGTGCCCATCGCCCTGGGGCTGTCGTGGCCGGAGCGGCTGGAGGACGTCGACGTGCCGTGCGACTGGACCCGCGCGCAGACCTGGGAGTTCCACCCGCTCGACGACGACGCCTTCCCGGCCGTGCGGCTGGCCCGGCAGGTCGGGGTGGCGGGCGGCACCTACCCCGCGGTCTACAACGCCGCCAACGAGGTGTGCGTCGACGCGTTCCACGACGGCACGATCCGCTTCACCGACATCGTCGACACCATCGAGCGGGTGGTCGACGCGCACGCCGGCCAGGAGGGCGACGCACACAGCGTCGAGGGAGTGCTCGCCGCGGACGCCTGGGCCCGTGACGAGGCCGCCCGGGTGCTCGGCGGCGTCAGCGCGACCGGCCGGGGCTGAGCATCACACCCCAAGGACCACCTGCTCCCTGCAAGCAGGTGGTCCTTGGGGTGTGACGAGCAGCCCCCTGCGGCTGCCGCAACACCGCTATCGGGGTGCTGTCACCCCGGTGTTCGGGACGGTACGCGGGCAGCGGCCCCCTGCGGCTGCTGTCTGCGTCTCGCTCATGGGAATGACTGTGCCCGGTGACGGGTGCGTCTACCGGAGCGGAGCGGGTGCAGATCGGGTGCAGGCCGCGGCGTCGACCGCGGCGCGCACGGTGTCCGCCATCAGCGGCTTGGGAAGGAGGTTGGTCACCGAGCCCTGCACGGCCCGCACCGCCGAGTCGACGGTGGCGTGCGCGGTGACGAGCACCACGGGCAGCTCAGGGTCGGACTCGCGCAGCGTCGCCGCGAGCTCCAGCCCGTCCATGCCGGGCATGTGCAGGTCGGTCACCAGGACGTCGAAGGGCCGGTCGGGGCCGTGCCCGAGAGCCCTCGCGGCGCTGTCGTAGAAGATCGCGTCGTACTTCGGCCGGGAGCCGAGGATCAGCCGCAGCAGGAGGAGGGAGTCGGGGTCGTTGTCGACGACCAGGACCCGGGTGCGTTCGCTCATGGATGAACGGTGGCGGGCCCCCGGTGCCGGGTCGGGAGCGGTTCGGGTGCGGAACGGGAGCAGTCAGCCAGGCGGGTCGAGCCGGTAGCCGATGCCGCGCACCGACTTCAGGGGTGCCGTGGCCGCGTCGTCCCACCCGACCTTGCGGCGCAGCCGCAGCACCGCGAACTTCACCCGCTCGTGGCCTTCGCCGCCGGAGTCGCCCCACACGGCGGACAGGATCTGGTTCGGGGTCAGCACCTGGCCCTCGTGGCGCAGGAACATGCTGAGCAGGTCGAACTCCAACGGGGTCACCGAGACGTCGGCGCCGTCGACGGTCACGGCGTGCCTGGTCGGCGAGAGCACGATGGCGCCGTGCCCGAGGTCGGACCCCGACCAGGAGGCGTCGCCCGCCCGCCGCAGCAGGCCGTCGATGCGGGCCACGAGCTCGGCGTTGTTGAACGGCTTGGTGAGGTAGTCGTCGGCGCCGCCGCGCAGGCCGCGCACCTTGTCCTCGTCGCGCCCCGCCGCGGTGAGCAGCAGCACGGGGATGTCGCTCAGCTCGCGGATGCGCGACAGCACGCCCCAGCCGTCGAGCCGGGGCAGCCCGATGTCGAGCACGAGGAGGTGAGGGTGCAGGTCGTAGGCGACCCGCAGCGCCTCGACGCCGTCGCCGGCACGGGTGACCTCGTGGCCGTGCCGCTGCAGGAGGGTGGCGATGGCCAAGGCGATGTCAGGGTTGTCCTCGACGACCAGGAGGCGTGCCACGTCAGGCCTCCTGGTAGGGCAGCTGCACGGTGACGGTGGTGCCCAGCCCGGGCGGGCTCTGCACCGAGATGCGGCCGTGGTGCTCGTCGACGATCAGCCGGCTGATCGCCAGGCCGAGGCCGGTGCCGCCGGTGGCCCCGGCCCCGCTCGAGGCCCGGAAGAAGGCGTCGAACACGTGCGGCAGCTCGTGCTCGGGGATGCCGACCCCGTTGTCCGACACCGTGATCGACCACTCCCGGGCGTGCGGCAGCACCTCGGCCGCGACCTGCACGGTGCCGCCGGGCAGCGTGTAGTTGATGGCGTTGCCGACGAGGTTGGAGACGACCTGCTGCAGCCGCACCCAGTCGCCGCGCACCCGCGGACCGGCTCCGGTGACGACACTCAGCTCGACGTCGCGCTCGCGCGCCACCGGCTCGAGCTCGGTGACGACCTGGGCCACGGTGTCGGGCAGGTCGACCAGGCCGAGCGAGAGCGGGAGGGTGTGCGACTCGAGCTTGGCCACCAGCAGGAGGTCCTCGATGAGCCGCAGCAGCCGCTGCGAGTTGCGGTCGATGATCTCGAGGAAGGTCGCCTGGTCCGGCGTCAGCGAGCCCATCGACGGGTCCTTGAGCATCTCGGCGAAGCTCACGACCGAGGTCAGCGGGGTGCGCAGCTCGTGCGACACGGTGGCGACGAACTCGTTCTTCAGGGCGGCCAGCTCGGCCAGCGAGCGGTTCTGGTCGGTGAGCATCTGGCGCTCGGCGGTGTGCTGGGTGATGTCGCGGTAGACCCACAGGTGGCCGGCGTGCCGGCCCGCGCTGTCGATGGGGAGGTAGTCGCGCTCCAGGGTGCTGCCGTCGACGAGCGAGAGCTGCTCGCCGATGATCGGGATGCCCTGCGCGACCCGCTGGTCGACGCCTGCGGCGAAGCCTTCGGGGTCGCTGAACAGTGCCTTGATCTGGTGCGCTGACTCGTAGCAGTCGGTGCCCACGAGCTCGTCGCTGCTCACCGGGATGCGGAACAGGTCGACGAGCACGTCGTTGGCGACCAGCACGTGGCGGGTGTCGTCCTCGAGCAGCACGGCTGCGCCGACGTTGTCGATGAGGGTGCGCATCTGGGCCGTCGCGTCGGCCAGGCGCCGCTCGCGCCGGCGGTCCTGGCTGACGTCGTCGGCGCGCAGCAGCAGCGCGGCGACCTCGGGCAGGGCGGTGAGGTCCTCGCCGACCACCTCGCAGACGACGAAGGTGCCGTCCGTGCGGCGCAGCCGCAGGTCGATGCCGTCGCGCGGGCCGCGGGTGCCGGCCATCACCTCGGACATCAGGCGGCGTGCGGCCTGCGCGTCGTCGGGGTGCACCACGGACAGGAAACCGCCCTCGAGCGGGGTGTCCGGCGGCAGGCCGAGCAGCCAGTGGCCGGCGAGGAAGGTGCCGCCGCTGCCGTCGGGCTGGCACAGCACCAGCGCCTTGCTCGAGTGCCGCACGATCGCCTCGTAACGGGCCTGCGAGCGGTTCAGCTGCTCCTCGGTGCGCCGCTCCTGCGTGATGTCGCGGATGAAGCCGGTGAACTCGCGGCGCCCGTCGTGCACCGTCGCGACGGCGATCAGCTCGATGACCAGTGGGCTGCCGTCGCGGCGCACGGCGGGCAGCTCGAGCCGCTGGTGGAGCACGGGGCGCTGACCGGTCGCGGCGGAGTCCAGGATGCCGTCGCGGTGCGTGGCGGCGTGGGTGGGCACGACGAACAGCTCGGACAGCTCGTGCCCGACCGCCTCCTCCCGGCTCCAGCCGAAGAGCGCCTCGGCGGCCGCGTCGAACTCCACGACCCGGCCCCGGTCGTCGATCGTGACGATGCACTCCGGGGCCGTGGTGCCGACGGCGGCGCTCATGCCTCCACCGTAGACACTGGGTGGGCAGGTGGCACCCGGGTCGGCCCAGGGCTGGCCGAACGGTGTCGTCAGCGGGCCGACGTACCCTATACCGCATGTCCACCCTCGCCTTCGTCCTCGGTGTCCTGTTCATGGCCACCGGCGTCGCCGCCTCGATCGCGCTGCACGAGGTCGGTCACCTCGTGCCCGCGAAGCGGTTCGGCGTGCGGGTGACCCAGTACATGGTCGGCTTCGGGCCCACGATGTGGTCGCGCAAGCGCGGTGAGACGGAGTACGGCGTCAAGGCCGTGCCGCTGGGCGGCTACATCCGGATGATCGGCATGTTCCCCCCGCGCCCGGGCGACGAGCCCGGCACGGTGCGGGCGTCGAGCACGGGCCGGTTCAGCCAGCTGGTCGACGAGGCCCGGGCGGCGAGCCTGGAAGAGGTGCGCCCCGGCGACGAGAAGCGGGTCTTCTACCGCCTCCCGGTGCACCAGAAGGTCATCGTCATGCTCGGTGGCCCCACCATGAACCTCCTCATCGGTGTCGTCCTGCTCACCCTGCTGGTCACGGTCCACGGCGTCGCCACCGCGCAGCCGGGCGCCGTCGTGGCTTCGGTGTCGCAGTGCGTGGTCCCGGTGACCACGGCCGGCGACGCCACCACCTGCACCGACCAGCCGAAGACCCCGGCGCTGGCCGCCGGCCTCCTGCCCGGCGACCGCTTCGTGTCCATCGCCGGCCAGCCGGTTGTCGACACGACCGACGTCGGCACGCTGATCCGCCCCCGCGTCGGCGAGGCGGTGCCCATCGTGGTCGAGCGCGACGGCCGGCAGGTCACCGTCACCGCCACCCCCATCCGAAACGTCGTCCCGGTTCTCGACGACAAGGGCCTGCCCGTCAAGAACGCCGACGGCACGACCCAGACCACGGAGGCCGGCTTCCTCGGCGTGCGGTCGGCCGCACCGGTGGGCTACGTGCCGCAGCCGGTCACCGCCGTGCCCGGCATGCTGTGGGGCTACGTCAGCGGCACCGCCCAAGCCCTGGTGCACGTGCCCCAGCGGATGGTCGGGGTGTGGCAGGCGGCCTTCGGCGGGGCAGCGCGCGAGGCCGACAGCCCGATGTCGGTCGTCGGCGTGGGCCGGGTGGCCGGCGAGGCCAGCGGCGGCAAGTACGACTCCCTGGTCGGCACGTCGGCCGGCGACAAGCTCTGGTTCCTCGTGGGGCTGATCGCCGCCCTGAACTTCATGCTCTTCCTGTTCAACCTCATCCCGCTGCTACCGCTCGACGGCGGCCACGTGGCCGGAGCCCTGTGGGAGGGCCTCAAGCGCGGGCTCGCCAAGGCGCTCGGGCGGCCCGACCCGGGCTACGTCGACGTGGCCAAGGCCCTCCCGATCGCCTACACCGTGTCCACGGTGCTGCTCGGTGCCTCGTTGCTGCTGATCTACGCCGACGTCGTCAAACCGGTGAACCTCGGGGGCTGAGCCGCGCCGTAGGCTTGTGCGCATGTCCGTCTCCCTCGGTATGCCCCCACTGCCCCCGCCCGTCGTCGCCCCCCGCCGCGCCAGCCGGAAGATCAAGGTCGGCAAGGTCGAGGTCGGCGGCGACGCCCCCGTGTCGGTGCAGTCGATGACCACCACGCCCACCACCGACATCAACGCGACTCTCCAGCAGATCGCCGAGCTGACGGCATCCGGCTGCGACATCGTGCGCGTCGCGTGCCCCACCCAGGACGACGCCGATGCGCTGCCGGCCATCGCGCACAAGTCGCAGATCCCGGTCATCGCCGACATCCACTTCCAGCCCAAGTACGTCTACGCGGCCATCGACGCGGGCTGCGCGGCGGTTCGGGTCAACCCCGGCAACATCCGGCAGTTCGACGACCAGGTCGGCGAGATCGCGCGCCGCGCCAAGGCCGCGGGGGTCTCCATCCGGATCGGCGTCAACGCCGGCTCGCTCGACAAGCGCATCCTCGACAAGTACGGCAAGCCTTCCGCCGAGGCGCTCGTCGAGTCGGCGGTGTGGGAGGCCGGCCTCTTCGAGGAGCACGACTTCCACGACTTCAAGATCTCGGTCAAGCACAACGACCCGGTCGTCATGATCCGCGCCTACCAGCTGCTCGCCGAGCGCGGCGACTGGCCGCTGCACCTCGGGGTCACCGAGGCCGGACCGGCGTTCCAGGGCACCATCAAGTCGGCCACCGCCTTCGGCGCGCTGCTCTCCCAGGGCATCGGCGACACCATCCGGGTGTCGCTGTCGGCGCCGCCGGTCGAGGAGGTCAAGGTCGGCATCCAGATCCTGCAGTCGCTCAACCTGCGCCCCCGCAAGCTCGAGATCGTGTCGTGCCCGTCGTGCGGCCGCGCCCAGGTCGACGTCTACAAGCTCGCCGACGAGGTCACCGCGGGGCTCGAAGGCATGACCGTGCCGCTGCGGGTGGCCGTCATGGGCTGCGTCGTCAACGGCCCCGGCGAGGCCCGCGAGGCCGACCTCGGCGTCGCCTCCGGCAACGGCAAGGGCCAGATCTTCGTGCGCGGCGAGGTGATCAAGACCGTGCCCGAGAGCATGATCGTCGAGACGCTCATCGAGGAGGCCATGCGGATCGCCGAGGAGATGGGCGAGCCGATGGACGAGGACTCCGCGGGCGTCCCGTCGGTCACCGTCAGCTGACCGGCGCTCGCCGCCCCCCGCCCCCCCGCTGCGTCCACGACCGACCAACCACCACGCCGGATGCCGCCCGCTCACCTCGACGCGTTCGTCCCACCCCCGCCGGCCGGTCGCCGCGGCCGGGTGCTCGGCGGCCTGGCTGACGCGCTGCTGACCGTGGGCGAGGGTGAGCGGGTGGTCGTCGCCCTCGACGGCGTCGACGGGGCCGGCAAGACGATGCTCGGCCACGAGCTCGCCGCGCTGGTCGCGCCGCACCGCGAGGTGCATCGCGTGTCCGTCGACGGGTTCCACCGGGTGCGCGCGGACCGCTACGCACGCGGACGCACCGCCGAGGGGTTCTACCGCGACAGCTACGACCACGAGGCGATCCGGCACCGGCTCGTCGAGCCGTTCCGGGCGGGGGAGCCCTGGGTGCGGGCCGTGCACGACGTCGAGGCGGAGGCGCCGGTCGAGGCCGTGCCCGTGGCTGCGGCGGGCCCGGATGCCGTGCTCCTGCTCGACGGCATCTTCCTGCACCGCCCCGAGCTGGCCGACCTGTGGGACGCCGGCGTCTGGGTCGAGGTGCCCTTCGAGGTCTCCGTGCCGCGCGGCAACGCCCGCTTCGGTGCGCTGGGAGCGGAGGCCGCGGACCCGGCATCCGCGGTCAACGGCCGCTACGTCGGCGGGCAGCGGCTCTACCTCGCCGAGGTCGACCCGGCGCGGCGCGCCACCTGGGTGCTCGACAACACCGACCTCGCAGCGCCCGTCCTGACCGGCGCGGGCGCCCCGCCCGGGATGTCACTGGATGAGGAACGAGGGCACGCGGGGCGGGCAGCACCTTAGGCTGACGTCGTGCTGCGCACACGCTCACCCGTGCGTCCGCTGTCGCTCGCCGACCGCGACGACGCCCTCGAGGTGTGCGCTCGCGACCTGGCTCGCGGCGTCTTCGTGGCCGCCCGGGTGCTCGAGGGGTCGCGCACCGGGTCGCTCGCGGGCGTGCTGGGCCACCGGGTCGACGGTGAGCTGACCGCCCTGTGCTGGGCCAGCGCGAACGTCGTGCCGGTGGGCACCACGCCGGAGAGCCGGGCGGCCTTTGCCGACCGGGTGCGCCGCTGGCGCGGTCGCTGCGCCTCGGTGTTCGGCCCGCGCGAGGAGGTCGAGGGCCTGTGGCAGCACCTCGAGCCGCACTGGGGACCGGCGCGCGCCGTGCGCGACCACCAACCGCTGCTGGTCACCGACCGGCTGCCCTCCACCCTGGGGGTTCCGCTCGATCCGCGAGTGCGGCCGGCCCGGGTCGACGAGGTCGACCTGGTGCTGCCCGCGGCCGAGCACATGTTCACCGCCGAGATCGGCTACCCGCCCTACCGGGGCAGCGACCGCGGCTACCGGGCGTCCCTCGCCTCGCTCGCGGCGCGCGGGCACACCTACGTCGTCGTCGAGAACGGACGGGTGGTGTTCAAGACCGACATCGGCAGCCTGGCCCTGGGCTGCGCCCAGCTGCAGGGCGTCTGGCTCGCGCCCGAGCTGCGCGGCCGCGGGCTGGCCGTCTCGATGCTCGCCAGCGTCGTGGAGCAGGTGATGGTCGGGCCGGCGCCGCTCGTCACGCTCTACGTCAACGACTTCAACACCGCCGCGCGCACCACGTACGCCCACATCGGGTTCCGCGAGGTGGGCGACTTCAGCACGGTCCTGCTCTGAGGCGCTCGAGCCGGGGATGGTTGGATGGGGCATGGCCGCTGCCCCCGCCCTCAGTCGTGATGTCGCCGGGCTCGCCGCGCTGCTGGCCAGCTCGGGAGTCGTGCACCTCGTGCGACCGCAGGTCTTCGAGGGCATCGTCCCTCGGGCGCTGCCCAACCACCGGGCCCTGGTCTACGCTTCCGGCGTGGCCGAGCTGCTGTGTGCCGCAGGGCTGCTGTTGCCGGCTACGCGCCGGCCGGCGGGTTACGCATCTGCCGCGCTGCTGGTCGCCGTGTTCCCGGCCAACGTGCAGATGAGCGTCGACTCCGGCCAGCGGGCGCAGCGCAAGGGTGACCCGGCATCGCGGGCCACCTTCGTCGCGACCCTCGCCCGCCTGCCGCTGCAGGCGCCGATGATCCGCACGGCGCTGCGCGCTGCGGGGCACTGAGGCCGGGCCGTGTCGACCCTGGCCTGGCAGCCGCTCACCGAGGGCGACCTCGACGACCTGCGCCACCTGGCCCGCCGGTGCCTGGCCGTCGACGGCGGGCTGCCGCAGCTCGCGCACGAGCAGACCATCCGGCGGCTCTTCCTGAGTGGCAGCGGCATCGGCGGTCGTGACGAGACGGGCGACATCGTGGCGGCGGCCGCCGTCTTCGTCGACGACGCCGGGCACCGCACGGCCACCGGGCTGGTGCACCCGTCGACCCGCTGGCAGGGCATCGGGGAGGAGCTGGCCCAGTGGGCGCAGGAGCGCTCCGGCGGCTCACCGCTGCGCGTCGTCGCCGAGACCACCTCGTCGGAGTCGGACGCCCTCTACGCGGACCTGGGGCTGAAACGCACCTTCGCCGAGCACGTGATGCGCCACCCGCTCGGCGAGATCCCGAAGGTGAAGCGGCCTGAGGGGCTGCACGTCGCGGCCTGGGACGACGACACCGCCGGGCTGTTCTTCACCGCCTACCAGCAGTCGTTCGCCGAGCGGCCGGGCTTCCCCGACCCCCCGCGCGACGTCTGGGTGCGCGAGGTGTCGGAGGACATCGGGTTCCGGGCCGACGCCTCCCGGGTCGCGCTCGACCCCGACGGCCTGCCGGTCGGCTTCGTGACGATCACCGAGGACTGGATCGACCAGGTCGGGGTGGTGCCGGCCTGGCGCGGCCGCGGCCTCGGGGCCCACCTGGTCGTGCGGTCGCTGCGGACGCTGGTCAAGGCGGGCTGCGACCAGGCGTGGCTGGCCGTCAACGTCGACAATCCCGCGCACGAGCTCTACCTGCGGCTGGGCTTCGAGAACCACGGCGTCCGGGCCCGCTACACCCAGCTCACCACGCACCCGACGGGCTGACCCGAAACGCGCGTGAACGGCATCCGTGCCCGTCGTTATCCTTGGCGGGTTGTCCAACCACCTCCAGGAGCTCTCCCGTGGCCATGCGCATGTCGTCCCTGTTCCTGCGAACCCTTCGCGAGAACCCGGCGGACGCCGAGGTCCCGAGCCACCAGCTCCTCGTGCGGGCCGGCTACATCCGCCGGGTCAGCCCCGGCATCTACACCTGGCTGCCGCTCGGCCTGAAGGTGCTGCGCAACGTCGAGACGATCGTGCGCGAGGAGATGGACGCCATCGGCGCCCAGGAGCTGCTCTTCCCGGCGCTGCTGCCCCGCGAGCCCTACGAGGCGAGCGGCCGCTGGGACGAGTACGGCGACAACGTGTTCCGGCTCAAGGACCGCAAGGGCAACGACTACCTGCTGGGGCCGACGCACGAGGAGATGTTCACCCTGGCGGTGAAGGACCTCTACTCGTCGTACAAGGACCTGCCGCTGTCGATCTACCAGATCCAGATCAAGTACCGCGACGAGGCCCGGCCACGCGCCGGGGTGCTGCGCGGGCGCGAGTTCGTGATGAAGGACAGCTACTCCTTCGACATCGACGAGGCCGGGCTCGACAAGAGCTACCAGCTGCACCGCGACGCCTACGTGCGCATCTTCGACCGGCTCGGCTTCCACTACGTGATCGTGCAGGCGATGGCGGGGGCGATGGGCGGCTCGAAGTCCGAGGAGTTCCTCGCGACCGCTGAGAACGGCGAGGACACCTACGTGCGCTGCGCGAACTGCGGCTACGCCGCCAACGTCGAAGCCGTGCGGGTGCCGGTGCCGGATGCCGTCGACGCGTCAGCCGTGCCCGCCGCGCACGTCGAGGACACCCCCGGCACCCCGACCATCGACACGCTGGTCGCGCACCTCGAGTCGGCGTTCCCCCGCCCGGACGGGCGGCCCTGGGCGGCCTCGGACACCCTGAAGAACGTGCTCGTGGTGCTCGTGCACCCCGACGGCACCCGTGAGCCGCTGGCCATCGGGCTCCCCGGCGACCGCGAGGTCGACGAGAAGCGGCTCGGGGCGCAGGTCGAGCCCGCCGCGGTCGAGGCGTTCGACGAGAAGGACTTCGCGGCTGCGCCGTCGCTGGCGAAGGGCTACATCGGGCCCGGGGTGCTCGGCACCGAGAAGGCGTCCGGCATCCGCTACCTGCTCGACCCGCGGGTCAGCGAGGGCACGGCCTGGGTGACCGGCGCCGACGAGGACGGCCGGCACGTGCTCGACCTCGTGGCCGGGCGCGACTTCACCGCCGACGGCACCATCGAGGCCGCCGAGGTCCGCGACGGCGACGCCTGCCCCTCGTGCGGGCACGGCCTGGAGTCGGCCCGCGGCATCGAGATGGGGCACATCTTCCAGCTCGGCACCAAGTACGCCGAGGCGCTCGACCTCAAGGTGCTCGACGAGCACGGCAAGCTGCGCACGGTGATCATGGGCTCCTACGGCGTCGGGGTCTCGCGGGCCGTCGCCTGCGTCGCCGAAGGCAACCACGACGACCTCGGGCTCATCTGGCCGCGCGCGCTGGCTCCGGCCGACGTGCACGTCGTGGTCACCGGCAAGGACGAGGCCGTGGCCATCCATGCCGAGGAGCTCACCCGCGAGCTCGAGGCGCGGGGGGCGCAGGTGTTGCTCGACGACCGTCGCCAGGCCAGCCCCGGCGTGAAGTTCAAGGATGCCGAGCTGATCGGCGTGCCGACGATCGTCGTCGTCGGGCGCGGGCTGGCCGACGGCACCATCGAGCTCAAGGACCGCCGCTCGGGCGAGCGGCGCGACCTGCCGGTCGGCTCGGCGGTGGCGGACATCCTGGCCGAGATCGGCCGCTCGTGACCCAGCCCGTCGAGGCCGTCGTCTTCGACTGGGGCGGCACGCTCACGCCCTGGCACACCGTCGACCTGCCCGAGCAGTGGCGCGTCTTCGCGCGCGAGGTGCACGGCATCCCGGTCGAGTCGCCCGACGTGTCCGAGGCCGACCTCGACGAGGCGCACCGGCTCGCCGACCGCATCCTCGACGCGGAGTCCGCCGCCTGGGCGCGCGGCCGCGAGGACCACACCTCGGCCGCGCTGGCCGACATCCTCGTCGAGGCCGGGGTGGATGCCGCGCACGACCGGCACCACCTGGCGCTGGCGGCCTACCGCGGCTTCTGGGAGCCGCACACGATCACCGACCCGCAGGTGCGCCCGCTGTGGGAGGGGCTGCACGCGCGCGGCATCAAGGTCGGCGTGCTCTCGAACACCATCTGGACCCGCGACTACCACCGGGGCGTCTTCGAGCGCGACGGCGTGCTCGACCTGCTCGACGCCGACCTCTACTCCAGCGAGATCGACCACGTAAAGCCGCACCCCGAGGCGTTCCGGGCGATCTGCCGGGCGCTCGACGTCGCGCCGCGGCGGGCGGTCTACGTCGGCGACCGGGTCTTCGAGGACGTCCACGGCCCGCAGCAGGTGGGCATGCGCGCCATCTGGATCCCGCACTCGGACATCCCGGCCGGCCAGCGGGTGGAGGTCACCGCCATGCCCGACGGCCACGCCCACCAGCTGCTCGACGTGCTCGACATCGTCGACGCGTGGGTCGCGGAGACCTGAGCTTCCCGTGACCGACCCGGGGGGCGGGGTCGTCGCGCTGCTCGGCGTCGCCGGGTTCCTGGCCGGCTGGGTGGATGCCGTGGTCGGCGGGGGAGGGCTGATCCAGCTGCCGGCCCTGCTCATCGGGCTGCCCGGGGCGGCGCCGGCGCAGGTGCTCGCCACGAACAAGTTCGCCTCGGTCTGGGGCACCGCCACGGCCGCCCGCACCTACTACACCCGGGTGCGACCCGACCTGCGCACCGCCCTGCCGATGGCGGCCGTGGCCTACGTCGGGGCGGTGGTGGGGGCGCTGATCGGGCTGCACATCCCCAAGGCCGCCTTCAACCCGATCATCCTGGTCATGCTGATCGCCGTCGGCGCCTACACCCTGCTCACCCCGTCGCTGGGGGAGGTGACGGTGCTGCGCTGGTCGGGGCACCGGCACACCGCCGTCGCGATGCTGATCGGGTTCGTCATCGGCGTCTACGACGGGGCGCTCGGCCCGGGCACCGGCTCGTTCTTCGTGCTCACGCTGGTCGGCCTGATGGGCTACTCGTTCCTCGAGGCCAGCGCCAAGGCCAAGATCGCCAACCTCGCCACGAACCTCGGCGCCATCACCGTCTTCGCCCCGGGCGGGCACATCGTGTGGCGGGTGGCCGTCGTCATGGCGGTGGCGAACGTCGCCGGGGGCTATGTAGGGGCGCGCACGGCCGTGTCGCGGGGCAACTCGTTCGTGCGGGTCGTCTTCATCGTGGTGGTCGGGGCCTTCATCGTCCGGATCGGCGGCGACCTCCTCGGCTGGTGGTGACTTCGCCGCCCCTTGCGCGAACGTGGGTGAAGGCCGCCGTCACGGCGAAGGTTTTCACCCACTTTCGCGAAGGCTCCCCCCGAGCGTGGGTGATAACCGCCCCCAGGACGAAGGCCTTCACCCACATTCGCGGAGCGAGGGCCGGGGTTGGGGCCTGTCAGGCGGCGTTGCGTGCGCCCACCCCGCGGCGGACCTGATCCATGAATGCCACTTCGTGCACCCGCAGCCCTACGAGATCGATGCGCAGCACCCGGTCGTCGCCGAGCGTCACCTCGTTCTGGCGCAGGTTGTCGTCGGTGACGGCGAGCCCGAGCCGGTGACCGGCGCCGTCGATCTCGACGACGAACCGGCTGCCGTCCCAGCGCGCGTCGAGGTAGACCCGGCCCAGTGCCGTGCGACGCAGCACCTGTCGGTCGGGCGGCGGGATGCCGTGCCGACGGCACATCTCGGCGAAGTCGAGCTCGCCCAGGGACTGCGACCCGTCGGCGATGTCCTTGAGCACCTGGCGCACGAAAGGCCGTCGGCCACGGTTGCGCACGCGAGGCAGCGCCGCAAGCAACCGGTGACCGGTGGTCAGGCGCTGCTGCACCGCAAGGCAGAGCACCAGCGCCGCCTGCCGGTCAGTTCTGGCCCAGGCGGCGCCCCGCAGCGCGGCGACCTCGAGCCGGGTGCGCGGCAGGCCGCTGGGTGCGGCCTCGTCGGCCCGGCGGGTCACCCGGTGGATGCGGACTCCCTCGACCTGGGGGCACTGTGCTCCGCGGGGCACGGACACGTGGATGACGTCGTCGGTGTAGCCGGTCAGGCCCGCGGCTTGCAGGGCAGAGACGCCGTCGACCAGGGCCACCTGCTCGGCGACCTCCCACACCGCGCGCCAGCGCAGGGCCGCCGGGTCTACCGGGCCGGTGTGCAGTGCGACGGTGTGCGTGCCGAGGCGCGTCCACCGGTCGTTGTCCACCTCTCGGCGAACTGCGGCGTGGTCGTAGCCGAGCACCTTCAGCCGGCCCAGGGTCAAGACACCGTCGAAGTCAGCAGCCACCTTGACGGCGGCATGGCGGCGCGCTCGTCGGTTGGGTGCTGGCTGCTCCGGCATCCCCCGAGCATTCCCGGAAGCTGAAGGACACTCTCGCCCTTATCCACAGGCCTGCGAACGTGGGTGATTCCCGTCGTCTCCCCGACGGCCTTCACCCACGTTTCGGCGGGCCTTCGCGAACGTGGGTGAAATCCTGCTGTCCCGGCGACGGCTTTCACCCACGTTCGCAGGGAGGGGCGGGGTCAGGGGCGGGAGAGGCAGCCCTCAGGGGCGGTCGGTGGTGAGCCAGAGCACTCCGTAGGGCGGCAGCCAGACGTTGCCGTCGTCGCCCCAGGGCAGGATCTCGCCGGTGATCTCGTCGCGGGCGTCGGCCACACCGAGCGCGTTGACCCGCCAGCCCAGCCACGGCCGCGCCTGCGGGGTGACGTTGTAGACGCCGACGAACCGGCCCACCGGGTGCTCGCGCACCGTCACCAGCACGCCCGGGTCGTCGACCGGGCCGACGGTGGTCTCGACCGAGCCGTGCAGGTGCACCAGCCGCCCCCGAGCGCGCACCAGCGCGACGAGGTCGCCGAACACCCTCCCGGCCACCGTGCCGCGGTCGTGCCGCTGCTCGGCGCGGGCCCAGTCGAGCCGGGGCCGGTGCGCCCAGCGGTTGTCCTCCTCGTGCCCGGGCTCGCTCGCCCACCCGGGGTCGTTGGGCTGGCCGAGCTCGTCACCGCTCCAGATGACCGGGATACCGCCCCAGCCCACCACCAGCGCGTGTGCCAGCCGCAGCGCGGATGCCGCCCGGTCGACCTCCGCCACCGAGTGCGCGGCCTCCAGCCCGATGAGGGATGCCGCGCTGCCGCTCGTGCGCCGGTCGTCGGTGTCGGGGTTGTACTGGAACACCAGCCCACGGGCCGGCGAGCCGGGGAAGTCGCCCGCGTACCAGTGGGCCAGGAAGCTGCGGTGCCCGTGGCCGGTCACCCCGACGGCCGCGGCATCCTCGTCCATGATCGCCCAGCCGATGTCGTCGTGGCAGCGCAGGTAGGTGAGCCAGGTGGCCGTGGGCGGCTTGGGCGGCAGCGCGCCGAGCGCCTGCACGGCCAGCCGCACGTCACGCGCGGCGAGCATCGACCAGATCTGCACCATAAGGCTGTTGTGGTAGGCGAGGTCGCTGACCTTGCCGGTGTACGGACCGGTGCCGAGGTAGGCGAGCAGCTTGCTCGGCGCCACGATCGCCTCGGCGAGGAACGCCACGCTCGGGCAGGCGATCCGGGTCACGGCACGCAGCACCTGGGTGATCGCGTGCACCTCCGGCTCGCCCTGGCAGTCGGTGCCCAGCCGCTTCCACATGAAGGCGATCGCGTCGAGCCGCAACACGTCGACGCCACGGTTGGCGAGCTCGAGGATGATGGCGGCGTACTCACGCAGCACGGCCGGGTTGGCCCAGTTCACGTCCCACTGGAACTCGTTGAACGTGGTCCAGACCCAGCCCTGCAGGTCGTGGTCCCAGGTGAAGTTGCCCGGGGCGAAGTCGGGGAAGACCTGGGGCAGGGTGCGCTCGTAGGCGTCGGGCATCTCCCGGTCGGGGAAGACGTGGAAGTAGTCGCGGTAGGCGGCCTCGCCTGCGCGCGCCCGCTGCGCCCACTCGTGCTCGCGGGCCACGTGGTTGAGCACGAGGTCGAGCACCAGGCTCATGTCGGCGTCGTGCAGCTGCTCGGCGAGGTCCTCGAGGTCGTCCATCGTGCCGAGGTCGGGCCGCACCGAGCGGTAGTCGGCCACGGCGTACCCGCCGTCGTTGTCGCCGTCGCGCGGGCGCAGCAGCGGCATCAGGTGCAGGTAGCGCACCCCGAGCTCGTCGAGGTGGGGCAGGTGCGTGGTGACGCCGCGCAGGTCGCCGGCGAACCGCTCGGTGTACGCGGCGTAGCCGACCATGGCGGGGTCCTGGAGCCAGTCCGGGCGCAGCATCCGCTCGAGGTCGCGCACCTGCAGCCGGTCGGACCGCACGCTGAACGCGGCGGCGGCCAGCTCGACCAGGTCGGCGCCCAGCACCGGCGCCCGCTGCGGTCCGTAGAGGGCGGTCAGGCCGGCCAGCAGGTCGGGCCACCAGCGCTCGACCCGGGTGCGGAGCATCACCTCGCGGTCGCGGCCGAGCCCCTCGGGCACGGGGATCGAGGGGGTCGGCGCCGGTGCTCTCACGCGCGCATTCTTGCGGATCTGCGCAACCGTTTCCACACGCTCACGGTCCACGCCGATGGCAGGCACAGGTAGCGCACAGGGAAGTCCCCGAGGTTGTGCTCATGACGATCAGCAGTCCGCCCTCCAGCGGGGCCTTCGGCACCATCGCCCCTGCGGCCCAGGCCGCCGGCCTCGCCATGGCGCCGCTGGTCCGCCGTCGCGGCCCCGTGCCTGCGTGGTGGCGCGACGCCAGCCTCGTGGCCGGGTGGTTCGTGCTGCTCGTGGTGACGGCCCTGTGGGTCAAGGGCGGCGGCGTCCAGCAGCTGACGTCGGTGTCCGGCGCGCTGATGTCGACCGGGCGGCTCACCGGCCTGATCGCCTCGGCCCTGCTGCTCATCCAGGTGTTCCTCATGGCCCGCGTGCCGTTGGTCGAGCAGGCCTGGGGGCAGGACGAGCTCGCCGGCACCCACCGGCTGGTGGGCTTCACATCGTTCACCCTGATGCTGGCTCACATCGTGCTCATCACGCTCGGCTACGCCGCGGGGTCGAGCCTGGGACTGTGGGGCACGATCGTCGACTTCGTCGTCAACTACCCCGGGATGCTGCTCGCCGTCGCCGGCACCGTGGCCCTGGTCATGGTCGTCGTGACCTCGGTGAAGAAGGCGCGCCGCCGGCTGCGCTACGAGTCGTGGCACCTCATCCACCTCTACGGGTACCTCGGCGCTGGCCTGGCGCTGCCCCACCAGCTCTGGACCGGCACCGACTTCCTGCCCTCCACCACCGCGACCGTGTTCTGGTGGAGCCTGTACGTGCTGTGCGCCGGCGCGGTGCTCGTCTTCCGGGTCTGGCTGCCGATCTGGCGCTCGCTGCGCTCGCCGCTGCGGGTCGTCGACGTCAAGGCCGAGGCCCCGGGCGTCACGACGGTGACCGTCGGTGGCCGGGGTGTGCGCCGGATGCCGGTGCGCGCCGGCCAGTTCTTCCAGTGGCGCTTCGTCGACGGCCCGGGATGGACGCGCGCCAACCCCTACTCCATCTCAGCGGCACCCGACGGAAGAACCCTGCGGTTCACCGCGGCCCACACGGGCGACGGGTCGGCCCGGCTGGCGACCCTGCGTCCCGGCACGCGGGTGCTCGTCGAGGGCCCCTACGGCCGGATGCACCAGGGCGTGCGGGCCCGTCGCAAGGTGCTGCTCATGGGGTCGGGCATCGGCATCACCCCGATGCGTGCCCTGCTCGAGGAGCTCGACCAGGCCCCCGGTGACGTCACCGTCGTGCACCGGGTGCGCTCCCGGCACGAGGCAGTGCTGGCTGAGGAGATCGCAGCGCTCGCCGCGGGCCGCGGCGCCCGCTACCTGCTCGTGGAGGGCCCGCGCGTGCCCGGCCGCAACAGCTGGCTACCGGCCCAGGCCCGCCACCTCACCGACGTCCAGGCGCTGCGCGAGATCGTGCCCGACCTCGAGCACCACGACGTGTACATCTGCGGGTCCGACGGCTGGATGTCGGCCGCGCGCTCCGCCGCGATCGACGCCGGCGTGCCCTCCGAGGCCGTGCACCTCGAGCGCTTCTCCTACTGACCACCCCACGCCCAAGGAACCCTGCCATGCGACGCATCACCCTCTGGCTGCTGAGCACCGTCTCGGCCCTCGTGCTCCTCTTCAGCTACCACACCTCGACCAGCTCGGCAGCGTCCACCAGCATCGTCGCGCAGTCCGGCGCCGGCACCGGCCGCACGTCCGGCGGCGGCTCGGCGGCGGCCGGCTCCGGGACGACCGGCTCCGGGACGACCGGCTCCGGGACGACCGGTTCGGGCAGCAGTGGCTCCTCCGGCAGCTCGGGCTCGTCCTCGGCCGCAAAGACGTACACCGGTGACGCCGTGTCGACCCGGTTCGGCGACGTGCAGGTGGAGATCACCGTCAAGAACGGCAAGATCACGAAGTCGACGGTCACCCAGGTGCCGTGGAGCAGCGGCCGCGACCAGGAGATCAACTCCTACGCCGTGCCCATCCTCAACTCCGAGACCGTCGACAAGCAGAGCGCCAACATCGACATGGTCTCCGGCGCCACCTACACCTCGAACGGCTACGTCGGCTCGCTGCAGTCAGCGATCGACCAGGCGAACCTGTGATCACCGCCGAGATCCCGGTGACCCCGGCAGCGCCCGCGCCGCCTCGGCTGGCCCGCCGCGCCTGGGTGGAGCAGGTCATGGGGATGCCGATCAGCGTGCACGTGCGCGCGGTCGAGCCGACCCGGCCGGACCTCGTCGCCGGCGTGGCCAGGGTGTACGCGCACCTGCGCAAGGTCGACGCCGTGCTCAGCACCTGGCGGGCCGACAGCGACCTGCTGCGGCTGCAGCACGGAGAGCGTGAGGACGCGCACCCGTGGGTGGCCGACGTCACCGAGCTGTGCCTCGAGGCGGAGGAGCGCACGGACGGCCTGTTCCAGGCGTGGCGGCGGCGCGACGGCGGCCGGCTCGCCTACGACCCCACGGGCCTGGTGAAGGGCTGGGCCGTGGCGGCCGCGGCGGCGCACCTCGACGTGGTGCCTGAGATCTCCTACAGCATCGGTGCCGGCGGTGACATCGTCGTCGGTGCTGGTCGTGGACCGTCGGCTGCGGCACCGACCTGGCGGATCGGCATCGAGGACCCCCGGCATCCCGGCGCGGTGGCCCAGGTGGTGTCGGTGCGACGCGGGGCGGTCGCGACGTCGGGGGCGGCGGCTCGTGGTGCCCACGTGGTCGACCCGCGCACGGGGCGGGCCATCGGGCGCGACGGCTCGGCGACCGTGGTCGGCCCCGACCTGCTCTGGGCCGACGTCTGGGCGACGGCGGCGTGGGTGGACCCGGATCGGGCGGCGACGTTGATGGCGGAGCGCGACCCGGGCTACTCCCTGCTCAGCCTCTGAGACTCGGCGAGGGCTGCGCGCAACGCGTCGGGCGTGGTCACCGGCAGCTCGCACACGAAGCCCCGGCACACGTAGGCCGCCGGCGCCCCACCCACCAGCGGCCGGTCCGCCAGCAGTGGTACCCCCGCGGCACCCGGCATCCCGTGCACGACGACGATGCCGGGTGACGTCGCCGCCCGCGCGACGTCCAGCAGTGCCTGCGCTCTCGCGCCCTCACCGACGACCGCGACCTGCAGCGGCCCGGCAACGACCGCCTCGGCCACGGCCAGCGCCCACCCGGCGAACCGGGGGTCCTGGGTGGCCACCGGGCCACACGCGTCCAGGGCGGACGCCGCCGCCGCACGGTGCCGCACCGACCCGGTGAGGGCCGCGTGCGTCACCAGCGCCCCGGCCAGGGCCGACGCTCCCGCGGGCTCGGCGTTGTCGGTGCGCCCGGCCGGGCGCGCGAACAGCGGGGCGGCGTCGTTGGCCGTGTCGTGCACGGTGCCGTGCGCGTCGACGAACCGCTCCAGCGCCGCGTCGAGCAGCGCCGCGGCGGCATCCGCCCAGCGGGGTGTCCCGGTCGCCTGGTGCAGTGCGAGCAGCCCCTCGGCGAGGTCGCCGTGGTCGTCGAGCACCCCGACGGCCGGGCCGACGACCCCACCGCGGGAGGTACGCCGCAGGATGCCGTCGACGACGTGGACGTCGAGCAGGAAGCCGGCCGCAGTCTCAGCCGCCGCGACGAGGTCGGCGCGCTGCAGCAGCACGCCGGCATCGGCGAGAGCAGCGACGGCGAGGCCGTTCCACGCCGTGACCACCTTGTCGTCGCGGCTGGGCTGCGGGCGCAGCGACCGCGCGGCGAGCAACCGCTCGCGGGCGCTCGCCCACCACGCGGGGTCGTCGGGGTCGGTGCGCAGCTGCAGGGTCGACGCGCCCGCCTCGAAGGTGCCGGATGCCGTGACCCCCAGGAGCGGGGCGGCCCGCTCGCCGTCGTCGGCACCCAGGACGTCGAGCAGCTGGCCGGGGGTCCACGCGTAGGTGAGGCCCTCGTGCGAGTGCCCGTCGACCACGGTGTCGGCATCGAGGGCTGACGCGAAACCGCCCTCGGTGGTGCGCAGTTCGCGCACCATGAAGTCGGCGGTCTCCTCGGCCACCCGCCGCGCGAGCGGGTCGCCGGTGGTGCGCCAGAGGTGGGCGTAGACGCGCAGCAGCAGGGCGTTGTCGTACAGCATCTTCTCGAAGTGCGGCACCACCCAGCCGGCGTCGACGGAGTACCGGGCGAAGCCGCCGCCGAGCTGGTCGTACATCCCGCCCCGTGCCATCGCCTCGCAGGTGCCGCGTGCCATCGCCAGGGCGTCGGGGGAGCCCGTTCGGGCGTGGTGGCGCAGGAGGAACTCCAGCACCATCGACGGCGGGAACTTGGGGGCGCCGCCGAAGCCGCCGCGGGCACCGTCGTACATCGAGCGCAGGCGACCGACGGCGCCGTCGCAGACCCCGGCATCCACCCGTGTCGGCGCAGGCGGGCCGGTGTGCAGCCGCAGCTGCTCGGCGACGCTCGCCCCGGAGGCGAGCACCCGGTCGCGCTGCTCGCCCCAGACCTCGCGGGCGTTGGCGAGCAACGCCATGAGCTGGTGCTTGGGCAGGTAGGTGCCCGCGAAGAACGGGTCGCCGTCGGGGGTGAGCAGGCAGGTCATCGGCCAGCCACCGTGTCCGGTGAGCGCCGTCACCGCCGCCATGTAGACCGCATCGACGTCGGGGCGCTCCTCGCGGTCGACCTTGACCGCCACGAAGCCCTCGTTGACCACGGCCGCGACCTCGTCGTCCTCGAACGACTCGTGGGCCATCACGTGGCACCAGTGGCACGCGGCGTAGCCGACGCTCAGGAGCACCGGGAGGTCGCGCCGGCGCGCCTCGGCGAAGGCGTCGTCCGACCACTCCCACCAGTCGACCGGGTTGTCGGCGTGCTGGAGCAGGTAGGGGCTCGAGGAGCCCGCGAGCCGGTTCGCCATCGGACCACCGTAGGCGGTGCCCGGCCGCAACCCGGTGACGATGGCCTCGAGCGCGAGTCAGTCGTCGAGCGCCTTGGTGAGGGCGATGGCCGTCGACAGGGCCTCGGGGTCGCCCTCCTGGCTGGTCCAGCTCACCTCGACGCCGGCGCGCAGCAGCGACCACACCCGCGCCTCGTCGACATCGATGCCAGCGGCCTCGGCCACCAGCTCGACCCGGTGCCGCACCGACCAGCGGAACGCCGCCCCGGTGCCGAGCTCGTCGACCCGGTTGTGCAGCACGGGGAACACGTCGAAGCCGGGGTGACCGGCCAGCGGCTTGGGATCGATCGCGACATAGCGGCCGTCGCGACCACGCAGCACGTTCTCGAAGTGCAGGTCGGTGTGCAGCAACCGCTCCGGCAGTTCGTCGGCGAGCAGCTCGCGGGCCAGCCCGTTGGTGCGCTGGGTGATCCGCCGGGGGACCGCGGGCCGCAACGCCATCCGCGCCAGGTGCGGCGCGAGGTACGGCCCCAGCCGCAGGAGCTGCGGGGGAGCCGGCACGTGCAGCACGCCGAGCAGCTCGCCGATGATCTCGCACGCCTCGTCGACCCACACCGGCGTGAGGTCCGCGTCGGCGTCGAGCCGCTCGAGCAGCAGCAGCCCGTCCGACGGCAGCGCGGCGACCAGCCGCACCGCACCATCACCGGCCCAGGTGCGCAGGGCGAGCGACTCGTGCGCGGCCTCCGGGTGCGGCCAGGTGACCTTGAGCACCAGCCGCTGCACCCCGCGGCGCACGGGCACGACGACCGCCGTGCAACCGGTGCGGGGCTCGCCGTCGACGGTGAGCGACCAGCGCTCCAGCCCCTCCGCGATGAGGCGGGGGACCGTCGGCAGCCAGTCCGCGCCCGTCGGCCCGCCCTCGGCGGGGTAGCCGCTCACCTGCTCCACCCAGGCCGCGGGGAGCAGCACCGGTTCGCTCATTCGAGCCCCGGGAACGGCTCGAGGGCGACGCCCCACCGGTGCGCCTCGACCTCGACGGCGCCGAGCCACCGCGTCAGTGCTGCCAGCCCCGGGCCGCCGTCGGCGGCCACGACCGGCCCGAGCTGCTCGCCGTAGCCGGCGCGCAGCGTCAGGAGCGACTCGCGGGCGAGCCGGGCGGCGGAGGCCACGTCGTTCACCGGGAACGGCAGCGGGTGCCCGAGCGCGACGTCCGGTGCCGCGCCGCCGGCCTGCTGGTCGGTGAGCAGGTCACGAAGGGCGGCCAGGCTGGATGCCGCGCGCGCCCGCTGCGCACCCTTCGACCGGGCCTCGACGACCTCCAGGAAGTAGACGGACCCCGCTGTCGAGGTGGCCAGTGCGCCGACCCGGTCGCCACCGACCGGGGTCTCTGGCACCCTGGGCGGGCGCCCGGCGAGGAGCGTCGCGGCGGCATACCGCTGCGCGTGCAGCGCGGCGATGGTGGGAAGCAGGTCGTCGGCCACCCCGGCGAAGGAGGCGGCGGCCGCCGCGGACGCGCCCTCCGCAGCCGCGAGGGCCGCCCCGCGAGCCGCGGGCGACGGGGTGGGCGAGGGGGAGGCCGCCGCCGCTGCGTCGAGGTCCGTGGCCGGCACGCCCGCGGTCAGCAGGGTGGCGCGCAGCACGGTGTGCTGACGCCGGTGCAGGGTGGCGAGGTCGGCCGCGAGGGCCCCCGGCACGCTGGCGGCGAGCGCGGCCAGCACGGCTGTGTCGCGGGTGAGGGCCACCAGCTCGGCCTCGGCAGGAACCGGTGTGCGGGTGGGCAGCAGGGGGAGGCG
>CAWIEI010000023.1:0-219969 GCA_963834965.1 uncultured Actinomycetota bacterium | reverse complement strand
GATGAGACGCACGTCCCGAGCGCGGCACGAGTAAAGCCGGCCGGGAGGCCTCCTGCTGCGCCTACGGGCCTGGTCCCACGCGGATCGGGACGGTGAGCTTACTGAGTGTTAGCAGGATCGCGATCCGACGCCGACCCCGGTCCCCGGCGATACGGTGCCAAGGAGGCAATCGTCGGACGGCAGGTGAGGACACCTTGCGACACGACCTGCCGGAGAAGGGACCGAGATGCTCATCAACACTGGCTTCGACTTTCGGGACGATGCGAGCGACGACGACCCCGACCGGAGCAGCCCGACCCTTCGCCGGTACCACCAACTGCTTTGGAGCAAGCCGCTTCCGAACGGTCACGCCTTCGACCTCGACATCACGACAAAGGGTGAGTACCTGCATCACAACTCCGAAGTTGGAGAGTTCTTCCTTAGCAGCGACTCTGTGATCGCGACTTTCAGCTACTGGCAGTCGACGGCCGACCTGATTCGTCAGGTACCCAAGGCAGATGTCGAGAGCTTCGACTCTGTCGGCTACACCATTGGGGGGATGATGGTCTTCCCGAGCAACATGGTGGACGGCCAGTGGACCCTCAACATGGCTCGGGGAATGAACGGCAAGATCGCCGACCGTATGGATCTCACCCTCGAGTGCATCCGACGGCACTACTCCGGTTTGCCGAGTGAGCTCGGCGTAGTCCTCTCGCGGTACGCCACTTTTTTCGATCTGTTCGACGACTTCAACGGCTACGTGAACTTCTTCCTTCTTCAGGACCTCCTGGCGGAGGATGGCACCGTACGGTTCTTCATGCCGTTCGATGACTTCACTACCCCAGCAGTCCCGGGCGACCCGAAGACCTACCTGGAGTACCGGCGACGGAGCATCGACTTCGTCCGGGCGCGGAACGTCCGCATAGACCAGTGGGCGCGGGAGAACCTGACAGACAAACCTCCGGAAGACCATCGGCATGGGTAACTGTTCGACGTCTGGGCAGGGTGAGTGGGTGCTGCCCTCGGACTGGAGCGAGCGGTTAGGCAGGGCGTTGACCGAGCCCGAGTGGACCAGCCTTCGGGACTTCGTGGACTCTCAGAGGGCCGAACACGAGGTGTACCCGCCGCCAGACCAGGTACTCACCGCGTTCCGTCTGACTTCGTACGACGACACCCGCGTGGTCATCCTCGGCCAAGACCCGTACCACGGACCCGGCCAAGCCCAGGGGCTCTGCTTCTCGGTTCCCGGTGACTTACAGAAGAGCCCGCCGTCCTTGGTGAACATCCTCAAGGAGTTGAAGGACGACGTGGGCGTCGAACTGCCCAACGGCGACCTAGAAGGCTGGGCGCGGAATGGCGTGCTGCTGCTCAACACGACGCTCACGGTCCGTGACGGCCAAGCTGGTTCTCATCGAGGCCACGGTTGGGAGCGCTTCACCGACCGGGTGCTGCACACCATCAATGAGAAGGGCCAGAGGGTGGTCTTCATCCTGTGGGGGAGCCACGCCCGACGGAAGAAGAAGCTGATCACCAATCCCAAGCACAGGGTGATCGAATCCCCCCACCCCTCGCCGCTGTCCGCCTACCGGGGCTTCTTCGGCAGCCACCCCTTCTCAAGGACCAATGGGTACCTCATCGAGGGGAACCAACCACCGATTGACTGGGCCGCAGGCTGAGGTCGAAGCGCCACTCTGGCCTGTGGCAACGGGTGTAACTCCCAAGTGGGAGAGCCTGGTGCTGGCGGGTGGCGCAGGCTCGCCAAACCCCCAGAAGCGCAACTCAGTTCCCTGTGCGAGATGGCGGCAGGCGGCGCAGAGACGCTCGCGATGATGTCGCTAGCGCACTTGTCGGAGACAGGTCATACGCCGGCGACGTAGGCGGTGAGGAAGTGCACGGCGTGCCGGTCGAGGTTGCCGCGGGCGCGGTCGTAGTGCTCGGTGGTTCTGGGGTCAGCGTGGCGGGCGAGGATCTGCGCATCGCGCAGGGGCACCCCGGCGTCCAAGGCGTTGGTGATGGCCGCGTGCCGCAGTGAGTGCGGGCTGATGTGCCTGGGGATGCCGGCCGCCTTGGCGATCCTGACAACCATTTGGTAGGCGTCGCGTCGGTCGATCGGTTGCCCGGACAGGGGCCGCAGCACCAGTGGGCCGCTGACGCGTTCACCGCGGCAGGCCTCGAGCACGCGTAGGACGGGGATGGTGATCGGCATGGTGGCGGGCTTGTTGCCTTTGCCGACCAGGTGTAGGACGCGGTGCCCGCGCAGGGTGTCGGCGTAGTCCTCGATCCGCACCGCCGCTGCCTCGGAGGCGCGTAGCGCGTTGATACCGAGCAGGTACGCCAGCGCACCGTGGTGCACCGTGATGGTCTGGGCGATCTGCAGGAACCGGATGAGCTCGAGCCGATCCAGGCCCTGGGTTCGGGACTCGTCGCGCTGCACCTTCGGCAGCCGGGCGTACACCGCCGGGTCGGCCGGGATGAGGCCGTCGATGTGCGCGAACTTGAAGAAGCCCCGCACGCCGTTCATCATCGACACCACGGACGAGTCCATCAGGCCGCGCTCGCCCAAACTTCGGATGTACAGCTCGACATGCGCGCGCTGGACCCCGACCAGCGGGTCGAGGCCGTTTCGCTCACACCAGGCGAACCACTCGCGCAGTTGGAACTGGTACAGGTGGTGGCTTCGCCCGGAGTAGCGGGCCAGGAACGAGACCGCCGCCAGCTGGGCGGTCGACATCGTTGCCGGCTGGAACGGCAACAGAGCAGTTGTAGTGGACATTGGTTTACCTCGCGCGGCGACCCACTCAGAGGCCCACGCCACGCCCGCCGCTACCGCGGCCAGGCCCTCGAACCATCCGACGGTAAGACCGAGGCCGCCTGCGCAACTAGCGCCTGCAGGCCGCGCTGTGATGCGGGGTGGGTCAAGCGTGGTCGTCTGCCGGGGTGCGGTACTCGATTCCGTAATGCGCGGCAACTAGTGACGTCGTCTCACAGCCCCAGTCCCTGCGTTCGGCCAGCGGCACTGGATCATCGAAGCCCGAGTCACACTCACCCTGCCCCGAACCGCAGTCACGGTGAAGCTCGATGATTTTGCGCGCCAAGGGGTCCTTAACGGCGTTCAGTCGACGCCTGGCCGCCAGCCATTCGCTCACCGACCCTGGTCGGTCGTCAACCTCATGAACCACATCCATGTGGAGCCGTTCGCTGGCTTCCTCGTCATAGACGTACTTGGTCATGCACTGACGCTAGTTCAGGTGTTCCGCATCGGCAGCGAAACCGCCGACCCCGTCGATTCCGGACCGCGTTGCATACATGGCGACGTAACGCATCACACAATCCTGCCGCCACCAGCCATTGTCATCCTGGCGGCGGCTCGAGTTCTTCCAGCGACCCCTACCCCGGCTACACCGGGCCGCGGTGCTACGCGCTTGGCGGCAGGACGTGGAAGCCATGTTGATGCGCCCTTCCCACCTGTCGCATACAGCCGGCCTGCGCGGGCGCCCAACGGTCGAAAGTCCGTAGCAGTCGGA
Organism: uncultured Actinomycetota bacterium; assembly: GCA_963834965.1. Taxonomy (GTDB): domain Bacteria; phylum Actinomycetota; class Actinomycetes; order Actinomycetales; family Dermatophilaceae; genus Fodinibacter. The sequence goes on along the minus strand of CAWIEI010000023.1, from coordinate 216,466 downwards.
CCACGTTACGCAAGCAAACACTGATGCTCCATCAGCCTGGAGGGAGAGCAGAGTTGCGACGGGTTCGGGAACGCCGATTCGCCGAAGAGACGCAACCCACCAGCACCCTGGGTGGGGTGGTGACAGAGCTCTTGGACACGGCCGCGGCGGGCGTAGAGGTGTTCGCTAGGGTCGCCGCGGCGAAGCTCTCCGTGGTCGGTTGGACCAGAGGGCCAGGTGGGCTAACCGCCGGCCCTTCTGACGGCCGAAGCCGTGGCCCGCAGGACGGGCCGGTTAGAAATGCGTGAGATCCGTCGCAGCCTCCACCAGTTCGCCGTCTTGCTGCGCCTCAGCGAGCTAGAGGGTGCAGGCTGAGGCGATGCTTGACCTCGACGCGCCACTGCCACCTCACCTTCGGCAACATGTTCCGTCGCGTGAACAACTCCTCGCTCACGAGATTCGCGTGGATGCCGACCGCTGGCGACGGGTGACCGCCGAACTGTCGCTGCCACGACCTGGGGCGCTGTTCGCCGACGAGCAATGGGTAACTTTGTCGCGTGGCGAGGTCTTGGGCCTGGCAGAGGGTGCCATCAACTCCGACAATGCAGTCCAGCTCTTCTACGCGAGTCAAGCATGGGGCCTAGGGCCAAAGGCCAGGAGGCTGCCCACGCGGCTGAGTGCGCTCGGTCGTGATGGTGCTGTACAGCGGCTCGAGGATGCCTGGTCCGCGGTCCGAGAAGGTCGCTCGCCCGCCAAGTGCTACGAGCTGCTCCTGACCTCAAGGGGACGGCCCCGTCTCTTCTTCTTCGGCCCTGCGTTCGCTACCAAGTACCTGTACTTCGCTAGCGGTTCCTCCATCCGTCCTCGCTGCCTCATCCTCGACGCCGTAGTGGCGAAGAACCTGGGGCCCTATGCCTGGCCCGGCTCACCCAGCACAGGGTGGTGGTCTGAGACCTACGCTCGGTATTGCGAACTCATGCGGCGATGGGCGCTTGCGCTGGAGTCCGGGGGCTCGCCGGTGGCCCCAGACCAAGTAGAGATGGGCGTCTTTCAACTCTGATGGATAACGTGCACCGACGGCGATCTGGGACACAGGCGCGAGGTATCGGCCGTACTCAGCAGGTCACTCGATACTGAGTTGGCACTGCGCCCGCCACAACCTCGTTTCCCCCCACTTCGGACCACGTTGTGGCCTGGCTGAACACGCTCGTGACAATGACCGCGACCCATCCGTTCTGTTCCGAGGCAGCCCGGTGTTCGTTGGGGGTGAGGAAGAACTCGGGGTCGGGTCCTGTCACGCCCTTGACCTCGATGTATTTGACTGAGCCGCCGCGTCGCCCCTCCAGGTCCCACCCAAGATTCTGTGTGGATACGTCGACAACCGTCCACCCTCGTGCCTCATAGGCGCGCGTCACGATGGACATCGCTTCGAGTTCGACGAGTCGGTTGTGCTCCGCAGTCCCAAACTGCTGCCCCTTCGACCCCTTCCCCGTGGGCGCTCCCTGGCCCAGCAACAGCGCCAAGGCGTCGCCTGATTCTCCCTCGATGATTCGCCCCGAGCTGTACACCTTGTTCCACGGGAAGTCCGGAACGCGTTGGTCGAGTTCCTCGAGGGTGATCATCTCGTTGAGAGGCATAGCGCGTCCCCAGGCGACGTGAACGTAGTGGGCGTCGCCCGACTTGGTCTTGTCCCAGTGGGCATCGGTGAACGGGTCCGTCGTGACGACCCCAGTAGCCACGATGCCGCGCCCGTGGGCACCCTGCCGAAGCATGCAGACCAGGTCGCCCTCTTCGATGACGTTCCAGTTGGTGCCGATGCTCCAGCGGTCCCCGTATGGCTGCAGTCCTGCCTGGAGCGGCAAGACCATCTCCTTGAGCCACTCCTCAGGCGTGTACTGCTCCGCGTTGTCGGGTCCCGGATTCCAAGTCAGCAGCGCGTATCGCATGTCCAAGATCATCCACTGGTGAGGGCCATCGAGGACGTCGATTCGAAAGGCGTCACTCACTCGACGGCTGGGAGTCGCGCGGTCAACGTAGGAGCCGTGGAATCGCCCCTCCGCTGATGCGCCCGCTCTACCCTCAGCCGGGACTGACGCGGCGTTGTGACGCACGCGTCGTGGTGTGGATGGTGAACTATTGAGCCAGGTGTGCTTGTGCTCGCGGCCCGCGTCCGCGCCCACCACGTGAACTGGTGCCGCGAGGACTCTCCGAGGCACTCAGCCACGCCCAGGAACTACTGACCCGCGCCCGAAGGTTGGCCCAGATCGTCGCTATTTGTGACGCCACGGACCTGGCGGATCCTGCGGTTCGACGGCCACCTCTCACCAGAGCAGACCGAGCTGGCACTCCTGGAGATGCTGCTTCCACTGCCGGCCCTCGCACCGGCGACAGGTGACCCCGTTCAGCGGCGAGCGACGTGGACTGGGAAGGTGAGCAGTGGCGGCGGTCCAGGGGTGAGCCCGTTGAACCGAGCACCCGGTCGCCGGTGGCCAAGCACTGGGCAGATCCCATGGCTACCACGGGGCACTTTTCGTGACTGTCACCGGGCAGGTCTCACGACCGCCCCTGGGCAGAAACCAATGGCCCTTGACAAGGCTCCCGGTTCGTCGTGGTGACCCGACCCCCTTCAAGGTGTTTAGGCGGCGCTCACGAACTTCCTATGCCGCGGTTCGAGAGGTTGCTTTAGGCTGCCCTGAATTGCAGGTGCCCAGGCTCACTGCTGCTCACCCTCACCCAGCGCGCGGTCGATCCACCCGAGCACGTCGTCGAGGTCGACCGGTTTGGTCAGGAAGCCGTTCGACCCCAGTTCTGCCATCTTCTTGCGCACTTTCGGGGAGGCATCCGCGGTCACGACGACCACGGGGACTTCCGCGCAGGACGGCATGCCGCGCAGCTCGCGAAGCACCTGCTCACCGTCCATGTCGGGCAGATGGAGGTCGAGGAACACCAGGACGGGCGCCTCGCGCCGGGCATCGGCCAGGGCCTGCGCACCATCGCGGGCCACCTCGAGGCGGCACCCCGGGCGGCGCGCGACCACCCGTGACATCAGCGCCGCGTTCGTCGGGTTGTCCTCGACGAGGAGGACCCGCTGGCCTTCGCCCTCGACGGGCACCACGGGTTCGCGCTGAACGTCCTCGGCGGAGCCGTCCTCGGCTGTCGACTCCGCGAGCACGAGCGTGAACGTGGAACCGGCTCCGGGCGCCGTAATCACCTCGATGCGCCCACCCATCGCCCGGGCCAGCCCATCGGCCAGCGCGAGCCCCAGGCCGGTGCCCTCGACGCCGGTGGCCTCCGCGCCGAGCCGGTCGAAGGGCACGAACAGCCGCGGCACCAGCTCGGCGGGAAGGCCCGGACCGGTGTCGGTGACGTCGAAGGCAACCTCACCCGAGTCGCGTGCCCGGCACTGGACCTGCACCGACCCACCGGGGTGGTTGTACTTCACGCCGTTGGTCAGCAGGTTGATCAGTACCTGCTCGATCCGCTGCTGGTCGGCCTGCACGTGCAGCGGCGGGCCGTCGGGGTCGACCGTCGTCACCGACACCTCGCACCCACCGGCCAGCGGCTGCACGAACTCGACCACCTCGGCCACCACCGCCCGGGCATCCACCACCCCCATGGACACGGACAGCCGCCCCGCCTCGATGCCCGAGATGTCGAGCACCTCGTTGACGAGGTCGAGCAGGAGCCGTCCGCCACGGCGGATGTACTCCACCTCTTCGGTCTGGTCCGGGGTCAGGGGGTCGAGCGCGAGGAGCTGAGCGAACCCGAGCACCGCGTTCAGGGGCGTTCGCAGCTCGTGGCTCATCCGGGACAGGAACGCGGTCTTCGCCGCGTTCGCCGCGTTCGCCTCGTTGCGCGCCGCTCGGTAGGCATCAACGAGGCCACGGGCCTGCTGCTCCGAGGCGGCAAGCGCGTCGCGGTACTCGACTTCGGCCTGGGCGTCGCGCCAGGTGGTGATGACGTACTCGATCGCCCCGTCGGGCGTCCTCTCGGCCTTGGCCCTCAGCTCCACCCAGCGGGCGCCACCGTCGGCACGGCGCAGCCGGGTCATCGCGCGGACGGTCTCGCCCCGCGCCAGCTTGGCCTGCAACTCTTTGGGGTCCCCGAGGTCCTCCGCCAGCACAAAGTCGTTGGAATTGGCCCCAACGAGCGCCTCCGCGGCGTACCCCGCCAGTTCCGCTGTCGAGCCGAAGACCCAGTCGACCACCCCGTCGGCTTGGGAGCGGTAGACGACGTCGCTGGCGTTCTCGGCCACGGTCCGGTAGCGCTCCCCGATCGTGCGCGCAGCCTCCTGCGCCTCTACTCGCGCGGTGACGTCGTACATCATCCCGACCAGGCCCCGGCGCCCGTCGGGTTCGACGAACGGGCGCGCGACGACCTCCATCCAGGTGTACCGCCCGTCGGGCCGGCGGAACCGGAGCACCTCCCGGCCCCCTTCTGCGGAGGTGGCGTCCTCACGCAGGGCAACGGCCCGCGCCCGGTCCTCGGGGTGCCACAAGTCCAGTGTCGTCTTCCCGATCAGAGCCTCCGGCTGCCAACCGGTGACCGCTTCCAGGGCAGGAGAGACCCAGGTCAGCACGCCGTCCTCATAGCTCTGGAACACGACTTCGGCCGTATGGTCGAGCAGCAGGCGGTATCGCCTCTCGCTCGCCGCCAGCCGCTCTGCCGCTTCCGTGAGCGCCTCGGCTGCGCGCGCCTGGTCGGTCATGTCGACGATCTGAGAGATGAAGTACTGGAGCCGTCCGTCGGCGCCGCGCATGCCGACCACCGACAGGTCGCCGTGCACGACGGTGCCGTCGGGTCGCAGGTAGCGCTTGGTGAGCCGGTAGGCATCCTTGGTGCCGTCGAGGATCTGCTGGGCGAGTGCGGCGTCGGCCGCGAGGTCGTCCGGGTGCGTGAGCTCCTGCCAGGTGCAGGCGCGCAGGGCGGCCTCGTCGCGGCCGAACATCACGCACAGTGCTTCGTTGACCTCGAGGAAGGAGCCGTCCGGGCCGACGAGGCACATGCCGATGGCTGAGTGCCGCATCGCCGACTCGAAGCGGGGGTCGCCCCCCGGTTCCTGGCTCACCCTTACACCATAGAGTTGCGTGCAGGTGGGGGACTGGTTTCGGGAGATGCGCCACGAAGCGCGCAAGTGCTGGCGCGCAGCCATTCGACGGGCCCCGGTGACCATCTTGGGGGCGCAGCCGATCGACCATGGAGGGACCTCCCCGTCAAAGTGGCGGTATGGAGCAACTATCCGACACGCCCTAAGTGGGCGATGTGACGCGCCCGTCTCGTAGCTCCGTTGCCCTGGGTCGTTCCACCCGCCGGTTTGCCGGTTTGCCCTCCGAGCGAGCCTGTTGGCGGCACGGTGCAGGCCGCCCCAGGGAGCAGCGACGTGACAGTGACCGTCGCTGACTCCGTAAGACCGGGGTGGGCAGAAATCATCCCTCGAGGTGATCGCGGGCCACGCCCTTCGGGACCACCATGACCCAGGCCTCGGTGACCAGCTCGGTCATCTCCTCGACGTCGAGCGCCGCCGTCAGCACCTCCACCCAGTTGAACCGGAGGTCGGAAGGACTCGGCATCAGGAACCTGTCCGGGTCGCTCGCCACCAGCGCCGAGCGCTCCTCCCTAGGGAACGCGAACCCCATCACCGACTCGGCGCGGGAGAACGCCACGTAGACCAGCGCGCCGACCCGGAACTTCACCCGGTCGCGGATCAGGTGCTCGATGGTGCGGGCAGGTCGAGCGCCACGCCCCGCACGTCATCGACGGTCACCATCCGGCGAGTCTGCCGCCGCGTGCGCCGGCCGTCGAGCCGGGGCTTGGGGCACCTGTTCGACGGCCCTGCGTGTCGTCAGTCGGCGGCAGGCTCGGCCGACGCCTCGCCCGACAGCCGGGCGCGCCGCGCGGCGGCGCTGGCCGCGCGGGCCGCATCCGCCGCCCGCTCACGCGCCCGGGCCCGCACGAGCACGACCACGGCGGCGACCATGACCGCCGTCGAGGTGATCGCGGCCGAGAGCCCCTGGGTCGCGGTGGTGGCGGTGGTGAAGTTGAAGGCGGTGTGCCACAGGGCCACCAGCAGCACGCTGCGCCCCGAGCCGACGTAGAGCCGGGTCAGCACCACCGACCCGGCGAGCAGGCCGAGTGTCCAACCGAGGGTGGCCCACCCCATCGACCGGTACGCCTCCACCACCCAGAACAGCGGCAGGTGCCAGGCTCCCCACGCCACCGTGACCAGCAGCGCGGCACGCACCTCGCCGACCCGGTCGACCAGGCCGTCGGCGAGCACGCCCCGCCAGCCGAGCTCCTCGCCGTAGCCGTTGACGAGCAGCACGTAGCCGAACAGGAGCACCACCGAGATGACCGGTGCCCCGCTGTACTCCGCCAGCCCGCCCAGGTCGACGGGGTCACCGGCGACCGCCGCGACGGCGAGACCGACGGCGCCCAGCGCGAGGATGCCGGGCACCGACCACCACCACCGACCGACCCCGCGCCATCGCACCGCGCGCCGGCCGAGCTCGCGCAGGCCGGTGGTGCCGCGCCAGCCGAGCACCACCACGATGGCGGCGAAGGCCGGCCCCAGCAGCCCGGGCAGGTGCGTCGGCCAGCCCTGGCCGGTGCGGACGACCTGGCCGCGCACCGCCATCGGCACCCACCACAGCCACGAGAACGCGAAGGCGAGCGCCACGTAGGTTCCCAGGGCGATGCCCGGGAGTGGCGGGTGAGTCGGCGTCGGCGGCGCCATGGCCACCCGCGCGCGTGCGGGTGGCCGATGGCGTCCTGACCGGGTCTGCGCCGGGTCGTCGCGGGGCGGGGTCACGCGTGTCATCACCTCGCCCCCAGTCCTACCAGCCGGGGCGGCCGGGCGAGGACTGATCGGGCCCGCGGGGCCGATCAGATGTCGCGGAAGGTCTCGATCGTCGCCCCGAGGGCGTTGAGCCGCTCGGCGAGGTCCTCGTAGCCGCGGTTGATGACGTAGACGTTGCGCAGCACCGAGGTGCCGGGGGCGGCGAGCATCGCGAGCAGGATGACCACGCCCGGACGCAGGGCCGGCGGGCACATCACCTCGGCCGCGCGCCACTTGGGCGTCGGGCCGGTGATCATCACCCGGTGCGGGTCGAGCAGCTGCACCTGGCCGCCGACCTTGGTCAGCTCGGTGAGGTAGATCGCGCGGTTCTCGTAGACCCAGTCGTGGATCATCGTCGTGCCGTCGGCGCACGCTGCGATCAGCGCGAAGAACGGCAGGTTGTCGATGTTCAGCCCTGGGAACGGCATCGGGGCGATCTTGTCGACCGGCGCCTTGAGCGGTCCGGGGTGGATGGTCAGGTCGAGCAGCCGGGTGTGCCCGTTCTTGGCCTTGTACTCCTGCGTGATGTCGAACTTCAGGCCCATCTCCTCCAGGGTCGCCAGCTCGATCTCGAGGAACTCGATCGGCACCCGCTCGATGGTGATCGTCGACTCGGTGACGACGGCCGCCGCGATCAGGCTCATCGCCTCGATCGGGTCCTCGGAGGGGTAGTACTCGATGTCCATGTCGATGTCGCGCACCCCGGTCACGGTGAGCGTGGTCGTGCCGATGCCGTCGATCTGCACGCCGAGCGCCTGCAGGAAGAAGCAGAGGTCCTGCACCATGTAGTTGGGGGAGGCGTTGCGGATGATGGTCTGCCCGGGGTGGCGGGCCGCCGCGAGCAGGACGTTCTCGGTGACCGTGTCGCCTCGCTCGGTGAGCACGATGGCGCGGGTGGGCTGGCGGCCGGGCTCGACGGTGGCCGCGTAGAACCCGTGGGTCGCCGCCACGTCGAGGCCGAAGGCCTTCAGCGCCGACAGGTGCGGCTCGACCGTGCGGGTGCCCAGGTCGCAGCCGCCCGCGTAGGGCAGCTCGAAGCGGGACTGCTCGTGCAGCAGCGGCCCGAGGAACATGATCACGGTGCGCGTGCGGCGCGCGGCCTCCACGTCGATGCCGGCCAGGTCGAGGCGGGCCGGGGGAGTGATCTCGAGGTCGTTGCTGTCGGGCAGCCAGCGCACCCGTACCCCGATGGAGGTCAGCACCTCGATGATCCGGTTGACCTCCTCGATGCGGGCCAGGCTGCGCAGCGTCGTGCGGCCCTTGTTGAGCAGGCTGGCGCACAGCAGGGCGACCGCGGCGTTCTTGCTGGTCTTGACCGGGATCGAGCCGGAGAGCTTGCGCCCGCCGACGATCCGCAGGTGCTGGGGCCCGCTGTGGCCGAGCGAGACGAACTCGCTGTCGAGCTTCTCGCCGACCCGGGCGAGCATCTCGAGCGAGAGGTTCTGCTTGCCCTGCTCGATGCGGGCGACCGCGCTCTGGCTGGTGCCGAGGAGGTCGGCCAGCTCGCTCTGGGTCAGGCCCTGGTGGCGCCGGGCGTCCCGGATCAGGGTGCCGATGCGGGTCAGGTAGGTGTCGGACGTGGTGGTAACAGTCACCCGACCACCGTATATCACCTGTGAGATATATGGTGTGATCGACGCCCCGCCGCTCGGCGGGTGTCCGGGAGGCGGGGGGTCGATCACGCCGCGATCAGGCCGGGACGCTGGCCACGCCGGCGGGCAGCAGGCGGCGGCCGAGCACGCGCTCGGAGACACCCTCGCGGTCCAGCAGCGGGCACAGCCCGCCGTTCCAGAACTGGAAACCGGCGCCGGTGATCATGGCCAGGTCGATGTCCATCGGCGCCGCGACGACGCCCTCGGAGAGCATTCGCCCGACCTCCTCGGCGAGCACGCCGAGGATGCGCTCACGCGCCTGCTCGACGGTGAGCTCGACCGGGTGCTCCGGCTGCTCGGCCATCGCCAGCACCTCCGGGTCGGGCACCGGACGGCCGTCCACCATCGCGTAGTAGCCGCGCTTGCCGGCCTCCACGAGGCGGCGCAGGCTCGGTGAGACGTAGTAGCGGTCACCGAAGGCACGGTGCAGCGTCTCGCTGTTGTGCAGCGCGATGGCGGGCCCGACCAGGCCCAGCAACACGAACGGCGGCATCGGGGCCAGGCCGGCGACGGCCCGGTCGGCCGTGGCCACCGGGGTGCCCTCGTCGACGATCCGCGAGAACTCGCCCATGAAGCGGCCGAGCAGCCGGTTGACGACGAAGGATGCCGAGTCCTTGACCCGGATGGTCGTCTTGCCGAGTGTGCGCCCGGTGGCGAACGCGGTGGCGAGGGCCGCGTCGTCGGTGGCCTCGCCGGGGATGATCTCGAGCAGCGGCATCACGGCGACCGGGTTGAAGAAGTGGAAGCCGACGACCCGCTCGGGGTGCTGCAGCCTGCTCGCCATCTCGGTGATCGACAGCGAGGAGGTGTTGGTCGCCAGCACGCACTCGGGCGAGACGACCGCCTCGACCTCGGCGAACACCTGCTGCTTGACGGCCATCTCCTCGAAGACCGCCTCGATGACGAAGTCGGCGTCGGCGAAGCCCTCCTTGCTCGTCGACCCGGTGACCAGGCCGGTGAGGAAGGACGCCTTGTCGGGGGAGACGCGGCGCTTGCCGAGCAGGTCGGCGATCTCGCCGTGCACCCAGCCCACACCCTTGGCCACCCGCTCCTCGTCGAGGTCGGTCAGCACGACCGGCACCCCGACGCGGCGGGCGAAGAGCAGGGCGAGCTGGCTGGCCATCAGGCCGGCTCCGACGATGCCGACCTTGGTGACCGGCCGGGCGAGGGACTTGTCGGGCGCACCGGCCGGCCGCTTCGCCCGCTTCTGCACCAGGTCGAACGCGTAGAGCCCGGCCCGCAGCTCGTCGGTCATGATCAGGTCGCCGAGGGCCTCGTCCTCGGCGGCGAAGGCGTCCTCGCGGGTGGCGGTGCGGGCGGCCCGCACCAGCTCGACGGCGCGCAGTGCGCCGGGCCCCCGCCCGCCGGTCTTGGCGAGCACGACCTTGCGGGCGGCGTCGCACGCGGCATCCCAGCCGGGCTCGTCCTTGTCGACCTCGCGGCGCTGCACGGTGACGGCACCGGCGACCACGGCGGCGGCCCAGCGCAGCGAGTCCTCGAGGAAGTCGGCGGGCTCGAGCAGCACGTCGGCGATGCCCAGTGCCGCGACCTCCTTGGCCTTGAGCATCCGGTTCTGCGACAACGGGTTCTCGATGATCACCTTGAGGGCGTCGGGTGCGCCGATCAGGTTCGGCAGCATGAAGCAGCCGCCCCAGCCGGGCACCAGGCCGAGGAAGGCCTCGGGCAGCGCGAAGGCCGGCACGCCGTACGAGACCGTGCGGTAGTCACACGCCAGCGCGATCTCGACGCCGCCACCCATGGCCGCACCGTTCACGAACGCGAAGGTCGGCACCGGCAGGTCCAGGATCGAGGCGAAGGCCGCGTGGCCGGCCCGTGCGATCGCCAGGGCCTGCTCGCGCTGGGTGACGTAGGGGACGCCCGAGAGGTCGGCGCCCACTGCGAAGACGAACGGCTTGCCGGTGATGCCGACGGCCGCGATCTCGCCGGCCTCGGCACGGGCGCGCAGCCCGTCGACGGTGGCCTGCAGCCCGGCGATGGTCTGCGGGCCGAAGGTGTTGGGGCGGGTGTGGTCGTGCCCGTTGTCGAGAGTGACCAGCGCGAGGATGCCGGCGCCGCCGGGGAGCGCGACGTCCTGCACCGGGGTGCGCGTCACGACCTCCTCGGGCAGGCCGGGTGCGGTGACCGGGGTGTTGGTGGTCGTCGTCATGGCTCAGGCCTCCTGGCCGTAGTCGGCGTGGTGCGGGTTCTCCCAGATGACGCAGCCGCCCATGCCGATGCCGATGCACATCGCGGTCAGGCCGTAGCGCACCTCGGGGTGCTCCTCGAAGTGGCGGGCGAGCTGGCTCATCAGGCGCACGCCGGACGACGCGAGCGGGTGCCCCGTGGCGATGGCGCCGCCCCAGGGGTTGACCCGCTCGTCGTCGTCGGCGATGCCGAAGTGGTCGAGGAAGGCGATGACCTGCACGGCGAACGCCTCGTTGAGCTCGAACAGGCCGATGTCCCCGATGGTGAGACCGGCCTTGCGCAGGGCCTTCTCGGTGGCGGGCACCGGGCCGATGCCCATGACCTCGGGCTCGACGCCCACGAACGCATAGGACACCAGGCGCATGCGCACCGGCAGGCCGAGCTCCTCGGCGGCCGTCGCCGAGGCCAGGATGCAGGCGGTCGCGCCGTCGTTGAGCCCGGCGGCGTTGCCGGCGGTCACGTTGCCGTGGGCTCGGAACGGCGTCTTGAGGGCGCCGAGCTCTTCGAGCGTGGTGCCGGGGCGCGGCGGCTCGTCGGCGGTCGCCAGCCCCCATCCCTTCTCGACGTGCCGGGTGGCCACGGGCACCAGGTCGCGCTGCACCAGGCCGGCCTCGTAGGCGGCGGCGAGCTTTCGCTGGCTGTTGACCGCGTACGCGTCGCAGCGGGCCTTGGTCAGGTGCGGGAAGCGGTCGTGAAGGTTCTCGGCGGTCTTGCCCATCACCAGGGCCGACTCGTCGACGACCCGCTCGGAGATGATCCGCGGGTTGGGGTCGATGCCCTCACCCATGGGGTGGCGGCCCATGTGCTCGACGCCGCCGGCGACGGCGACGTCGATCGCGCCGACGCCGATCGACGACGCGATGTTCGTGACGGCGGTCATCGCGCCCGCGCACATCCGGTCGATGGAGTAGCCAGGCGTGGTGTTCGGCAGCCCGGAGAGCAGCGCGGCGAGGCGGCCGAGGGTCAGGCCCTGGTCGCCGATCTGGGTCGTCGCGGCGATGGCCACCTCCTCGACCCGGTCCTTGGGCAGCTCGGGGTGTCGCCGCAGCAGCTCGCGGATGCACTTGATGACGAGGTCGTCGGCGCGGGTCTGGGCGTACATGCCCTTCTCGCCGGCCTTGCCGAACGGGGTGCGGACGCCGTCGACGAAGACGACCTCCTGGAGCTCGCGTGGCACGAAGGGCCTCCCGGGTGGGTGGGGTGGGATGGGGCCCAGTTCCCCGGGCCTGAGGGTCCACCGTACTAAGCGGACGCTTAGTGCCCTAGGGCGGGAGGGGTGAAAGGCGTCACGCCGGCACCGAGGACAGCGTGCTGCCGGCGGCGACGTGGACCGGACGGCTCACCGTCACCGCCGACGATGCCGAGCTGCGGCTGCTCGTGGTCGAGGATGAGCGGTTGTTCTCCGACGGCGGGAACCGGGCTCGGAGCTCATCACCTCACGAGTCGTCCACGCGGCAGCCGTCCCGGTGTGAGGCGGTCACCGATCGACTCGTGGTACGCCTCAGGCGACCGCGTCGACGGCTTCCTCGATGGGAGTCTGCCCGTCGTTGAACTCGAGAAACCGGCCGATGGTGGCGGGGTTGGCCAGAACGGCCGCGATGACCCGGGCGACGTTCTCGCGCGAGACCTCACCCGGCGGGAGGTCGGCACCGACGTCGATCCGACCGGATGCCGCCGCCTGGGTGAGGGTGCTGGGACCGAGGATCGTCCAGGACAGGTCAGTCCCGCGCAGGTACTCGTCGGCAGCGGCCTTCGCCTCGTAGTAGGCGAACATCCCCTCGTCCGGTGACACTCCGTGGTCGGGTCGCGATCCCTTGAAGGAGACCATCACGTAACGGGAGACGCCGGCCTGCTTCGCCGCGTCCATGGAGCGGATCGCGGCATCACGATCCACGGCATAGGTGCGCGCGGTGTCGCCGCCACCCGCACCCGCCGACCACACCACGGCGTCGTGCCCCGCGAGCAGCTCGGCGAGCTGCTCGGACGTCACGTTCTCGACATCAGCGATCACCGGCGTGGCACCGACGGCCGTGATGTCCGCGCGCTGCTGCGGGTCGCGGATCAAGGAGCTGACCGAGTGAGAGCCTCCGGTGAGGATCCGGGCCAGGTGGAGGGCGACCTTCCCGTGGCCCCCGATGATGGCGATGCTCGACATGCGGCTCCTTCGGTGTGGTTGCTTGCCGTGAGGCCGGCGGGGCACTCGTGGCTCTGGCCGTGTCGATGCTAACGGCCCGGGTCAGAGCCTGGGGTCCACCGGTTCGGACTCCAGGGCCAGTACCGCAAAGACGGCCTGGTGCACGCGCCACAGGGGTTCGCCGGCGACGAAGGCGGCCAGGGCGTCCAGCCCGAGGCCGTGCTCGCGCAGGGCGAGCCGGCGCTTGGTGCCCAGCTGCCGCTGGCGCAGCAGGTCGAGCGAGTCAGGGTAGTCGGGGCCGTAGACGATGCGCAGGTACTCGGGGCCGCGCACCTTCAGACCCGGTTGCACCCGACCGGGCGGCACCAGCGCGGGCTTGACGACCATGCCCTCCCCGCCGGCGGTCGTGAGCTCGGACCACCACGCGGTGGCGTCGTCGCGCTCGGTGGCCGAGGCGAGGTCGACGAACCGGTGCCGGGTGGGCGTGACCAGCTCGCTCTCGAGGCGGGCCAGCTCGTCGAGGTGCCAGGCGTGCGACTCGGTGATGGCCGGGGCGCGACCTTCGACGGCCAGCACCTGGAACGGCGCCAGCGTCACGCCGTCGAGACCCTGGGTCGGGTGGCAGTACACCGCGTAGGCGTCGCGGAACGCGGCGGCGTTGTCCCGCCGCGCAGCGGTGCGCCGGGTCAGGTCCGCGACGTCGAGCCCGCGCCCGGATGCCGCCTCCAGCACCGACAGCGCCTCGGGCAGCACGTGCCGGGCAGCGGCACCGACCGACGCGTACTGCGACCTGATCAGCTCCAGGGCCTTGGCCGACCACGGCAGCAGCTCGCAGTCGAGCGCGACCCAGTCGGTGTCGAGGGAGTCGAGGAGTGGTTCCACGGCGGGCCGGAGCCGGTCCACGAGAGCGCCTGTGTCGCTGAAGAAGGGGCGACCGGTGCGGGTGTAGACCACCCCCGTGCTCCCGTCGGCCACCCCGAAGCGGCGCTCGGCCACCCCGGCATCCCGGGTGAGCACCGCGATCGCACGTGAGCCCATGTGCTTCTCCTCGCACACGACCCGGGTGACACCCCACTTCGCGTACTCCTCGAACGCCTGCTCGGGGTGCTCGAGATAGCCCTCGCGGGTCGACGCCGTCGCGGGCGACATGGTCGGCGGCAGGTAGACCAGCCAGCGCGGGTCGACGGCGAAACGGCTCATCAGCTCGAGCGCTGCCGCCGCGTTCTCCTCGGGCACCTTCACCCGGCCGGCGTGAGCGCTGTCGAGCCACCGGGTGCCGGTGACGTCCTCGATCCGCAGCACCGACGCCTCCCGGTCGGCCGTCGCGGGCGCGAGCGGCCGCACCGGCTCATACCACTGCTGCTCCGCGGGCACCGAGACGATGTCGCGTTCCGGGTAGCGCAGTGCGGTGAGCGATCCGCCGAACACCACACCGGTGTCCAGGCAGATCGTGTTGTTCACCCACTGCGCCGTGGGCACCGGGGTGTGCCCGTAGACCACGGTCGCGTCACCCCGGTAGTCCTCCGCCCACGGGTAACGCACCGGCAGCCCGAACTCGTCGGTCTCTCCGGTGGTGTCGCCGTAGAGGGCGAAGGCGCGCACCCGGCCGGAGGTGCGGCCGTGGTAGGCCTCCTTCAGCCCGGCGTGCGCCACGACCAGGCGGCCGTCGTCGAGCACGTAGTGCGCGACGAGCCCGTCCATGAAGGACAGCGCCCGGGCCCGGAAGTCGTCGGACTCGTGGGCCAGCTGGGCCAGTGACTCGGCCAGGCCGTGCGACACGGTGACCGCCGACCCGCGCAGCGCGCGCACCAGCTTCGCCTCGTGGTTGCCGCAGACGCACAGGGCGGTGCCGTCGGCCACCATGCCCATCACGAGGCGCAGGACCCCCGGGGTGTCGGGCCCCCGGTCGACCAGGTCGCCGACGAACACGGCAGTGCGGCCCTCGGGGTGCGTCGCGCCGACGGCCACCCCGTCGTCGTACCTGACCTGCCAGCCCAGCCGGGTGATCAGGGTGCGCAGCTCCGCGGCGCAGCCGTGCACGTCACCGATGAGGTCGAAGGGACCGCGCAGCTCGGTGCGGTCGTTCCACGGTCGTTCCCGCACGATCTCGACGGAGGCCAGCTCCTCGGCATCCGTCAACACGTGCACGCGCCGGAAGCCCTCCTTGCGCAGCCGCCCCAGCGACCGCTTCAGGTCACGGTGCTGGCGCCGGACCACGTGGCTGCCGAAGTCGCGGTCGGCGCGGGCCGCGTTGCGCTCGACCGCCACCGACTCGGGCACGTCGAGCACGACGGCGTCGACGAGCGCGTCATGGCTGCGGGCCAGGGCCACCAGCGAGGCGCGGGCCTTCGGCTGGACGTTGGTGGCGTCCACGACGGTCAGCCGGCCACGACGCAACCGGGTGCCGACCAGGTAGTGCAGCACGTCGAAGGCGTCGGGCGTGGCCGACTGGTCGTTCTCGTCGTCGGCGACCAGGCCGCGGCAGAAGTCGCTCGAGATGACCTCGGTGGGTGCGAAGTGCTCGCGCGCGAAGGTGGACTTCCCACTTCCGGAGACGCCGACGAGCACCACGAGCCCCCGCGCGGGGAGCCTCAACCGGAGCCGGCCGTCGTCGTCAGGCAGCACGGGTGAACACCGCCAGCTGCGTGGGGGAGCCGGTGACCTCGTCCGCATCGCCGATGCCGCGCTGCTCGACCGCGTACCCGTAGGTGGCCGCCACGCGCGAGCTCCAGGCGGCGAACTCGGCCCGGTCCCACTCGAACCGGTGGTCGGGGTGGCGGGGGCCCGACAGGCCGGCGTAGTGCACGTTGTACTCGCGGTTCGGCGTGGTCACCACGACGGCGCGCGGGCGGGCCGCCCCGAACACCACCCGTTCCAGCGCGGCCACCCGCGAGGGGTCGACGTGCTCGACGACCTCCATCAGCACGGCGGCGTCGTACCCGGCGTACCGGTCGTCCTCGTAGGTCAGCGCCCCCTGGAACAGCTCGATGCGCTCGCCCTGCCGCTCGCTCAGCCGGTCAAGGTGCAACCGGCGCGCGGCCTGCTGCAGCGAACGGGTCGAGACGTCGCTGCCCGCGACCCGGCGCAGGCCGGGGGTCTGCAGCAGGCGCTCGAGGAACTGGCCGGAGCCGCACCCCAGGTCGATGACCGAGGACGCGCCGAGCTCCAGCAGCACGCCGTGCACGGCCTCGTGCCGCTGATGGTTGAGTGGCACCCGCTCGTCGCGGGGCAGCCGCGCGTCCTCGTCCGCGGCGGGCTCGACCGAGGTCTCGAGGTCGTCGCCCAGCTCGGCCAGGCGGGCCAGCGCGACCCCCGCGAGGCCGCTGCGACCCAGGTAGCGCCGGGCGATGAGCTCGTGCTCGGGGTGGCTCGCGAGCCAGCCCTCACCCGAGCGCAGCAGCTTCTCGACCTCCTCCGGGCCCTGCCAGTAGTGCTTGGACTCGTCGAGCACCGGGATCAGCACGTGCAGCTGGCTCAAGGCGTCGGCCAGGCGCCGGGTGCCACGCAGCGTCAGCCGCACGTACCGCGAGTCGCCCCAGTCGGGGAAGGCCTCGTCGAGGGCGATCGGCTCCGCGACGACGGTCCAGCCCAGCGGCTCGAACAGCCGGTGCGCGACCGCCGCCCCACCACGGCAGGGCAGAACCGGCACGGTGACCTCGAGCGGGATCGCCGACTCCGCGAGGTCCTGGCGAGAGGCGCAGCGTCCGCTGCGCGCGGTGCTGAACACGTCTGCCAGCGCCACCGCGAGCAGCGAGGATGCCGCGTACGACCGGTCGTTGACGTACTGGCCCAGGCTGAAGTCGGGCAGGCCCCTGGCCCGTGAGCGGGCCAGCCGCACCGGGTCGACCTCGAGCAGCAGCGCGACGGTGCAGCGCTCCGCGGTCGCCTCCGGGTAGAAGACGGTCGCGACGCCGAAGGACTGCTGGAACGGCTGCACCCGGTCGGGGTGCTTGTGCAGCAGGTACCCCAGGTCGGTCGCCGGCTGGTGGGTCGTCGAGATGGTCAGGAGCACCGCGTCAGTCTGCCCGACCCTGCGCGCGCCGGCCGGGGGAATTACTCGGGCGGGAGAGCTACTCGGGGGCGGGGAACTGCTCGAACGCCGCCTCGAGCATCGGGGCCACGACCTCGGCCTGCCAGGGCCGGCAGCCCTGGTCGAGCAGCGCCCGGGTGAAGGCCGCCTCGTCGTGGTCGGTGGGCGGCTGCCACACGACCCGGCGCAGGGGGTCGGGGGAGCAGACGTTCTCGACCGGGATGACGTGCTCCTGCGCGAACGCGGTGAGTGCGCCCCGGGTGGCGCCCAGCCGGTCGGCAGCCAACGGGTTCTTCTCGGCCCACACCCGCGGGGGCGGCGGCCCGTCGGACGGCAGGGTGCGCGGCGGCAGGTCGTCCTCGGGGATATCGAGCGCCCGGCGCACCGCCTCGACCCACTGGCGTCCGTAGCGGGCGATGGCCCGGTGCCCGCGGGGCAGGTCGGCGGGCGTGCTCGGCACCGCCTTGGCGATCTCGACGAGTGCGGCATCGGGCAGCACCCGGCCGATCGAGGTGTCGCGGTCGCGGGCGATGTCGTCACGGGCGTACCAGAGCTCGCGGACGATGGCGACCGACCGGCGCGAGCGCAGGGTGTTCATGCCCGAGGTGCGCCGCCACGGGTCGACCCGCTCGGTGGGGGCCCAGGTGAGCAGCGAGGTGAACTCCTGGCGCGCCCACTCCGACTTGCCCTGGGCGGCGAGGTCGACGCCCATCAGGTTGCGCAGCTCGCTGAGCACCTCGACGTCGAGCGCGGCGTACCGCAGCCACGGCTCGGGCAGCGGCCGGGTCGACCAGTCGACCGCGGAGTGCTCCTTCGCCAGGCTGAGCCCGAGGTAGTGCTCGACGACCGCGGCGAGACCGACCCGCGGCAGCCCCAGGATGCGGCCCGCGAGCTCGGTGTCGAACAGCTGGCGCGGCCGCAGGCCGACCTCGGCGAGGCACGCGAGGTCCTGGGTGGCCGCGTGCAGGATCCACTCGGCTGCACCGATCGCCTCGTCGAGGGGGCTCAGGTCGGGGCAGCCGACCGGGTCGATCAGCCAGGTGCCCGCGCCCTCACGACGCACCTGCACGAGGTAGGCGCGCTGCCCGTAGCGGTAGCCCGAGGCCCGCTCGGCGTCGATGGCCACCGGCCCCTCACCGGCGGCCACGGCAGCGGCCGCCCGGGCCAACCCGCGCTCGGTCTCGACGACGACAGGGACCCCGTCAGCAGGTTCGTTGAGTGGCACCACCAGTGGCTTCGGGGCGCCCTCGGTGGTGGGAACCGTTGTCTCGGAGCCCATTCAGCGCCGAGGTCCGGGAAGGGCGACCACGCCCTCGGGCAGCGGAGGGAGCCCGGCGATGGTGCAGAGCAGGTCGGACCAGGCGAGGAGGTGGTCACCCACCTCGGGGCCGAGGGGGGTCCACGAGGCGCGCACCTCCATCTCGACGCTGGCCGGGCGGTCGGCCAGCCCGGCGAAGCTCTGCGACACGACGCGGGTGACCGTGCCGGCCTCGGCCAGGTAGCCGACGCCGCGGCCCGCCAGGGCGTCGACCAGCCAGCTCCACCCCACCTCACCGAGCAGCGGGTCGGTGGCCAGCTCGGGCTCGAGCTCGGCACGGGCGAAGGTCACGGCCCGCCACTCGCCGCCCCACGGCTCGGGGGCGCTGGGGTCGTGCAGCAGGACGAAGCGGCCCGAGGCGAGGTCGTCGTCGGTGTCGCGGGGGTCGACGACGTCGGCGGTGAGCGCGACGGCGTACGGCGCGATGCGCTGGGGGGCAGGCACCTCGGTGAGACGGATCTCGGGGCGCAGGCGGGCGCGATGGAGGTCCTCGAGGGCCCGGGTGAACTCGGGTGACTCGCGACCTGTCACGGTGCGGCTGGACACCCCGTCAATGTAGGCGGTGGCGGCCCTCCCGGCACGGGGCCACGCCGAGACGTGAGCTCGGCGTGGCCCGGCGTGGCTAGGCTGCGTCGGTGCTGAGCGTGCTGGCCCTGGCCTCCTCCCTGGCCTGGGGCACCTCCGACTTCTTCGCGGGGGTGGCCTCTCGACGGCATCCCGCCGTGGCGGTCGTGGCGTGGACCCAGGGGCTGGCGCTGCTCGTGATCTCGGTCGTGGTCGCGGTGCGGTGGGATGCCGTCACCTGGTCGGGCTGGCCGCCGTGGGCGGTGGCCGCCGGCCTGACCGGCATGGCCGGGCTGGTCTGCTTCTACTCGGCCCTGTCCGCCGGCACGATGGGCGTGGTCGCGCCGATCGCCGCGCTCGGCGTGGTCGTCCCGGTCGTGCTCGGGGTGGCGACCGGCGACACCCCCTCGCCGTGGGCGTGGGTCGGCATGCTCGTCGCGGTCCTCGGTGTGACCCTGGCGTCCGGGCCCGAGCTGAGCGGAGACGTCTCCCCGCGGCCGGTCATCCTGGCCGGCTGCGCCGCACTCGGCTTCGGGCTGGCCCTGTTCTGCCTCGACCGTGGCGCGAGGGAGTCGACCCTGCTCACCCTGTGGGGCATGCGGCTGACGTCGGTGACCATCCTGGTCGTCGTCGGGCTGGTGTTCCGCACCGCCGGCGGCGTCACCGCCCGCGAGACGCCCGCCCTGCTCGCCATCGGCTGCGGTGACCTCGTCGCCAACGGCCTGTTCGCGTTCGCGTCGTCCCGGGGCCAGGTGAGCATCGCCTCGGTGCTCGGCTCGCTCTACCCGGTCGTCACGATCGTCTGGGCCCGCGTGCTGCTCGACGAGCGGCTCAAGCGGGTGCAGCAGCTCGGTGTGGCGCTCGCCGTCGGCGGAGCAGCCCTCACGGCGCTGTAGACGCCGAGTGGGTGGGCTCCACCGGGGGTGGGAGGATGTCGCCTCGTGACCACCCCTGACGCCACGGACGCCGCCACTCCCAGCACACCCCCGACCAGCCCCGGGGATGCCGCGCGCGCCGCCACCGCCGGCTCGGCCCTCGTGCGCGCGGCGCGGCAGCAGCCCGTGCCGCACACGCCGGTGTGGTTCATGCGCCAGGCCGGCCGCTCGCTGCCCGAGTACCGCAGGGTGCGCGAGGGCGTCGGCATGCTCGAGTCGTGCCGGCGGCCCGACCTCGTCACCGAGATCACCCTGCAGCCGGTGCGCCGCCACGGAGTCGACGCGGCGATCTTCTTCTCCGACATCGTGGTGCCGCTGTCGGCCATCGGGGTCGACCTCGACATCGTGGCCGGCGTCGGGCCGGTCGTCGCCCGCCCGATCCGCAGCCGCGCCGACCTCGCGCAGCTGCGTGACCTCACTCCCGACGACGTCCCCGACATCACCGAGTCGGTTCGCCTGCTCACCGCCGAGCTCGGGGCCACCCCGCTCATCGGCTTCGCCGGAGCGCCCTTCACCCTCGCGTCCTACCTCGTCGAGGGCGGCCCGTCGAAGAACCACGAGCACACCAAGGCGCTGATGCAGGGCGACCCGCAGCTGTGGCACGACCTGTGCGCCCAGCTCGCGCAGATCTCCGGTGCGTTCCTGCGCGTACAGGCGCAGGCCGGCGCCTCCGTGGTGCAGCTGTTCGACTCGTGGGCCGGCGTGCTCAGCCGGGCCGACTACACGGCATCCGTGCAGCCGCACTCGGCCACCGCGCTCGCCGCGGTCGCCGACCTCGACGTGCCGCGCATCCACTTCGGCGTCGGTACCGGCGAGCTGCTCGCGCTGATGGGGGAGGCCGGCGCCGACGTCGTCGGTGTCGACTACCGCGTCTCGCTCACCGACGCGCTCGCCCGCCTGGGCGGCCGCTACGCCGTGCAGGGCAATCTCGACCCGGCGCTGCTCTTCGCGCCGTGGGAGCCGCTGGAGCGGCGCGTGCGGGCGATCATCGAGGAGGGCCGGGCGGCGCCCGGGCACCTGTTCAACCTCGGCCACGGGGTCCTCCCCGACACCGACCCCGACGTGCTCACCCGCGTCGTCGACCTGGTGCACGAGGCCTCCGCCCGGTGACGACCCCGCCGCTGGGCGACGGCCGGCTGGTGCTCGAGCCGCTGCGCGTCGACCACGCCGGCGAGCTGGTCGACGTGCTCTCGGATGCCGGGCTGTACACCTTCACGGGCGGCTCGCCTCCCAGCCGCGAGGAGCTCGAGCGCAGGTATGCCCGCCAGGTCGCCGGCTCGGGCCGGGCCGACGAGGTCTGGCACACCTGGGTGGTGCGGCTCGGCGCCGCCGGGCCGGCGGTCGGCTACGTGCAGGCCACGCTCGGCCCGCAGGACGCCGTGGCCGAGCTCGCCTGGGTCGTCGGTGCCGAGTGGCAGGGCCGGGGGATCGCCCGGCAGGCCGCCCGGCTCGTGCGCGACCACCTCCTCGCGCTGGGCGTGCGCCGGGTCGTCGCCCACGTGCGTCCCGACCACGTCGCCTCCCAGCGGGTGGCTGCCGCGCTCGGCCTGCTGCCGACCGCGGTGCTCGCCGACGGCGAGGGCGAGTGGGTGCACGAGGTGGAGCGGCCGAGCCCCTGAGGTGATGCACAGGGCGGTCTGGAGCGCACCGTGCATCACCTGATGGTGGGCACGCGGCGAGCGGTGATGCACAGGGCGGTCCGCAGCGCGCACCATGCATCACCCGGTGCCTTCCGATAAGCGCTTGCACGGACGGCGGCGCGGGCGTTGACTGGCCGGCGCACCCCGCACCCCGCACCCCGTACCCCGCACCCCGTCGACCAGGAGGCCAGTGCTCACGTCCATGACACCGTCCGGCATCGCCTACGACCGCGCCGGGCCACCATCCGGCGTCCCCGTCGTCCTCCTGCACGCCGGGGTCGCCGACCGCCGGATGTGGGACCCGCTGTGGGGTGGGCTCTGCGCGGTGCGCGATGCCCTGCGCCTCGACCTGCGCGGCTTCGGCGCGTCGGACCAGCCGCCGTCCAGCGGTGTGCTGGACCCGGTGGCCGACGTGCTCGACACCCTCGACCACCTCGGCGTCACGGGGTGCCACCTCGTGTCGTCCTCGTTCGGTGCCGGGGTGGCGGTCGAGGCCGCCCTCGCCCGCCCGGATGCCGTGCGCTCGCTGCTGCTCGCCCCTCCCGGTGGCAGCCTGTTCAGCGAGCGCACCGCGGCCTTCGCCGCCTTCGCGGCCGCGGAGAACGGCGCGCTGGCGCGGGGCGACCTCGACGCCGCCGTCGAGGCGGACATCGCGGCCTGGGTCGTGGGGGAGGGGCGCACGCTCGCCGATGTCGACCCCGCGGTGGTCTCGGCCGTGCGGGTGATGCAGCGCCGTGCCTTCGAGATCGACGCGGCCTGGGCCTCCCTCGAGCTCGACCTCGACGAGGCCGAGCTCGAACCACCGGCCGTCGAGCGGCTCGGGGAGGTCGGTCCGCAGGTTCTGCTCGTCGTCGGCGGCCACGACCTCGACATCGTGCACCTGGCCGCCGCTGCCCTCGAGAGCGGCCTGCGAGACGTGCGGCGAGTCGACCGCCCCGACGCGGCCCACCTGCCGTCGATGGAGGAGCCGGAGGCGTTCCTCCGGCTCCTCCTCGACTGGGTCACCGCCTCTGACTGAGGCCCACGGGGTGTTCAGGCGGCCGGCGGCGCGGGCACCACGGCTGGGGCGGCTGCGGGCCTGCGCGGGGTGCGGCGGCGCAGCCACACCAGCAGCGGGACCAGCACCAGGGCGGCCACCACGGCGAACGGGAGCACCGCCCCCAGCGCCGTGAGCAGCACCGTCACCGAGCCGGTGAAGGCGCTCCAGCCGGCCTTGAGCCCGGCGAGGAACCCGGTGCTGTCGTCGGCCTGCGCCAGCACCTGTGCGTCGGTGCTCAACCGCACCTCCACCGGCGACAGGGCCACCGAGTCCTTGAGAGCGGCCAGCTGGCTCTGCGTGGCCTCGAGGTCGGCCTGACGGCGGGACAGCTCGGCCTCGAGCGCGACCACGTCGCCGAGCTTGGTGGCCTGGCTCATCAGCGCCCGCACCCGGTCGACGCTCGCCTGCATCGTCTTGACCCGCGACTCGGTGTCGACGTACTGCGCGGTGACGTCGTCGGTGCTCGTGTTCCGGGACTGCACCGTGCCGAGCTTGGCCAGCTGGTCGAGGGTGGCGTCGAGCTCGGCGGTGGGCACCGAGATGGTGATGGTGCTGAAGCCACCGCTACCCGAGACGTCGGGCTCGCTCGAGATCGCCTCGGCGGTCACCAGCCCCTGGGCGGATGCCGCGATGCCCCGCACCTTGGCCGCGGCTGCGTCGACGTCGGCGACGGTGATCGAGATGTCTGCGCGGCGGGCCAGCTTGCGGTCGTAGGCCACGGCCGTGACGGTGGCATCGGCGGGCTTGGCGGCCGAGTCGGGGGCGCCGGCGACAGCGGCTGCCTCCCGCTTCGCCGAGCTGCCGGCGCTGCCAGAGCTGTCGGCCCGCCCCGCGCCGGCGACCGTCGGGGCCGCCGATGAGTCCGCGCCACCGCCACCGCACCCGGACAGGGCCACGAGCCCGATCCCGATCGCGAGGGCGGCTGCCGCGGAGGTGAGCCGGGACCTGGGGCGGACCGGGACGCGCATGGTGGACTCCTTCGTCGTGGATGCTGGCGCTGAGGCGCCCAGCGTCGCTGGTCGGTTCCCGATGACGGGTCTCGTTCCGGTCACGAGTGCGCGGCAGCTTCGTTGCGGTGGCGCGCGGGCCACCGGCTTCCGGTCAGCAGCTGACCGGCACCGTCGGGCCGGGGCCCGGCGTCGCCCACCGGGACCCGCCCGCATGCCCGGGTGGGGCGTCGAGGGTTCGGGCCGCGCGTGAGAGGCTTGCCGACATGTCTGTGCCGGCCATGCCCACCCGGTCCCGTGTCGTCATCGTGGGGGGCGGCATCGCCGGCCTCTCCGCCGCCCTGGCCGTGCTCGAGGAGCTGCCGTCGGCACGGGTGACGGTGCTCGAGGGCAGCGACCGGCTCGGCGGCAAGTTGCGCCGCGAACGGGTCGGCGGGCACCTGGTCGACGTCGGTGCCGAGTCGGTGCTGGCGATGCGCCCCGAGGCCGTCGACCTGGTCGCCCGGATCGGCGCGGATGCCGAGCTGGTGACGCCGGCGACCACCGCTGCGTCGGTGTGGAGCCGGGGGGCGCTACGTCCACTGCCGCGCGCCACGATGATGGGGGTGCCGAGCGACCCGGAGTCGGCCCGCGGCATCCTCACCGACGACGAGGTGGCGCGGCTTGCCGACGAACGGCCGTGGCCGGGCGGCGCGCTGCGCGAGGACGTCTCGGTCGGCGACTACGTCGCGACCCGGCTCGGCCAGGCCGTCGTCGACCGGCTCGTCGAGCCGCTGCTCGGCGGGGTCTACGCCGGCCATGCGCGTCGGCTGTCGATGCAGGCCACGATGCCGGTGCTGTGGGCGCGCGCGACCCACGGCGAGAGCCTCGTGGCCGCGCCGGCGGCACGCCCGGCACCCGGGCCGGGAGCCGGTGCATCCACGGCGCCCCGGCCGCCCTTCATCGGCGTGTCCGGCGGGGTCGGACGGCTGCCCGAGCTCGTCGCCGACGACGTCACCCGGCGCGGCGCCACGCTGCGCACCGGCGCGGTCGTCCGCGAGCTGCAGCGCACGCCCACCGGCTGGCGGCTGGTGCTCGGCTCGGCCGCGGCGCCCGAGGTCGTCGAGGCGGATGCCGTGCTCGTCTGCCTGCCGCCGGCGCCGACGGCCCGGCTGCTCGCGCCGCACGCGAGCGCCGCCGCCGAGACGCTGGGCGGCATCGAGACGGCATCGAGTGCGGTCGTCACCCTCGCCGTACAGCGGGCCGGCACCGACGACCTGACCGGCTCCGGCTTCCTCGTGCCTCCCGTCGAGGGCCGCACCATCAAGGCGAGCACCTTCAGCTTCCGCAAGTGGGCCTGGACCGACGCGCTGTCCCGCGACGTCGTTCACCTGCGCGCGTCCTTCGGCCGGGCCCGCGAGGAGGCCGACCTGCAGCGCGACGACGCCGACCTGGTCTCGGTGGCGCTCGCCGAGCTCGGCGAGGCCCTCGGCCGCCCGCTGCCCGCGGTGGTCGACGCGCACGTGCAGCGCTGGGGAGGCGGCCTGCCGCAGTACGCCGTCGGGCACGTCGACCGGGTCGCCGCCATCCGCGCTGACGTCGCCCGCCTTCCGGGCGTCGAGGTGGCGGGCGCGGTGTACGACGGCGTCGGCATCCCCGCCGTCATCGCCTCGGCCACCCGCGCCGCCGCCGCCACCGTCCAGCACCTTCGCACCATCGCACCCCGCACAGGAGATTCCCCCGCATGAGCGAGCCCACCCGCACCGCCCCCGCCAAGCCCGGCGCCGCGAAGATCCGCGAGGTCAACGACACGATCCGCTACGCGATGTGGTCGGTGTTCGCCGTGGCCGAGCCGCTCGGCGGCGAGGACCGCGACGCCCTGGCCACCGAGGTCGAGGAGCTGTTCACCGACCTCGCCGAGCGTGACGTCGTGGTGCGCGGCACCTACGACGTCGCCGGGCTGCGTGCCGACGCCGACGTGATGGTCTGGTGGCACGCCGAGACCATCGAGGCGCTGCAGGAGGCCTACCACGCGCTGCTGCGCACCGACTACGGCCAGCACCTCGACCCGGTGTGGTCGGTGGCGGCGCTGCACCGCCCGGCAGAGTTCAACAAGAGCCACATCCCGGCGTTCATGGGCGACGAGGAGCCGCGCGGCTACGTGTGTGTCTATCCCTTCGTGAGGTCCTACGACTGGTACCTCATCGACGACCAGGAGCGCCGCGACATGCTCGTCGAGCACGGGAAGATGGCGCGCGACTACCCCGACGTGCGGGCCAACACCATCGCCTCGTTCGCGCTCAACGACTACGAGTGGATCCTGGCGTTCGAGGCCGACGAGCTGCACCGCATCGTCGACCTGATGCGCGAGCTGCGGGCGTCCAGGGCCCGGATGCACGTGCGCGAGGAGGTGCCGTTCTACACCGGCCCCCGCGTGCCCGTGCGCACCCTGGTGCACCGCCAGCGCTGACACTGTCCTCGCCGTGAGTGCGGAAGTGGTCGTCCTGACGACCACTTCCCCACTCACCGGGTGAGGGGCCGGTCTCGGTAGGTTCGTCGGGTGTTCACCCCGCCGCCCGACCTTGCCGACGACGAGGTGCGCGACGCGCTCGGGCGCGGCTGGGGCCTCGAGGTCAGGTCGGTCGAGCACGCACCGGTCGGCTTCGGCAGCCACCACTGGCTGGTCGCCACCGGTGACGGATGCCGGTGGTTCGCCACCGCCGACGACCTGCGGACCCGGCTGGTCGGCACCGACGAGCCACTGACCGCGCCGCTCGCCCGGCTCCGGGCCGCCCTCGCCGCGGCGGCAGCCCTGTACGGGAACGGGCTCGACTGGGTCGTGGCGCCGCGTCGCACTGATGACGGGCAGGTGGTGCTCCTTGTCGGTGACGCCTACGCGCTGTCGGTGTACCCGCACGTGGCGGGGCGCACGTTCGGCTGGGGCCCCTATGCCGATCCCGCCCACCGCGACGCCGTGCTCGAGCGCCTCGTCGCGCTGCACACCACGACCGGATGCCGGGACGCCGCCGGCACCGATGACCTCGGCGATGCGCTCGTCATCAGCCTGCGCAGTCTCCTCGACGATCCTGGGGACCGTTGGGAGACAGGGCCGTTCGGTCCTGGTGCCCGGCGGCTCCTCGTCGACCGCCGCGACCGGCTGGGCGCCCTGCTCGACCGCTACGCCGAGCTCGTTGCCGACGCGGACGCCGGTCGGTCGGTGCTCACCCACGGCGAGCCGCACCGAGGCAACACCATCGTCACCGACGCCGGGGTGGTCCTCGTCGACTGGGACACCTGCCTGCTCGCCCCACCCGAGCGCGACCTGTGGATGCTCGTGGGGGAGGACCCCGGCATCCGTGAGCGGTATGCCGCGGACACCGGTACGGGGCTCGACCCACGGCTGCTCGAGGCCTACCGGCTGCGGTGGGACCTCGCCGACGTCGAGGCGAGCGTGCGCGACCTTCGCGCGCCGCACGTCGACGACGAGGACACCCGCACCACCTGGGCGGCCCTGCGGGGGGTGCTCACCCCGTCGTGACAGCGGACCTGGTTGCGCCGGCGGTCCCCCCGGTGCCTGGGCCCACGGGCGGCGGCACGTCGCGTCGGCTACCGCCTGGTAGGTCATGCGATCGGTGCACTTACGAGGCGATAGCCCCCGCCGGGTCGGGATGCCGGGGAGCCGCGACGCGACATCCCCTCGGCTACCGCCTGGTAGGTGAGGCGATCGGCGCACCTACCGGGCGGTAGCCCACGCCGGGTCGCAGCTGGACCACGGTGGGGTGCCGTGTTCAACCTGGGGGTTGACAACGTCGGCGACCTGTCCTAGCTTGGTTGTCAACCATCCGGTTGATCAAGGAGCAGGCCATGAGCGACCAGCTGTCGAAGGTGTTCGCGGCACTCGCCGACCCGACCCGCCGCGACATCGTCGCGCGGCTGTCGGCCGGTGACGCCACGGTCAACGCGATCGCCGAGCCCTACGACGTGTCCCTGCAGGCCGTGTCCAAGCACCTCAAGGTGCTCGAGGATGCCGGCCTGGTCAGCCGCAGCCGGGAGGCGCAGCGCCGCCCGGTGCACCTGGAGGCGGAGGTGTTCGACCTCATGACCAAGTGGATCGAGCGGTACCAGGGTCGCGCCGAGGAGCGCTTCGCCCGCCTCGACGCGGTGCTCGCCGGGCTCGACGAGCACGGCGACCCCCTGCCGCGGCACGAGCAGCACGACCAGCACCACACCGACCAGCACGACCAGCCCACGGAAGGACAGGCATCATGACCACCACGCGCACGCAGTCCCGCATCGAGGCCGACGAGAAGGTCCCGATGATCCACATCTACCGCGACTTCGCGGCCACCCCGGCGCAGCTGCTCCGGGCGCACACCGACCCCGAGCTGTTCTCCCGCTGGGTCGGCCCGACCGACATCGTCGCCGACATCGACTACTGGGACGCCCGCGACGGGGGGTCCTGGCGCTACACCGCCTCGCGTGATGGCGACGTCTTCGCCGGTTTCCGCGGCTGCTTCCACACCGTGAGCGCCGAGCGCATCGTGCAGACCTTCACCTGGGAGGGCATGCCCGAGAGCGTGGCCCTCGAGACGCTCACCTTCGAGGACCTCGGCGACGGCCGCACCCGGCTGCACGCCACCAGCCTGTGCGACTCCTTCGAGGCCCGTGACCAGTGGCTCGCCAGTGGCATGGAGACCGGTGTCGACGAGGGCTACGGGGCGCTCGACCGGCTGCTCGAGGCCGGCGAGCTGTGACCGGCATCCCCACCGACCCGCCCGAGCGGCACCGGGCCATCGCCGGCGGGTTCACCGAGGCGGTGCGGGCCACGACCGACTGGGACGCACCGACCCCGGTGGCCCAGTGGGTCTCTCGCGACGTCGTCGGGCACCTCGTGGAGTGGTTTCCGCCGTTCCTCGCCTCGGGCAGCGGCATCCGGCTGCCCGAGGGCCCGGCGGTGGCCGACGACCCGGTGGGGGCCTGGCAGGCGCACGCGGATGCCGTGCAGGCGCTGCTCGACGACCCCGGCACCGCGGGGCGCGAGTTCGCGAACCCGCACACCGGAAACCTGCCGCTGGACCAGGCGGTCGACCGGTTCTACACGACCGACGTCTTCATGCACACCTGGGACCTCGCCCGCGCCGCCGGGCAGGACGACGTGCTGGACCCGGCCCTGAGCGCCGAGCTGTTCGAGGGCATGCAGCCCATCGACGAGCTGCTGCGCACCTCGGGTCAGTACGGCCCGAGGGTGCCGGTGCCGGCCGACGCACGCCCGCAGGACCAGCTCGTGGCCTTCATCGGCCGCGACCCCGGATGGCGACCCTGACCTCAGGCGGTCGGGGCGCCGTCCGCGGGGTGCAGCGTCAGGCTGATCGAGTTGATGCAGAAGCGCTGGTCGGTGGGGGTGTCGTAGCCCTCACCCTCGAAGACGTGCCCGAGGTGGCTGCCGCAGGTGGCACAGCGGACCTCGGTGCGGGGGCGGCCGGGCAGCGAGCGGTCCTCGAGCAGCTCGACCGACTCGCCGGCGAGCGGCGAGAAGAACGACGGCCACCCGCAGTGGCTGTCGAACTTGGTCTCGGACGTGAACAGCTCGGCACCGCAGGCACGACAGGCGTAGGTGCCCACGGTCTTGGCGTCGGTGTACTCGCCCGCGTATGGGCGCTCGGTGCCCGCCTGGCGCAGCACCTGGTACTCGGCGGGCGACAGCGTCGCCTTCCACTCCTCCTCGGTGCGGTCGACAGCGTAGGAACGATCGGTCGGCTTCATCGTCATGTCCAGCCCAACAGCGGTGAGCGCCGCAGAGTTCCCGGCCTCGACACGGCGAAAGATCCCCGAAAGATCGGCGGTCGGCATTCCCTCGGAGGCCGGGCGTCGGCGCACGTCGTTAGGCTCGCCGCATGGCGGACGCGCAGGTGCTGGAGGTCGAGGGGCCCGACGGCCCACGTCAGGTGCGCCTGAGCAGCCCCGACCGGCTGATGTGGCCCGACCTCGGCATCACCAAGGGCGACCTCGCCGCCTACGTCGTGGCGGTCGGCGACCCGCTCGTGCACCACATCGGCGACCGGCCCGTCACCCTGCAGCGGTTCCCCGACGGCATCGAGGGGGAGGAGTTCTACCAGAAGAACCCGCCGAAGGGGCTGCCCGACTGGGTGCGCACCGTCTCCTGCCGTTACCCCAGCGGTCGGCGGCACGCGCAGCTCGTGGTCGACGAGATCGCGACCGCGGTGTGGGCCGTGCAGATGAACACGGTCACGTTCCACCCGTGGCCGGTGCGCACCGCCGACAACGACAACCCCGACGAGCTGCGCATCGACCTCGACCCGCAGCCCGGGCGCACCTTCGCCGATGCCGTCGAGGCGGCGGTCGCGCTGCGCGAGGTGATGGCCGAGATCGGGCTCACCGCGTTCGCCAAGACCAGCGGCAACCGCGGGGTGCACGTCTACGCCCGGGTCGCTCCCACCCACGAGTTCCTCGACGTGCGGCACGGCGTCATCGGCATCGCCCGCGAGCTCGAGCGCCGGCTGCCCGACCTGGTCACCACCTCGTGGTGGAAGGAGGAGCGCGGAGAGCGCATCTTCGTCGACTTCAACCAGGCCTGTCGCGACCGCACCATCGCCTCGGCCTACAGTCCGCGCCCGCTGCCCGGCGCGCCGGTGTCGATGCCGGTCACCTGGGCCGAGCTGACCACCGTGGCCCCGGGCGACTTCA
The DNA here is from genome assembly GCA_963834965.1 of uncultured Actinomycetota bacterium. GTDB lineage: Bacteria > Actinomycetota > Actinomycetes > Actinomycetales > Dermatophilaceae > Fodinibacter. Next base: position 186,504 of record CAWIEI010000023.1, on the reverse strand, counting down.
CGATCCTCACCGTGCCCGACGTGCTCGAAGACCGCGGCGACGCCTGGGCCGACATCGACGACCAGGTCGGTGATGTCGCGGGCGCCCTGGCGCTGTGGCAGCGCGACGTCGACGACCGTGGTCTCGGCGAGCTCAACTTCCCGCCCGACTACCCCAAGATGCCGGGCGAGCCGCCGCGCGTGCAGCCGAGCAAGCGGCGCACCGACAAGGCCGATGCCGAGTACATGGCGCCCAAGGCCGAGCGCGACGCCGCCGAGCGCGAGCGCTGGGGGATGCCGGTGGTGCCGCCCGTGCCGCCGATGCTCGCCAAGGCGGTCAAGGGCATCGCGGCACTCGAGGGCCAGGACGTCAGCTTCGAGCCCAAGTGGGACGGCTTCCGCTCGATCGTCTTCCGCTCCGGCGACCTCGTCGAGATCGGCAGTCGCAACGAGAAGCCGATGACCCGCTACTTCCCCGAGGTGGTCGAGGCCGCCCTGGCCAACCTGCCCGAGCGGTGCGTCGTCGACGGCGAGATCATCGTCGTGCGCCCGGGCGAGGACCGCCTCGACTTCGAGCTGCTCAGCCAGCGCATCCACCCCGCCGCCAGCCGGGTGAAGAAGCTGTCGGTCGAGACGCCGGCGCAGTTCGTGGCATTCGACCTGCTCGCCCTGGGCGACGACGACCTCACCGGGCGGCCGTTCCGTGAGCGGCGCGCCCTCCTCGAGCAGGCCCTGGCCGACGCCCGCGCGCCCATCCACGTGACGGCGGCGACCACCGACCGGGCCGTCGCGGCCCAGTGGTTCACCGAGTTCGAGGGCGCCGGCCTCGACGGGCTGGTGGCCAAACAGCTCGAGGGCACCTACGAGCCCGACAAGCGCACGATGGCCAAGATCAAGCACGAGCGCACCGCCGACTGCGTCGTCGCGGGCTACCGCACCCACAAGAGCGGCGACGACCTGATCGGCTCGCTGCTGCTCGGCATCCACGACGCCGACGGGCAGCTGCTGTCGGTGGGGGTCATCGGCGCCTTCTCGATGGCGCGGCGCAAGGAGCTCTTCGACGAGCTGCAACCGCTGGTCACCACCTTCGACGACCACCCGTGGGCCTGGGCGCGGCAGGAGGAGGGCACTCGCACCCCGCAGAACGCCGCGGGCAGCCGGTGGGCCGCTGGCAAGGACCTCTCGTTCACCCCGCTGCGGCCCGAGCGGGTCGTCGAGGTGCGCTATGACCACATGGAGGGCATCCGGTTCCGGCACACGGCGCAGTTCGCGCGCTGGCGCCCCGACAAGCAGCCCGCCGACTGCACCTTCGACCAGCTCGACGAGCCGGTCTCGTACGACCTGTCCGAGGTGCTCAGCGGCGGCGGCGGGTGACCGAGGTCCCGGCCCGCAGCCGGGTCCGCCGCGCGGCGGTGGCGGGCGCCGCGGTGGGGGCGACCACCGCGGTGGCCTCCGGCGCCGGCTCGGTCGCCGCGGCCGCCTGGTTCGCCCGGCGGGTGCTCACCCCCGACCGGCAGCGCCCCGACGACGTCGTCGTGCACGCCGCGGGAGCCTCGACCGTGGTGCTGGGCAGCACGCCCGAGACGGTGGTGCCCGGGCGGTACGGGCTCTGGATCGACGACGGCTTCGGGCACGCCCGGGTGGGTGACGTCGTGGGGGTTGACCCGGCCCGCGGCACGGTCGAGCGCGAGCTGCTCGGCGTCGACCGCGGCTCCCTCGCTCCCGGCAGCGCGCGGTGGAACCCCTACTTCCACGGCGCACCGCCCGAAGAGAGCCTCGACCTGCCCACCGAGCACGTCACGTATGCCGGCGAGCTGGGGCCGATGCCCGCGTGGGTGGTGCCGCCGCCCGACGGGCCGGGGACACGCTGGGCGGTGCTGGTGCACGGGCGCGGCGCCCGCCGTGAGGAGACGATCCGCGCGATGCCGCCGCTGCTCGCGCAGGGGTGGACCTGCCTGGTGCCGAGCTACCGCAACGACGAGGGAGTGCCGGCCGGGCCCGACGGCCGTTATGCCCTCGGGCTCTCCGAGTGGCGCGACGTCGAGGCGGCGGTGCGCTACGCCGTCGACCGGGGGGCCGGCGAGGTGCTGCTGATGGGCTGGTCGATGGGCGGCGCGATCGTGCTGCAGCTGCTCGACCGCTCGCCCTGGTCCACGCTGGTCTCGCGCGTCGTGCTCGATGCCCCGGTCATCGACTGGGGCGACGTGCTGGCCCACCACGCGCGGGCGCACCGGGTGCCCCCACACGTCGGCTCGTTGGCCCGGGCGATGATGCGGCGGCGGTGGGGCCACCGGCTCGTGGGGGTGCACGAGAGCGTCGACCTGGCCCTCACCGACTGGGTCCGCCGCAGCGCCGAGCTGCACCACGGGGTGCTCCTCATCCACAGCGCCGACGACGACTTCGTACCCTGGGGGCCCTCGCGCGAGCTGGCCCGGGCCCGGCCCGACCTGGTGACCTTCGCGCCGTGGCAGGTGGCGCGGCACTGCACGGAGTGGAACACCGAGCCCGACCGGTGGGAGCACCTCGTGGGCAGCTTCGCCGGGGGCTGACCGCTGCCTGAACGCCGGGTGATCGCCGCCTGTCGCCGGCCTGATCGTGGCCTGACGGCTGCATGAACGTCATTGCGCGGCGCAGGAGGTGCTTATAGCGGTTCGCAGACGCCGTTTCCATGGCTCAACCGGGCCATTTCTCGCTCACGGGGTCCGGTATAGCGTGCGCGACACTGGCGGCTGTTCGTCGCCGCAGGTGTGCCCGGGCAAGGTCCGGGCCAGACCCGCCGGAGGCCCCGTGTCGCGTTCCACCGCTCCCGCCCGCTTTGCCGCCGTCGCAACCTCGGTCGTCGCCCTGGTGGTGGGGACGGCCCCACTGTCCTCGGCGGCCTCGGGGCCAGACCCATCGGGCTTCACGGTAGGACCACAGCCCACGCTGGTCTCGCAGTTCACGGTGGCGAAGTCGGTGACCGGGCGGCTGGCGAAGAGCGACCCGGAGCTGCTGAAGCGCGCGGACTCGGCACCGGTGAGCGTCATGGTCAAGCTCGACCTCGACTCCGTCGCGTCGTACGCCGGCGGAGTTCCCGGTCTGGCCGCGACGAGCCCCGTCGCCACTGGAAAGTCGCTGAAGGACAACAAGACTGCGGTGGTGGCGTACACCAGGCACGCCAACCGGGTCCTCGGTGCGGCGGCCACTGACATCAAGCGCGAGGTGCCCGCCGCCCGGGTGGGGACGTCATTCAGCTCGGCCTACGGCGGCATCGCGGTGCGGGTGCCGGCGAACAAGGCCAAGGATCTCCTGTCCGTTCCGGGCGTGGTGGCCGTGCAGGCCGACACCCTCCAGCACACGCTGACCGACGCCACCCCCGAGTTCGTCGGCGCCACCAAGGTGTGGCCGGCGCTCGGCGGCCCGCGGAAGGCGGGCCAGGGGGTCATCGTCGGAGTACTCGACACCGGCATCTGGCCCGAGCACCCGTCGTTCGTCGACCCCGGCATCCCCACGCCCGCCGGTGGGCCGTTCGCCTGTGACTTCGGCGACGGAAGCACCCCCGCGCTCGGGGCACCGTTCGTCTGCAACGACAAGCTGGTCGGTGCCCACGTCTTCCTGGACTCCTACCTCGCCAACGTCGGCGCCGCGCCCGGCGAGTACTGCGCCACCAGCACCGGCCCCTGCTCGGTTCGTGACTCGGACGGCCACGGCACGCACACCGCGAGCACCGCCGCCGGCGGCCCCGTGGCGCACGCGCCGTTGTTCGGCGTCGACCGGGGCCCGGTCAGCGGCATCGCGCCCGGAGCGTCGATCATCGCCTACCGCATCTGCATGGCGCAGGGCTGCTTCGGGTCCGACTCGATCGCCGCCATCCAGCAGGCGATCAAGGACGGCGTGAACGTCATCAACTACTCGATCAGCGGCGGTTCGAACGCTTACGCCGACCCCGTCGAGCTCGCCTTCCTCGACGCGACTGCGGCCGGCATCAGCGTCAACGCCTCGGCCGGCAACTCAGGTCCGGGGGCGGGCACCACCGACCACGCCGGGCCCTGGGTGACGACGGTCGGCGCCTCCACCTCGGACCGCAACTTCCAGTCCACCCTCACCCTGACCGCTGCTGACGGCGCGACCTTCTCCAAGGTGGGCTCGACGCTCACGTCCGGGGTCACCGGCGTCGCCGTCGTGCAGGCCGTGGACGTGCCCGGCTACACCGGCGGCGCGACCTGCCTCGCTCCGTTCGGCCCGGGCTCGCTCACCGGGAAGGTCGTCGTCTGCCAGCGCGGCACCAACGGCCGTGTCGAGAAGGGCTTCAACGCAACCAAGGGCGGCGCGAGCGGGATGATCCTGTACAACCCCACCCGCAGCGACACCGAGACCGACAACCACTTCCTGCCTGCCATCCACCTCGAGGGACCCAACACCGACTTCCTGGCCTTCCTCTCCGCGCACTCAGGCGTGACAGCGACCTGGGCAGCCGGCCAGAAGGCCAAGGTGCGCGGCAACGTGATGGCCGGCTTCAGCTCGCGCGGCCCGTCCTCCGACTTCATCAAGCCCGACATCACCGCACCCGGCGTGCAGATCCTCGCCGGTAACACGCCCACGCCCACGGATGTGGCCGCTGGGCCTCCCGGAGAGCTCTTCCAGGCCATCGCCGGCACCTCGATGTCGAGCCCGCATCTCGCCGGCGCCTCGGCACTGGTCAAGGCGGCGCACCCGACCTGGACGCCCGGTCAGATCAAGTCGGCCCTGATGACGTCGTCGACGCAGGACGTGCTCAAGGAGGACGGGGTCACCCCGGCCGACCCGTTCGACCGAGGTGCCGGCGCGCTGCGCGTCGACACCGCCGTCGCCGCAGCAGTGACGATCAGCGAGACCCCCGAGGGCTTCGTGCAGTCGATCGGCAACGCGAAGGACCGGGTCGACCTCAACCTCCCGAGCATCCAGGCCAACCCGCTGCCCGGTGCGCTCACGACTCACCGCACCCTGCAGAACGTCACGGGCAAGGCGCAGGAGTTCAAGATCCGTGCCACGGCCACCAACGGCGTGACGATCAGCGTCTCTCCGAAGTCGGTGACCGTGCCGCCGCGCAAGAGCCGCACCATCGCCATCACCATCGACGGCACAGCGGCGCCCGACGGCTGGAGCTTCGGCCAGATCACCCTGACGCCGGACGAGAAGAAGGTGCCCAAGGTCGTGCTGCCGGTCGCGGCGAACGTCGCCGACGCCGCGGTGCCGATGACCCACACCTGCGCGCCGACCACCCTCACCCGCAACCAGGCCGCGCACTGCGCGGTGACGCTGACCAACAACAGCGCCGTACCGGCTGACGTCAACCTCAGCCTGGAAGCCGGCAAGCAGGTCCACGTCAGCGCGGTCAGCGCCCCGGCGACGGCCCGGCGCAACGGGTTCACCTGGTCGGGTACCCTCACCCCGGCCCTTCCGCCGCAGATCACCTCGATCACGCCCGGCGGCAGCCCCGTTGGCGGATACCTTCCGCTCAGCGGCTTCGGGATCGCACCGATTCCGAACGTGGGTGACGACACGATCACCAACTTCACCGTGCCGTCGTTCAAGTACGGCGGCGAGGCGTACACGGCCCTCGGTATCGTCTCCAACGGCTACGTCGTCGTCGGCGGCGGGACCGGCACGGACATCAGCGCCACCCCCCAGCCGATCCCCTCGGCAAGCCGACCGAACAACATCGTGGCGCCCTTCTGGACCGACCTGGACCCGGCCGCGGGAGGGGCTGTGCGGATCGGCGTCCTCAACGACCCGCCCAGCAACACCTCCTGGCTCGTCGTCGACTACGAGAACGTGTTCTTCTTCGGCACGAACACCCCCAACTCGTTCCAGACCTGGATCCAGCTGGGCGCCACGGAGAACGTGACGATCGCCAACGGCACGGTCAGCCCCGCCCCGCCCGGCGCCGGGCTCAGCCAGGGTGCCGAGAACCGGGACGGCACCAGCGGTGTGGCGTACGTGGGTTCCTCCAACCTCGACTGGACCGTCACCACGACTCCGCCGCAGCCCGGTGGCAGTGTCACGGTGACCTACGACGCGTCGAGCAGGAAGGCCGGCACCTACGTGCTCCTTCCGAAGGCGACGACGCCGGTGGTCAAGGGCACGATCAGCAAGGGTCAGACACTGACCGTGAAGTGATTCCCGGGCGGGCGGGCCACTCGGCCCGCCCGCCCGGAACCGGCTGACCAGGGACTGACGACGCTCAGGCGCCGTCGGTCCCTAGTCGTGCAGGACGCGCCAGAGGCCGAGCAGCGTGCCCGCCTCCTCGACGAGCAGCCGCGGCGCCAGCGGGATGCCGCCCACCCCGCCCAGTGCTGCGCCGCTCGTGATCCGCGTGCCGTCGCCGCCCACGAGGGTCGGCACGAGGGACAGCGCCAGCTCGTCGACGACGCCCGCCGCCAGGGCTGCTGCGAGCAGGGTCGGGCCGCCCTCGCACAGCACGTGCCGCGACCCACGCCCGGCCAGGGCGTCGAGCGCCGCGGGGAGGTCGACGGAGTCGTCACCGGCGACGATCACGGCATCCGCACCCAGCGTGCGACGGGCAGCGGCGAGCCCGACGGTACCGGCACCGGCGCACGTCACCAGCAGCCCCGCTCCACGCCCCTCCACCGGCCCCAGGAGGCCCTCCGGCACCCGGGCCGACCCGCTGACGACGACGAGCGCCGGCGGCTCCTTGCGCCGGCGGTTGGGGGTGATGCGCTGGTACCCCTCTGCCGCAGCGGTGCCCGACCCCACGAGCACGGCGTCGCAGAGGTCGCGCTGCAGGGCGAACACCCGGTTGTCGGCCGGCGTGTTGATGCTGCCGCTGCGGCCGTCGGCCCCCACACCCGAGCCGTCCAGCGTCGCAACGAAGTTGGTGCGCAGCCACTGCCGACCGCGGGGGAACGCGTAGAGCCCGGCGAGCTCGGATGCCGTGACACGTGCGCCGGGGTGCGCCGGGCGGCGGGGGTCGAGGAGGACGCGCATGCGAGCGAGTGTTGCAGCCGGGTCGACCGCACGGCGCACCGGTCGGCCTCGCCCCGCCACCACCGGTGGTCTGCAAGGATGCGGCGATGGGCAAGGGATCGAAGGCCAAGGCCGCGACGAAGAGCACCAAGGACAGCAGCAGCAAGGGCAGGGGCGCCGGCGCCCGAAAGGGCAAGGGCAGGGGCAAGGCCGGCGCGCCGTCCCGGGCCGAGGTCACCCCCGACCGCAAGCTCTCGGGCAAGGCCGCCGAGAAGGCGAAGCGGAAGCGGGCGGCGGCTGCCAAGGCCCGCAACGACGAAGCCTTCGAGCCGGTCACCTGGAGCGACGCCCTGCGCGTCGGCGAGGGCTTCGTCCTCGCCGACCTCGACCCGCACTCCACGCCCGGGTTCAGCGGGGACAAGAAGGAGGGCAAGGAGGTCATGGGCGAGCTGCAGTCGCGGCTCGGCGACCTGCAGGAGCGGCTCTTCGCCGAGTCCAAGGGGGGCGGGCAGCGCTCGGTGCTGCTCGTCATCCAGGGCATGGACACCTCCGGCAAGGGCGGGATCATGCGCCACGTCGTCGGCGCGGTCGACCCCCAGGGCGTGCACATCACCTCGTTCAAGGCGCCCACCGCCGAGGAGAAGCGGCACCGGTTCCTCTGGCGCATCCGCAACGCGCTGCCCCGGGCCGGGCAGATCGGCGTGTTCGACCGCAGCCACTACGAGGACGTGCTGATCGTGCGCGTGCACAACCTCGTGCCGCGCGCCACGTGGCAGCGCCGCTACGCGTCGATCAACACCTTCGAGCAGGGCGTCGTCGACAGCGGCACGGTCATCGTCAAGGTGATGCTGCACATCTCGGGCGACGAGCAGAAGGAACGCCTCACCGAGCGGCTCGACCGCGAGGACAAGCACTGGAAGTTCAACCCCGGCGACATCGACGAGCGCGCGCACTGGGCCGACTACATGCAGGCCTACCAGGCGGCACTGGACCAGTGCTCGACGGAGGCCGCCCCCTGGTACGTCGTGCCTGCCGACCGCAAGTGGTACGCCCGGCTCGCGGTCACCAACCTGCTCCTCGAGGCGCTCGAGGCGATGGACCCCAAGTGGCCCGCGGCCGACTTCGACGTCGAGGCGGAGAAGGAGCGGCTCGCGCTCACCCCCTGAGCGCGCGCTCCAGCAGCAGCGACACGGCATCCGGCCCGACCGAGGCGCCGAGCGTGCCGAAGGTGCCGCCGTGGTCGCCACCGAGCCGGCTCGCGACGAACGCGTCGGCAACCGGCCCGGGGGAGTGCCGCACCAGCAGCGCGGCCTGCAGGGTCAGGGCGAGGCGCTCGACGAGCCGGCGGGCGCCCCACGGGGCGTCCGGGCCGACGGCGAGCGCGCCGGCGGCGTCGCAGTCGTCGATCGCCGCGTCGAGCACCCGGTCGTGGCCCCGCGCGAGGGCCAGCTCCTTGCCCAGCGCCGCCAGGGATGCCGGCTCGCGGGTCAGGGCGCGCACGACGTCGAGCGCGTTGACGTTGCCGGAGCCCTCCCAGATCGAGTTCAGCGGAGCCTCGCGGTAGAGCCGGGCCAGGCCGTTCTCCTCGACGTAGCCGTTGCCGCCCAGGCACTCCAGTGCCTCGGCCACCATCGGCGCGGTGCGCTTGCACACCCAGAACTTGCCGAGCGCCACGCCCAGGCGGGACAGGTCGTCCTCGCCTGTGTCGACCGCGTGCGCCAGCCGCATCGCCAGCACCGTGGCGGCCTCGCTCTCCAACGCCAGGTCGGCCAGCACGTTGCGCATCAGCGGCTGGTCGACGAGCAACGCGCCGAAGGCGCTGCGGTGGCGGGCGTGGTGCACCGCCCGCACCAGGGCGGCGCGCATCGTCGCGGTGGAGCCGAGCACGCAGTCGAGCCGGGTGGAGGCGACCATGCCGAGGATGGTGCGGATGCCGCGCCCCTCGTCGCCGACCCGCACCGCCCAGGCACCGTCGAGCTCGATCTCGGACGACGCGTTCGACCGGTTGCCCAGCTTGTCCTTGAGGCGCTGGATCCGGATGTCGTTGCGGCTTCCGTCGTCGAGCACCCGGGGGAGCAGGAAGCAGCCGACGCCGGCACCGGTCTGCGCGAGCACGAGGAACGCGTCGCTCATCGGCGCCGAGCAGAACCACTTGTGGCCGGTGAGCCGGTAGGTCTCGCCCTCGAGCGGGCCTCCCGGTGTGGCGAACGCCGCGGTGGTGTTGGCCCGCACGTCGGAGCCACCCTGCTTCTCGGTCATCCCCATCCCCACCGTGAGGCCGGCCTTCCCGGCCATCGGGGCGAGCACCGGGTCGTAGGCACGCGAGGCGAGCCCCGGCATCCAGCGGTCGGCGAGGGTCGGTTCGGCGGCGAGGGCGGGCGCCGCGGCATAGGTCATGGAGACGGGGCAGAGGTGGCCGGCCTCGACCTGCGACCACACCACGAACCCGGCAGCCCGGCGGGCGTGGGCGCCGCTGCCGGCGGGGCGGGTCCACGGCTCGGCCGTGAGCCCGTTGCCGACCGCCACCTCCATGAGGCGGTGGTAGGCCGGGTGGAACTCGACCTCGTCGACCCGCTCGCCGGTGGGGGAGTGCGTGCGCAGCACCGGTGTCACCCGGTCGGCCGCGTCAGCCCACGACCGCACCTCCGATGTGCCGGCGAGCTCGCCCAGGCCGTCGAGGGCGGCTGCTCCGGCGGGGTCGGCGGGCGCCACCCAGCGGTCGACCGCCTCGGTCAGGGCCGCGTCGCAGCGCAGCACGTGGAGCCCGCTGGGGGCCGGGACGACGTTGGAGACGACGTGGGTCCGCACCCCTGCAGGGTACGGCGGTTACGGTTGGCACCATGACCGAGGCGAGACGGCGCCTGCGCCGGGTGCTCGGACGCGTTCCAGGCCTGCTCGCGCTCGCCCGGCTCGTCGTCGCGACCATCCGGATCTGCATGCGCTACCGCGTCACCGGGCTGGCCTCGGAGGCGGGCTTCTTCGCGTTGCTCTCGCTGCCCCCGCTCATCCTCGGGCTGGTCGGCGGCGTCGCCTACGTCGCGAACATCATCGGGCCGGTGCGGGTCGATGCCGTGATCGACGGGATCAACACCTACGCCTCGCAGTTCCTCACCCCCGAGGTCATCAAGGGCACCCTGCTCCCCACGATCCAGGACGTCGCCTCCGGCCCGCGCTTCGACCTGCTCTCGCTGGGCTTCGTCCTGTCGCTGTGGTCGGGCTCGCGCGCCCTCAACGTCTTCGTCGACACCATCTCGATCATGTACGGCCAGTCCGGCATGCGCGGCATCGTCCGCACCCGGGCGCTGTCCTTCTCGCTGTACCTGCTGGCCCTCGCCCTGGGAATCGTCACCATCCCGCTCGTGTTGCTGGGGCCGAGCCTGCTCGGCGAGATCATGCCCACCGGCTGGAACTGGCTGATCGTGCTGTACTGGCCGCTGGTCACGCTGCTGACGGTCGGAGGCCTCACCAGCCTCTACCACATCTCGACACCGCGCCGATCGCCCTGGCTGCGTGACGCCCCCGGTGCGGTCGTGACGATGGTGCTGTGGATCGTCGCGTCGTTCGTGGTGCGCGGCACGATCGCCGCCTCGCTCGACGGGGCCACGTCGATCTACGGCCCGCTGTCCGCTCCGATCGTGCTGCTGATCTGGCTCTATACGCTGGCCATCGCCGTGCTGATCGGGGCCGCCGCCAACGCGGCCATCCGCGAGCTGTACCCGCACGAGGAGCAGCGCAGCCTGCACGAGCGGTTCGGAGCGTGGTTCGGGGAGCTGCGGCGGCGCCGCACCGTGCGGCGCGAGCGCCCGGCCGGCTGGGACGACCCGTTCGACGGCTACGGCACCGGCGGCAGCGACGACGACCTGGGCCTGTCCGGCCTGCGCGAGGCGGCGCGGGGCCCGCTGACGCCCATGTCGGGCGCCGGCCGGTCGACGCTGCCGGCGGCACCGCAGCACCCCTCGGATGCCGATCAGCGGGTCGACGTGGAGCGCTGACGGTCCCGGTGCGGCGCGGGGCCGCGCCCGGGTGTGGCCGGTTTGGAGTTCGTCGCGGCGATCGGATAATGTCTGCGAGCACGCCAAAGGGGTTTTCGACAGCCACGGCGCGCGCGGATGTAGCTCAGTTGGTAGAGCGCAACCTTGCCAAGGTTGAGGTCGCCGGTTCGAACCCGGTCATCCGCTCGGAGGGTGTAGCCGCCCCCACGGTGGAGTGGCCGAGAGGCGAGGCAGCGGCCTGCAAAGCCGCGTACACGGGTTCAAATCCCGTCTCCACCTCGAGTAGTACCCGCACGAGCAGCAGTTCAGCACAGCAGCACCCCACGGACGCGTAGCGCAGCCTGGTTAGCGCACCACCTTGACACGGTGGGGGTCGGAGGTTCGAGTCCTCTCGCGTCCACCACATCCTCGAGAGCCCACCACACCCGTGGTGGGCTCTCGCCGTGGTCCCGGGTGGCGGGGGCTCGCGGGCGCGGCGTGCCACGGCTGCCCGTCGCGCGAGTGGCGATAGGTTGTCCTCGCCGTGCCGCCGACGTGGTGGCGCCACTTCCAGGAGCACCGGTGAGCAGCGAGCACCCCGAGACGGCGGAACCAGTCCAACCCCCGCCCACGTACGGTCCGCTGCCCCGCCCCTGGGCGGTGTTCCCCTGGCTCACGCGTGGCTGGCGATCCTGGCGCGCCGACCCGGTCGACAAGTTCGGCGTGGTGCTGTTCTTCGTCATCGCCACGATCGTGGTCTCGTCGCTGGTCAACGTGGGCACCTCCTACGGCGACTCGCTGCTCGCCCATGCGATGAGCGGGGCCGCGCTGGTCGCGGCGGCGCGGGCGACGGGGATGCGCCGCCGAGCCCGCCGCGTGGTCACCGTGGTGGTGCTGGTGGCCATCGCGCTCCTCGCGTTCCTGTCCCTCGCCGAGAAGCTGGTCGGCGACAAGACCCTGGTCGTCGTGACACCCGAGCAGGCCGACCCCCTGTGGGTCGCCCTCGTCATCGTCGTGCCCATCATCGTCATCCGGCGGATCTCCCAGCACACCATCGTCGGCGGGCGCACCGTGCTCGGGGCCGTCACCGCCTATCTGCAGATCGGCGTGGCCTACGCCGCTCTCTACACCGCGAGCCAGGTGTGGAGCAGTGCACCGCCGTTCGGCGAGCTGCAGCCGTCGAGCGCGATGATGTACCTGAGCATGACCACGATGTCGACGCTCGGCATCGGCGACATCGCCCCGACCACGCAGGTGTCGCGCCTGCTGGTGTCATCGGAGGCGGTGCTCGGCCAGGTGTTCCTCGTGACCATCGTCGCGATCGTGGTGTCGCAGTTCGCCGGCGGGCGCAAGAAGTGACGACCCGGGTGCCTGGGCCCGATCCGGCCCCGGGGGACTACGAGCCCACGATCGAGCAGCTCGTCGAGCGGGTGAGGGCGCTGCAGGCCCGCGTCGACCGCGGCCGGCCCGTCCTGGTCGGAGTGGTGGGCGAGCCGGGGGCCGGGAAGTCCACGCTCACGGCATCCCTGGTGGCCGCGCTGCGCGACATGGGCACCACGGCGGTGCTCGTGCCCATGGACGGCTTCCACCTCGCCAACGTCGCGCTGGCTGCGCTGGGCCGGGCCGACCGCAAGGGAGCCCTCGACACCTTCGACGGCGCGGGCTACACCGCCCTGCTCACCCGGCTGCGCAGCGGCGGGCCTGACACCGTGTGGGCGCCCACCTACGACCGGTCGATCGAGGAGTCGGTGGCCGGTGCCATCGAGGTGCCCGCGGGCACCGACGTCGTCGTCACCGAGGGCAACTACCTGCTCGTCGGCGACGGCCCGTGGGCGGCGGTGCGGGGGCTGCTCGACGAGGTGTGGGCCGTGCAGGTCGACGCCGGGCTGCGCACCCGGCGGCTGGTGGCGCGGCACATCGCGTTCGGCAAGCCGCCGGACGTCGCGGCCGCTTGGGTCGCCGCGGTCGACGAGCCGAACGCCGCGTTCGTGCGCTCGACGTTCGGCCGCGCCCACCTGGTGGTCACCTGCTCCTGACGCCGCCGGTTCAGACCACCCGGAACGGGCGCATCATCTCGTGGTCCTCGTGCTCGAGAATGTGGCAGTGCCAGACGAACAGCGCGCGCTCGTCGAAGTGCGCCCGGATGCGGGGTGACCTCGCCGGGCAGCATGTCGGATTCGGCCTCGGTGATCGACAGGGCGCGGGCGCGGACGGCGACACCCGTCGAGGGGGAGCGGGGTGCGGCCGTTGACCATCATCGCGTTGCCGAAGAACTGGCGCCGCGCTCGAGGTCGTGGGCGCCGCCGCGCAGCAGGTAGAACCCGACCGGGCCGGCGTGGACGATGACGCGGGTCATGCCGAGCGTGCGGTCGTGGAGCCACATCGTGCCGGCCGCCTGGTCGTTCCTGTAGTGGGCTCGGGCCGACCCGGGCCGCCAGGTCGGGCCGCGGTGGGCGGCGGACTTCGCGGACATCGCGTCGTAGGTCGAGCCGACCGCGCCCCCTGCGAGTACCGAACGGCGCGGCAACGGGGTCATGGCAGTACCTCCCTGCCCACCGGCCCCTGCAGACGCCGGTGGGCTCAATGTCTGGATCCTGACCGTTTCCTGTCAGTGGCCCGCTCGGGCCATCGAACAACCTCTCGTCCGGCCGCCGTGGTTCCGCGGCGGAGGTAGCGGACGGCCACCCGCATACGATGCGGGGCGTGTCGGAGGCGAGGTTCGGGTCGCTGGTGGCCCGCGGTGTCGCTGCGGTCAGCCACGACATCGACGACCTGACGAGCGGCTTCTGGGTGGTGGTCGTCACCTTCGAGGGTGAGCTGACCGCGGTGCGGATGGACGACGTGCGGCGGGGCCCGGATGCCGTCTCCGCCCCGGAGGGGATGGCGGACGGCTCGCGGTGGCCGGCCCTGCCGGGAGCGTGGCGCACCAGCCTGGACCGGACGGCCTACGTCGAAGGCGTGGCCGAGGTGCGGCGGCGGATCGCCGCCGGCACGGTCTACCAGGTCAACCTCTGCCGGGTGCTGGAGCACGACCTGCCCGAGGACGCCGTCATCGGCGAGCTGGGGGCGCGTCTGGCCGCCGGTAACCCGGCGCCGTACGCGGCCACGCTCGACCTTCCGGAGGCCGGGCTCGAGGTCGCCTGTGCCTCCCCGGAGGCCTACCTGGTGCGCCACAGGTCACGGGTGGCGTCGCGGCCGATCAAGGGCACCGCACCCACGACGCCCGAGCTGCTGGCCAAGGACTACGCGGAGAACGTGATGATCGTCGACCTGGTGCGACACGACCTCGGGCACGTCAGCCGGCCCGGGTCGGTGGAGGTCGACCACCTCTGCCGGGTCGAGCGGCATCCGGGGCTCGTGCACCTCGTCTCCGACGTCTCGGGAACCCTGCGGCCCGGCACGACCTGGCGCGCTCTGCTCGATGCCAGCTTCCCGCCGGGGTCGGTGAGCGGCGCCCCGAAACACACTGCGCTGCAGGCAATCTCCAACCTCGAGCCAGTGCCCCGCGGACCGTACTGCGGTGCCGTGGGCTGGGTCGACGCCGACCGGGACGAGGCCGAGCTCGCGGTCGGCATCCGCACGTTCTGGGTGGCGCGCGACGACACCGGAAGGCGGTTGCTGCGTTTCGGGACCGGGGCCGGCATCACCTGGGGGAGCGACGCCGAGGGGGAGTGGCGCGAGACCGAGCTGAAGGCGGCGCACCTGGTCGCCCTTGCGTCCGGCGCCGGGCCGGGCCGTGAAAAGGTGTGACGCATGACTGACATCCGGGTCTGGGTCGACGGGGCCCTCGTCGGCGCCGACACCCCCGCGGTGAGCGCCGTCGACCACGGCGTCACGGTGGGGGACGGTGCCTTCGAGACGGCAAAGATCGACCACGGTGTGCCGTTCGCCGTCACCCGTCACCTGCGCCGGCTCGACCGCACCATGGCCGGCCTCGGCCTGCCGCCGGCCGACCACGACCGCATCCGGGAGGGCATCGACGCCGTGCTCGCCGGGGAGCCGATCGACTTCGGTCGCCTGCGGTTCACCGTGACGGGCGGGCGCGGACCGCTCGGCTCGGACCGGCACGACTCCGACCTCACCCACATCGTCACCGCCGTGGCGCACGCGCGGCCGGAGGCGCACGGCGCGGTCGTCACGGTGCCGTGGGTGCGCAACGAGCGTGCCGCGACCGCCGGTCTGAAGACGACGTCGTACGCCGACAACGTCATCGCGCTGGCCCGGGCCAAGGAGCAGGGCGCGCTGGAGGCGATCTTCGCGAACACCCGCGGCGAGCTGTGCGAGGCCACCGGCAGCAACGTCTTCGTCGTGTTCGACGAGGTGGTGCACACGCCGCCGCTCGACAGCGGGTGCCTGGCCGGCATCACCCGCGAGCTCGTGCTCGAGTGGTGCGCGGCCGACGGGGTCGAGGTGGTCGAGGAGACGCTGCCGCTCGACGTGCTCGCCCGCGCCGACGAGGTCTTTCTCACCTCGTCGATCAAGGACGTCTTCCCTGTGTCGGCCGTCGACGGCCGTGCGCTGAACGCTCCCGGGCCGGTGACGGCGCGCCTGCGGCAGGTCTGGGCCGCCCACGCCGCCCGGGGGGTCGACCCGTGACGCCCGAGGAGGAGCGCCGCCACCTGTTGCGCGAGGCCGACGACGAGGACGACTGGGAGTGGCGGCGCCGCATCCGCGCCAGCCCGCGGTGGCGGCCGCTGTACCAGGGGGCGGTGTTCGTCGTCGGGCTGGTCATGGTGCTCGGCGGCCTCGCGCTGGTGCCGCTGCCCGGCCCCGGCTGGGTCATCGTCATCCTCGGCATCGGGGTGTGGTCCTCGGAGTTCGAGCCGGCCTCGCGGCTGCTGGAGTTCGTCAAGGGCAAGGTGCGCGCCTGGGAGCAGTGGGTGCGGGTGCAGCCGTGGTGGGTCAAGGGCCTGGTCGGGCTGGTGACCGCCTTCTTCGTGGGGTTCGCGCTCTGGCTGACGATGTGGCTCACCGGGGTGCCCGGGCTCCTACCGGACCGCTGGGAGGCGTGGCTCCACGCCAACGCCGGTCTGTAGGCTGGTTGTCGGTCGTTCAGGAGCCGGTCGATTTCCGCGGAGTCGCGAGGTCCGTATATCCTCGGCAGGCCGTCAGGCACCCGGATGTGTAGCTCAGTTGGTTAGAGCGTTCGCTTCACACGCGAGAGGCCATGGGTTCGAGTCCCTTCACATCCACCATCTCGATCGGCCCCTGACGTGCGGAAACGCAGATCGGGCCCTACCGGCCAGTGCACGCTCGGTTCTCGATCGGATGCCGGGCCCCGGGTGAAGGATGGCCGCCGAGCTGCGGCCCCGCCGTTCACCGTCCGTCTGCACCGCCCACTACGGGTGATGCCCCCAGGTTGGTCGCACTGGACAATCGACGCGCTGCTGGTCACCGAACCATGCGGTCGCGACGCGCAGACGTGTGCCGCATCCGTGCAACCGCGAGGAGTTGTCATGCGCAGGTCCTGGCTTGCCGGGTTCGACCGGTCAGATGTCGGGAGGGGGGTCGTGGCGCTCGGGGCAACCAGCCTGGGCCTCGCGCTGGCCGGCTGGATCCTGCCGGGCCTCAGCTTCGACGGCCTGTGGCCGGTGGTGCTGGTGGCCCTGGTGATGGCAGTGGTGGGCCTGGTGGTCCGGCCGGTGCTGGTGGCGCTGGCCACCCCGCTCGGAATGCTGGGCGCTCTGGTCCTGGCGCTCCTCGGACAGGCGCTCGTGGCCTACCTCGCCCTGTCGCTGGTGCCGGGGGTCACGGCCGACTCGTTCCTGGCGGCCTTCTGGGCGACGTGGATCGTCGCTGTCGTCGTCACGTTGGTGTCCTGGGTCACGACAGCCGGCACCAACGACGCGGTGTTCGCGCACCTGGTGCGTGGTGCCCGGCGGGGCACACCGGTCCCTGACCCGGACGTCACCGGCATCCTCTTCGTCCAGCTCGACGGCGTGCCCTTCCCCGTGCTCCAGTGGGGCGTCATGGGTGGCACCCTGCCGACTCTTTCTCGCTGGATCCGCGGCGGCAGCCATCAGTTCATGGAGTGGACTCCCACCCTGCCGGCGACGACTCCCGCCAGCCAGATGGGCATCCTGCACGGCACGACCGACGGCATCCCCGCCTTCCGGTGGGTCGACCGCGCCACGGGTCGGGTCTTCGTGGCCAACAAGCCGGCCGATGCCGTCGACATCGAGGCGCTGCACTCCGACGGGCACGGGCTGCTCGCCGACGGCGGGGTGTCGGTCAGCAACCTGTTCAGCGGAGACGCCCCGACCACCTTCGCGACGATGAGCCGGGTGGGCGCGCTGCGTGGCGACCGCGACGGCCGCCGCAGGTTCAACCGGTTCCTGATGCGGCCCGACGGTTTCATGCGAGGGGTGGTGCGAACCACGAGCGAGCTGGTGCGCGAACGCATCCAGGCGCGCCGGCAGATCCGCCAGGACATGCGCCCACGGGTACATCGTGGCTGGGACTTCGCCGGCGAGCGGGGCGCCCTCAACGGTGTGATGCGTGACTTCAACTCGGTGATGGTGGGGGAGGCACTGGCCTCGGGAGCGCGCAGCATCTACGTCGACTACGTCGACTACGACGCGGTCGCTCACCACGCCGGCATCATGCGGCCGGAGTCGCTCGACGCGCTCGTCGGGCTCGACACGCTGCTCGGCCAGCTCGAGCGGGTCGCCGCCGAGGCCAAGCGGGACTACCGCATCGTGGTGCTCTCCGACCACGGCCAGTCCCAGGGTGAGGTCTTCGCCGACCGCTACGGCGAGAGCCTGTCCGACCTGGTCTCCCGGCTCACCGGCACCACCGTGGCCGGCACCGAGGTGAACACCGAGGGGTCGGCCCGGGTCGACGTCCTCACTGTCGAGCAGCCGGCGCTGGTCGCCCAGGCGCTGCGCGCCGGCAGTGCCGACACCATCGAGCAGGCCCAGGCCGAGGAGTCACAGGCCCAGCAGGTGATGACCGCCTCGGCGGCCGACGGGGCTTCGACGACAGGGGCATCGGAGCAGCCGATGCTCGTCTTCGGCTCGGGGAACCTGGGCCTGGTGTACGCCAGCGGGGAGGACCACCGGCTCACTCGCGCCGAGATCGAGGCCCGCTGGCCGGCCCTGCTGCCCGGGCTGACCGGCCACGAGGGTGTCTCGTTCGCGGTGGTCGAGACCGACGAGGGCCCGGTGGCCATCGGTCCGAGGGGGGAGCACCGGCTGCGTGACGGGGGGGTGACCGGCACCGACCCGCTGATCCCTTTCCGACCTGAGGCCGCCGCCTTCCTGCTCCGGGCCTCGTCGATGCCCGAAGCTCCCGACATCGCGGTGAACAGCCTGCTCGACCCGGTGACCGGTGAGGTCGCCGCCTTCGAGGGCCTGGTGGGCTGCCACGGTGGCCTCGGTGGGTGGCAGGACCGCGCCATGCTGGTGTGGCCCAGCGACCTTCCCCGGCCGCCCGAGCGGTTGGTCGGCGCGGATGCGGTGCACCGCCAGCTGGTCACCTGGCTGGAGCACCTCGGGCACCGGGCCGACCTGCCGCCGGCCCGGACACGTCCCTACGACTCCGAGGGGCCGCGCGGCAGCTGACGCCTCTGCAGTCAGGAGCTGGCGTAGTTCTCGCCGATGCGGGCCGGCCCGACATGGTGCGTCCCCGAACCCTGACCTCGGGTCACCCACCGAGGATGAGGATGCCGCCCGGGCCCCGGCCTAGCGTCCGAAGCGAACGAGCACTTTCCGGCAACAGGAAGACCTCTCATGCACCGTCAGCCGCGACCAACGTCCCGACTCGCCCGCCGGGCCGCGGCGATGGCCCTGGCCGGCGTCGTGCTGCTGGCCGTGAGCGGGTGCAGCGGTGACGGCAAGGACGCCTCGGTCACGGTGGCGCAGGCGCGGGTGACGGCCAAGCAGAAGGCGCTGACCGATGCCCAGGCGGCGGCAACCGCTGCAACAGCCGCGTTCTGCACGTCGAGCACGACGTACATCACGGCCATTGACCGCTACGGCGACGTCCTCAACGCCACGGCACCGACCGTGGGTGACGTCAAGGACGCCGGCAGCGACCTCGAGCAGCCGGCCAAGGACGCCCAGCAGGCGGCGACCTCGGTGGCCGACAGCCGCAGCGCTGTCACCGCGGCGGAACAGGAGCTCGCGGCCGCGCAGGCCTCGCTGGCGGCGGCCCAGGCCTCGGCCGCCGGCACCACGCCGACGCCCACCTCGTCGAGCCCGACGGCCACCCCCACCCCGGCGAGCGTGACCGGTGTGCAGGAGGCCGAGGCCCAGTTCGCCACGGCGCAGGCCGGCATCACCGACAAGACGCCGCTCGCCCAGGCCGCCGAGCAGTTCAACGCCGCCGCGGTGGCGCTGGAGATGGCGTGGCTCCAGCTGCTCGGCGACAGCGGGTGCCTCACCGACCCCCAGCAGGAGTCGGCCGCCAAGGCCGTCAGCTCCTACACCACCACGCTGCAGCAGTCCCTCACCGACGCCGGCTACTACACGGGCAAGGTCGACGGCATCTACGGCCCCAAGACCGTGGCTGCCGTCCAGGCGCTGCAGAAGGCCAACGGCCTCCCGCAGACCGGCACCCTCGACAAGGCGACCGAGAAGGCGCTGCAGTCCGAGCTCGCCGCGAAGGGTGGCGCGGCCGCCCAGGAGGAGACGGCATCCACCGCCGCGGTGCAGCAGACGCTCAAGCTCGCCGGCTACTGGGACGGCCCGGTCGACGGCGTGTGGACCGATGCCCTGACGGTCGCCCTCGAGAACCTGCAGAAGGACCTCGGGGTCGCGGTCACCGGCACCGTCGACGCGGCCACGATCGCCGCCGTGGAGAAGGCCATCGCCACGGCACAGGCTCCGCCCACACCGACCGCGACCACCTCGTCACCCTCACCGTCAGTGAGCCCGAAGCCCTCGGCATCCGGCTGACGATCCCTCGACGACCGCCGGGTTCCGGCTCCGCGGCCTGCACCCACCCGCTCGGGGTGAGGCAGCCGGCACGCCGGCGCACAACACTGTGGAGGTGGGCGCGGCGGTGCCCGGGTCGACTCGGGGCAGGGCTGCGTGGAGGTCCATCGGCAGCACGCACGCATCCGCGCGGCCGACGGCCCGTCCGACGAGGAGAGAACCAGTGAGCGAGAACCGGGTCGCGGCCACACCGACGGCTGACACGCAGACGCCGCCGTTCGCCTTGACCGCTGAGGCGGTGCTGGCCGGGGCGGGTTCGGATGCCGCAACCGGGCTGAGCACGACCGAGGCCGCCAGCCGGCTGGCCAGCCACGGGCGCAACGAGATCACCGCCGAGAAGCCGCCATCGGCCTGGGTGCTGGCCCTGCAGCAGCTGCGCGACCCGATGAACCTGATGCTCGTCGCGGTGGTCGTGGTGAGCCTGCTCATCGGCGAGGTGTCGACCGGCGTCATCGTGGCCCTGCTGATCCTGCTCAACATCGTGCTCGGCACCCGCCAGGAGCTGACCGCTCGGGCGAGCGTGGACGCCCTCGCCAAGATGCAGGTGCCCCAGGCCAGGGTGGTGCGCGGCGGCGCCCTGGTGATGACGCCGGCGACCGACGTGGTGCCCGGCGACATCCTGCAGGTCGAGGCCGGCGACATCGTTCCGGCCGACGGCCGCATCGTGCGCTCGGCGACCCTGGAGGTGCAGGAGGCCGCGCTCACGGGCGAGAGCGCGCCCATCCCCAAGGATGCCGGGCAGCTGGGGTCCGCCGACGTGGGGCTGGCCGACCGCACCAACATGCTGTTCCAGAACACCTCGGTCACCCGGGGCACCGCCACGGCCGTCGTGACGGCCACCGGGATGCAGACCCAGATGGGCCAGATCGCGACGATGCTCACGTCGGTGACACGCACCCGGTCGCCGCTGCAGCGCGAGCTCGACTCGCTGACCAAGGTGCTCGGCATCATCGCCTGGGGTGCCGTCGCCATCATCGTCGTCGCCGGGCTCATCCGTGGGATGCCGGCCGACGAGCTGCTGCTGCTCGGCACGGCGATGGCGATCTCGGCGATCCCCACCGGCATGCCGGCCTTCGTCTCTGGGCTGCTCTCGATGGGGGCCCGGCAGCTCGCCGACGCCCGGGCCGTCGTGAAGAACCTCACCGACGTCGAGACCCTCGGGGCCACCAGCGCCATCAACACCGACAAGACCGGCACCCTGACCCTCAACGAGATGATGGTCTCGACGCTGTATGCCGGCGGGCAGTGGTTCACCGTCGACGGCGAGGGCTACCGCAAGTCGGGTGCCATCCGGTCGGTCGCGGGCAGCCCGACCCCGGACTTCACCCGGCTCGCGCTGGGGCTCGTGCTCGACAGTGACGCCGTGGTCGGCGACGACGGGTCGGTGATCGGCGACCCCACCGAGGCCGCCCTGGTGGTGCTGGCTGCCAAGCTCGGCATCGACGCCGAGGAGACCCGCCGGGCGTACCCACGGCTGGCGGAGGTGCCGTTCGACTCCGAGTACAAGTTCATGGCCACCTTCCATACCTTCCCGGTCGACGGGGTCGACCACGTCATCGAGCTGGTCAAGGGCGCCCCCGACCTCGTGCTCGCGCGGTGCAGCTCGGCCGGCGGCCCGCTGAGCGGGTCACAGGCGCCGATCGCGCAGGCGTCGGCCGGCATCTCGCAGGCCAACGACCGGATGGGGGGCAAGGGGCTGCGCGTGCTGGCGTTCGCGGCGCGGCTGGTCGCCGACGACGAGCTGGCGGCGATGACCACCGACCCGATGTCGCTCACCCGTGACCTGTCCTTCGTGGGGCTGGCGGGCATCATCGACCCGCTGCGCGCCGAGGCCAAGGACGCCGTCGCCGTCGCCCTCACCGCCGGCATCGACGTGCGGATGATCACCGGTGACCACGCCGTCACGGCCCAGGCCATCGGCGAGGACCTCGGGCTCGGGCCGGGCGCGATCAGTGGTGCCGAGCTGCAGGCGCTCAGCGACGCCGAGCTCAAGGCCCGGCTGCCGCAGCTGCACGTGTTCGGCCGGGTCACCCCCGAGGACAAGCTGCGCCTCGCGCGGGCGATGCAGGAGCAGGGACTGATCGTGGCGATGACCGGCGACGCGGTCAACGACGCGGCGGCCCTGAAGCAGGCCGACATCGGGGTCGCGATGGGCAGCGGCAGCGAGGTCACCAAGCAGGCCGCGCGGATGGTGCTCACCGACGACAACTTCGGCACCCTCGTGCACGCCGTGGAGATCGGGCGCCGGGTGTACGACAAGGTCGTGTCGTACGTGCGCTACCAGATGACCCAGCTGCTCGCGCTGGTGCTTCTCTTCCTCGCCGCGACCGTCTTCGACGTCAACCAGGGCGTCGCGATGACCCCGACCATGGTGCTCTACCTGCTCTTCTTCGCCACGGCCGCCGGCGTCATCATCATCGCGGTCGACCCCGGTGACCCCGACGTCATGCACCGGCCACCCCGCGACCCCGCGATGCCGATCACCAACCGGCCCGCGGTCACGGCCTGGCTGGTGTATGCCGCCGTACTGTTCGTCGCCGCCTTCATCCCCTTGGTGCTCGGCCCCGACGAGCCCAGCACCGAGACGGCCAGCGCCTCGATGACGATGACCTTCACGGTCATGGGCATCAGCACCGTCTTCAACGCCCTGGTCAACCGGCGCGACCCCACCACCGGCCTCACCGCCCCGATCGCCAAGGCACTGGCGATCGCGCTGGTGCCGCTGGGCATGGTGTTCCTGGCGACCCAGCTCCCATCGTTGCAGGGTGCCCTGCTGACCGTCCCGCTCACCGGCGGCCAGTGGCTGGTCTGCATCGCCCTGGCGGCCCTGCTGCCGCTCACCGTGGAGGTGGGCAAGGTCGTGCGCCGCAGCCGTCGGCCGCCACCGGAGGCCTTGAGCGCCCAGGACGTCGTGGCGCCCGCGCGGGTTCGGTAGGGCCCTTCGCCCACAGGCTGATCCGGTGGGCCGTCAGAGGAGCCCGAGCTCCACGGCGCGGGCCACCGCCTCGTTGCGTTCGGTGACGCCGAGCTTGGTGTAGATGCTGCGCACGTGGGTCTTGAGGGTGTTGACCGACACGTACAGCTCGGCGGCGATCTCAGGGTTCTTCATCCGGCCCGGGAGGTAGACGAGCACCTCGAGCTCGCGCTCGGTGAGGTGCTGGACGAGCGCCGCCTGCGCAGCGAGGCGGGGGTGGAGGCGGGATGCGAGCTCCCACAGCCGGTCGTCGGTGAACGCGTCGTCACGATCGCCCTCGCGACGCAGCACCTGCAGTGCCGCCGGAACCTCGAGGAACGGCCACAGCAGCACGTCGTCGTGCGCCAGTGCGACGGCTTCGCCCAGGCAACGAGCGGCGAGCTCGCGGCGACCCTCGGCCGTCAGCACGGAGAAGGTTGCCAGGAGGTGCCGCACCTGGTTGCGCAGGTCGTCATCGTGCGGGCACCAGGCGTCGAGCGACGCGCGGGCCGCCGCGGTGTCACCGATGGTCAGGGCCAGCTCGATGCGCGGGCCGGCCAGGTGCGCCTCCCCGCGGTCGGGTCCGAGCAGCGTGCGCGCCTCCGCCGGGTGGTTCGTGCCCAGCAGCAGTCGCGCCTGCAGCGCCTGCTTGGCCCGGTGCAGCACCACCGCTTCCGGACCCGCCCCGGTCGGCGCGGCCAGTGCGGCACGGGCCTGTTCCGGGCCCCGGGTGACGGCGAGCAGCAGGACCTCGAGGGCCTGCTGCAGGTCGAAGTACGTGACGCTGGCGACCCGCCGGGTGAGCAGTGGCCGGGACCGCTCGAGGCGTTCCCCGGCCTGGGTGAGCTCGGCCCGGTCGAGGTGCGCCAGGGCCGCCGCGAGGTGCGCATGCACGCAGGCGGGGTGCGCGAGGATGCCGGCGACCTCGGCCGTGCCGGTGGCCACGTCGGCGAGGCGGAACGCCTCGACGCTGTGCCCGAGCCAGGCCCGGGTGAGGGCCAGGAGCCCGGTGACGTAGACCTTGTAGACCGGGTAGGCCACACCGGGCAGGGTGAGCACCTTCTCGAGCGCGGCCGAGGCCTCGACCACGTCGCCGCAGAGGAACCGCGAGCCCGCCGCAGCGAACTCCGCCATCACCAGGGCGGCGTCGCGGCCGCCGACCCCGAGGAAGTCGACGACCTCGCCGCGGCCCAGGCGCGGGACGGCGTCGCGCACCTGCGCCGCGGCGCGCTCCACGGCATCGGGAGGGAGGTCGCGGAACGCGAGCATCGCGTACAGCGCGTTGGCAGCCGTCCGCTCACCCAGGGTGAGGTCGGTGCGGCGGGTCAGCCGCCGGTAGGTGTCGGCGGCGACCCCCAGCTCGTCCTGGGCCACCTGCGCGGCGAGCAGGCTGACCTGCACGGTGGCTGGCACGTCGTGGTGTCCGGCCTCCACCGCGCTCAGCCAGGCGACCAGCGTGGCCGACTCGCCGCGCTCGTAGACGCGGTGCCCCACGGCCGAGATCACACCGAACGCGCCTTGGTGGTCGCCAGCGGCGAGCAGGTGGCTCACCGCCTCCTCCGACCGGCCATGGTCGACGAGCCAGCCGGCCGCGCGGCGATGGAGGTCGGCGACCTCGCCCGGCGACTCGACCTGGAGGCGGTAGCGCAGCAGGTCACCGAAGAGGCGGTGGTATCGGAACTGCTCGCCGGAGGGGTCGAGCGGAATGAGGAACAGCGAGCGAGCGTCGAGCATCGCGAGCATCGCCCGGGCGTCGCTCGCACCGGTGACCGCCTCGCACAGGTCCGCTGAGAGCCAGTCGAGCACCGAGGTCTGCAGCAGGAAGCGGCGAACGTCGGTCTCCTGCCGCTCCAGCACCTCCTCGAGGAGGTACTCGGCGACGTGCCGGTGGCTGCCGGCGAAGGTGTCGACGAAGGCGGTGACGTCATCGGCCTCGCGCAGGGAGATGGCCGCCAGCTGCAGGCCGACGGCCCACCCGTCCGTGCGGCCCAGCAGGGCAGCGACCTGGGCGTCGGTGAGCGCGCGCCCTGACACCTTCTGGAGCAGCTCGTGCGCCTGGCAGCCGGCGAACGCGAGGTCGGTGCCGCGGATCTCGACCAGCCTGTCGCCCACCCGCAGTGGGTGCAGGGCCCAGGGCAGGTCGCGCCGGCTCGTGACCACGGCGCGCGTCGAGGGCGGCAGGGCGCAGAAGAGCCGGCCGAGGTCCTCCACGAGAGCCCGGTTGGTGAGCACGTGGAGGTCCTCGAGCACCAGCACGAGCTGCCCGGTGACCGCGGCCACCTCGTCGACGAGGCCGTCGACCACGCTGCCTGCGGGCGACGCGATGGTGGGGACGGGGTCCGGTGCTCGCGCGGGCACGACACCGCGGATCGCCGCGACGAGGTCTCGGGCGAACACCACCGGGTCGTCGTGCTGGGCAGTGACGGCCAGAGCGGCGATCCGCAGCTCAGTGCGGCCGGCGGCCCACTGGCGCGCCAGCACCGACTTGCCCGAGCCGGCCGCTGCGACGACGAGCGCAAGGCCCCCGGGCCGCAGCGCGTCCAACCGCGCCTCGAGCCCGGGGCGTGCCACGACCGTGCGCGGGAGCGGCTGCTGCAGCGGGTCGAGTGGGGGTCCTGGGGCCATGAGTTCATCGTCGCACCGCGGCCGGGCACGGCCGACCACCCCGTGGCGCCGTTCAGACGGGCGGTGGCTGGTCCGGCGCCTCGACGCGCTGGATCTCGACGATCTCCAGGCGCAGGTCCTGCAGTCGGTTGAGCAGACCGTGAAACGCCGCTTGGTCCACGACGTCGCCGACCAGACTGGTGCGGCCCCCCGGAAGGCGCCGCGCTTCGAAGCCCTCGAGTGCGCCGGCGGTCAGCGGGCCGACCTCGCAGTCGACGATGATCTCGTAGCGTGCCACTGGCGTCCGCCTTCCCGCTGGGCACCACCTCAGGTGCGTGCCGCTGGTGTCCGACCCGGATGCCGGGACGGATTGCCCCCGAGCCGGACGCCGACGACGCTACGAGCGCACCACGCCTCCGGCATCACCCACTGTGAGTGACATCGCCGCGACGGTCCCGCGGGCCGGGCCCACCCGGTGCTGGGGGAGGCATCATCCCGCGGGGGTGATGCCCGGTGTCCGCCGGGTTCCTAGCGTCGGGGTTGAGGTGACGTCGCAGGCCGAACGAGCCCGCCGATCGCGAGGAGAGCACCGTGAGCCCCACACCCGCCGAACCCCGCGGACCGTCCGAGCAGGGCAGCCGCAAACTGATGGTGCTGCTCGCCATGGCGATGTTCGTGCTGGTGGTCGACACCTCGCTGATGAACGTGTCGATCTCGGCGGTCATCGACGACCTCGACACCACGGCCAGCGGTGTGCAGTCGGCCATCGCCCTGGAGGCACTGGTGTCGGCGGCGTTCATCCTGATCAACAGCAAGGTCGGCGACCTGATCGGCCGCAAGCGGGCCTACGTGATCGGCCTGCTGGCGTATGCCGTGGGTGCGCTGGCCATGACGGTGGCCCAGAGCCTGACCGCCATCGTCATCTTCTGGGCCGTCATCGGCGGCCTCGGCGCCTCGCTGTTGCTGCCGGCCATGCAGTCCCTCATCCACGGCAACTTCGCCGGCGCCGCCCAGAAGCAGGCGTACGCCCTCATCGGTGCGGCAGCCGCGATCGCTGCGGCTGTCGGTCCGCTGATCGGCGGCTTCGTGACCACGTACCTGTCCTGGCGGGTCGGCTTCGCCCTCGAGGTCGTGATCATCGCGGTGGTGCTCAGCCAGATCCGGCTGGTCAAGGACGTGCCCTACACGGGCTCCCGCCAGGTCGATGTCGTCGGCGCGGCGCTCTCGGTGGTGGGCATGGGTGGCGTGGTGCTCGGCATCCTGGTCTGGCAGGAGGGCGGCGAGTTCGTGATCCTGCTGATGGCGGTGGGCGCGGTCGCGCTGGGATCCCTGGCCTGGTGGCTGGTGAAGCGCAAGCGAGCCGGGCAGGTCACCCTGCTCGACCCCGACCTCTTCCGCTCCGCGAACTTCACCGCGGGCATCTCCTCACAGATGCTGCAGCAGGTCGCCCTCGGCGGGGCGATGATCGCCCTTCCACTGTTCCTGCAGATGACGCTGGAGTACAACGCGATGCAGGCCGGCCTCTCGCTGGCGCCGCTGTCGCTGACCATGTTCGCGGCCGCCCTGATCGCCGGGAAGAAGGCAGGGAACCGGCGCCCGGCACGGATCGTCCGCACCGGCTTCGGGCTTGCCGCGGTGGGCCTGGCCATCATCGTCGTCATGGTGCCGGTCATCGACAGCGGCTGGTACCTGGTCATCCCACTCGTCATCACGGGCTGCGGGCTGGGGCTGCTGGTCTCGCAGCTGAACAACTACACGCTGGCCCCGATCGAGGAGGAGCGAATCAGCGAGGCCGCCGGGGTGAACTCCGCCGCAGGGTCGTTCGGGCTCTCCTTCGGCCTGGCCATGGCCGGCGGCATCATGCTGGCAGCCCTGTCGTTCAGCTTCACCAACCTCACCGAGGCGAGCACCGTCATCCCCCCCGCCCAGCAGCAGCAGATCTCCGTGGCCCTCGAGGACAGCGCCGAGGTCATGAGCAACACCGCCCTCGCCGAGCAGATCGTCGGCCAGCCGCCGGAGGTGGAGGCGGCGGTGCTGGAGATCAACGACCAGGCGCGCAACCGCTCGCTGCAGGTCGCCCTGCTCGTGCCGCTCCTCGCCGCTCTGGTCGGCCTGGGCAACTCCTTCCGGATGATGCGCCTACCCGACATCACACCGTCCGCGTCGCTCGAGGGCATCGACCTCGGCTGACCCCGTCCAAGGTGCCATCGAGGCGGTGGCGGTGCACGGCGCCCGCGCGCCCGCAGGCGACCCACAGCATCCCCTGGTCGTCGACGGTCATGCCGTCCGGCCAGAACCCCTGGGGGCTCAGGTCGACGAAACGGCCGCCGGCTGCTCAGGGTGCCGGCGGAGGGCTCCGGGTCGGGGTCCACCCGGCCGAGCGCCGTGTCGGCGAGGTACCACCGGCCCGCTGCTTCGTCGAGGGCGGGACCGTTGGAGATGGTGAGGCGGCCTTGACGTCGTTCGCGCGGTTCTCCGGCCGGTCGTCCTCGACCCGGACCAGGTCCGTCGCGCGGCCGCTGAGGGCGTCGAGCCGCACCGGGCCGCGGACATCACCCACGCCGGATGACGTGGTGGGCGCTGGACGGGCATCGAATGGGAGTGACTGCGAGCGGGGCATTCGCCCGGTTCCGCCAGGTCCTACTGAGGGAGCATCATCGTGAAGGTCGTCATCGTTGGTGGGGTCGCCGGGGGCGCCTCGTGTGCCGCGCGCCTGCGCAGGCTCGACGAGCACGCCGAGATCATCATGGTCGAGCGGGGGCCGTACGTGTCGTTCGCGAACTGCGGCCTGCCGTACCACGTCGGCGATGTCATCGAGCACGAGTCGGACCTGCTGGTCGCGAACGAACAGGTCTTCCGTGGCCACTTCGCGGTGGACTGTCGCACCGGTTGCGAGGCCGTGGGGGTCGACGCTGCCGCGAAGACCATGCAGCTGCGCGATGTCGGCACCGGCTCGGTGACCACGGAGTCGTACGACACGCTGGTGCTGGCCCCGGGCGCGGCGTCGGTGCGCCCGCCGATCCCGGGGATCGACCTGCCCGGCATCTTTGCGGTGCGCACGGTTCCTGATGCCCGGGCGATCCGCGAGTGGATCGAGCGTGGGACCAGCTTCCTCGCGGGCATGGAGCGGTACTCCGGCTTCCAGACCGTCCGTCCGAAGCGGCACGCGGTCGTTGTCGGCGGGGGCTTCATCGGCCTGGAGATGGCCGAGAACCTCACCGAGCGTGGCTTCGACGTGACGGTGATCGAGCTGGCCGAGCAGGTGCTCACCCCCCTCGACGCCGAGTACGCAAACCTGGTCAAGGACTTCCTCGAGATGCACGGCGTCAAGGTCGCCGTCGGGGACGGCGTCGCCTCCTTCACCCAGCGGGACGACGAGTCGCTGCTCGTCACCACCGGCTCGGGCACCGAGTACCCGGCCGACATCGTCGTCGTCGCCCTCGGGGTCCGTCCGGAGACCACGCTGGCGACCATGGCGGGCGTGGAGATCGGGCAGCGGGGCGGCATCAAGGTCGACGACCAGATGCGCACCAGCGACCCCTCCATCTTCGCGGTCGGGGACGTGGTGGAGGTGCGTGACTTCGTCACCGGCGAGCCGAGCCTGATCGCCCTGGCGGGGCCGGCGAACCGGCAGGCCCGGATCGCGGCCGAGGTGATCACCGGACGCGACTCGCACTTCCGGGGCACCCAGGGCACGTCGATCATCCAGCTCTTCGGCGCCGCGGTGGCGTGGACCGGGGCCAGCGAGAAGTCGCTGCGCCGGGTAGGCGACGACGACTACGAGCGGGTGTACATCTACCCGAACTCGCACGCCGGCTACTACCCCGGAGCCAAGCCCATCGCGATGAAGATCCTCTTCCGCAAGTCCGACGGCCGGCTGCTCGGCGCCCAGGCCATGGGCCAGGACGGCGTCGACAAGCGCGTCGGCGACCTCGCCCTGGCGATCCAGCTGGGCGCCACCGTGTACGACCTCGAGGAGGCCGAGCTCTGCTACGCCCCACCGTTCGGCAGCGCCAAGGACCCCGTCAACTTCGCCGGGATGGTGGCGGCCGGCGTGCTGCGCGGTGACATGCCGCTCGCGCACTGGGACGACGACGCGGGTGCCGATGCCTTCCTGCTCGACGTGCGCGAGCCGGCCGAGCTCGCCGTCGAGGAGGTCCCCGGCGCCGTGAACATCCCCCTGGGACAGCTCCGCTCCCGCCTGGCCGAGCTGCCCCGCGACCGTGAGATCCACGTGATCTGCCGCTCGGGCCAGCGCGCCTTCACGGCCACCCGGTGCCTGCTGCAGAACGGGTTCGACGCCCGGGTGCTCTCCGGTGGCATGCTCTCGCGGGTGCTCTGGCCCGCGACCTGACGGACCCGACGCTGGAGCCGATGAGCCGGAGACGCTGCACCCTGCTCAGGGGTGGACAAGCCATCCTCGGGGGGTGAGCCACTCGCACGTCGGGGCGCGGACGATGGGGCCATGACCATCGGCATCGCAGGGGTACTCCCGTTCGCGGTCGGCGTGGCGATCAGCCCGGTGCCGATCATCGCGGTGATCCTGATGCTGTTCTCGAGCCGGGCCAAGGTGAACGGCCCGATGTTCCTCGTCGGCTGGGCCGTGGCCCTGGCCGTCGTCAGCGGTGTCGCGTTCCTGGCCGGCGACGCGGCATCCGAGAGCTCCACGACCACCGCGGTGTCGTGGTCGCAGGTGCTCTTCGGGGCGCTGTTCGTGCTCCTCGCCGTGCGCACCTGGACCAAGCGGGCGTCGGCTGGTGAGCAGCCCCAGGAGCCCACGTGGATGGCAGGCATCGACTCGTTCTCACCGGTCAAGGCGCTGACGCTCGCCCTGCTGCTCGCCGGGGTGAACCCGAAGAACCTGCTCCTCGCCGCCGGCGCGGGCGCTGCGGTTGCGGGGCTCGCGCTGCCCACCACCGAGGCGGTGGTCTCACTGGTCGTCTTCGTCATCATCGCCAGCCTCACCATCGCCGCCCCGGTGATCTACCACCTTGTCGGGGGAGCGGCCGCCCGCACCCGCCTCGATGCCGTCAAGGAGTGGCTCGCCGTCCACAACGACGCCGTCATGACGGTGCTCTTTCTGGTGCTCGGCGTGAACCTCATCTCCAAGGGCATCCCGCCGCTCAGCTGACAACGAACGGCCCGCGATGGCGTGCAGGACGCCACCGCGGGCCTTCGCCTGTGCCGGGTCTCAGTCGATGATGAACCAGCCGCGCACCTCGGCCTCGTGGTCGCGGTAGCGCTCGCCCGAGACGTCCACGACCACCTTGTCGATGGTGCCGCCGGTGAAGGTGAACGGCGCGGTGTAGGTCGGTGACACCGGGGAGGCGTCGTCGCGGCCCACGCACAGCCCGTCACCGACGACGCAGAACGCACCCGGCTGGGTGACGATCGTGTCGCTGCCCACGGCGTCGCCGTCGATGTAGAGGGTCAGGGTGCCGCGGGCGCCGGCCATCATCGGGTCCTCGCTGCGGCCCTGAGCCACGAACTCGGCGGTGACCACGTGTGCGCCGGGCTCGATCGCCCGGTCTGCGGTGATGGTCTGCAGGTGGGTGCCGACCCAGTTGAAGAGGTAGTGCAGCCGGCCGTCCTGCACGAACAGGCTGTGCCCGCCGGCGACGCCGCCCTGGGCGAAGAGCACGCCCTCGACGTCGTCGGAGGTGACAGCGACACCGGCGGAGATGGTGTACGAGCGGCCGCTGAACGCCACGGCGGACTGTTCGGGCACCGACGCGCAGTCGGGGTAGTAGACGTAGCGGTCGCGGGCGGGCGTGCCGCTGGGGCGCTCGGCGAGCATCTGCTCCAGGGCGTTGCGGTCGTCCAGGGGCAGGCCGTTGTACTGCTGCGCGAGCTCGAACCACCGGGCCACCATCGCCTGCACCCGCTCGGGCTCGGCGCCCGCGAGGTCGGTGGACTGCGAGCGGTCCGCCTCGACGTGGTAGAGCTCCCAGACGTCGAGCTCGAACTTGCCCCAGCCGCTCAGCGGGGGGTGCATGGCGGTGAGCAGCCAGCCGTCCTCGTAGAGGGCGCGCTGGCCGAGCATCGAGTAGAACTGGGTGCGCTTGCCGGGTGCAGCGTGGTCGGTGAGGGATGCCGCGAAGCTCTCGCCCTCGATCTCGCGCTGGTCGTAGCCGTTGATCGTGCTCGGTGGGGTGATGCCGATCAGGTCGTAGATCGTGGGCACCACGTCGACCGCGTGCACGTACTGCGACCGCACCGCGCTGTCGGCGGCGATCTTCGCCGGCCACGACACCAGGCACATGTCGGAGATGCCGCCCTCGTAGCCCGCCCACCGCTTCCAGTAGGGGAACGGGGTGTCGAACGCCCAGGCCCACCCGGTGTTGTAGTGGTTGTAGGAGTTCGGGCCGCCCAGCTCGTCGATGTGCTCGAGGGTCAGCGAGGTGGGAGTGGGCACGCCGTTGAAGAAGCGCCATTCGTTGAAGGTGCCGTTCGGGCCGCCCTCACCGCTGGCGCCGTTGTCGGAGACCACGACGATGATGGTGTTGTCGAGCTCGCCGCTGCTCTCCAGGAAGTCGACCACGCGCCCGACCTGGTCGTCGGTGTACTCGACGTAGCCGGCGAACACCTCGGCCATCCGGATGAAGAGCCGCTTCTCGTCGTCGCTGAGCGACTCCCAGGGCCGCACCGTGTCGAGCAGCGGCCAGGGCTGGCCGTCGGGGCCGGTGACGCCGGGCTCGCCGTGCGGGTTGATGCCGCTCAGCTCGGTGTCGTCGGGCAGCAGCCCGAGCTCCTTCTGCCGCGCGAGGATGGTGGCCCGGATCGCCTCGTAGCCGCTGTCGAAGGCACCTGTGTACTTGTCGGCCCACTCGAGGAAGACGTGGTGCGGGGCGTGCGCGGCATCCAGGCTGAAGTAGAGGAAGAACGGCTTGTCGGGCTCGACGACCTTGGCATCGCGGATGAACTCGATGGCCTTGTCCGAGAGGTCCTTTGCGATGTGGTAGCCCTCGGCGGGGGTGGCCGGCGGGTCGACGGGGTGGTTGTCGTGGATGAGGTCGGGGAACCAGCCGCTCGATTCGCCACCGAGGAAGCCGTAGAACCGCTCGAAGCCGCGGCCCAGCGGCCAGCGCTTCTTCGAGGCCGCCATGCCGGTCTCCTCCCCCGGGGTGAGGTGCCACTTGCCCACGCAGTAGGTGTTGTAGCCGTGCTCGAGAAGCACCTCGGAGATGAAGCCGTTCTCGAACGGGATGCGCGTCGAGATGCCCGGGAATCCCGAGCTGAACTCGGCGATGGTCGCCATCCCGTTGGAGGTCGCGTTGCGGCCGGTGAGCAGGGAGGCCCGCGTCGGCGAGCAGAGTGCGGTGGTGTGGAAGTTGGAGTAGCGCACTCCCAGGTCGGCGATGCGGGTCATCGTGGGGGTGTGCACCGGGCCGCCGAAGCAGTCCATGGTGCCGTAGCCCACGTCGTCCCAGACGATGAACAGCACGTTGGGCGCACCCTCCGGCGCCTTGGGGGCGAGGTACGGCGCCCAGTCCGGCGTCGAGTTCCGAATGTCGAGCTCGATCTTTCCCGCAAACTCTGGTGCCACGTGCTCCGCCTCCTCAGCGGTCGGGGGCGCCGCCGTCACGGCGGCGCCCCTCGTCGAACTACCTGGTGGATGCCGGGTCAGCGGCGGTCGTCGCGGCGGTCCTCGCGGCGGTCGCCGCGGCGGCGGACACCATGGACGACCACGGCTGCTGTGCCGACGGTGGCGGCGGTGCGGGCCACGGGGGCGCCGATCACTCCGCGGCGGGCGGCGCGTGCGGGACGAAGGGGCATGTCAGTTCCCTCCTTCCAGGGCCAGCTCGTGCTCGATGGAGGCGGCGATGGCCTGGATCGGGATCCGGCCGTTGGCGATGAGCTGCCCGCCGGCGCGCCGGGCGGCGGCGGCGAAGGGGGCGGCCCAGCGGTTCTCCCACACCACGACGCCGGCGACGCTGCCCGGCTCCATGGCCGCGGCGAGCATCTCGACGTCGTCGGCGGCCAGGATCTCGGCGATGTCGGCCTCCAGGGCCCGGATCTCGTCGGCCATCGGCGTCTCGTCGAGCTCCATGGCGTCGACCGAGCCGTCGTCGTTCTTGACCAGGATCAGCACGTCGAGGATGCGGATGATGCCCGACTCGGCCAGCTTGGCGAGCTCCTGGGCCGCCTCCCCGGTGAAGTTCTGTTCGCCGGCGGGAAACTCGATGACCAGGTAGTCGACCGGTCCGAGCTCCTCCACCGTCGTGTCCGTGTTCTCGTCCATAGGGTTTCTCCTTCTGGAGCAGCCTCCGTCGGAACGCAGGGCCGCCATGGCTGGCCGGCACTGGATCCGCGGGCCGACTCGGTGCCGGCACTGCGTTGACCTGTTCAACCTCCCGCAGGCGCGGCGGAAATGGATCACCCGGGCTGGGTGAAGGGGGCACAGTAGGTCAGCCGCGTGGCGGGCCGCCGAACCCTCCACCGGGGCCGCCGCCGGTCAGGCTGCTGACCGCGCCCGTGGTCGAGCGACGGAAGGGGCTGTTGCCGGTGGGCAGCGCCGTGGCCGGGTCGGCCAGCACGACGACCTGCCCGGCGGTCAGGCCGGCCGCCACCTGCACCCTGCCCTGACCGACGGCTCCCACGGTGACCGGGGTGGCCGTCACGGCACCGCTGCTGAGCACCTGGACCGTCCCGGTGCCCGAACTGACGCCGGTGACGGCCGAGACCGGCACGGTCAGCACGTCGCTGGCGGTTGCCAGGGTGATCGTCGCGGTCGCGGTCGAGCCTGCGGCCAGGGTGACCGGTGCGTCGGAGACGGTGACTCGCACCGGGTAGGTCGGGGTCGACGAGGTGGTCGAGGTGGGCAGCACTCCGATGCTCTGCACCAGGCCGGGGGACTCGTCGGTGGTGCCGGCCGGGGTCACGCCCACGTCCTGCGCGACCCGCACCTTGCTCAGCTGCGCGAGCGGCAGGTCGACGGTGACGACGGCCGCGCCCGGGCCGACGAGCACGACGCCCGACGAGGTGCTCGCCCGCTCGCCGGCGACGAGGTCGACCTGGCCGACCCGGCCGCTGATCGGCGCCTCGAGCACGGCGGCGTCGAGGTCCTGCTGGGCGCTCGCGAGCTGTTGGGTCGCCTGCAGCACCGCGACCTCGAGGCTCGCGGTGGAGCGTGAGCCGCTGCCGCCCGCCGCCCCCTGGGCGGGCGTGCCGGTGGTGCCGCTGCCGGCGTTACCCGTGCCACCGGTGGCACCGTTTGCGGTCGCCGTCCCGCTGGGCCCCTGGGTCGCGGCGGTCGACTGCTGCTGCTGCAGGGCCTTGGTGGCGGCGTCGAGGGCCGCGACCAGCCGGTCCATCTCGGCCAGAGTGCGCTGGGCCGAGCCGAGCGCGTGCGACAGGGCCGCGATGCACGCGGTCACCTGCTCGGGGGTCGGAGTCGGGGCGGGCGCGGGGGTGAAGCCGGCGGGTTCGACGCGTGCGGCGGCCCCGGCGGACGCGGCCGTGGAGGATGCGGAGGGGCTGGGGGAGGCGGAGCCCGTGGGAGACGCCGAAGGCGACGGCGTCCCGCTCGAGCTGGGCGAGGATGACGGGCTCGGCGACGGTGACGTGGTGGCGCTGGGGGAGGGGGTCGGTGTGGGCGAGGGCGTCGGGACCGGGCCGGGGGGCGTGCCCGCGCCGATGAGCGGCTGGCAGGTGGTGACGGCGGACTGCACCAGGGCGTCGAAGCCGCTGACCGCGCGGTGCACCCCGGAGGTGTCGACCTTCGGGGCCTTCGGTGACGGCGACCGGGTGGCCGACGGAGTCGGCGTGGAGCCTGACCGGGCGGAGGGTGCGGGCGAGGCGGCCGAGCCGGATGCGGCGCCGGACGCGGCGGCGGATGTGGACGTGGACGCGGCGGTGGTGGAGGATGTGGCGCTCGACCCGGCGGCATCCACGGACGCCTGCGCGGCGACGAGGTTCGCCTGCGCCACGGTGACCGAACGCTCGAGGTCGGCGGTGTCGAGGGTGGCGAGCACGTCACCGGCCTCGACCTCGTCACCGACCGACACCCTGACCGTCCGCACGGTGCCGGCGGTCCGGAAGGCGGCGGTCACCCGGTCGACCCGCTCGACCGAACCGGACAGCGAGATCGACTGGGTCACCGAGCCGGTCTCGACGGTCGCCGTCCGCAGCCCGGAGGTCGCCGCCGAGCTGGGCACGGCGTCGACGACGAGGTAGGCGCCGGCAGCCAGCACGGCGACGCCGCAGCCCGCCGCCGTCCAGCGGGCCCAGCGGGGGAGGGTTCGTCGCTCAGCCACCGCGGACCCCGACAGTGCACGAACCGTCGACCGGCGTGCTGAGCGTCATCGTCGTGGCGGTGAGCGTGCCGGTGTCGTCGGTTGTTCCGGTCGCGCGCAGGCAGGAGCCGACCTTGATCGAGGTGGCCTTGGCCGCGGCGGTGGTGAGGAAGGTGGTGCTACCGGCGTAGGTCACCGTCACCGGCGTGCTCGAGGGGGATGCCGTGGGGGTAGCCGGGCCGGCGGCGCCGGCAGCTCCGAAGCGCGGCAGCGCCGAGGCCAGCGTGAACGAGCCCGCTGACAGGGTTGTGACCTCCCCGATCGCGCCGAAGCCACCGCCGGGCCGACCTCGGTCGGGCATGCCGGGAGGGGGGCCGGTGGGGGCTCCCGACGGCATCCCGTTGGGCGCTCCGGAGGGCCTCGCCCTTCCACCGCCCGGGAAGCCGCCCCCCGGGAAGCCGCCCGCGGGGAAGCCCCCGCCGGCGGCCGCACACCCCTTGGCCGTCGACAGGATCGTCACGCTCCCGGCGGCCAGCGGGCCGGTGCCGGCGTTCGCCGCCGACGGGCTGCTTGAGGCGGTCGCGCCCGTCGTGGCGGGGCGCACACTCACGCAGTCTCCGACCGCCAGGGCCGCCGAGGTGCTCGGGACCTGCGCGGTGACCTTGGTCTTGGCCGTGTACACGACGGCGGTCTGCTCGTTGCTGCCCTGCACCTGCAGGGTCGTGCCCTGGACGGCCGCAACGGTGCCGGAGACCCCGGGAGAGCGCCCACCGCCCGGGCGACCGGCGGCGCCGCCACCGGCCGGCACGGACGCGGACGTGGTGGGCGCCGGGGTGGCAGCCGACCCACCGGAGGAGCCACAGCCGGTCAAGGCCAGGGTGCCGAGGAGGGCAGCACCGGCCACGGCGGCGGTGCGGTGGAGAGGTCGGACGGCAGTCATGGTCACTCGCTTCGGAGGGCGTCGATGGGGGACAGGCGGGCGGCGCGGCCGGCGGGGTAGACCCCGGCGACCACGCCGATGACGAGGGAGATGGCCAGCGCCAGGCCGGCGGCCACCGGCGACACCGTCACCGGCTGGTCGAGCAGTGAGGGCAGTAAGCGAGACCCGATGATGCCCAGGGCCAGCCCGAGCAACCCACCGATCAGGCCCAGAACGGTTGCCTCGGTGAGGAACTGGCGGCGGATGATGCGCGGGGTGGCTCCCAGCGCCTTGCGCAGGCCGATCTCGCGGACCCGCTCGGTGACCGAGACCAGCATGATGTTCATGACCCCGATGCCGCCGACGAGCAGCGAGATCGCCGCGATGCCGCCGAGCAGCACGGTGAGGGTGCGGGAGGTGCTGGTGGCGGTCTCGACGATCGACTCCTGGCTGTTGATGCTGAAGTCCGCGGTGGTGGGCGTGAGGCCGTGGCTGGTCAGCAGCGCGTTGGTCGCCTCCTGGTAGGCGGCAGAGAGGGTGTCGGTGCTGGTCGCCTCGAGGTAGATCGTCGAGACGCTGGTGCCGCTGGAGGGGGAGACGAGCGTGGCGTAGGTGGTGGCGGGCACGATGGCCTGGTCGTCCTGGTCGCCGCCGACGGTGGAGCCCACGGTGTCGAGCACGCCGATGACGGTGAACGGCTGGGCGCCGATCGTCACCGTCTGTCCGACGGGGCTACGGATGCCGAACAGCTCCTGCGCGGTCGTGGAACCGAGCACCACCTCTGGCTGCACGCTGTCGAGCTCGGCCGCGGTGAACATCCGCCCGGACGCCACCGAGCGGGCGCGCACCTGCAGCCACTGCGGGGTGGTGCCGACCACGTTCGTCGTCCAGTTGGTGCCGTTGGCGGTGAGCGCCACCGAGGTGCTCGAGGTCGGGGCCACCGCACGCACGTCGGGAGCCACGCTGGGGTCGGCGAGCATCGCGGCATCCGCGGTGGTGAGGGTGGTCGCGGAGCCGCGACCGCCGCGGATGCCGGTGAGGCTGGTGCTCGAGCCGGGCGACACGATGAGCAGGTTCGACCCGAGCTTGCCGATCTGGCTGGCCACCTGCTGCTGCGCCCCCTGCCCGAGGCCGACGGTGAGCATGACGGCTGCGATGCCGATCAGGATGCCGAGCACGGTCAGCGCCGAGCGCATCCGGCGGGTGCGGATCGCCTCCCACGCGGTGCGCAGGGTCTCGGTCCAGGTCATGGTGCCGCCACCCGGTCAACCTCGAGCAGCCGGCCGTCGTGCATGTGCACCTCACGCTGGGCGCGGGCTGCGACGTCGTGCTCGTGCGTGATGAGCACGATGGTGCGGCCCTGCGCCTGCAGCTCGTCGAGCAGGTCGAGCACGTCGGCGGTCGCGGTCGAGTCAAGGTTGCCGGTCGGCTCGTCGGCCAGGATCAGCTGCGGGTCGGTGACCAGTGCCCGGGCCACCGAGACCCGCTGCTGCTGCCCGCCGGACAGCTCGCCGGGGCGGTGGTCGACCCGGTCGGCCAGGCCCACCCGGGCGAGGGCGTCGATGGCACGCCGCTTGCGCTCGGCGCGCGGCAGGCCGGCGTAGACCAGCGGCAGCTCGACGTTGCGCCAGGCCGACATCGTCGACAGCAGGTTGAACTGCTGGAAGACGAAGCCGATGCGGCGGTTGCGCACGTCGGCGAGGGCGTTCTCGTTCATCCTGCTGACGTCCTCACCGGCGAGGTGGTAGGTGCCGGTGGTGGGGGTGTCCAGGCAGCCGATGAGGTGCATCAGGGTCGACTTGCCCGAGCCGGACGGCCCCATGATGGCGACGAACTCACCCTCCTCGACGGTGAGACCGACCCCGCGCACGGCCGCCACCTCGAGGCTGCCCGACCGGTAGACCTTGCCGACGTCGTCGAGCCGGAGGATCGGTGGGGTGTCGTCGAGCCGGAGGATCGGTGGGGTGTCGCCGAGCCGGAGGATCGGTGGGGTGTCGCCGAGCCGGAGGATCGGTGGGGTGTCGCTCACTGGCCCGCTCCGGGACGAGGGCCGCCGGGGAACTGGCCGCCGCCCGGGAACTGGCCACCACCGGGGAACTGACCACCACCGGGGAACTCGCCCCGTTGCTGACCGCTCCCCGTCGAGATGCCCCGCGGGAAGGTCCGAACGGTGACGACCACCTGGTCACCCTCGGCGAGGCCCTTGGTGATCACCGTCGAGGTGCCGTAGACGCCGCCGACGGTGACCGGGGTGGTGCTGACCTTGCCGTCCTTGCTCAGCTGCACGGTCGTCGCGCCGTCGGTGGTGCGCACGGCCTGGGTGGGCACCGTGAGCACGTCGGTCAGCTGCTTCACCGTGATCGCGACGGCCGCGGTCGTGCCGGCGTGCAGCCCCTTCGGGGTGCCCGTCACGTCGATCACCACGGGGAAGGTGGCGGTGCCCGAGGATGACGACGACGCCACCACTCCCACGGTCCCTACCGTGCCGAACACGTTCTCGGTCGCCCCGGTCGGGGTGATCGTCGCCTGCAAGCCCTTCTTGAGCTGGCCCAGGTCAGCGCTCGAGACCCCCGCCTCGACGACCCAGCTCGAGGTGTCGACGACCTCGATGCCGGTGCTGGACGTGGTGGCGGTGGGGCCGGTCCCGGCGGCAGCTCCCGTGCCACCCGTGCCGCCGCCCCCGGATGCGCCGGACCCGCCCGACCCGGCGCTCGAGCCGGAGCCGGTCGAGTCGCCCACGGCCAGCCCGACGGTCGCGACGGTGCCGGGCATCGTGGCCCGCAGGGTCGCCCCCTCGAGCGCGGTCTGGGCATCGGCGAGCTGGCTGCGAGCGCTGGCCCGCTGGGCCCTGGCCGAGGCGAGCGCCTCGCTGGTCGAGGCGCTGTCGACCTGGTCCTGCGCCGCCGTGACGCTCGCCTGGGCGAGGTCCACGGCATCCTGCAGGTTGCTGTCGTCGATCGTGGCCAGCACCTGGCCCGTGCGGACCCGGTCGCCGACCTCGACGTCGACCGACGTCACGGTGCCCGAGGAGGTG
The DNA here is from genome assembly GCA_963834965.1 of uncultured Actinomycetota bacterium. Classification (GTDB taxonomy): domain Bacteria; phylum Actinomycetota; class Actinomycetes; order Actinomycetales; family Dermatophilaceae; genus Fodinibacter. The sequence continues at coordinate 146,929 of CAWIEI010000023.1, read as the reverse complement.
AACGACGCCGTGGTCTGCTTCGCGGGCTCGAGGGTGCCGCTCGCGGCGACGGTCTGCTTGACCGTGCCCAGCGAGGCGGTCGCGAGCTCGGTGCTGCTGGTGGTGGCGGCGGTGCTGGCGGCCGCCCGGCCGCTCCACCACCAACCGCCGACCGCGCCGGCGGTGACCAGCAGGACGGCCAGGAGGGCGCCCAGGGTGCGACGTCGCCACGGGTTGGAGTGGGCAGCGGCGGTTGTCACGCGGGTGACGTTAGGGACGGGGGCTGAAGGGACGCCCTCGGGATCCTGTGCGCCACCTGTGTGCCCGAGCACACACCCGGTCGACCGCTCCGTGGCCCGCGCGAAAGGGGTGGGAATGCCGTCGGTGCCCGGGTGTATTGATATGGCATGGACGAGATCCGGGTCCGGGCCATCCACACCTTTCCGGTGCGGGGCGAAGCGGGCGTCGAGCATGCCAGCGTGCAGGTCGATGACGCCGGGCTGGCCGGTGACCGGCCGAAGAGGGCCGCGGTGTCCCTCGTCGGTGCCGATGCCCCCGCCACCCGGGCCAACCTCGTCCTCGACGCGACGACCGAGCAGGTCGAGGCGCTCGACGGCTCGGTGGTGCGCATCGGCGAGGTGCTGCTCGCCGTACAGCTCACCGGCACCTCGTGCCCAGGCCTCTACGCCGCGGTCGGCGAGCCGGGAAGCATCCGGGTCGGTGACAAGGTGCAGCGGGCATGACCGCTGTGGTCGGGGCGGCCCACGAGGCCGGCGTCGAGCGGCTGCTCGACAGCTACCGGGCCATCCCCACGGGGCAGCGGGTGCGGCTGGCCAAGCACACCTCCAACCTGTTCCGGGCGCGGGCCGCCAGCACCACCCCCGGTCTCGACACCTCGGGCCTGACCGGGGTCGTCGACGTTGACGTCGACGCGCGCACGGCCGACGTGCAGGGCATGTGCACCTACGAGCACCTCGTCGACGCCACCCTGCCGCACGGCCTCACGCCGCTCGTCGTGCCGCAGCTGCGCACCATCACCCTCGGTGGCGCCGTCACCGGGCTCGGCATCGAGTCGACGTCGTGGCGCAACGGGCTGCCGCACGAGTCGGTGCTCGAGATGGACGTGCTCACGGGCTCGGGCGAGCTGGTCACGGCGGATGCCGGGTCGCGCCACCCCGACCTCTTCCGTGGGTTCCCCAACTCGTACGGCACCCTGGGCTACGCCACCCGGCTGCGCATCGAGCTCGAGCCGGTGGGCCGCGTCGTCACCCTGCGCCACGTGCGCTTCCACGACCTCGACGAGCTCGTGGTGGCGCTCGGGGCGGTCGTCGCGGACGGGGCGTTCGACGGCGAGAGAGTCGACTACGTCGACGGCGTGGTGTTCTCGGCCGGCGAGTCGTACCTCGTGCTCGGCGCGCGCAGCGAGGAGCCGGGGTCGACGAGCGACTACACCGGGCGGCAGATCTACTACCGGTCCATCCAGCACGACGGTGCCGGGCCGAAGCGCGACCGGCTCAGCACCCTCGACTACCTGTGGCGCTGGGACACCGACTGGTTCTGGTGCTCGAGGGCCTTCGGTGCGCAGGACCCCCGCGTGCGCCGGCTGTGGCCCCGGCGCTGGCTGCGCAGCAGCGTGTACTGGAAGCTCATCGCCCTCGACCGGCGCTTCTCCGTCGCCGACCGGCTCGAGGCCCGGCAGGGCCGGCCACCGCGCGAACGGGTCGTGCAGGATGTCGAGATCCCGCTCGGTGCTACCGCCGACTTCCTGCACTGGTTCCTGCGCGAGATTCCCATCGAGCCGATCTGGCTGTGCCCGTTGCGACTTCGCAGTGATGAGCCGTGGACCCTCTACCCGCTGCGGCCTGGTGAGACCTACGTCAACGTCGGCTTCTGGTCCTCGGTGCCGTCCGACCCTGCGGCGGGGCCGGGTGCCGCCAACCGGCGCATCGAGCAGCAGGTCGCGGCACTGGGGGGTCACAAGTCCCTGTACTCCGAGTCGTTCTACGACGAGGAGGAGTTCCACCGGCTCTACGGCGGCGACGAGGGTGCCGCACTCAAGGGCCGGTGGGACCCGGACGGCCGGCTGCCCGGCCTGTACGCCAAGGCGGTCCGCGGGGCCTGAACCGCGCCTCGACCGCCACCGACCACACCGCAAAACCGCCACCGATCCACACCGCCACCGATCGCGAAGAGATGAGGAAAGCAGATGTCCATCGCCGAGATCGTCGAGTCCGTGCTCGACGGGCCGATTCCGCTGGGCCTGCGGGCCTACGACGGGTCCTCGCTCGGGCCGCCCGACGCCGCGCGGGCGCTGCACCTGCGCACGCCGCGGGCGGCCTCGTACCTCGCGACCGCCCCCGGCGAGCTGGGCCTCGCCCGGGCCTACGTCTCCGGTGACCTCGACGTCGAGGGCGTGCATCCCGGCGACCCCTACGACCTGCTCGTCGACCTGGCGGCGGTGCGCTTCCGGCGGCCCACCGCGGCGGCGGCCGTCGAGGCGGCGCGCACCCTCGGGGTCAAGGGACTCACCCCACCCCCGCCGCCGCCGCAGGAGGCGCTGCCACGCTGGCGACGGGTCGCGGAGGGGCTGCGTCACTCGATGACTCGCGACGCGGAGGCGATCAGCCACCACTACGACGTGTCCAACCGCTTCTACGAGATGGTGCTCGGTCCCTCGATGACCTACACCTGCGCCTGCTACCCCGACGCCGGCGCGACCCTGGAGGAGGCGCAGGAGAACAAGTACCGCCTGGTCTTCGACAAGCTCGGCCTGGAACCCGGTGACCGGCTGCTCGACATCGGCTGCGGCTGGGGTGGCATGGTCCGCTACGCCGCACGCCAGGGTGTGCAGGTGCTGGGGGTCACCCTGTCGCGCCAACAGGCAGTGTGGGCGCAGAAGGCGATCGCCGACGCGGGCCTGGCCGACCTGGCCGAGGTGCGGTACTCCGACTACCGCGACATCGCCGAGACCGGCTTCGACGCCGTGTCGTCGATCGGGCTCACCGAGCACATCGGGGTGCGCAACTACCCGGCCTACTTCGCCTGGATCCGCGACCGGCTGCGCCCGGGAGGCATGCTGCTCAACCACTGCATCACCCGCCCGCACAATCGGCGGCAGGAGACCGGGTACTTCATCGACCGCTACGTCTTCCCCGACGGTGAGCTGACCGGCTCGGGCCGGATCATCACGAAGGTGCAGGATGTCGGCCTCGAGGTGCTGCACGAGGAGAACCTGCGCGAGCACTACGCCCTGACCCTGGCCCAGTGGTGCCGCAACCTCGTCGAGCACTGGGACGAGTGCGTGGCCGAGGTGGGCGAGGGCACCGCCCGGGTGTGGGGCCTGTACATGGCCGGCTCTCGACTCGGGTTCGAGCGCAACGAGATCCAGCTGCACCACGTGCTGGCGGTCCGTCCGCACGACGACGGGTCCACTGGCCTTCCGCTACGGCCCTGGTGGAACGCCTGACCGGGCTCAGCCCCGCGGTGTCGGCACCGCGAGGCTCGACAGGCCGTCCCACACCAGGGCGGTGAGGTCGTCGGCGAGCTGCTCGCTGCTCGGTCCGCAGGCGGCGCCACCGGCCGCCAGCCAGGCGTCGGCCGTGGCGCGCACCATGCCGACGAGCGCCACGCCCCACATCCGGGGCGCAGCGCCGCGGCTGCCCAGCCCACCGGCCACCAGGTCAGCGACGTGCGCGGCGATGCGGTCCGTCATCCCGGCGGCGACGTCGCCCTGGGGCCGCTCACCCGCCGGCACGATGGGCGCGTTGACGATGAACCGGTAGACCTCCGGGTCGTCGGCGACGAGCCGCAGGTAGGCGCCGATGACGCCTCGGACGACGTCGCGAGGGCCGTCAGGGGCGGGGTCACCGGCCGCACGGGTCAGGTCGCGGATGATCGTGGCGTCGACCCGCTCGGCGACGGCGGTGTAGAGGCCGGCGCGGTCGGTGAAATGCCGGTAGAACACCGTCTTCGAGGTGCGCGCGGTGGCGGCCACCTCGTCCATGCCGACGCCCGCACCGTGCTCCCGGATGGCGCGCAGGGTCGCCTCCACCAGCTCCTGGCGGCGGGCGAGCCGGTGCTCGTCCCAGCGGGAGCTGCGTCCGTCCGGTGTCACCTCGGTCGCACCCACGCCCCGGACGGTAGCAGGAACCGGCAGTACCTGTTACCTTCCGTACCGGGTACTACGACCCGCACCAGCACCTGACCCAAGGAGCCCTCCCGGTGACCACCACCCGCCGCGCCGCCGTCCTCGGCGGCAACCGGATCCCGTTCGCCCGCCAGTTCGGCGCCTACGCCGACGCCTCCAACCAGGACATGCTCACCGCCGCCCTCGAGGGCCTGGTCGCCCGGCACGGGCTCGCCGGCGAGCGGCTCGGCGAGGTGGTGGCGGGCGCGGTCATCAAGCACAGCCGCGACTTCAACCTCACCCGCGAGGCCGTGCTCGGCTCCAGCCTGTCGCCCACCACCGCGGCCTACGACATCACCCAGGCCTGCGGCACGGGGCTCGAGGCCGCCATCCTGGTCGCGAACAAGATCGCCCTGGGCCAGGTCGACTCGGCCATCGCCGGTGGTGCCGACTCGGCATCCGACGCGCCGGTCGTCGTGCCGGAGAAGCTGCGCCGCAAGCTGCTGAGGATGAACCGCGCCAAGAGCTCGACCGACAAGGCGATGGCGGCGCTGGCCTTCCGGCCCACCGACCTCGGTATCTCGGTGCCGGCGAACACCGAGCCGCGCACCGGGCTGTCGATGGGCGAGCACATGGCGATCACGGCCGAGCGCTGGGGCATCACCCGCGAGGACCAGGACGCCCTGGCCCTGGCCAGCCACCACAACCTGGCCGCCGCCTACGACCGCGGCTTCTTCGACGACCTGCTGACGCCGTACCTGGGCCTGACCCGCGACTCGAACCTGCGACCCGACTCCACCCTGGAGAGGCTCGCCTCGCTGAAGCCGGTGTTCGGCACGGGCGAGGGCGCCACGATGACGGCCGGCAACTCCACGCCCCTGACCGACGGCGCGTCCGCCGTGCTGCTGGGGTCTGAGGAGTGGGCGGCCGCCCACGGACTGAAGCCCCTGGCCTGGTTCGTCGACGGCGAGACCGCTGCGGTCGACTACGTCACCGGTGACGAGGGCCTGCTGATGGCGCCCGCCTACGCGGTGCCCCGGCTGCTGGCCCGCAACGGCCTGTCGTTGCAGGACTTCGACTTCTACGAGATCCACGAGGCCTTCGCCGCCACCGTGCTCACGACCCTGCAGGCGTGGCAGGACGAGGAGTTCTGCCGCGAGCGGTTGGGGCTCGATGCCCCGCTCGGTGCCATCGACCGCTCCCGACTCAACGTCACCGGCTCCTCGCTCGCCGCCGGGCACCCGTTCGCCGCCACCGGCGGGCGCATCGTCGCGACCCTCGCCACGCTGCTGGCCGAGAAGGGGCCGGGCTCGCGCGGTCTGATCTCGATCTGCGCGGCCGGTGGGCAGGGCGTCGTCGCGATCCTCGAGGCGGCCTGAGATGGCGCACCGTGACGGCTACACGGCGTTCGTCTCCTCCGGCGTCGGCAAGAAGCTCGCCACCACGCTCGGCCTGCCCCAGCCGGTGGCGCTGCGCCGCCAGGTGCCGGGCCGGCCCCTGCTCGACGGGCCGCTGCTCGTCGGCGGCCATGCCGACACCCCGGCGCTGACCGCCCTGCGAGACGGCCTGGTCGCTGCCGGTACCACCCTGCTCGACGAGGTGCCGGAGAACGGGCGGCTCGGTGGCGTCGTCGTCGACCTCACCGCCGCGGAGGGGCCGGCCGACCTCGAGTCGCTGCGCGCCACGCTGGGGCCCGCCCTGAAGCGACTGGGGCGCTGCGCCCGGGTCGTCGTGGTCGGCCGCGACCCCGCCCGGGCCGGCTCGCCCGCCCAGCGGGCCGCCCGCCGGGCGCTCGAGGGCATCACCCGGTCGGTCGCCAAGGAGCTGCGCTTCGGCGCCACCGCCAACCTGGTGCTCGTCGCCGACGGGTCCGAGGCAGCAGCGCTGGGCACCGTCGAGTTCCTGCTGTCCGCGCGCTCGGCCTACGTCGACGCGCAGGTCTTCCGGGTGGGCGACGGTGAGGCGTCCACGGCATCCGATGGGCGCGCGCTCGCCGGGAAGGTGGCCGTGGTCACCGGTGCGGCCCGCGGCATCGGCGCCGAGATCGCCCGCACCCTGGCGCGCGACGGCGCCACCGTCGTGTGCGTCGACGTGCCGTCGGCGGGTGCGGCCCTCGCGGCGGTCGCCAACGGTATCGGTGGCACGGCGCTGCAGGCCGACGTCACCGCCCCGGATGCCGGTCAGCGCATCCTGGGACACGCCCGCACCCGCCACGGCGGGCTCGACATCGTCGTGCACAACGCCGGCATCACCCGAGACAAGCTGCTCGCCAACACCGACGCCGACCGCTGGGCCACGGTGCTCGACGTCAACCTCGGCTCGATCGTGCGGATGAACGAGGCGTTCCTCGGCAAGGACGGCCTGCGCGACGGCGGCCACGTGGTGCTCGTCTCGTCGATCGCCGGTATCGCGGGCAACCGCGGGCAGAGCAACTATGCGGCATCCAAGGCGGGTGTCATCGGCCTGGTCGACGCCTACTCGACCGACAAGGGCCTGCGGCGGCGCGGCATCACCACCAACGCCGTCGCGCCCGGATTCATCGAGACCGAGATGACGGCGCGCATCCCGTTCGCCACCCGCGAGCTCGGCCGGCGGTTGAACAGCCTGTCGCAGGGCGGGCTGCCCGTCGACGTCGCCGAGACGATCGCCTACTTCGCCTCCGACGCCCAGGCGACGGTGAACGGCAACGTCGTGCGGGTCTGCGGCCAGAGCCTGCTCGGGGCCTGACATGGCCGTCGAGACCCTGGGGGCGATGCCGTCCACGGCACCGCTGCTCGTGCGGGCAGCGGTGCTGGCCACGCTCCCGCGGGGGAGCTCCGTGCCCGACCGCACCCTCGTCGTCGAGGACGTGCGGGTCGACCGTGAGCGGCTGGCCGCCTACCAGCGGCTGACCGGGTACGACGTCGGTGACACCCTGCCGCAGCCGTACCCGTGGGTGCTCGCGTTCCCGGTGCAGACGGCCCTGATGGCCCGCCGCGACTTCCCGGTGCCGCTGCCGGGCCTGGTGCACCTCAGCAACCGGGTGACCACCCACCGCCCACTGGATGCCGCTGACCCGCTCACGCTGTCGGTGACAGCGGGTGCGCTGCAGCCGCACCGGCGCGGCCGCACGCTCGACATGCGGCTCGAGGCGCGGGTCGGGGGTGAGCTGGTCTGGGAGTGCGACAGCGTCTACCTCAGCCGTGGGCACGGCAGCGACGACGCGCCGCGCGGCGAGCGCCGACCGGACCTGCCGGAGGGGCCGCCCGTGGCGCGGTGGCGGCTGCCGGAGGACCTCGGGCGCACGTACGCCGGCGTGTCCGGCGACGTGAACCCCATCCACCTCTACGCCCTCACGGCCAAGGGGATGGGCTTCCCGCGGCAGATGGCGCACGGCATGTGGACCTACGCTCGGACCCTGGCGACCCTGGGCCGCACGTCGCTCGGGCCGTCGCGCAGCAACGTCTGGTTCACCCGGCCGGTGTTCCTGCCGAGCACCGTCGAGCTCGTGGTCCGGCGTGAGGCCGGAGTGGTGACCGCGGGGCTTCGGTCGGCCAGGGACCCGGCCAGGGGGCACCTGGTGCTCACCCTCGAACCCTGAGCGCCCGGTTCTAGCGCAGTGGTGGCCCGGCTGCAATGGCCCGGTCGGGCCATGGTGAGCGGCTCGGTGCACCGCTAGGTTGACCACACTTCGGGCGACGTGGTCCGGGGTCGTGCTGCGATGCTCGCCGCCCGGTCCGTCTCCGTCGGCCCGCGCGCACCGGGCGGGGTGCGTTGACGCTGTGCAGGGAGAGTCCGTGAATCCGCAACGCCCCGAACCCGCAACGCCCGAACAGCAGCCCGGCTCCCACCGGCGCTCGGCCGTCAGGGCCCTCGGAGCCGTGCTGGCCGTCGCCCTGGTGCCGCTCGCCGTCGTGGTGGCACCGATGGCCAGCCGGCCGGCCGGCGGCACGACCGCACCACCGGCGGCGCTGGCGACCCCCGCCCCCACTCCGACCTGGGTGGCCCTGCAGACCGGTGCCGTCTCGTCGATCACGCTCAACACCGCCGACGGGCAGCAGGGTGCGGCCCAGACCCTCGCCCCGGCGGCGAGCTGTGGCGTCAACCTCGGGCCGGCCGCGAGCCGGTTGCTCACCCTGCGCGGCTCGACCGGGGGCGCGTTCAGCGAGTCGCTCGCCTCGTACGCCAGCGGCTCGATCGGGGTCAAGGAGAAGAAGACCGGCACGTCGTGCTACCAGGTCGGCGCGCCCAGTGAGTCGCTCGAGCTCGGCCTCGGCCAGGGGCTGCGCACGGCCCTGGGCCCGGGCACGGTCGCGACCTCGGCCTACCTCGACGTCGAGCTGAAGGGCAACGCCCGCATCCTCGCCACGGCCCGGCTCGCCGGGGTGGTCGTCGGCACCTTCGAGCTGCAGGGCGGCAACAGCGTCGGCCTCCCCCCGGTGGCGACCACTGCGCCGTTCGTGTGCAGCGGCAGGGCCGACTCCGGGCCTGACGACCACGAGAACGACAACTGCCGCTGGCCGATCAGCGTCCCGTCGTGGACCGGCGCCGACGACGGCATCTACTTCGACACCCTCACCCTCTCGGCCCTGAAGGGGTCGTTCTCGGTCGAGGGCGGCGCCGACGGCTCGGTGCTGCCGCCCGCGCCCCTGTCGACCCCGAAGGCGTCGATCGTCGAGATCGCGGCCGACACCGTCACCTGTGGCGGCTCCACGGAGACCGCGCTGGCCGTCGGCGACAAGCCCGAGGTCACCATCCACCGGCTCGACAACGTCGGTACCACTCCGTGCGCCGCCGTGCCCTACTCGCTGTCGACCGCGGCGAACTCGGCCCGGTTCCTCAAGCCGCTGAACATCCAGCCCACCGCCCAGTTCGTCTGGGACGTCACCTCGCTCTTCCCGAGCACCGCATCCACCACGGTGTTGCCCGACATCAAGATCGACTATGAGACCCCGGATGCCGCGGGCGCCTCACCGCTGGTCACGCTCGGCTGGTGCCCCGACGCGAACGCCGTCGACGACCCTGCCCTGTTCCCGGGCTACACGGCGGCCCAGGTGGCGACCCTCCCCGACCAGGACGACTTCGTCGGCACCCAGTTCGCCTGCGTCATCTCGCGCACCGCCAAGGCCGTGGCGGGCAACCCCGACCAGGTGTCGGTGCGCGACCTCGTCTACGTCTACGGCGACGCCAAGATGCAGTGGTGACCCCGGCCGGGCTCGGGGCGGGCGGTCAGCCCGCCGCCCCGAGCCCGGCCAGGAGGGTGTCCGACTCGCGGCGCGCTCCCGCAGCGTCGTCCGCCCGGCCGCGCCGCTCGTCGACGGCGCTGCCGACCCGCAGCAGCAGCGCCTCCTCGTAGGGCAGCTCCTGGTCACGAGCGGCGACCAGGCCGTCGGCCACCATCGCCGCGGCCTCGTCGAGCCGGTGAAGCGCCAGGAGGGCCCGGGCGCGCTGCAGGCACAGCCGCGGCATCGAGAACACGGCGTCGTCACGGGCGTCGCGCTCGGCGGCGGCGACGAGGTCGAGCGACTCCTGCGCGCGGCCCTGCATGGTCACCGCCTCCGCCCGCACCAGGGCGCCCTCCAGCGCGCTCGTCGGGTTGCCCAGATCGGTGAAGTCCTGCACGACCTCGGCCGCGCGCCGTTCGGCCTCCGCCAGCTCGCCCCGGCTCAGGTGCACCCGCGCGAGCTGCATCCGGCCCTCGACCAGGAACCGCGGAGCGCCCGATGCCCTCAGCACCCGTACCGCGCCGACCAGCACCTCCTGCGCCTCGTCGAGGTGGCCCTGGTTGATGAGCAGCTCACCGAGGTTGACGTCGGTCTGGGCGGCGACGAACGCGCTTCCCGCCTCCATCGCCACGTCACGGCTGGTGCGGTACCACTGCGCCGCCTCGGTCCAGCGACCGGCGTAGTAGGCCATCGCGCCGAGGTTCGAACGCACCTTCGCCTCCTGCGACCGGAGCCCGTGTTGCACGCAGATCTCGAGGGCCTCGCGGTGCCGCGCCCCGAGCCCGGGTACGCCCAGCTGCATCTCGACCATGTCGACGAGCATCAGCGCGCGCACGTGGGTCTCGTGCTCGCCCACCGCGCCGGCCGCCTCCATGGCGCGGGTCGCCCATTCGCGGGCCTCGCGCGGGCGCTCCTGCTCCACGCGCACGACGGCGGTGAGGGCGTCCAGGCGCACTCGGGTGCTGCGGGCGGTCGCGGCGTCCGAGCCGTCGATCAGGCGGCGGGCCCGGCCCACGACCCGCAGGGTGGTGGTGAACGCGCCGGTGCGCAGGTGGGCGGCGGCCTGGCGGGACAGCACCTCGGCGGTGGCCACCGGGTCGTCGCGGGTCAGCCGGGCGGCGGCCCGATACGCCTCGACCGACTCGGTGAACATACCGGCCAGCTCGCGCAGGTCACCCACGCTCGCCCACAGCGACGCCCGGTCGGCATCCGTCACGTCGGGCAGCCGCCGGCTGACCTGGAGCGCAGTCTCGAGGTGGTCGGCCGCATCGGCGTTCGCGTACGACGCCCGGGCCAGCCGGCCGGCCCGCTGCGCGTAGGCCCAGGTGCGTGGGTCGTCGCCGGCGCGGGCGAAGTGGAGCACCAGGGCGGGGGAGTCGGTGTCGAGGTCGGTGCTGAGCCGCTCGAGCACCTCGCCGGCGGTGCGGTGTACCCGGGCGCGCACCCGGTAGGCCAGCCCGTCGTACGCGGCGTCACGGACCAGACTGGTGCGAAAGCGCAGCCGGTCGGGGCCGTCGGCCTCGACCAGGCCACCGAGGGTGGCCAGGGTGGCCGGCTCGAGCTCGAGCCCGTCGGCCGCGAGTGTGCCGGCGAGCACCTCGCGGCGCACGCTGAGCCCGAGCACGGCGCAGTAACGCAGGATCCGGCGGGCTGCAGGCGGTAGCTCGTCGACCTGGGCGCCCATCACCGCCTGCACCGACTCGGGCAGCTCCTCGAGCGAGCCCGCGCCCAGAGCCAGCCGAGTGACCTCCTCGACGAACAGCGGGTTGCCGCCGGCCTTCGCCACCACGGCGGCGACCTCGTGCGGGCGCAGTGGCGTGGCCTCGGTGGCGGCGTTCACCAGCTGTTCGACCACCTCGGGGGGCAGCGGGTCGAGCACGATGCGGGTGCCGGATGCCGGCACGAAGCCGTCGCGCTCACCGCGCCGCACCACGACGACCGCCCAGGGCCGCCCCGGCGTCGCCGACGCCAGCCGGGCCAGCAGGTGCACCGAGGCGCCGTCGGCCCAGTGGGCGTCCTCGACCACGACCGCGAGCGGCCCGGGTCGTACCCGGTCGAGCAGCTCGACGACCACGTCGGCCACCCGGTCGGCGCGGTACTGAGCGTCGACCCGGTCGGCCTCCGGGGTGCTCGGCACGGCGACCTGCACGACGTCGGCCAGCAGCGGCGCCAGCGGCAGCAACCCGGGGGCAGAGCCGCGCAGCGCCGCCAGCAGGGCCGCGCCCATCTCCTCTCGGGTGCCGCGGGGGATGTCGAGCAGCGACCGCAGCGGGTCGCGCAGCACCCGGTAGGCACTCGACGCACCGTAGGGCTCGGCCCGCAGCGCCAGGCGCCGGCCGGCGCCAACAGCATCCAGCGCCTCCTGGGCGAGGCGGGTGCTCCCGATGCCGGCCGGACCCTCGACCATGAGCACCCCACCCTCGCCGGACAGGGCGCGCTCCAGCGCGGCGCGCGCGTGGGCCAGCTCCGCGTCTCGCCCGAGGAACGGCAGCCGGGTGTCGTCGACCGACTCGCGGCTGCCGAGCTCGTCACCGACCTCGTAGACCAACACGGGCGCGGCCTTGCCCTTCATCCGGAACGGCCCGCGCGGCGCCACCGCGAACAGGGTGCGCGAGTGGTCGAGCACCGCCGGGTGGGCGTGCACCGTGCCGGCCGGCGCGGTGCCCATGATCCGCGCCGCCGTGTTCGTCGTGTCGCCCATCGCGGAGTAGGCAGCCCGGTCGGCCACGCCGACCTCGGCCGCGAAGACGTTCCCGCGCGCCACCCCGAGCTGCAGCGGCATGGTCAGACCGGCATCAGCCACCCGCCGCAGCGCGCGCAGCATCGCGCCCTCGTCGTCGGTGCGCCTGCTGGGCACCCCCGAGCCGAGGAAGAACTTCCCGCCGTCGGTGTCGAGGTCGGTCGCGAGCAGCGTGACGCCCTCGGCCTCGAGCGCCGCCTCGACCGTGCTCACCAGCTCGTGCAGCAGCTCCGCGAGCGCCTGCGGGCCCTCCTGTGCCAGAACGGCATCCGTGCCGGAGAAGCGCACGAAGGCGATCGTGGCGACCCGGTGCTCGGGGTCGGGCGGGCCCGGCGCAAGGTACTCACCGAGGGCGGTCGGGAAGAGCGTCGGCAGGCGCTCCGTACGGTCGGGCGCGGCGGATGCCGGCCGGCCCGGTGCCGTGCGCGCGCTCCGGCGGCGCAGCAGCAGCGCGCCGTCGTCGCGCGGGCGGGTCGACCCGGGCGGCAGCCGGCCTGCGGTCACCGGGCTGACGACGACCTGGCCGGCATCGGCGGCCTTCTCGGCGGCGGCCACGGCACTGGCACCGGGGCCGAGCACGAGCAGCTCGCGGGTGGGGGAGCCGACCAGGAACAGGTCGATGTCGCCGGAGTGCACTCCCAGCGACATCGACAGCGAGAACCGGCCGGCCGACGTGGGCACGGCGGCCGCGGCACTCAGCGAGGCCCGCATCTCGACGGCGGCGTCGCAGGCCTGCTCGGGGTGGCCCTCGCCACGGAAGAGGAAGAGCAGGGCGTCGCCACCGAACTTCAGCAGCTCGCCACCGCGGTGCGCCGCGATCGTGAGCATCGGGCCGAACACCCTGTTCAGCGCCTCGACGATCTCCTCGGCGCCGATCCGGCCCTGCCGCGAGAGCCGCTCGGTGAGCGCCGTGAAGCCGGAGACGTCGGCGAAGACCAGCGTGCCGTCGACGCTGCGGTGCAACGCGCCCGGGGCCTCGTCGTCCCAGGCCAGCGTCAGGGGCGGGACGTGGCGACGCAGGTCGGTCATCGGTCGTGCTCCAGGTGGGCCGGTCGGCGCGGGGGCTCGGGATCGCTAGACTCCCACACGCTCACAGCGTCGAGCAGGCGGATCCACCGTTCCCGGGCGCGCAAGGAGGACCCGTGCGCGTCGACTTCCTCGGTGTTCGTGGATCGGTGTGTGCACCCGGCTCCGACTTCTTCCGGTACGGCGGTAACACCTCGTGCGTGACCGTGCGCGCCGACGGCGACGCGGCCCCCGCGCTGCTGCTCGACGCCGGCACCGGCATCCGCACCGTCACGGCGATGCTCGGCGGCGCGCCCTTTCGCGGCACCATCCTGGTGAGCCACGTGCACTGGGACCACGTGCAGGGCCTGCCGTTCTTCGCGGCCGGCGACCGCGCCGGGGCATCGGTGCGGCTCGTGCTGCCCGCCCAAGGCGGCCGGTCGGGGCGCGACCTGATCGCCCAGACGATGTCGCCGCCGGCCTTCCCGATCACCCCCGAGGGCCTGATCGGCGCCTGGACCTTCGACGCCGTGCAGCCGGGCGAGCTCGAGGTCGAGGGCTTCGCGGTGCGCGCTTTCGAGGTGGCGCACAAGGGGGGCCGCACCTTCGGCTACACGGTGCGCTCCGGGTCGAGCTCGGTGGGCTACGTGCCCGACCACGCGCCCGAGCTCGGCGTCTCCGACGACGCGCTCGCCGCGCTCGCCGGGGTCGACGTCCTCGTGCACGACGCCCAGTTCCTGGAGCACGAGCGGCCTCGGGCGGTCGACTACGGGCACGCCACCGTCGACGACGCGATCCGGCTCGCCGAGCGGGTGGAGGCGGCCAGCGTGGTGCTGTTCCACCACGGCCCGCACCGCACCGACGACGCCCTCGACGAGATCGGTCGCACGTTCACCGCGTCGATCCCGGTGCTCGTCGCGGCCGAGGGCGATGGGCTTGACCTGCCCTCCACTCCGGTCGGTTAGAGTGCCACCCGTGCGGATCCTCTCGGTGTCGGATCTGCACTACCGCCTTCCGCACTACGACTGGCTCGTGAAGGCAGCGGCGGATGCCGACGTGGTCGTCCTGGCCGGAGACCTCGCCGACGTCGTGAGCCCGGTGCCGCACGAGGTGCAGGCCGTCGTGCTGAGCACCTACCTGGCCCGGCTGGCCGAGCAGTCGCTGGTGCTGGCCTCGTCGGGCAACCACGATCTCGACGGCCCCGGCGTCAACGGCGAGCAGGTGGCCGGCTGGCTGCAGCGCGTCGCCGACGAGCGCGTGGTCGTCGACGGCGCCTCGGTCGACGTCGACGGCATCCGGTTCACCGTCTGCCCCTGGTGGGACGGCTCGGTGACCCGCGATGAGGTCGACGCGCAGCTGGCCGCCGCCGCGGTCGACCGCCCCGACCGGTGGGTGTGGGTGTACCACTCGCCCCCGGCCGGCACGGTGCTGTGCCGCGACGGCCGGCGCGAGTTCCCCGACGACGACCTGGCCGCCTGGATCGAGCAGTACCAGCCCGACGTCGTCATCTGCGGCCACATCCACCAGGCCCCCTGGGCCAAGGGTGGCTCGTGGCACGCCCGGCTCGGGCACACCCAGGTGTTCAACGCGGGCAAGCAGATCGGGCACGTGCCGCCGCACATCACCTTCGACACCGACGCCGGCACGGCGCACTGGTTCGGCGTCTTCGACAGCGAGACCATCGACCTCGGCTGACGACCGAGCTCGCCAGTCGACCGGTCATGAACTGCCCACCAGATTCGACGATCCCGGGCATGTCTCGACCCCTCGACCTGCTCCGATGGACCGATAAGTGCACCGGCGGGCTCCAGATGAGCCACCAGCCATCCTTGGGAAGCTCGCGCCGCTCGACTCGCGGTGATGCAGCAGGCGCGCTCCATCGCGCACCGTGCATCACCCGACGGACAGGGCCGCCTCCGAACGCCGGGCTCAGTGGCCCTCGTGCTGCTCCTCGGGGTCGCGCGCCGAGCCGGTGCGGGGCCGCGGCGCCTGGTGGTGCACCAGCGTGTCGAGGATGCGGTCGATCATCGCCATGTGGTCGTCGTTGCCGGCGAACTGCCGCTTGACGTCGACGAGGTACTGGGTGAGCCCGTCGAGCCGGGCCGCGGTCATCTGCAGCACGCCGAGGGCGGCACCGGGACGCTGGTTGAAGAAGGTCTCCGGGTCGTCGATGACGTGCACGACGACGTCGGTGGTCGCGCGCGCGGTGGCCGTGGCCGGCTTGTCGAGGATCCACGACATCTCGCCGAACACCGCCCCGCCGTGGGCGATCCGCGCGAAGGGCGTGCCGTCGCGCTCGACGGTCACCGTGCCCGACACCAGCACCAGCATCACCGAGGGCGGGGCGCCCTCGGTGATGAGCACCTCACCCGCGGCCACCTGCTCCAGCGGCAGGCCCGCACACAGCTCGAGCATCTCGGTCACGCGCCCATTATGGGGCGTGCCCGCAGCGAGGGTCGGCGGTGGTCCGCCTCGGCCCCCCGGGGGCCGGCAGCTGCCCCGGATCATCGGGCGCGTGACGTCGCTCGGCCGGCCACCGGAGGGTGCGCCGGCACCGCCCCGCGGTACCGAGGGCGCCGACGTCGGGGGTCGAGCACGCCCGTCGTGACCGCCACCCCGAGCAGCAGCAGCGCACCGCCGGTGGCCTCCCACGCGTTCGGAGCCTCGCCCTGCACGAGCCACGCGGTGCTCAGCCCCACCACCGGCACCAGCATCGTGTAGGGCACCACGGCGGCAGCGCGGTGTCGCGCCAGCAGGGTGTTCCAGATGCCGTAGCCGACCAGCGAGGCGAGCCACGCGGTGTACAGGGTCGAGAGCACGGCGGGAACGGTGAGGTGGGTCAGGGCGTGCGCCACCTCGTCGGGCCCGTCGAGGGCCACGGCCAGACCGAAGAGGGGGAGCGGCACCACCAGTGCCGACCAGACGGTCATCGACAAGCCGGCGCCGAAGCCGCCCGGCCGGGGGCCGGCCGGCACGGCATCCAGCGCCTGCGCCCGCCGCGGGGCGCGCCGGGCCGCGACGTTGCCGACCGCCCACGACGTGGCGGCGGCGACGACGAGCACCAGCCCGACCAGGGGAGTGGTCGCGGCCCGGCCGGCCGCCACGACGGCGAGCCCCACCGCGCCGACGGCGATGCCGACGACCTGCGCCCGGCGGGGCCGCTCGCGCAGGCCCACCGCCGCGAACAGCACGGTGAGCACCACCTGGGCCTGCAGCACCAGCGAGGCGAGGCCGGCCGGCATCCCGAGCGACAGCGCCGTGTAGAGCAGCGCGAACTGGCCCAGGCTCATGAACACCCCGACGGCGACGAGGTCGCGCCAGGGCACCCGGGGCCGGGGGACCAGGGCGATGGCGGGCACGAGCACCACGACGAAGCGCAGCGCCACGAACAGGGTCGGTGGGAGGTCGCCGAGCCCGAGGTCGATGACGACGAAGTTGGCACCCCAGATGGCGGCGACGAACACGGCGAGGGCGATGTGGCGAGGTGGCACCTGTCGATCGTCGTCGCCGCCACCGTGAAGCACCAGCAACGGTTCGTGGACCGTTCTCGGTACGATCACTGCATGATCGACCTCGCCGCCGTCGAGTCCCTGGTCGCCGTCGAGCGCACCGGAAGCGTCGGTGGTGCTGCGGTCGAGCTGGGCTACACGCCCTCGGCGGTGTCCCAGCAGGTCAAGCGGCTCGAGCGCCAGGTCGGCGCGAGCCTGCTCGAGCGGGCCGGCCGGGGGGTGGTGCTCACGGCGGCGGGCCGCCGGCTCGTCGACGAGGGTCGGGCGCTCGGCGAGCAGGTGGAGCTGCTGCGCTCACGCGTGCAGGGCGACGCCGGTCGGCCGTCCGGGCTGCTGCGCCTCGCGGCCTTCTCCACCGCGGTGCGCGGCGTCGTGCCGCCGCTGCTGCACGAGCTGCGGCGCAGCGCGCCCGACCTCGACGTCATCGTGCACGAGGCCGAGCCGTGGGATGCCGTGGCCGAGGTGGCGGCCGGGCGCACCGACGTCGCGATCGTGCACCGCTGGGAGGGCATGCGTTTCCACGTGCCACCGTCACTGCGCGGAGAGACGGTGCTCACCGACGTCGCGGACCTCCTCGTGCACCGCGACGACCCACTGGCGGCCCGCGACCACGTGGTGCCCCGTGACCTGCTCGACCACACGTGGGTGTCGACCCCGGAGGGCACCATCTGCCACGAGTGGTTCGCCCACATGTTCCGCGACACGCCGCGAACGCCGAGGGTGGCCTTCCGCTGCATCGAGTTCGCCTCCCAGGTCGAGCTCGTCGCCCACGCGCTCGCGGTCGCCCTCGTGCCACGGCTGGGCCGCGGCGCGCTGCCGGATGCCGTCGTCGCCGTCACGGTGCGCGACCCCGAGCCGCAGCGGCGGGTCGACGCGCACTGGCGGGCCTCGATGTCCGACTCCCCGGCGGTGACGGCCGTGCGAGCCGCGCTGGCCGCGGTCGCGAAAGCGGGCGAGCGTCAGCCGTCGCCGAGCCGCAGCACCCGCCGGTAGAAGGCGACCTCGCGGGTCAACGCGTCGACGATCGACTCGGCCCGGCGGAAGCCGTGCCCCTCGCCGGGGTAGACCGTGAGCTCCACCTCCCGGCCGGCAGCCCGCATCGCCTCGGCCAGGTCGTGGGCCTGCGAGAGCGGCACGACCATGTCGTCGGCGCCCTGGAGCAGCAGCAGCTCGCCGTGCAGGTCGTCGACGTGGTGGATCGGCGAGCGCTCGCGGTAGACCGCCTCGCCCTCGGGCCACGGCGCGACCAGCCGGTCGAGGTAGCGCGACTCGAACTTGTGCGTGTCGGTGGTCATGGCCGCGAGGTCGGCGACGCCGAACAGGCTGGTGCCGGCCGCGAAGGTGCGGCTGGTCGTCATCGCGCGCAGCACGGCGTACCCGCCGGCGCTGCCACCGCGGATGGCGAGCCGGGTCGGGTCGACCTCACCGGCCACCGCCAGCGAGGTCGCACCGGTCACGCAGTCGTCGATGTCGAGCAGCCCCCATCGGCCGAGCAGCCGCTCGCGGTAGGCGCGCCCGTAGCCGCTGCTGCCGGAGTAGTCGACGTTCAGCACCATGAAACCGCGGGTCGTCCAGAACTGCGTCGACAGCGCGAAGGACGCCTGCGCGCGGCTGGTCGGGCCGCCGTGCACCATGACGACCAGGGGCGGCAGCTCGCCCTCGGGCCCTTCCGCCCCCGAGGCCCGTGGGCGGTGCAGCAACCCGTGCACCGCGAGCCCTTCGGTGTCGGTCCACGACCAGGCCTGCGCGGGCGACACGTCGGCCGGGTCGAGGTCGAGCGGGCCGGCCGTGGCGAGCACCCGCGGCGGCGCTCCGACCGGGCCGCGAACGACCTCGGGCAGCCGGTCGGCCAGGCCGCGGCGCAGGGCCAGCTCGCCGTCGACGGCCTGCAGCTGGTCGAAGGCGACGCCCTCGACGGGCAGTGGTTCGACGCGACCGGTGCGGGCGTCGAGCACCCCCAGCGCTGCTCCGGCGCCCTCCCACCAGCGCACCAGGGCCCGGTCGGCGTCGAGCACTGCGAGGTCGACCATGCCCAGCGCCCACTGGGGTGCGGCGTAGTCGGCGCGGGCCTCGTGCAGCGCCACGGGGCCGGTGCCGGAGTCGCGGTGCACGGTCCACCACCCCGACGCGTCGGACATGAACCACAGCGCGCCGTCCGGACCGAAGGTCGGCTGCACCACGGACACCCCGTCGCCGCCGGCCACGACGACGGCACGGCCGGCGCCCTGCTCGCCCAGCTCGGCGCGGAGCAGCTCGGTGGAGTCCCAGGGCATGTTCGGGTGGCGCCAGGCGACCCAGCTGACGGACCGGCCGTCGTGGGCGACCGCCGGGCGCGAGACGAAGTCGGTGCCGGTGGCCAGCACCACGCCCCCTGCGGTGTTGTCGCCGTGCAGGTCGAGCCGCACCAGCTCGTTGGCCGGTTCCGGCTCGCGGGAGTGGTCCTCGCGCACCGCGAACACGTGGTCGCCGTGCAGCACGAGGCCGCCGAACCGCCAGGGGCCGGGCGGGGTGATCGGCTGCGGGTCCTGTGCCCCGGCATCCAACCGGTGCACGCGGTCGTCACCGGCGTGCGAGAACACGACGGTGCCGGCGAGCACGGCATACGCACCGCCGCCGTACTCGTGCACGCGGCTGCGCACGTCCCAGGGGGCGGCCAGCACCTCGTGCTCCCCGACGCCGTCGTGGCGGACCAGCGCGGTGCGGCCTCCTTCGGCCGCCCGGCCGGCGAGCCAGTACGTGTCCCGGCCGTCGACCCGGACCTCGTCGATGGTCTGCTGGCCGGTGGCCACTGACTCCGGGCTGATCGGTGACGGCCAGGTGCCGTAGGGGAGGCGCATCGCCCTACCGTATGACCGATGGAGCCGGGCTACACCGACCTCGACGAGGACGGCCAGGTGGAGGTGCTGCGCCGCGTCGCGCTGGTCGCCGCGGCGGGCTTCGGGCTGGGCGTGCGAGACCTCACCCTGGTGCTGCACGCGTTCAACACGACCTTCGCGCTCGAGACCGACGACGCGCGCCGACTGGCGCTGCGGGTCAACACCAACTCGCAGAGCACCCCGGCGCACATCGCCGCCCAGCAGGCGTGGCTGCACGCCCTGGCGGCGGAGACCGACGTGCTGGTGCCCGACCCGCTCACCACGCCGGAAGGTGACTGGTACGTCCCGGTCGACTGCCCGCCGTGGGGCGGGCCGCTGAACACGACCGTGGCGTCGTGGCTCGACGGCGACGACGTCGGGCAGTGCGACGAGGAGCAGGCGCGGGCGCTGGGGCGCACCATGGCGGTGCTCCACGACCACGCGGAGGGCTTCTCCCTGCCGCGGAGCGCGCACCTGACGGTGTTCGACGAGCCGCTCTGCCACGACCGGAACCTGCTCGAGGGCGCGGTGCCGATGACCCAGGGCCAGGCCGAGGTGGTGGCGGAGTCGCTCGCGCTCTGCCGGCGGCGGTTCGGTGAGGTGTATGCCGGGCAGCGCCCGATCGTGCTGCACGCCGACCTGCACGGCGGCAACCTCAAGTGGAATGTGGGCCGGCTGGGGGTCTTCGACCTCGACGACGCCGGCTTCGGGGTGCCGGCGCTCGACCTGGCCATCTCGACGTTCTACCTGCGCGACGAGGACCCGGCCATCGAGCGGGCGCTGCGGGCGGGCTATGCCGAGGTGCGCGCCCTACCCGAGGTGTCCGACGAGCAGTTCGAGGCGCTGGTCGCCGCCCGCCAGCTGCTGCTGGCGAACAGCCTGCTGATGAGCAGCACGGCATCCCTTCGAGCGGAGGCGACCGCCTACCTCGACGTCACCGCGCAGCGCCTGCGCAGGTGGCTCGACACCGGGCGGTTCGAGCGGACACCCACGGCCGGATAACCGCATCGCAGCGGCTGGTACCCCCTCGATACCCTTGGCGGAGGGTCACCCTCGCGGCCCGGCACACCCGAAACCATCAGGAGTCCACGTCATGTCTGCCCAGATCACCGTCCACGTCGCGCAGAGCGAGCGATCGGTGCCGGAGCAGACCACCGCCGGTGCGCTCTTCGACGGCGACCGCTCCGTGCTGGTCGCCCGGGTCAACGGCGAGCTGCGCGACCTCGCACACGTGCTCGCCGACGGCGACGTCGTCGAGCCGGTCACCGGGGCCGAGCAGGACGGCCTCGACGTGCTGCGGCACTCGGCTGCGCACGTGCTGGCGCAGGCCGTGCAGGAGGTGCACCCCGATGCCAAGCTGGGCATCGGGCCGCCGATCCGCGACGGCTTCTACTACGACTTCGACGTCGAGACCCCGTTCACCCCCGAGGACCTGCGGGCGCTCGAGAAGGTCATGCAGCGCATCGTCAACGAGGGGCAGACCTTCGCCCGCCGCGAGATCTCGGATGACGACGCGCTGGCCGAGCTGGCCGACGAGCCGTACAAGTGCGAGCTGATCGGGCTCAAGGGCGGTGCATCCGAGAACGCGGCCGAAGGGGCGAGTGTCCGGGCCCACGGCGGCGACATCGACGAGGTCGAGGGGGCCGCTGGGGAGGTGGGCGGCGCGCAGCTGACCATCTACGACAACCTGCGCCGCGACGGCAGCCGGGCCTGGGGCGACCTGTGCCGCGGCCCGCACGTGCCGTCGACCAAGGTGCTCGGCAACGCCTTCAAGCTGATGCGCAGCGCTGCCGCCTACTGGCGCGGCTCGGAGAAGAACCCGCAGCTGCAGCGCGTCTACGGCACGGCCTGGCCGACCAAGGACGAGATGAGGGCCTACCTCGACCGGCTGGCCGAGGCCGAGAAGCGCGACCACCGCAAGCTCGGCGCCGAGCTCGACCTGTTCAGCTTCCCCGACGAGCTGGGCTCGGGCCTGGCGGTGTTCCACCCCAAGGGCGGCATCATCAAGCGCGAGATGGAGGACTACGTCCGCCGCCGGCACATCGAGGAGGGCTTCCAGTACGTCGGCACCCCCCACATCAGCAAGGACGGGCTGTTCCACACCTCGGGGCACCTGCCCTACTACGCCGACACCATGTTCCCGCCGATGGAGTTCGAGGGCACCGAGTACCGCCTCAAGGCGATGAACTGCCCGATGCACAACCTCATCTACCGCTCGCGCGGGCGCTCGTACCGCGAGCTGCCGCTGCGCCTGTTCGAGTTCGGCTCGGTCTACCGGTTCGAGAAGTCCGGGGTGGTGCACGGGCTGACCCGCGTGCGCGGCATGACCCAGGACGACTCGCACAGCTACGTCACCGCCGAGCAGGCGCCGGGCGAGATCAAGCACCTGCTCAACTTCGTGCTGTCGCTGCTGAGCGACTTCGGGATGGACGACTACTACCTCGAGCTGTCCACCCGCGAGACCGAGGGCGACAAGAAGGACAAGTTCATCGGCTCGGATGCCGAGTGGGAGGTCGCCACCGAGGTGCTGCGTGACGTCGCCACCGAGTCGGGGCTCGAGCTGGTGATGGACCCCGGTGGCGCCGCGTACTACGGCCCGAAGATCTCGGTGCAGGCGCGTGACGCCATCGGCCGCACCTGGCAGATGTCGACCATCCAGTACGACTTCAACCAGCCGGCCCGCTTCGGTCTGGAGTACCAGGCGTCCGACGGCACGCGCCAGCAGCCGGTCATGATCCACTCGGCGAAGTTCGGCTCGATCGAGCGGTTCTTCGGGGTGCTGGTCGAGCACTACGCCGGGGCCTTCCCCGTCTGGCTGTCGCCGGTGCAGGCCCTCGGCATCCCGGTGGCGGAGGAGTTCGACGAGTACCTCGGTGGCGTGCTGGCGCGGATGCGGGCGCACGGCATCCGCACCGAGCTGGACGCCAGCGACGACCGGTTCCCGAAGAAGATCCGCAACGCGAGCAAGGCCAAGGTGCCCTACGTGCTCATCGCGGGGGAGGACGACCGCTCCGCCGGTGCCGTCTCGTTCCGCTACCGCGACGGCACCCAGAAGAACGGCGTGCCGGTCGACGACGCCATCGCCGAGATCACGGCCGCCATCACCGACCGACGCCAGGTGTGACGGCCGTCTCGGACGCTGCTGTCTCGCGTTGTCTCGCTGGCCGAGACGCCGCGAGGCGCCGTCGCCAGCCGTCGTCCCGTGCGTCACACGACACGCCGACGACACGCCGACGCGCAAGACCGGCGGCAACTTCATCTCCGAAACCACTTGCGGCGCACCGGATCCAGGACTAGAAATAGTCCTACTTCACCACCTCGGTGGCGAAGGGATCGAGGAAAGGCCGAACGTCAGCCCGAGCGGTTTACCGCGCGGAGCCGCCCTGTGACGAGGGCGGTGGGCGAGCGGAGTCTGCCTCGTGAGACGAGGAGCGTCACGCCGAGTCACCAGAGGCGCCGGGACAACTCATACGTGTCCCGGCGCCTCACCCTTGTGCCTGCCGATGCCGCCCCGATGGGCCATGCTGGTGGCATGGACAGCGACGACGCCCCGGTGCTGGCGTACGACGTCACGGTGCGCGAGGCACGACCGTCCGACGCGTTCTCGGTCGGGGCGCTGCACATCCAGGACGAGCGCGAGCACGGGCACGCCGTGCCGCCCGGCTACCTCGACGCCCTGTCTGACGCGTGGCTGCGTGACCGGGCCCGGCGCACCTGGATGGCCGAGGACTCCCGCGGCCGCCCGCTCGGGGTGCTGCACGGCACCCGGGTGCAGAAGCTGCCGAGCGCCCACCGCCCTGCCGACGCGTGGTTCCACGTGAGCCTGCTCTTCGTCACCCAGGACGCCCGCGGCTACGGCGTCGGCCAACAGCTGCTCGAGGCCCTGCTGGCCTGGGCACAGGCCGACGGGGTCACGCGGGTGCAGCTCAACTCCGTGCCGGAGGCCCGCACCCTCTACGAGCGGATGGGGTTCGGGCCGCCGTCGGAGCGGCTGATGGAGCTGCGGGTCAGCGACCGAAGTCGGCATGGAGGCGCCTGAGCCGCCTTAGGATCGGGGGCATGCCGGCGCACGAGGACCCCGCAGACTTCGCCGGTGGCGTCGGCGACGGCTTCGAGCGGCTGTGGACACCACACCGGATGGTCTACATCGCGGGTGAGCGCCCCGACCCCAACGAGGGCGATGGCTGCCCGTTCTGCGCGGCCCCGGGCAAGGACGACGCCGAGGGCCTGGTCGTGCACCGCGGCGAGCACTGCTACGTCGTGATGAACCTTTTCCCCTACAACCCGGGCCACGTGCTCGTCTGCCCCTACCGGCACGTGCCGCTCTACGTCGACCTCACCGACGACGAGACCACCGAGTTCACCGCACTGACCAAGGCGGCGGTGCGGGCGCTCGAGGCGGCCTCCGCCCCCATGGGGTTCAACCTCGGGATGAACCAGGGGGCGGTCGCCGGGGCCGGCGTCGCGGCCCACCTGCACCAGCACGTCGTGCCGCGGTGGGGTGGCGACAGCAACTTCCTGCCGATCATCGCGCGCACCAAGGCGCTGCCGATGCTGCTCGAGGACGTGCGCAGCCGGCTCGTCGAGCACTGGCCGGCCTGAGCCCGAGCGCTGGGCCCGCAGATTTCGGCACCACGCGACGGGCTGAGGGGCCGTCTGACACGATGACCTCCATGTCGAAGCAACCGCGCCTGAACAAGGGCGTCTACGAGGCCGAGCTGGTGCGTCTGCAGGCCGAGCTGGTCAAGATGCAGGAGTGGGTGCGCCGCGAGGGCGAGCGTATCGTGCTGATCTTCGAGGGCCGCGACGCGGCCGGCAAGGGCTCGACGATCAAGCGGGTCACGCAGTACCTCAACCCGCGCCAGGCCCGCATCGTCGCCCTCCCGGCACCCACCGAGCGGCAGCGCACCAGGTGGTACTTCCAGCGCTACGTAGAGCACCTGCCCGGCGCCGGCGAGATCATCATCTTCGACCGCAGCTGGTACAACCGCGCCGGCGTCGAGCGCGTGCTCGGTTACTGCACCCCCGAGGAACACCAGCGCTTCCTGCGGCAGTGCCCGATCTTCGAGCGGATGCTCGTCGAGGACGGCATCCGGCTGCACAAGTACTGGTTCTCGGTGAGCGACTCCGAGCAGCAGCGCCGGTTCGAGTCCCGCCTCGACGACCCGATGCGGCGCTGGAAGCTGTCGACCACCGACATCCAGAGCATCGAGCGGTGGGAGGACTACTCGCGCGCCAAGGACGACATGATGGTGCACACCGACATCACCGAGGCCCGCTGGAACGTGGTCGAGAGCGACGACAAGCGCCGGTCGCGGATCAACATGATCGCCGACCTGCTCTCGAAGGTGCCCTACGAGGACGTCGAGGAGCCGACCATCGTGCTGCCCGAGCGGCCGCCGTCGAAGGGCTACGTGCGCCCGGCCCGGTCACTTCAGCACGAGGTGCCCGACTACGCCGCCACCCTCGAGCGCCACGAGGACTGACCGCAGCCGAGGCGAGGTCGAGGGGTCAAGACCTGCCCGGGATCGGGCTTCCCCGTTGGCGTGTCGTGACCGCTCGACCGGCCGCCTCGCGGATCTGGGCGCCCGGGGGGGGGGGCTCGTCAGGCGTGTCGGCCCTTGTCGCCCACGTGGTCCTTGGCGAGGCGGTCGGGCAGCTGCTCGTAGCCCCGGTGCTCACGGTGGAAGGAGCCGGTGCCGTGGGCCAGCGAGCGCAGGCTGATCGCGTAGTCGAGCAGCTCGAGCTGCGGCACGGCGGCCTCGAGCACCGAGCGGCCCGGCTGTCCCTCGGCCGCGAACGACCCGATGATCTGCCCGCGGCGGGTGCCGATGTCGGTCATCACCGCCCCGAGGTAGTCGTCGTCGACGGTGACGGTGACCGTGTCGATCGGCTCGAGCAGGCACATCGTCGACGGTGAGGCTAGCTCGCGCAGGGCCAACCCCGCAGCCGTCTGGAACGCCATGTCGGAGGAGTCGACCGAGTGCGCCTTGCCGTCGGTGAGGGTCACCTTCACGTCGATGACCGGCCAGCCCGCGAGCAGGCCCTTCGCGAGCTGCTGGTGCACCCCCTTCTCGACGCTGCCGAAGAACTGCCGCGGCACTGCACCGCCCACGACGACCTCGTCGAACTCGATGCCGGTGCCGCGGGGGAGCGGCTCCATGACCAGGTGGCAGACCGCGAACTGGCCGTGCCCGCCGGACTGCTTGACGTGCCGGCCCTGCGCCTCGGCACGGGCGATCGCGGTCTCCTTCATGGCGACCTTCACCGGCACCTGCTCGACCCCCACGTTGAAGCGCGACCGCAGCCGGCTCAGCACGAGGTCGAGGTGGGCCGGCCCGGTGGTCCACAGCACCACCTGCCCGGTCTCGCCGTCGTGCTCGATGCGCAGCGAGGGGTCCTCGGCGGCCAGCTCGCGGAAGGCGACCGGCATCCGGTCCTCGTCGGCGCGCGTCGCGGCGGCGACCGCGGCCGGAAGCAGCGCCTCGGGCAGCGCCCACGGCGTGACGAGCAGCGGCGCGTCGGGGGAGGAGATGGTGTCGGAGGTCTGCGCGCTGGCGAGCTTGGTGACCACCACGACCTCGCCGGCGATCGCCTCGGTCTTGGGCAGCAGCTCGCCGTCGAACGACGCGGCGATGGCGCCGGGGCGCACGTCGTCGTCGTGGGCCGCGTGGCCCTCGCCGGTGGGCACGCCGAGCAGCTCCAGGTGCCCCGACACGTGCACCGCCCGGTCGGGCCGAAGGGTGCCCGAGAAGACCCGCACCAGCGAGAGGTGGCCGACGTAGGCGTCGGACTGGGTGTGCACGACCTCGGCGACGAGCGGCCCGTCGGGGTCGGGGCTGACCGCGACCTCGGCGCCGCCCCCGACCGGCGTGACCGTCGGCAGGGGGTGCAGCCCGGGGTGCGGGAAGGCGGCCTCGATGACGTGCAGCAGCACGCCGACGCCGGCGCCGGTCTCGGCGGAGATCGGCAGCACCGGGTGGAAGCTGCCGTTTGCGACGGCGGTGAGGAGGTCTTTCTCGAGGGTCTCGAAGTCGAGCTCCTCACCCTCGAGGTAGCGGTCCATCAGGGCGCCGTCCTCGGACTCCTCGATGATGCCCTCGAGGAGCGCCGGCCGGTAGGTGTCGAAGAACTCGGCGTGCTCGGGCCCGGCAGCCCGCACCGTGCGCCGGCCCCCGGAGTAGTCGTGCACCTCGCCGAGCAGCAGGTCGGCGATCGACGTGACCGCCCCCTCCGAGCCGGGCACCGGTACCCCGAGCGGCTGGATGCCGGCGCCGAAGTGCGCCTGGCAGTCGGCCAGGGTGGCCGCGAAGTCGGCGTCGCGGGCGTCGAGCTGGGTGATGACGACCGCGCGCGGCATCCCGACGATCTGGCACTCGTGCCACAGCGCCCGGCTCTGCGCGTCGGCGCCGTCAGCCGCCGAGACGACGAAGAGGGCGGCATCCGCCGCCCTCAGCCCCGCTCGCACGTCCCCGACGAAGTCGGGGTTGCCCGGGGCGTCGAGGAGGGTGACCACCACCGACCCGCTGGAGAGCGTGGCGGCCCGCAGGCCGGTTGTGGGCTCGGTCTGGCCGCGGGGCGCCCGACCGGGCACGACCGCGTCGACGACGTGGTCGAACAGCCTGGACTTTCCTGACCCGCTCGGTCCGACCAGGACGACGTTGCGGATGCTGGTCGTGCCGTTGACGGTGGGGGCCTGGGGCGTCGTGCCGTTCATGGCGCCTACATTTCACCGATTCGCGCCGCCGCACAAGCGGTCGACCCGGAGTGTGACGGAGCCGCCGGGCGGCCGCCGGCGGGGCCTGCGCGACGGCGCGTGACGGCGCGTGACGGGCGTCGTGACGGGCGTCGCGCCGAGGCGCCACTACGCTGGACCCACCATGCTGAACCGATATGCGCGCGCCTTCGCCACCAAGCTGCTGACCCCGGTGGCGTCGGTGCTCATCCGCCTCGGCATCAGTCCTGACGTGGTCACCATCATCGGCACGCTCGGGGTCTGCTTCGGCGCCCTGGTCTTCTATCCGCGTGGCGAGTTCCTCGTCGGCACGCTCGTCATCGTCGCGTTCGTCTTCTCCGACACGCTCGACGGCATCATGGCCCGCAAGATCGGCCGGTCCGGCAAGTGGGGCGCCTACCTCGACTCCACCCTCGACCGGGTGGGTGATGCCGCGATCTTCGGTGGGCTGGTGCTGTTCTACGCCGACGAGCCCGGCAAGGCCTACATGGCGGCCCTGGCGCTGGCCTGCCTGATCCTCGGCAGCGTGGTGTCGTACGCCAAGGCGCGGGCCGAGGGGCTCGGGATGACCGCCAACGTCGGCATCGCCGAGCGGGCCGACCGCCTGGTCGTCGTGCTGCTCGCCACCGGCCTGGTCGGCTGGTTCCTGCCCGAGGTGGTGCTGGCGGTGGTGCTCGCACTGCTTGCCCTGGCCAGCCTCATCACCGTCGTGCAGCGCATGCTCGAGGTGCGCCGCCAGGCCCTGGACCTCGTGTGAGGGTGCTGCCACCGTCGGCGACCGACGCGCTCACGGTCGCCGGGTTCCGCGTCGGCTGGAGCGCGCTGCGCCTGATGCCGGAGCGCGCCGCCTACGCGCTCTTCGACCGGATCGCCGACCTCGCCGTGGCCCGTGGGGGTGCCGCCCGGCTGCGCTCCAACTACGCGAAGGTGCGGCCCGAGCTCGACGGGGCCGCCCTCGACGCCCTCGTACGCGACGGCATGCGCCGGTACATGCGGTACTACTGCGAGGCATTCCGCCTGCCGACGCTGAGCGCCGACGACGTGCTCGCCCGGGTGCGGGTCGAGGGCGACGGCCCGGTGCGCGAGGTCATCGACGGCGGCGGCTCGGTCATCGCCTTCCTCGGCCACCTCGGCAACTGGGACCTCGCCGGCGCCTGGGGCACCACCTACCTCGGCCCGGTGACGACGGTGGCCGAGCGGCTCAAGCCCGAGGAGGTCTTCGAGGAGTTCCTCAGCTTCCGCGAGTCTCTCGGGATGACGATCCTCCCGCTCACCGGTGCGGGCAACCCCTTCCCGGCGCTGCGCCAGGCGGCCCGCCGGCCGGGCATCATCCCGCTGCTCGCCGACCGCGACCTCACCTCGAAGGGCGTCGAGGTCGAGCTCTGCGGCCACACCGCCCGGATGGCGCCCGGTCCCGCCGCGCTGGCGCTGGCCGAACGTCGTCCCCTGCACCCGGTCTCGATCCGGCACGAGCGCCGCGGCCACGGGTGGGGCATCGTCATCACCTTCCACCCGCCAGTCGACGTGCCGACCTCGGGCACCACCCGCGAGCGGGCCACCGCCATGACCCAGGGCTGCGTCGACGTGCTCGGGGCCGCGATCCTCGAGCACACGGCCGACTGGCACATGCTGCAGCGGGTCTTCCTCGACGACCTCGACACCGACCGCCTCGCCGCCGCGCACGAGGAGGCGCAGTGAGGATCGGCCTGGTCTGCCCGTACTCGTGGGGGGTGCCCGGCGGGGTGCAGTTCCACGTGCGCGACCTGGCAGAGCACTTCATCCGTGCGGGCCACGACGTGTCGGTGCTGGCGCCGGCCGACGACGACACCGCCCTGCCCGACTACCTCACCTCGTGCGGGCGCCCGGTTCCGGTGCGCTACAACGGGTCGGTCGCCCGGGTCACCCTCGGGCCGGCCACGACCGCGCGGGTCAACCGCTGGCTCGAGGCGGGCCGGTTCGACGTGCTGCACATCCACGAGCCGCTGAACCCCTCGGCGTCCCTGATGGCGCTGTGGGCGTCGACCGAGCCGGTGGTGGCCACCTTCCACTCGGCCATGCTGCGCTCACGGGCCCTGCACGCGGCCCACCCGCTGCTGCGCCCCTCGCTCGAGAAGATCCGCGGCCGGATCGCGGTCTCCGAGGACGCCCGGGCCACCGTGCAGCGCCACCTGGGGGGCGAGGCGTTCATCATCCCCAACGGCGTCTACGTCGACGACTTTCGCCGGGCCTCCCGCCGGCCCGAGTGGAGCGGAGGACTCGCGGGCCCGACCCTGGCGTTCCTCGGGAGGGTCGACGAGCCGCGCAAGGGGCTGGCGGTGGCCCTCGCGGCGCTCCCGGCGGTGCTCGACGAGCACCCGGGGGCCCGCCTGCTGGTGGCCGGCCCGGGCGACGCCGGCGACCTGCTCAAGGCCGCCGACCCGCGCGCCGCGGCCGCGACCGAGGTGCTGGGCACCGTCACCGACGCAGACAAGGCCTCGCTGCTGCACTCGGTCGACGCCTACGTCGCGCCGCACCTGGGCGGTGAGAGCTTCGGCATCGTGCTGGTCGAGGCGATGGCCGCGGGCGCCCCGGTGGTCG
Organism: uncultured Actinomycetota bacterium; assembly: GCA_963834965.1. Taxonomy (GTDB): domain Bacteria; phylum Actinomycetota; class Actinomycetes; order Actinomycetales; family Dermatophilaceae; genus Fodinibacter. Next base: position 117,199 of record CAWIEI010000023.1, on the reverse strand, counting down.
CCTCCGACCTGCCGGCCTTCGCCGCCGTGCTCGACGGCGGCAGCACCGGCATCCTGTTCGAGACCGGTTCTCCCGAGGGGCTCTCGCAGGCCGTGCTCGGCCTGCTCGCCGATCCCGGACGCCGCGACGCGGTGCGTGCCGCCGGGTCCGCACGGGCCCGGGTGTTCGACTGGGGGGTGGTCGCCGACCGGATCATGGCGGTCTACGAGACCGTGATCGAGGGGGCCGACGGCGAGCCGGCCGACCCGGCGCCGCAGGGACTGTGGGGCCGGCTCGTGCGCGGCGTGCCCGGCGGGGGCGGCTGATGGGCACCGTCGACGTGCTGCAGCTGGCCACGTTCATCGTCATCGTGGTCATCGGCGTGGCGTGGTACCTGTCCTACTCCGCGGCCCGCCTCGACCGGCTGCACGCCAAGGTCGAGGGTGCGATGTCCGCGCTCGACGCGGCGCTGGTCCGCCGCGCCGAGGCCGCGCTCGAGCTCGCCAACAGCGGGGTGCTCGACCCGGCCAGCGCCCTGCTCATCGCCGACGCCGCCACCGAGTCGGTCGAGCGCACCACCGAGCAGCCGGTGACCGACGACCTGCTCGACGGCCAGCACTTCGGCGGGCGCGAGCAGGTCGAGAGCGACCTCAGCGAGGCGCTGCGAGCCGCCCTGACCCCCGAGGTCGTGCCCGAGCTGCGGAGGCGCGACGACGACCTCGTCGTCGACTGCCTCGACCGGGTGGCCGCGAGCGGTCTGCGGGTGCAGCTGGCCCGGCGGTTCCACAACGACGCCACCCGTGAGGTGCGCCGGGTGCGCGCCAAGCGCTCGGTGCGGCTGTTCCGGCTCTGGGGCTACGCCGAGCTGCCCGAGCCGGTCGAGTTCGACGACGTGCTGCCCGCCGCCCTGTCGTCCTGACCGTCGCGTCGAGGGTGCCCCGGACGGGAGTTCGCCGGGTCCGCGCGCCGACCTACACTGTGCGGCATGAGTGAGCAGAGCAGCGCCCAGGGCACCGGCACCACCCGCGTCAAGCGTGGCATGGCCGAGATGCTCAAGGGCGGGGTCATCATGGACGTCGTCACCGCCGAGCAGGCCAGGATCGCCGAGGATGCCGGGGCCGTCGCGGTCATGGCCCTCGAGCGGGTGCCCGCTGACATCCGCGCCCAGGGTGGCGTGTCGCGGATGAGCGACCCCGACATGATCGAGAGCATCATCGAGACCGTCTCCATCCCGGTCATGGCCAAGGCCCGGATCGGGCACTTCGTCGAGGCGCAGGTGCTGCAGAGCCTCGGCGTCGACTACATCGACGAGTCCGAGGTGCTCACCCCGGCCGACTACGCCAACCACATCGACAAGTGGAACTTCACGGTTCCCTTCGTGTGTGGCTCGACCAACCTCGGCGAGGCGTTGCGGCGCATCACCGAGGGCGCGGCGATGATCCGCTCCAAGGGGGAGGCCGGCACCGGTGATGTCTCCAACGCGACCACCCACATGCGCCAGATCCGCCAGCAGATCAGGCACCTGCAGAACCTCCCCGAGGACGAGCTCTACGTCGCCGCCAAGGAGCTGCAGGCACCGTACGACCTGGTCAAGGAGGTCGCCGAGGCCGGCAGGCTGCCCGTCGTGCTGTTCACCGCCGGCGGCATCGCCACCCCGGCCGACGCGGCGATGATGATGCAGCTCGGCGCCGAGGGTGTCTTCGTGGGCTCGGGCATCTTCAAGTCGGGCAACCCGGCGCAGCGCGCCGAGGCCATCGTCAAGGCCACCACCTTCTACGACGACCCCGACGTCATCGCCAAGGTGTCGCGCGGGCTCGGCGAGGCCATGGTCGGCATCAACGTCGACGAGATCCCGCAGCCGCACCGGCTGGCCGAGCGAGGCTGGTGACGACCCGGCGCTGAGACGGCGGCCCGGCCGGCCGGGCCGACCCGGCGACGCGTGGGGACGACGACGTCGAGGAGCGCTCCTGACCGGTGCGGCCAGGCATGCCTGCGGCGTCCGGCTCATGCTCGACGGGCCCCCGGCGCCGACGCCGGTCACGTGACGGTGGCGCGCTCCTGGAACTGAGGACGCTCGAACTCGCGGCCCTCGACGACGGCGTGCAGGTGCTCGGCGGCCCGCAGCACGTCGCCGTGCGTGAGGTACAGGGGAGCGAACCCCAGCCGCACGATGTCGGCCTCCCGGAAGTCGCCGACGACGTCGCGCGCGATGAGCGCCTGCACCACGGCATACGCCTCCGGATGCCGCACGCTCACCTGTGACCCGCGCCGTCCCGGTTCGCGCGGGGTCGCCACCTCGAGGTCGGGCAGCAGCACGTCGAGGCACTCGAGGAAGAAGCCCGTGAGCGACAGCGATCGCTCCCGCACCGCGGCCACCTCCACCCCGTCGTAGGCGGCCAGCGCCGCCTCGAGCGCGAGCATCCCGAGCAGCGGTGGGGTGCCGACCCGCCCCCGGGTGATGCCGGGGGCCGGCACGTAGTCGGGCGCCATCGCGAACGGTGTCGCGTGCCCGTTCCAGCCCGAGAGCGGCTGGTCGAAGTCGTCGAGGTGGCGGTGGGCCACGTACAGGAAGGCCGGCGCGCCGGGGCCGCCGTTGAGGTACTTGTAGCCGCACCCCACCGCCAGGTCGGCCTCGTGGGCGTCGAGCCGGACGTCGAGCACACCCGCCGAGTGGCACAGGTCCCAGCAGGCCAGGGCACCGACGGCGTGGGCCGCTTCGGTGATGGCGGGAAGGTCCCAGAGCTCTCCGGTGCGGTAGTCGACCGACGAGTACGACGCCAGCGCGAGGTCGTCGCCCAGCTCGGCGATCCTGGCCACCGCGTCGGCGGGGGAGACGAGCTCGACGACCAGCCCGGCATCCCGGGCCGCTGCGGCGGTGACGTAGAGGTCGGTCGGGAACGAGTCGGGGTCGGTGAGCACGACTCGCCGGCCCGGCCGCATCCGCGATGCCGCGACGGTCGCCTTGTAGAGGTTCACCGAGGTCGAGTCGGTGCAGACGACCTGCCCTGGCGCGGCCCCGACCAGCGCACCGATCAGGTCGCCGACGCGGGTCGGGGCGCCCCACCAGTCGGCGTCGTTCCAGCTCGCGATGAGGTCGTTGCCCCACTGGCGGTGCACCACGTCGGCCACGGCCTCGGCGACCCCGGCCGGCAGCGCGCCCAGCGAGTTGCCGTCGAGGTAGACCATGCCGGCGGGCAGGCGGAACCGGCCGCGCAGGTCGGTGGTGGCATGGGCGGCGTCGAGCTCTCGGGCCCGCTCGTTCAGCGAGGACGTCATGTCAGGAACGTACCCACCGGGGCGTCGTGGCGTCGACGCCGAGGCAGCTCACTCGTGGTCGCGGTCCTGGATCGTCTCGCGCACCACGGTCTTGTGCTTGATGGGGCTCGGGAGGTGCGAACCGTCGCTGCTCGGTTCCTGCACGCGGGTGATGACCCGCTCGTGGGTGGTGCCGCGGCGGGCGTGCCAGATCAGCGCAGCGCCGGCGACCATGAAGATGATGCCGACGATGTGCCAGTTGATGATGCCGTTGGGCGAGGAGCGCACGGCGAACGTGAGGATCGCGCCGAGCACCGCAAGCGTGACACCGGGTGCCATGGGCCCACCTCCTCTTCGTCCGGAACCACCATCGAGGCTACCCATGCGGGCTGGGTCGAGCACTGTCCGTGACAGGCCGGTCGACGGGGCGCAAGGATCGCGCGTTCGACAGCAGGGCCATGAGCAGCAGGGGCGCCCGGTCGGCGGGCAGCCATGGTGGGCGGGCCCGGCCGACGACCTGCCACCCGTGCCGCGCGTACAGCGCGACGGCCCGGCTGCTCTCGCTGACCACGTCGAGCACGGGGGTGCGCCCGAGCGCGCGGGCGTGGTCGACGGCGGTCTCCAGCAGCGTGCTGCCGACCCCGCTCCCGGAGACAGCCGGGTCGACGAAGAGCACCGACACCGCCGCCAGAGCGGATGCCGGCAGGCCGGTACCGGCGCACCAACCGTCGGCCTCCCACCCGGGCGCGGCGCCGGTGAGCGCGACGTGACCGACGACGGCATCCTCGCGGGTCGGGTCGACGGCGACCCAGGCGGCGAGCTCGGTGCGGCGCGCGATGAACTCCTCGGCCGAAAAGGGCAGCGGCCAGCGCACGGGGTAGCCCGAACTGGGGCGCTGGGCCTCGAGGATGCCGACGAGCGCCGGCAGGTCGGCCGCCCTCCGTCGGCGGACGGCGACGGGAGCAGGGGGCACGCGGGCAGTGTAGGCAGCCGGGCCGTAGCATCGTCGCCCGTGACCGGCATCCCGCACATCGGCGTCCTTGCGGTCCAGGGCGACGTCCGCGAGCACCTCGCCGCCCTGGTGGCTTCCGGGGCGAACGCCACCACGGTGCGCCGTCCGGCGGAGGTCGCCGAGGTCGACGGGTTGGTCATCCCGGGTGGGGAGTCGACCACGATGGACAAGCTGGTGCGCGCCTTCGGGCTCCAGGGGCCGCTGCGCGAGCGCATCTCCGGCGGGATGCCGGTGTACGGCTCGTGCGCGGGGATGATCATGCTCGCCGACCGCATCGCCGACGCCCGCCCCGACCAGGAGACGCTCGGCGGCCTGGACATCACCGTGCGGCGCAACGCCTTCGGCCGGCAGGTCGACTCGTTCGAGGAGGACCTGCACATCCGCGAGCTCGGTGGGGAGCCGGTGCGGGCGGTCTTCATCCGGGCCCCGTGGGTGGAGGAGGCCGGGGATGCCGTGCAGGTGCTGGCGCGCGTGGAGCACGGCCTGGCCGCGGGTAGGATCGTCGCCGCGCGTCAGGGTGACCTGCTCGTCACCTCCTTCCACCCCGAGGTGACCGGCGACCACCGGGTGCACCAGCTGTTCGTCGACATCGTGCGGCAGCACATCGCCACGCAGAACCAGAGGGAGCGTTCATGAGCGGCCACTCCAAGTGGGCGACCACCAAGCACAAGAAGGCGGCGATCGACGCCAAGCGCGGCAAGCTGTTCGCCAAGCTCATCAAGAACATCGAGGTCGCGGCCCGCTCGGGCGGCGGCGACCCCGTGGGCAACCCCACCCTCTTCGACGCCATCCAGAAGGCCAAGAAGTCCTCGGTCCCCAACAACAACATCGACAACGCGGTCAAGCGGGGCTCGGGCGCCACCGCGGGTGGGGCCGACTGGGAGACCATCACCTACGAGGGCTACGCCCCCGGCGGGGTCGCGGTGCTGATCGAGTGCCTCACCGACAACCGCAACCGGGCCGCCGCCGAGGTGCGCACCGCGCTGACCCGAAACGGCGGCGCGCTGGCCGACCCCGGCTCGGTCAGCTACGTGTTCGAGCGCAAGGGCGTCGTCATCGTGCCCAAGTCGGAGAAGTCGGAGGACGACCTGCTCGAGGTCGTGCTCGACGCCGGTGCCGAGGAGGTCAACGACAACGGCGACACCTGGGAGATCGTCTCCGAGGCCACCGACTTCGTGGCCGTGCGCACCGCGCTGCAGGAGGCCGGGGTCGACTACGACTCGGCCGAGGCGTCGTGGGTGCCGACCCTGCAGGTGCCGCTCGACCTCGACGGCGCCAAGAAGATGATCCGCGTCATCGAGGCCCTCGATGACTCCGACGACGTGCAGGACGTCTTCGCCAACGGTGACATCCCCGACGACGTGCTCGCCCAGCTCGACGAGGAGTGAGCCCTAGGGTCGGCGGATGACTTCCGAAGCCGTCGACCTCTGGAACTCCGAAGCCCCCGCGTTCGACGAGGCGCCCGACCACGGGCTCCTCGACGCCGGGGTGCGGGCTGCCTGGCGTGAGCTGTTGCTCTCGGTCCTGCCTCCCACGCCGGCGCGCGTCGTCGACCTCGGCTGCGGCACCGGCACCCTGGCCCTGCTGCTCGCCGAGCACGGGTATGCCGTCGACGCGCTCGACTTCGCGCCCGCCATGGTGCGGCTCGCCCGGGAGAAGCTGGCGACGGCTCCCGAGCCGGTTCGGCGTCTGGTGACGGTGCGCGAGGGCGACGCGGCCGACCCGGGGCTGGCCCCGGCATCCGTCGACGTCGTGCTCTGCCGGCACGTGCTGTGGGCGCTGCGCGACCAGGTCGAGGTGGTGGGCCGGTGGGTCGAGGCGGTGCGGCCGGGGGGCCGGCTGGTGCTCGTCGAGGGCAACTGGGGGACCGGTGCCGGGCTGACCGCGGCCCGGTGCGCGGAGATCGCGGGGGAGTGGTGCTCGCGGGTCGAGGTGCTCCCAATGCCCGACCCGGCGCTGTGGGGCCGGGAGATCACCGACGAGCGGTACCTGGTCGTCGCCCACCCCTGACGGATGCCGTCACCTCGCCTCAGAACGGCGGCGGGTCGTCGACCAGTACGGGTGTCTGCGGCGTGGCGGGCGGCTTCGGCTCGGTTGTCGGCGGCGGAAGGGCTGCCTGGTCTGGTTGGGTGATGCGTTTGGTGCCGGTGGGTGAGGTCCAGGTGGCGGTGCCGTCGGGGTCGAGGTGGTAGGTCCACCGGCGTTGTTGTTTGAGGCGGTGGTGTCGGCGGCAGAGGCCGCCGAGGTTGGCCGGTGTGGTGGGTCCGGTGGGCCAGGGTCGGGCGTGGTCGAGGTCGCAGCGTCGGGCGGGGCGGGTGCAGCCCCACATGCGGCAGGTGCCGTCTCTGGTGGTGACGAAGTCGGTGAGGTTCTTGGGTGGTCGGTAGGCGTTGCTGACTGATTCCATGAGGGTGCCGGTTCTGGCGTCGAGCAGGGCGCGGCCGATGTCGGTGGGCACGACGCTGAGCAGGGTTTCGACGGTTGCGGCGTCGACCCAGCCGATGCCGGGGATCTCGCACCCGGAGATCAGGGCGGCGGACAGGGAGAAGTTCCCGCCGGTGCCGAGGCCGCCGGTGGCGAACGCGGGCCGCACCCACCCGGGGTCGCAGCTGTCGGTGCCGGCCGTGTCGTCGGTGTCTGCCGTGGCCTGCTGGGTGGCCGCGGCGTCGGTCTGCCCGTCAGCTGGTGCCTCGCCCTGCCCGTGCGCATCGGTGGGCGGGTTGTCGGCGGCATGCTCACCGAGGGCCGCGGTGCGGGCGGTGTCGGCGTCGGGGCCGGTGAGGATGGGGATGCCGAGGGTGACGTGGGTGGTGACCTGCACGTTGGTCAGCAGGAGGTCGATCAGGGCGTCGGCGCGGGCTTGGTCGAGGGTGAGGTCGGGGTCTTTGCGGGCGTACTGGTCGCCGAGGTCGCGGATGGCGGCCCAGGCGGCGGCGGAGCGGGCTGCTGGTAGGCGGGCCCACCAGTCGGTGCTGCCGTCGGGGCCGGGGGTGACTTGTACGAGGCGGTCCTTGCGGTTGGTGGTCTGGGCGGCGGTGACCTGGTCGGCGGCGATGCGGGTGGCGACCCGCCGGGCCACGGTGGTGATCCGGGCGGGGTCCATCCCGGTCAGGCGGGGTTCGAGCACGGCGTCGACGGCGGCGCAGGCGGGCTCGTCCAGGCCGTCGCAGGCGGTGATGACCTTGCCGGCGTTGACCGGTGCCAGGTCGCCGGCGAGCACCAGGCCCAGCAGCCGCGGGAAGCGGGAGGCCAGCTGTGCGGCGAGGCCGACCTTGCGGGCGGCGGCCCACTGCCCGACCCCGGTGGCCAGGGACACTTCGCGAGGAGGCCATCGCGTCGACGAACCCGATGTCGTGCTGTACGTCGACCGGGCCGCGTTCGGTCAGCCGGATCTCCAAGCGAGGAGGCGTGCGCGATCGCGACCAGCTGTGCTCCTTCGGCCGCGTTGACGGCGCCCTGCAGGTCACCGGCGATCTCGAACAGCTCAGCGGACTCCATCCGGGGTGCCTGCTGGGCCAGTTCGTCCCCGATCGCGGACGCCTCGGCGCGCAGCGCGGCGATGCGCTGGCGGAGTGGGCTGGTCGACATACCTCATCATATCCGAACACAGGTACGAATAGAAGTCTTGTCCACAGGCGGATGGTGTTGCAACACCGTCGATCCCTGGTGATCGAAACAACGGTGGGACCTTTCGGGGTGATGGCACTGATAACTCTCACCCTTGTTACGAAGGGGGGCTGAAGGGCGCCACGGCAGCCCAGCGGAAGGTGCCGGGGTCGCCATCCGCCATCCCAAGCGCCGTGACCGGGACCTGACCCGAGCGACAGGTGACCCGGTCGCACAGCCGGGCCGCCCTCATCCAGGCGCCTTGCCCGACCATGACCCCAGCGAAAGGTGACCCAGCCGCGGAGGCGACTGTCGGTCATCGGGTGGGGTGGAGACCGGTGGATCGCGCGTGTCACTGCCGCGACCACTGGGAGTCGCTGTGTAGCGTGGCATCCCGAACAGGTGTTCTAACCAGCGGAGAGGGGCTCTCGTGCGCGTGCTCGGCGTCGACCCCGGCCTGACCCGGTGCGGCCTCGGCGTCGTCGACGGGCGGCCGGGCCGGGCCACGATGGTCGCCGTGGGCGTGGTGCGCACCCCGAGCGGCGCCGACCCGGGGCAGCGGCTGGTCTTCCTCGAGCGCGAGCTCGAGGGCTGGCTCGATCGGTTCGCCCCCGAGGTGTTGGCCGTCGAGCGGGTCTTCGCCGACGTCAACGTCGCCACGGTCATGACCACCGCGCACGCCACCGCGGTCGCGCTCCTGACGGCGACCAAGCGCGGCATCCCGGTCGTCTTCCACACCCCCACCGAGGTCAAGGCCGCGGTCACCGGCTCCGGCCGGGCCGACAAGGCCCAGGTCACCGCCATGGTCACCCGCATCCTGGGCCTCGAGGTCGCGCCCCGGCCAGCGGATGCCGCCGACGCGCTCGCGCTGGCCATCTGCCACTCCTGGCGCGGTGCCGCCACCGCCCGGCTCGACGCCCTCGCCGCCTCCGCCCTCGCCGCGCAGGCGCGCCGATGATCGCCTCGGTGCGCGGCCCGGTCACCCACGTCGGCCTCGACCACGTGGTCGTCGAGGTGGGCGGCATCGGGATGCTGGTGCACACCACCCCGGCCACGGCATCGTCGTGCCGCCGGGGGAGCGAGGCGTCGCTGGCCACCAGCCTGGTCGTGCGCGAGGACTCCCTCACCCTGTTCGGTTTCTCCGCCCCCGCCGAGCGCGACATGTTCGTCACCCTGCAGACCGTCTCCGGCGTCGGCCCCCGTCTCGCCCTGGCGATGCTGTCGGTGATGGGCCCCGACCAGCTCGCCCTGGCGCTGTCCTCGGGCGACACCAAGGCGCTCACCACCATCCCCGGCATCGGAGCCAAGTCCGCCGAGCGGCTCGTGCTCGAGCTGCGCGACAAGGTCGGCGCCGGGCGCGGCTCCGGTGCGGGCCCGGCATCCGGCACCTCCACCAGCGGGCCGGGCGGCCGCGAGCCGTGGCGCGGGCAGGTCACCGAGGCGCTCGTGGGTCTCGGCTGGTCCGCCAAGCAGGCCGGGGATGCCGTGGAGCGCGTCGCCGCGTCGGCGCCCGCCGACGCCGACATCGCCGCGTACCTGCGGCTGGCCCTGCGCGAGCTGCGGCCGTGAGCGCGCCCCAGTCCGAGCCCCGCCCGCAGCCCGAGGGCGGCTTCGCGAGCGAGATGCTCGAGGCAGAGGCAGCGGCCGACGACTCGTACGAGGCGACCGCCCGGGTCGTCGACGCCGCGGGCTCCGACGACGACCGGCTCGTCGAGGCGGCGCTGCGGCCCAAGCGGCTCAGCGAGTTCCCCGGGCAGCCGCGCGTGCGCGACCAGCTGGGCCTGGTGCTCGAGGCGGCTCGGCGCCGCGGCAGCGCCCCCGACCACGTGCTGCTCTCCGGGCCGCCGGGCCTGGGCAAGACCACCCTGGCGATGATCGTCGCCGCCGAGATCGAGAAGCCGATCCGAGTCACCAGCGGCCCGGCCATCCAGCACGCCGGTGACCTCGCCGCGGTGCTGTCGAGCCTCGACGAGGGTGAGGTGCTCTTCCTCGACGAGATCCACCGGATGAGCCGCTCCGCCGAGGAGATGCTCTACCTGGCCATGGAGGACTTCCGGGTCGACGTCATCGTGGGCAAGGGGCCGGGCGCCACCGCCATCCCGCTCGAGCTGCCGCCGTTCACGGTGGTGGGGGCCACCACCCGGGCTGGGCTGCTGCCGGCACCGCTGCGCGACCGGTTCGGTTTCACCGCGCACCTCGACTACTACGACACGGCCGACCTCATCACGATCCTGCACCGCTCGGCCCGGCTGCTGGGCGTCGCGGCCGACGAGGCCGGCATCGCCGAGATCGCCAGTCGCTCGCGCGGCACCCCCCGCATCGCCAACCGGCTGCTGCGCCGGGTGCGCGACTGGGCGCAGGTGCACGGCCAGGGGCACGTCGACTCCGATGCCGCCCACGCCGCCCTGGCCCTGTTCGACGTCGACGACGCCGGGCTCGACCGGCTGGACCGGGCCGTGCTCGAGGCCCTGTGCCGGCGGTTCGGCGGCGGCCCGGTCGGGCTGTCGACCCTCGCGGTGGCCGTCGGGGAGGAGTCCGACACGGTCGAGACGGTGGCCGAGCCCTACCTCGTGCGCGAGGGCTACATCGTGCGCACCCCGCGCGGCCGGGCGGCCGCGGCCCGGGCCTGGCGACACCTGGGGCTGCAGGCGCCGGCGGGTTTCCTCCAGCAGGACGCACTGCCCCTCGAGGGCGGGGATGACGAGGGGTCCGGCCCCGGGCGGTTCTCGGGGTGAGAACCTGAGAACTGGGCACGATGCTCCGGCCTGCCCCGTTGGGTGGGTGACCACGCCGTCGCCTAGACTTTCGCCTCGGTATGGCTGGTCCGCGGCCGCACCACAGCCTGCCCTGCAGGCGACCTGACACGAAGGACCGAACTCACTCATGTTCACCGGCTCCGGCCTCGGCTACCTGCTCGTACTGCTCCTCCCGTTCGCGCTGCTGATCTTCATCGTCTTCAGCCAGCGGCGACGCGCCCAGCAGGTGCAGGCCATGCAGAGCTCACTGTCCGTCGGTGACGAGGTGGTGACGACGTCGGGCCTTTACGGCACCATCGTCGCGCTCGACGACAAGGTGGTCACGCTGGACACCGGGTCGGGCGGCTCGCTGCGCTACGACAGGCGCGCCATCGGCATGCGCGCCACCGAGGTGGCCTGAGATGGCCGGCGGCAACAACCAGCAGACCGCGGCCCGGCGGTCCCTCCTGTTCCTCGTGGCCATCGTGCTCGTGCTCGGCGGCCTGCTCGCCGGCGCGGTCGTCCTCTCCGACGCCCAGGCGCACCCCAAGCTGGGCCTCGACCTCAAGGGGGGCACCCAGATCATCCTCGAGCCGAAGACCGAGGCCGGCCAGAGCGTCTCCACCGAGCAGCTGAACCAGGCGCGCGACATCATCGTGCAGCGCGTCGACGCCGGCGGCGTGTCCGGCGCGGAGGTCACCACCCAGGGTGACCGCAACATCGTCGTGAGCATCCCCGAGATCCCGACGCAGGAAGTCCGCGACGCGATCAGCAAGTCCTCGCAGCTGCAGTTCCGCCCGGTCCTGGCGGTCGGGCCCGGAAGCCCGCAGGCGGCCGCCTCGGCCTCGCCGTCGCCCGCCGGCACGGCCACCGGTGCCCCGACCCCGACCCCGTCACCGTCCACGACGCCGACGACCGCGAGCAGCGCCTCCCCGACGAACAACGCTGCGGTGCCTGGGGCACTGACGGCGCCGACGCCGGCCCCCAGCACTCCGGCCGCGACGCCCAACCCCACACCCAGCGTCCCGGCATCCGGTGTCACGCCGACCGACGCCACCGACCTGGCCTGGATCACCCCCGAGGTGCAGAAGCAGTTCGACGCCCTCGACTGCAGCGACCCGGCACAGGTCGATGCCATCGTCGACGTGGCGGCGCAGCCACTGGTCACCTGTGACGTCAGCGGCAGCGCCAAGTACATCCTGGGCCCGGTCGTGGTGTCCGGTGACCAGATCAGCAACGCCACCTCCGGCTACCAGACCAACCAGCAGGGCAACGTCACCAGTGAGGTCGAGATCGCCCTCACCCTCAACGGCGAGGGTGCCAAGAAGTACGCCGACATCAGCCGCAAGATGGTGACGCTGCCCGAGCCGCAGAACCAGCTCGCCGCCACCCTCGACTCCAAGGTCATCGTGGCGCCCCGCTTCAACGAGGCCATCCTCGACGGCCGCGCCAGCATCACCGGGGGCTTCACCCTCGAGAGCGCCCGCAGCCTGGCCGACCAGCTGAAGTTCGGCGCGCTGCCGCTGTCGTTCGTCGAGCAGACCAGCATCGACATCAGCCCCACCCTGGGCAGCGAGCAGCTGCGCTACGGCCTCATCGCCGGCCTGATCGGCCTGCTGCTGGTGGTGGTCTACTCGCTGTTCCAGTACCGGGCGCTGGGCTTCGTCACGGTCGCGTCGATCCTCGTGGCAGGCCTGATCACCTTCTTGACCATCACCCTCCTGGGCTGGTCGCAGAACTACCGGCTCGACATGGCGGGCGTCACCGGCCTCATCGTCGCCATCGGGTTCACCGCCGACTCGTTCATCGTCTACTTCGAGCGGGTGCGCGACGAGCTGCGCGACGGTCGCTCGCTGGCGGCGGCAGTGGAGGCCGGCTGGAACCGCGCCAAGCGCACCATCCTGGTCGCTGACGGGGTCAACTTCCTCGCGGCGCTGACGCTCTACGCACTGGCCAGCTCGAGCGTGCGCGGCTTCGCGTTCACCCTGGGCCTGACCACGCTGATCGACCTGCTGGTCGTCTTCCTGTTCACCCACCCGCTGCTCACGCTCCTCGCGCGGCGTCCGTTCTTCCGCGACGGGCACCCCTGGTCGGGCCTCGACCCGCGCCGGCTGGGTGTCGACCCCACGCTGCGGTATGCCGGGCGCGGCCGGTTCACCACGCCGCCCCCCACCCGCACGCCGGAAACCGTCTCCGCCAGCACCGAGGGAGGTGTGGCATGAGCTTCAGCTTCGCCACCTTTGGCAACGACCTGTACACCGCCAAGCGATCGATCCCGGTCGTCCCCAAGCGCCGCCGCTTCTACCTCGCCTCGCTCGTGATGATCGTCATCGCCGTACTGGGCATGGTCACCCAGGGCCTCAACCTCGGGCTGGAGTTCCGCGGCGGGTCGGAGTTCCGGGTCGCGACCAGTGCGGCGCCGAGCAACTACGAGAAGATCGCCCGCGACGCGGTCGGCGTCGCCGAGGGAGACCGCGGCGTCAACGTCACCCTCGTCGGCACCAACACCGTGCGGGTGCAGACCGAGAAGCTCTCCGACACCGACAGCCAGAAGGTGCGCACCGACCTCGCCCAGGCGTTCGGGGTGCCCGAGTCCGAGGTCAGCGCCACGTTCATCGGCCCCTCGTGGGGCGCCTCGGTCAGCCAGCAGGCGCTGCGCGCGCTCGTGATCTTCCTGCTCGCGGTGTCCCTGCTGATGACGGTCTACTTCCGCAACTGGAAGATGGCCGCGGCCGGCCTCATCGCGCTGGCCCACGACCTGATCATCACCGTCGGCATCTACGCGTGGACCGGCTTCGAGGTCACCCCCGCGACGATGATCGGGTTCCTCACCGTGCTCGGCTACAGCCTCTACGACACGGTCGTGGTCTTCGACAAGGTGCGCGAGAACACCAACGAGGCGTTTGCCAACGGGCGACTGACCTTCGCCCAGGCCGCCAACCTGGCGGTCAACCAGACGATGGTCCGATCGATCAACACCACCGTCATCGGCCTGCTGCCGATCACCGCCGTGCTCGTCGTCGGCGCCATCTTCCTGGGCCCGGGCGTGCTGCTCGACCTGTCGCTGGTGCTGTTCGTCGGCATCCTGATCGGTGCCTACTCCTCGATCTTCATCGCCACCCCGCTGCTGGTCACCCTGCGCCGGCGCGACACGTCGGTGGTCGAGCTCGAGAAGAAGGCCGAGCGGTACCAGGCGCGCAAGGCCAAGGACGTCGCGGCCGCCGAGGCGGCACACGCCGCGGGTGGGCTGGCGGGCGAGCCGGTGGCCGTCGGCGGCGGTGCTCCTGCGGCCGCCGAGGGCGAGGGCGCCACCCTCACCGGCCGGGCCGTGCACAAGTACGCCTCCCAGACCACGACGGGCCCGCGCAACCAGCCGCGGCGCACGCCGAAGTCCAAGCGTTGACCCGATGACGACCGCCCCCGGCGGCGTCGACGGCCTCGAGTCCGAGCCCATGGATGCCGGGTCCGTCGCCGCCGTCGTCGGCGCCGCCCTGCGCGACGTCCCCGACTTCCCGCAGCCGGGGGTCGTCTTCAAGGACATCACCCCGCTGCTCGCCGACCCACGCGCCTTCGCCACCGTCGTCGAGGCGATGCGGGCCCGGCACCACGGCGCGGTCGACCTCGTCGCCGGGGTGGAGGCCCGCGGCTTCGTCGTCGGTGCGGCCCTGGCGCACGCGCTCGGCGTGGGCTTCGTGCCGGTGCGCAAGGCCGGCAAGCTGCCGGGCGAGACCGTCTCGATCTCCTACGACCTCGAGTACGGCTCCGCCGAGATCGAGGTGCACGCCGACGCGTTCGTCGGGGGAGAGCGGGTGCTGCTCGTCGACGACGTGCTGGCCACTGGCGGCACGGCCTCAGCCGCCTGGGACCTGCTCGAGCGCACGGGCGCCGAGGTGGTGGCCTTCGAGTGCATCGTCGAGCTCGCCGTGCTCGGCGGCCGGGCCCGACTGGGGTCGCGCCCGGTGGGAGCACTCCTCGTCGTCCCATGACCGGCGACTACACTCCGGGCATGGCGGAGGACACCACGACGGCCGTGCCGGGGACCACCCCGCCCCCCGGGCTGTCCTCGCGCGCCCGGGCCCGTGCCGCCCTGGCCCTGGTCGGGCGAAACAAGGTGCCCGAGAATCCCGTGCTCGAGCCGCTGCTGCAGGTGGTGCGCAGCACCCACCCCAAGGCCGACCTCGCCCTCATCGAGCGCGCGTACGCCGTGGCCGAGCGGGCCCACGAGGGCCAGAAGCGCCGTTCTGGCGACGACTACATCACTCATCCGCTGGCGGTCACCACCATCCTGGCCGAGCTGGGCATGACGCCCACGACGCTCGCCGCCGCGCTGCTGCACGACACGGTCGAGGACACCTCGTACAGCCTCGAGGCGCTGCGCCGCGACTTCGGCGACGAGATCGCCATGCTCGTCGACGGGGTCACCAAGCTCGACAAGGTCACCTACGGCCAGGCCGCGCAGGCCGAGACGGTGCGCAAGATGGTCGTGGCCATGGCGCGCGACATCCGGGTGCTCGTCATCAAGCTCGCCGACCGCCTGCACAACGCCCGCACCTGGCGCTACGTGTCGCAGGAGAGCGCGCAGCGCAAGGCCAAGGAGACCCTCGAGATCTACGCCCCGCTGGCGCACCGGCTGGGGATGAACACCATCAAGTGGGAGCTCGAGGACCTGTCGTTCCAGGCCCTGTACCCCAAGGTGTACGACGAGATCGTGCGCCTGGTGGCCGAGCGCGCCCCGGCCCGCGAGGAGTACCTCGCCGGGGTGCGCGACGAGGTGAGCGCCGACCTGCGCTCGGCCAAGATCAAGGCCACGGTCACCGGCCGGCCCAAGCACTACTACTCCGTCTACCAGAAGATGATCGTGGGGGGCCGCGACTTCGAGCAGATCTACGATCTCGTCGCGGTGCGCGTGCTGGTCGAGACGGTGCGCGACTGCTACGCGGCGCTCGGGGCGCTGCACGCGCGGTGGAACCCGGTGCCGGGGCGGTTCAAGGACTACATCGCGATGCCGAAGTTCAACATGTACCAGTCGCTGCACACGACGGTCATCGGCCCCGGCGGCAAGCCGGTCGAGATCCAGATCCGCACCCACACCATGCACCGCCGCGCGGAGTACGGCGTCGCCGCCCACTGGAAGTACAAGGAGGACCCGGGCGCCAAGGGCACCGGCAACCAGGGCGGCGTGCAGGTGCGCGACGGCCAGGCCGACGCCACCAACGACATGGCCTGGCTGCGCCAGCTGCTCGACTGGCAGAAGGAGACCTCCGACCCGGGCGAGTTCCTGGAGTCGCTGCGCTTCGAGATCAACGCCAGCGAGGTCTACGTCTTCACGCCCAAGGGCCAGCTCGTCGGCCTGCCCGCCGGGTCGACCCCGGTCGACTTCGCCTACGCCGTGCACACCGAGGTCGGGCACCACTGCATCGGCGCCCGCGTCAACGGTCGCCTGGTGCCGCTCGAGAGCCGGCTCGACAACGGCGACGTTGTCGAGGTCCTCACCTCCAAGGCCGACTCCGCCGGTCCCTCGCGCGACTGGCTGAGCTTCGTGCGCTCGGCGCGGGCCCGCAACAAGATCAAGCACTGGTTCACCAAGGAACGCCGCGAGGAGATGATCGACGAGGGCAAGGACTCCCTCGCCAAGGCCATGCGCAAGCAGGGCCTGCCGCTGCAGCGGCTCACCTCCGTCGAGTCGCTCACCGGGGTCGCCGAGGAGCTGCGGCTGGCCGGCATCGAGGGGCTCTACGCGGCCATCGGCGAGGGCAACGTCTCGGCCCAGCACGTCGTCTCGCGCCTCGTGGCCTCGGTCGGTGGCGAGGAGGGCGCCAGCGAGGACATCGCCGAGGCCGCCACCCCGGTCACCGTGCGGCCCAACCACCGGCGCCACGGCGACCCGGGCGTGGTCGTCAAGGGCATGTCCGAGGTCTGGGTCAAGCTGGCCCGCTGCTGCACCCCGGTGCCCGGCGACGACATCCTCGGCTTCGTCACGCGGGGCAACGGCGTCTCCGTGCACCGCAAGGACTGCACCAACGCCGATTCCCTTCTGTCCCAGCCCGACAAGATCATCGAGGTCGAGTGGGCACCCACCTCGGGCAGCGTCTTCCTCGTGCAGCTGCAGGTCGAGGCCCTCGACCGCTCGCGGCTGCTGTCCGACGTCACCCGGGTCATCTCCGACAACGGGGTCAACATCCTGTCGGCCGCGGTCACCACCTCGCGCGACCGGGTGGCCAAGCTGCACTTCACCTTCGAGATGGGTGACCCGGCGCACCTGGGCCACGTCGTGCGGGCCGTGCAGAAGGTCGACGGCGTCTTCGACGCCCACCGGGTCACCGGGGGCCGGCGCAACGAGGACTAGGAGGGCAGCCTGCGCAGCAGCATCGTCACGTAGACGTCGGCGATGTCGTCGGGCTTCTCGATCGCGAACACCGCGCCCGCGCCGCCACCGTCGGTCGGCACCGCTGTCGCGATCGGTCGCAGCGCCTTCTCGTCGACCCCGCCCATGCCGACCAGCAGCACGGTGACCGGGCGGTCGGGTGAGCCGAGGTCGGCCAGCCGCTTGCGCAGCCCCGCAAGGTCGAGGCCACCGGCCGGGTCGTCGTTGACGCCGTCGGTGAACAGGGCGATCAGGTTGTTGGCCTTGGGGTCGTAGTCCTTCACCGCGGCCTCGTAGGCGGCGGCGACCGTGTCGTAGAGCCCTGTGTCGCCACCCAACGTGGTGCCCAGCGTGCCGAGCGAGAACGCCAGCTTGGCGCGCTGGTCATCGGTGCCGAGCTCTGCGACCGGCTGCACCTGGGTCCAGTCCCGATCACCCTGCTGGCGCGTCGAGAAGGTCCACAGCCCCACCGAGTTGTGGTCTGCGAGCAGCTGGATGGCCCCCGTGGCGGCCCGGCTCGCGACCTCGATGCGCGAGCCCTCGCCCGCGGAGGCCGGCTGGTCCATCGAGCCGGAGGTGTCGATGACGGTCAGCAACCGGGTGGGCGTGGCGATGGCCGCCCACATCTGCTCGGCGGCCTTCGCCTGCTCCGGCGTGACCGCGGCACCGACGGCGTCAGCGGCCGGCCCGCCCGCGATGGTGGGCGTCGGGTCGGCCGGTGTGCGGAAGCCGGCGTCGCGCAGGGCAGCCTGCCCGGCATCCCCGGTCAAGGCCTTGGCCAAGGCCTCAGCTGCCTCAGGTCGGGCGTAAGAGGTTGTCACGAGGGGGTACTCGAGCGTCGGGGTCGTCGAGGTGGCGCTCTTGACCACCAACCCCGTGACGGCGGCGAGCTTCACCTGTTGCTCCGTGGTGGGGAAGATCGCCGCATCGCCGCCCCGCACATGAGCCTCGAACAGGGTCTCCTCCGGTACGACCCTGCTGAGCATGCCCCCGATGCCGGCCAGGGCCGCCGAGCGCTGGTCGGCGGGCAGCGCGTCGAGCTCGGCCAGCCCCGCCATCAGGGTGACCCGACCGACCGTGGACGTGGTCGGGTCGGGCAGGCGGGTGTTGCGGGCGACGAGGGTCGAGCCCCAGACGACCGGGTCGGGCGCCTGCTGGCCCTCCGGCACGGCCAGCAGCACCGGTGTGCTGGCGACGGTGGCCCCCACGCTCAGCCGGCCCCCGGATGCCGTCGCCACCTGCTTGGCGAGCAGCGCCGAGTCGGGCACCCAGAGGTCGGGCGCGGCCGTGCCGCCCGACTCGAACCGCTGCGCGGTGGCCTCCGGGGCCTCGGCGGTGACCCGGAAGGTCGCGCAAGCTCCCGTGGCGCCCTGGGCCACCTCCCGCAGCACCGGCTCCATGGCCGGGGTCGTGGTCACCGTGACGGTCGGGCGGTCGGCGCACCAGGTGCCGGCCCACGGGAGGAACGACCCGCGGTCGGACGCGACGACCCAGCCGCCCCAGCCGAGCAGGCCGACCAGTACCAGCATCGTGACCAGGGCTGTCGCGCCCAGCCCCTTGGGTCGTCGTACTTCGGCTCCGGATCCGTGGCGTCCCATGGGCGCGCTCGTCCTCCTCGTGCGGGGGCGTCCGGAGCGTGCCGCCGGACGCGCGGGTCGTGCGAGTGGTGCAGTGGTGGGTGGTGTGGCGGGCTCAGCCGCCGAACTCGTCGAGCCCGGCGCGGGCCTGCGCCAGCCACTCCTGCTGGGCGGTCAGGCGGGCGCGGGCGGCGTCGGCTGCCTTGTCGTCGCCCTTGGCCTCGGCCTTGGCGACATCGGCCTCGATCGAGGCGACGGACGCCTCGAGCTGGTCGACGAGGGAACGGGCGCGGGCCGCCACCTCGGGGTTGGTCCTCTTCCAGCGCTGCTCGTCGGCCTCGCGCACGGCGGTCTCGACCCGGCGCATCTGCTTCTCGACCCGCTCGAGGTCGGCCCGGGGCACCTTGCCGGCCTTCTCCCACCGGTCCTGAATCCCGCGCAGGACCACCTTCGCAGCCTCGACGTCGGTGACCGGAAGCAGGGTTTCGGCCTCGGTCAGCAGCTCTTCCTTGACCGCCAGGTTGGTGCGGAACTCCGCTTCCTCGGCGGCCGAGATCTCGTCCTTGGCCGCGAAGAAGGCGTCCTGGGCGGTGCGGAAGCGCTCCCACAGGGCGTCGTCCTCGGCGCGCGAGGCCCGGCCGGCGGCACGCCAGCGGTCCATCAGCTGCTTGAAGGCCCGCGCTGTGGGGGTCCAGTCGGTGCTGGTCGCGAGCTGCTCGGCCTCGGCGACCAGGGCCTCCTTGGTCGCCCGGGCCTCGCCCCGGCTGGTCTCGAGCTCGGCGAACCAGGCGCGCCGGGCCTTGTCGAAGGAGTTGCGGGCGTGGCTGAAGCGCTGCCACAGCGCCGACTCGGTGGCCTTGTCGAGCTTGGCGCCGGTGCGCTGGTGCTGCTTCCACGCGTCGAGCAGCGCGCGCATCCGCTCGCCGCTGGTCTTCCACTGGGTGGAGGCGGCCGGCTGGCCGGCGATCTGCTCCGCCTCGGCCACGATGGCCTCGCGCTGGGCGGTGGCCTCGGCCCGGGCGGCGGCTCGCTGCTCGGCCTCCCGGGCCCGCTTGGCCTCGAGCCCGGCCGCGACCCGCTCGACGGCAGCCTGCAGGGCCGGGATGTCACCGACCACGCCGGTGCTCTCGACGTGCTCGCGCAAGGTGCTCAGGCCGTCGGCGACCTCCTTGGCCGACACGTCGGGGTTCGCCAGGCGGGCCTCGAGCAGCTCGGCCGAAGCAGCGAGCTCGTCGTACTTGCGGGCGAAGTACTGCAGCGCCTCGTCCGGCGTAGCCCCGGGATAGGAGCCGACCTCACGCTCCTCGTCACCGACGGTGACGAAGACGTGGCCCTCGTCGTCGACCCGGCCGAACCGCGCCGACTCCGAGCGCGCCACCGCGGGCGGCGCCGCCACCGGGCGCGGGTGCATCCGGGCGAGGGAGGCCGGCGAGGGGATGCTCGGGAGCGGGGTGGGCGTTGGCTGGTCGTCGGACACGGTCAGGCCTTCTTCTCGGTGACAGCAACCCGCAGGATGCTGATCGGTGCGGCGGGGGTCCCGTCGGTCGCGCTGCCACCACCGGGGGCGACCCCGGCGGCAGCGATCTTGTCGACAATATCCAACCCGGAGGTGACCGTGCCGAACACGGTGTACCCATTGGGGTCCGGCAGGGTGGAGTCGCCGTAGACGATGAAGAACTGGCCGCCGGTGCCCTTCTTCGGGTCCTGGGTGCGGGCCATCGCCAGGGTGCCCCGCGTGTAGACGCCGTCCTTCGGGGCGTTCTCGACGGCGTAGCCGAAGCCGGGGTTTCCCGACCCGGTGCCCGTCGGGTCACCGCACTGCAGCACCTTCAGCCCGCCGGAGGTCAGCCGGTGGCAGGGGGAGTTGAGGTAGTAGTTCTGCCTGGCCAGCTCGTTGAACGCCGCCACGGCCTGCGGCGCCTTGGTGCCGTCGAGGGTGAACTCGATGTCACCGCAGTTCGTGGTCACCGTGGCCACGTAGGTCTTGCCGGCGGCGGTGGCGGCGTCGGGCAGGGGGAGCTGGGCGGCAGTGCCCAGGGCCTTCGGCGGCTGCTCGCAGCCGGCGGCGAGGGTCGTGCCGGTGGTCGCGGCCGGGGCCGCCTCGTCCGAGCTGGAGGAGCCGAAGACGCCACCGAGCACGGCGGCCACGGCGACCACGAGCGCGACGGTGAGGATGATCGCGGTGAGCCGCATCCGGCGTGCATGATCCGAGTCGCGCTGGGCAAGGTTGGCCTGCTGGCGCTCGTAGCGCCGGCGCGCCCGGGCGCGTTCCTGCTCCTTGGTCACTTCGGTCAGTCCCTCCATCACAGCGGCAACGGCGGCCCAGTCTAGGCAGGCGGCCTGCGGCTACGCTCCACCCGTGCTCGCCGTCGCCTTCCCCGCCGCCGCCTTCGGTACCAACTGCTACGTCCTCGCGCCCGGCCCGGGGGAGGAGTGCGTCGTCGTCGACCCCGGCATCGGGGTCGAGCAGACGCTGCGCGACGTGCTCGCCGAGCACCGGCTCAAGCCCGCCGCCGTCTTGCTCACCCATGGCCACATCGACCACGTCTACTCCGTGACGCCGGTCTGCGGCGGTGACACCGCGGCCTACATCCACACCGACGACCGCTACCGCCTGCACGACCCGCTGAGCAACGTGATGCCGGGCCTGCTCGAGATGCTGGAGCAGCAGTTCGGGCAGCGCGCCACCTGGCGCGAGCCCGAGCGCGTCGTCGAGGTCACCGACCGCCAGCGGCTCGCCGTGGCCGGTCTCGACCTCGAGGTGCTGCACGCCCCGGGCCACACCGAGGGGTCGGTGATGTTCGGCCTCGACGCGGTGCCCGACGGGCTGCCACCGCAGGAGGGCCTGGACCGCACGATGATCAGCGGCGACGTGCTGTTCGCCGGCTCGATCGGTCGCACCGACCTGCCCGGTGGCGACAACGACGCCATGCAGCGCTCGCTGCGCGACGTGGTGCTGCCGCTGCCCGACTCCACCCTCGTGCTCACCGGCCACGGCGCCGCGACCACGATGCGCCGCGAGCGGGCCACCAACCCCTACCTGCGAGGATTGACCGCGTGAGCGTCCCCACCATCAAGGTCACCCCCATCTCGGGTTTCCCCGAGCTGCTGCCGGCCGAACGGCTTCTCGAGCTGCACTTCCTCGACGTCATCCGCGAGGTCTTCGAGCTGCACGGCTTCGCCCCCCTCGAGACCCGCGCGGTCGAGCCGGTCGAGCGGCTGCTCGGCAAGGGCGGCGACGCCGACAAGGAGATCTACGGCATCGGCCGCCTCGCCGGAGACGACAGCGGCCGGGATGCCGCGCTCGGCCTGCACTTCGACCTCACCGTGCCCTTCGCGCGCTACGTGCTCGAGAACGCCGGCAAGCTCGCCTTCCCGTTCCGCCGCTACCAGATCCAGAAGGTGTGGCGTGGGGAGCGGCCGCAGGAGGGCAGGTTCCGAGAGTTCACCCAGGCCGACATCGACGTGGTCGACGTCGGCGAGCTCGCGCCGCACTTCGAGGCCGAGATGCCGCTCGTCATCGCCGAGGCCTTCGGTCGGCTGCCGGTGGGGGAGTTCCGCATCCAGGTGAACAACCGCAAGATCCCCGAGGGCTTCTTCCTCGGCATCGGGCTCGACGACGTCGTCGGCACGCTGCGCATCGTCGACCGGCTCGGGCGCATCGGCCCGGGGCCGGTCGCCGAGATGCTCATCGAGTCGGGGGCGAGCGAGGACCAGGCGCGGCAGGTGCTGGCCCTGGCGTCGGTCAGCAGCACCGACCTGTCCTTCGTGGATGCCGTGCGCGCCCTCGGCGTGCAGCACCCCACGCTCGACGAGGGGCTCGACGCCCTGGCCGCGGTCATCGCGGTCGGGATGGAGCAGGCGCCGGGGGTGCTCGTCGCCGACCTCAGCATCGCTCGCGGCCTCGACTACTACACCGGCACGGTCTACGAGACCCAGCTGGTCGGCTCGGAGTCATGGGGCTCGGTGTGCTCCGGCGGCCGCTACGACTCGCTGGCCACCGACGGGCGCACGACCTACCCCGGGGTCGGCATCTCGATCGGCCTGACCCGGCTGGTGCACCTGCTCGTCACCAAGCGCGGGCTCACCGCGAGCCGCTCGACCCCGGCTGCGGTGCTGGTCGCCGTCAATGACGAGGAGAGCCGCGAGGCGTCCCGGCGGGTGGCCGCGGCGCTGCGGGCGCGCGGCATCCCGTGCGAGGTGGCGCCCAGCGCCGCGCGGTTCGGGAAGCAGATCCGCTACGCCGACCGGCGCGGCATCCCGTTCGTGTGGTTCCCGGGGGCCGGCGAGGGCGTCGACCAGGTCAAGGACATCCGCTCGGGCGATCAGGTGGATGCCGACCCTGCGTCCTGGGAGTGTCCTCCGGCTGACCTGAAGCCTGCCGTCGTCGCGCCCGAGTAGCTGCGGGCGTACTGAGATCGACCAATAGGTCGAAGTCGGTACACCTGGTTGGGTCGCGTTGGCACCTCCCGCTGCGCGGTGGGATGCCGCGTGCGGCCGTTGACCATCCGCACGCCCTCGCTGGCGCTCGGTCGCGCGCCCACGCAGAGCGTGGGACCCGCCGCCAGACCCGTCCATCGGCTCGCCCACGGCATCCCACCGCTACGCTCCTCTCGCTTCGGTCGCCTTCGCCGGCGTCACCGCCCGCTTTCGTCACCCCTTCGAGAAGGCCCCGTGCTTCTGGTGACATGCAGTCGGGCTGGTTGCTTCCACCGTTCGTGCTCAGCACGCCTTCTCGCCGGGCCTACTGCATGTCCTGCGGCGCACCTCCCCGGTGAGTCCTTCGGTGGGGCGCTGGTGCTCCTACGGACGGGCATTCGCGGGGCGAACGCGTCGCGGCGTGCTCGGGCGTCCGCTGGCCGATGCGTTTGTCCGTCCGTAGGCGCACTTCTGGGGCGGCATCCGGGGTGAACCGCGCCTCCTGACAGGCAACGGGCGTGGCCGCGCACAGGCCTCGTACTCAACTCGGCTCGTGGTGCCACCTGCTCGGTGCCCGGCGCGGCTCTTGGTGGTGGCGGCTGGCTTTGGGCGGGGCTGTCAGGCGGTGTTGGGGGTGGGCTGGGGCGGGCGCAGGCCGCTGTCGCGCAGCTCCAGGAGCGCGAGGGCGTGGATGACGTCGAGCTCGCCGCGCCGCCACGCGCCGGCCGGGTCGTCGGAGACCTTGGCCAGCCGCGGCATCGGCTGGTTCGCCATGGCCCGCAGCGCGAACAGGTCGAGGTCGGGCTCGGCGTCGATGAACCGCTGGGCGGCACTGGCCCGCCGCACGAACCGGTACCGGAGCACCAGCCAGATGGCACCGACGATGAGGATCGGCACCAGCGCGGTGGTGAGCGCGAGCAGCAGCGACATCCGCTCGACGGCGCTCACCAGGTCGGTGCCGGCCTTCTCGATCTCGGTGCCCACCCCGGCCGCCGAACGGAACGGGGTGGCCACCCGGTCGTCGAGCAGCGGCAGGTTGTCGACCCCGTTGCCGGCGTTGTTCATCGTGTCGCGGAAGCTGCTGCCGGCGCCGGCCAGTTTGCGCCCCGGCGTGGCCAGCGCCATCGTCGCGTCGTACACGCGCTGGGCGATCCGTACCCAGAGCACCACCCACGCAAGGATGCCGACGTCGGTGGCCACCTGCACCGCGCGCCGGCCGGGGATGTCGGAGTACAGCTTCATGAGGGGCTCCTGTGGGTCGTCGGGTCGTGGTGCGACCCGGGTCTAGACTCGCATCGCGCTCCACCGGGGCGCAGCAGCCTGCGGCAATGGTGCCGCGGTGTCCGACGAGTCAGATTGGGCCAGATAACCGTGAAGGTCGGTATCCCCAGCGAGGTCAAGAACAACGAGTTCCGCGTCGGCATCACGCCGGTGGGGGTCCACGAGCTCGTGCGGCGTGGTCACGACGTGTTGGTGCAGAAGGGTGCCGGGCTCGGCTCCTCGATCACCGACGACGAGTACGTCTCACAGGGGGCGACGATCCTCGACGACGCCGACGACGTCTGGGGCGAGGCCGACATGGTCATGAAGGTCAAGGAGCCAGTGGCGGAGGAGTACCACCGCCTGCGCGAGGGCCTGACCCTGTTCACCTACCTGCACCTGGCCGCCGACGAGCCACTCACCAAGGAGCTCGTCGCCACCAGGACCACCTCGATCGCGTACGAGACCGTGCAGCTGCCCTCGGGCCTGCTGCCGCTGCTCTACCCGATGTCCGAGGTCGCCGGCTGCCTGGCCCCGCAGGTCGGTGCGCACTCGATGATGAAGGCGCAGGGCGGCCGCGGCGTGCTGATGGGCGGCATCGGCGGCGTCGCCAACTCCAAGGTCGTCGTCATCGGCGCCGGCGTCGCGGGCCAGAACGCCGCGAACATCGCGCTCGGCATGGGCGCCGACGTCACGCTGCTCGACACCGACCTCGACAAGCTGCGGATGAGCTTCTGGCGCTACGACAACCGGGTCGCCCAGATCGCCTCCTCGGCGATGTCGATCCGCGAGCAGGTCATCGGCGCCGACCTCGTCATCGGCACCGTGCTGATCCCCGGCGCCAAGGCCCCCAAGCTCGTCACCGACGAGATGGTCGCCGCGATGAAGCCCGGCTCGGTGCTCGTCGACGTCGCCATCGACCAGGGCGGCTGCTTCGAGCACTCGCGCCCCACCACGCACGCCGACCCCACCTTCGAGGTGCACGACTCGATCTACTACTGCGTCGCCAACATGCCCGGCGCGGTGCCGCACACCTCCACCTGGGCGCTCACCAACGCCACGATGTCGTACGCCATCAAGCTCGCCGAGCACGGCTGGAAGGATGCCTCCAAGGCCGACCACGCCCTCGCGCTCGGCCTGAACACGCACGCCGGCCACATCACGTACGCCGCCGTCGCCGAGGCGTTCGACATGCAGAGCATCACCCTCGACGAGGCGCTGTCCTGACCCCAGCCCCGACCGAGCCGACGGCCCGCCCCACTGCGGTGGGGCGGGCCGTCGACGCGTGGCTGACCCACCTCGACGTCGAGCGCGGCGCCTCGAAGCACACCCTGTCGGCCTACCGCCGCGACCTGACCCGGTGGACCGCGTTCCTCGCGACCGAGGGCGTCGACCGCCCGGAGGAGGTCGGGGAGGCACACGTCGCCGAGTTCCTCAGCCGACTGCGCGAGGGGGATGCCGACCACCCGCCGCTCGCGGCGAGCTCTGCCGCGCGCACGCTGGTCGCCGTCCGGGGCCTGCACCGCTTCCTCGCACTCGAGGGCGTGCTGGACGCCGACCCGGCGCGCCGGGTGAGCCCGCCGAAGACCCCCGCCCGGCTGCCCAAGGCGATCCCGGTCGAGGACGTCGAGCGCCTGCTGGAGGCGGCCTCGGTCGGTGACACACCGGCATCCCTGCGCGACCGCGCGCTGCTGGAGGTGCTCTACGGCACCGGCGCGCGCATCTCGGAGGCGGTCGGCCTCGACGTCGACGACGTCGAGCGGGACGACGGTGTGGTGCGGCTGCGCGGCAAGGGTGGCAAGGAGCGGATCGTGCCGCTGGGGTCGTACGCCGCCCGGGCGCTGGAGGCGTGGCTGGTGCGGGGGCGCCCGACCTTCGCCGCCCGCGGCGTCGGCACGCCGGCCCTGTTCCTCAACGCCCGGGGCGGCCGGCTGTCACGGCAGAGCGCCTGGTCGGTGCTGCGGGCCTGCGCCGAGCGGGCCCACGTCGGCGGCCACCTGTCGCCGCACACCCTGCGGCACTCGTTCGCCACCCACCTGCTCGAGGGCGGCGCCGACGTGCGCGTGGTGCAGGAGCTGCTCGGGCACGCGTCGGTCACGACCACCCAGATCTACACCTTGGTCACGGTGCAGCGGCTGCGAGAGGTGTACGCCCAGAGCCACCCCCGCGCGCGCTGATAGGGTCGGTGCCGATCAGCGCGAGGCTGACCGTCAGCACGAAAGGCACCGGGGAGAGACAGTTGGATTCCGACGCGGCGTTCCAGATCCGCACCGCCGGACAGGTCGGCCCGACCGGTCGCCCGCTACCGGACTTCCCGCCGCCACAGCCCCTCACCGCGCACGGGCCGGCGCGCATCATCGCGATGTGCAACCAGAAGGGCGGGGTGGGTAAGACCACCACCACCATCAACCTGGGCGCCGCGCTGGCCGAGGTCGGGCGCCGCGTGCTGCTCGTCGACTTCGACCCCCAGGGCGCCCTGTCGGTGGGTCTCGGCGTGCCCGTCAACGAGCTCGACGTCACCGTCTACGACCTGCTGATCGGTCGCGGTCACGACATCCATGACGTCATCCAGCACACCAAGTGGGACGGCCTCGACGTCCTCCCCGCCAACATCGACCTGTCGGCCGCCGAGATGACCCTGGTCAACGAGGTGGCCCGCGAGCAGATCCTGGCCCGCGTGCTGCGCCCGGTCGTCGACGACTACGACGTCATCCTCATCGACTGCCAGCCCTCGCTCGGGCTGCTCACCGTCAACGCCCTCACCGCGGCGCACGGCGTCATCATCCCGCTCGAGTGCGAGTTCTTCGCGATGCGCGGCGTGGCCCTGCTCGTCGAGACCGTCGAGAAGATCACCGACCGGCTCAACCCGCGCCTGCAGGTCGACGGCATCCTCGCCACGATGTACGACGGGCGCACCCTGCACTCGCGTGAGGTCGTGGCCAGCGTGGTCGAGCACTTCGGCGACCAGGTCTTCCACACCGTCATCTCGCGCACCGTGAAGTTCCCCGACGCCAGTCTGGCCGCCGAGCCGATCACCACCTACGACGCCACCCACAAGGGCGCCGACGCCTATCGCATGCTCGCCCGCGAGCTCATCGCCCGCGGTGGGGCGGCCTGACCTGATGACGACGGCCCCCGACGAGGCCGGGGGCGGGGTGCCGCCGGTCACCGACCACGCGGACATCACCCCGGGGGGCGTGCTCACCCGCCGCGCCCCCGCCACCGCGTTCGAGGTCACCCTCGAGAACTTCACCGGCCCGTTCGACCTGCTGCTCGGCCTGATCAGCAAGCACAAGCTCGACATCACCGAGATCTCGCTGGCCACGGTGACCGACGACTTCATCGCGCACATCAAGGTCGAGCAGGCCAAGCCCGGCGGGTGGGACCTCAGCCAGGCCACCGACTTCCTGCTCGTCGCCGCCACCCTGCTCGACCTCAAGGCGGCCCGGCTGCTGCCGCAGTCCGGCCCCGAGGACGAGGACGACCTCGCCCTCATCGAGGCCCGCGACATCCTGTTCGCCCGGCTGCTCCAGTACCGCGCCTTCAAGGACATCGCGCACACCTTCGCGCAGCGGATGGCGACGGCCGGGCGGATGCAGCCGCGCACCGCATCCCTCGAGCCGCACCTCGCCGCACTGCTGCCCGAGCTGCTGATGACGGTCACGCCCGAGCAGCTCGCGCTCATCGCCGCCCGGGCGATGGAGCCCAAGCAGGCACCGACCGTGGGGCTGGCCCACCTGCACGCACCGGCCGTGAGCGTGCGCGAGCAGGCCGCCATCATGGGGAGAAGGCTGCGCCGCGAGCGGGTCGCCTCCTTCCGCAGCCTGGTTGAGGATGCCGATTCCACCCTCGTCGTCGTCGCACGGTTCCTCGCGCTGCTCGAGCTGTTCCGCGATTCGGCGATCGGCTTCGAGCAGGCCGAGGCCCTGGGCGAGCTCACCGTGCGGTGGACCGGCCCCGAGGACGGCGACATCGAGGTCGACGACGAGTTCGACGTGCCGCCGCCGTCCGACACCCCAGCACCTGCACCAGAGCGCGCACCCCAGGAGAGCACCGATGACTGACCAGCCCGAGCCCGACACCGTGGCCGAGCCCGACGGCCCGGTCGAGGAGCAGCTCGCGTTCGACGTCGCCGACTTCCCGGGCGGCATCTCCGGCGCGATCGAGGCGGTGCTGATGGTCGTCGACGAGCCGGTGACCACGATGGCCCTGGCGTCGGTGCTCGAGCAGCCGGTGCACGACGTGGAGGCCGCCCTGGCCGACCTCGAGGCGGGCTACGCCGAGCAGCACCGCGGGTTCACCCTGCGCCAGGTCGGCGGCGGCTGGCGGATGTACAGCCGCCACGAGTACGCCCCGGTGGTCGAGAAGTTCGTGCTCGACGGCCAGCAGGCCCGGCTCACCCAGGCCTCGCTCGAGACGCTGGCCGTGATCGCCTACCGTCAGCCGGTGTCGCGCTCGAGGGTCGCCGCGGTGCGCGGCGTGAACGTCGACGGCGTCATCCGCACCCTGCTCACCCGCGGCCTGATCGAGGAGATGGGTCACGACGAGGAGTCGACCGCCATCCTGTACGGGACGACCTCCTACTTCCTGGAGCGGCTGGGGCTGCAGAGCCTCGACGACCTGCCCGCCCTGGCCCCCTACCTGCCCGAGGTCGACGTGCTCGACGAGATTGCCGAAGGAGGCCGCGGATGACGCCGGCCAAGAAGTCTGGACCCCCGCCCGGGAAGAAGCGCGGCAAGCCACAGCGCGGCTCCTCGGGCAACACCAAGCCGAGCCAGCCGACGGCGGCGCCGCAGTGGCCCCGCCGCCCGGCGGTCGACGTGCACGACCCCGACGGCGTGCGCCTGCAGAAGCTGCTGGCCGCGGCCGGCGTCGGCTCACGCCGGGTCTGCGAGGACCTCATCAGCCAGGGCCGGGTGTCGGTTGACGGCCAGGTCGTCACCGAGCTCGGGGTGCGCATCCGGGCCACCCAGACCGTGCACGTCGACGGCGTGCGCGTGCAGCTCGACGAGTCGCGGGTCTACCTCGCCTTCAACAAGCCGGTCGGCGTCGTCACGTCGATGAGCGACGAGCTGGGCCGGGTCGACATCGGCGACTTCGTCGGCAACCGCAAGGAGCGGCTGTTCCACGTGGGGCGGCTCGACGCCGACACCGAGGGCCTGCTGATCCTCACCAACGACGGCGACCTCGCGCACCGGCTCCAGCACCCGCGCTACGGCGTGCTCAAGACCTACCTCGCCCAGATCCCCGGCCCGGTGCCGCGCGACCTGGGCCGCCGGCTGCGCGAGGGCATCGAGCTCGAGGACGGCCCGGTGCAGGTCGACTCGTTCCGCGTCGTCGACTCGGCGCCCGGCAAGGCGCTGGTCGAGGTGGTGCTGCACGAGGGGCGCAAACACATCGTGCGGCGGATGCTCGCCGAGGTCGGCCACCCGGTCATCACCCTGGTGCGCACCCAGGTGGGGCCGATCCACCTGGGTGACACCAAGCCCGGCAAGTGGCGCAACCTCAGTAGCGCGGAGGTCGGGGCCCTCTACGCCGCGGCGGAGCTGTGACCCGGGTCCACGTCGTCGGCACCGGCCTGGTGGGCACCAGCCTGGGGCTGGCCCTCAGCCGCCTCGGTGACGACGTCACGCTCGAGGACATCAGCCCCACCCACGCGGCACTGGCCCGCGACCTCGGCGCCGGCCGGCTGCCCGACGGCCCTATCGACCCCGACCTCGTCGTCGTGGCCACCCCACCCGACGTCACCGCCGTGTGCGTGGCCGGCGCCCTGGGCCGCTGGCCGGAGGCCGCTGTCACCGACGTCGCCTCGGTCAAGGGCGCCGTGCTCGACGCCCTGCGGGCCGGCGGCGCCGACCTCACCCGCTACTGCGGGTCGCACCCGATGGCCGGCCGTGAGCGCTCCGGTGCGGTGTCGGGTCGCCACGACCTGTTCGACGGACGGGCCTGGGTGCTCACCCCGACCGACGAGACCGACCCCGGGGTCGTCGCCCTCGTCACGGCGGTGGCCCGCTCCGCCGGCGCCGCGGTCAGCACCCTCGACCCCGACCACCACGACGCGGCCGTGGCGGCCGTCTCGCACGTGCCGCAGCTCGCCGCAAGCCTGGTGGCCGCCCGGCTCGAGGGCCTCGACGAGGCCGCCGTGGCCCTGGCCGGCCAGGGCCTGCGCGACGTCACCCGGATCGCGGCCAGCGACCCCGACCTGTGGACCCAGATCCTGGCCGGCAACGCCCCGGCGGTGCGCGAGGTGCTCACCGCCCTGGTGGCCGACCTCGACCGCGTCGTCGGTGCCCTCGACGACCTCAGCGCGTCCACCGACGCCCCGGGTGCGCGCGGCACCCTGGCGCGCGCCATCGCCGCCGGCAACGCAGGCCAGGCCCGCATCCCGGGCAAGCACGGCGCCGCCCCCACGGCGTACACCACCGTGCGTGTCCTCATCCCCGACGAGCCGGGACAGCTCGGCCGGCTCTTCGCCGACATCGGCACGATCGGCACCAACATCGAGGAGTTCCACCTCGACCACGGCCTGGGGCAGCCGTTCGGCCTGGCCGAGGTCGACGTCGTACCCGCCGCAGCGGCCGGGCTCGCCTCGGCCCTGGCGGAGCGGGGCTGGCGCCTGCACGGCTGAGGCCACCACTAGGCTGACGCCCCATGACCGCACCCCTGACGATCGCCATCGACGGACCCTCCGGCTCGGGCAAGAGCAGCGTCTCGAGGGCGGTGGCCGGCCGGCTCGGTGTCGGCTACCTCGACACCGGCGCGATGTACCGGGCACTCACCTGGTGGTGCCTCGACCGCGACATCGACCTCACCGACGGGGGTGCCGTGGCCGCCGCCGCGCGCGACCTGCCGCTCGTGATCGGCACCGACCCGGCCGCCCCGACGGTGTCGGTGGCCGGCACCGACGTCAGCGCGGCGATCCGCACCACCGAGGTCAGCACCGCCGTCTCCGCGGTCGCCACCAACCTCGAGGTGCGCTCGGTGCTGCAGCAGGTGCAGCGCGACCTGATGGCCCGCATCGCCGAGCAGAGCGGGGGAGTGGTGGCCGAGGGGCGCGACATCACCACCGTCGTCGCGCCGGACGCGCGGGTGCGGGTGCTGCTCACGGCATCCGAGGAGGCGCGGTTGCGTCGCCGCTCTGCCGAGCTGCACGGAACCGTCGACGCCGCCGCCGTCGAGGCCACCCGTGACCAGGTGGTGCGCCGCGACCGCGACGACTCGACCGTCTCGACCTTCACCGAGGCCGCCGAGGGCGTGGTGTTGCTCGACACCTCCGAGCTCGACTTCGACGAGAGTGTCGAGGCCGTGCTCGACGTGGTGGCTGCCGAGACGGCGGAGTGACGGCGGCCCCGAGCTCGGGGTGGCCGCGCCTCGCCCGTCACGTCGGGCGCGCGGTGGTCGTGCTGCTGTACGCCGCCCACCCCACCGGTCGCTCCAACGTGCCCGCCCGCGGCCCGGTCATCATCGCGGCCAACCACACCGGATTCCTCGACGGCGGGCTGGTGCTGTCGATGGCGCCGCGGCCGAGCCGGTTCCTCGTGCTCGCGAAGACCTTCGAGGGGTTCGTCGGGTGGGTGCTGCGCTGGAGCGGTCAGATCCCCATCGACCAGGGCCGCGGCGACCGCGTCGCCCTGGGGCAGGCCCTCGCGGTACTCGGCGGCGGCGGTGTCATCGGCATCTTCCCGGAGGGTGGTCGGGGACGCGGCGACTTCGCCTCCGCGGGCAAGGGCGTCGCCTGGCTCGCCCTGAAGTCGGGCGCGGTCGTCGTGCCGACGGCCTGCCTGGGCACCCGACGCACCGGTGACCTGGCGGCGTCGTGGCCGCGGCTGCGCTCCCGGCTGGTCGTCGACTTCGGCCCGCCGGTGGTGCTCGACCTGCCCGACCGTCTGCCCGGCCGGGCCCGGCTGGACCTGGCCACCGAGCAGATCCGCACCGCGCTGGTGGCCCACGTGCACGCGGCGGAGGCGCGGCACGGCATCCCGCTGCCCACCGACGTGCCCCCCGACCTGCTGGACTGAAGCGCCCGCGCCGTGGGGGAGAATGGTGGGATGAGCACCGAGGACCCGACCATCTCGACCGAGGACCCCGCGGCGGTCGAGCGCGCGCTGCGGGCCGGGCTGGAGGACTTCGACCTCAGTGACGAGGACCGCGCCCTGCTCGAGCGCGGCGACGACGCGCTCGACGCCGACGCCGGCCGCGGCCCGCTGCCCGTCGTGGCCGTCATCGGCCGCCCGAACGTCGGCAAGTCCACCCTGGTCAACCGGATCATCGGCCGCCGCGAGGCCGTCGTCGAGGACGTCCCCGGCGTCACCCGCGACCGCGTCGCCTACGACGCCGAGTGGGTCGGCCACCCGTTCACCCTCGTCGACACCGGCGGCTGGGCCATCGACGCCACCGGCATCCACCTGCGGGTCGCCGAGCAGGCCGAGATCGCCGTCGACCTCGCCGACGTGGTGCTCTTCGTCGTCGACGCCACGGTCGGCGCCACCGACGACGACGAGAACTGCGTCAAGCTGCTGCGCCGGGCGGGCAAGCCGGTCGTGCTGATCGCCAACAAGGTCGACGACCAGCGCACCGAGGCGGATGCCGCGGCCCTGTGGAGCCTGGGCCTGGGCCAGCCGTGGCCGGTCTCCGCCTTGCACGGCCGGGGGAGCGGTGACGCCCTCGACGCCCTGCTCGAGGTGATGCCCGAGGTGTCCGCCATGGGTGGCGCCTACGAGCGCGGCGGGCCCCGGCGCGTGGCGCTGCTCGGCCGCCCCAACGTCGGCAAGTCCTCGATGCTCAACAAGCTGGTCGGGCATGAGCGGGTCGTCGTCGACAACGTCGCCGGCACCACCCGCGACCCCGTCGACGAGCTGGTCGAGCTGGGTGGCAAGACGTGGCGCTTCGTCGACACGGCCGGCATCCGGCGGCGGGTGCACCAGACCCGGGGCAGCGACTTCTACGCCTCGCTGCGCACCCAGACCGCGCTCGAGAAGGCCGAGGTGGCGGTGGTGCTCGTCGACGCCTCCGAGACCATCACCGAGCAGGACGTGCGCGTCATCCAGCAGGTCATCGACGCCGGCCGCGCCCTGGTCATCGCCTACAACAAGTGGGACCTCACCGACGAGGAGCGCCGCCACTTCCTCGAGCGCGAGATCGAGCGCGACCTGGTGCAGATCCCGTGGGCGCCGCGCGCGAACGTCTCGGCCCGCACGGGGCGGCACATGGACAAGCTGGTGCCCGCCCTCGAGACGGCGCTCGACTCGTGGGAGACCCGCATCTCCACCGGTCGGCTCAACGCCTTCCTCGGCGAGATCGTCGCGGCCCACCCGCACCCGGTGCGCGGCGGCAAGCAGCCCCGCATCCTGTTCGCCACCCAGGCCGGCACCCGCCCGCCGCGGTTCGTGCTCTTCGCCTCTGGCTTCATCGAGGCCGGCTACCGACGCTTCGTCGAGCGCCGGCTGCGCGAGGAGTTCGGCTTCGTCGGTACCCCGATAGAGATCTCGGTGCGGGTGCGCGAGAAGCGCTCCCGGCGCTGAGCCGAGGCCGGATGCCGTGGGCGCCGGGGGCGATTCGGTCGCCCCGGCGCGCATGGGATAGTGTTTCGACGCTCCCGCAAGGGGGTGGCCACGGGCTGTGGCGCAGCTTGGTAGCGCACTTGACTGGGGGTCAAGGGGTCGCAGGTTCAAATCCTGTCAGCCCGACGGAAGTCTCTGCAGGTCAGAGGCCTAGGGGGGCCGAGAGGCCCCCCTTTTTCGTGCACCATACGTGCAACAAGGGCCCGCCGAGCCGTCGCCCGGACGGCCCGGGGCGAGCGCGCGATGGCTGGCCGGCTTTCGGGAAGCGCCACCCCGCTGAACTGGCGAAACGCGAAGGACCACCTCGGCAGCCGCCACCGCACGCCTGTCGGCGGGACACGTTGGTCTCGTTCACTGAAATTGCAGCCACGGTCAGGGGACGAGTTCGTGCGGAGTGGGCCTGGAGCCCCAGGGCTTCCTCCCCAGTGAACGAATGCGGAGCCGGGTTCATCGGTAGGGCGCCGACCAGAGCGGGCCCGTAAGGACTGGCTGGGAGACCAAGCGGGTTGCCTTCGCGCGACTGCGGTGTTCACGGCCCGTTCACCTGCCAGCGGTGTGGGCGCGCCACCTTCGCTGCAAGGCTCCCAGACGTCATCTCCGCCCCAGATTCGAGGTTCCTCATGCGTGCACATCCTTCCGGCGGCGTCCTCATCGCCGCAGTCCTGGCACTCGGCGCTGCCGTCGCCGTCCCGTCTGCTGCGTCGGCCGGTGACCACGGTCGCGATGACAATCGTGGCTTCACCTACGCCGTCTACGGCGACGCGCCGTATGGCACCACCCCCACGGACACCAGCGAGACCGACGCCACCCCCGCGTTCGTGCGCGCGGTGAACAGTGACAAGTCCGTCTCGACCGTGCTGCATGTCGGCGACATCCACTCCGGCAGCCAGTTCTGCACCCAGGCCTACGACCAGCAGGTCGCCGACCTGTGGACCGCCTTCACGGACCCACTGGTCTACACCCCCGGCGACAACGAGTGGACCGACTGCCACAAGAAGAAGGAAGGCGGCGGTGCCTTCAACCCCGCGACCGGGCAGATCGACTACGTCACCGACGGCGCGGGCAACCTGGTCGACTACGCCGGCGGGAACCCGGTCGACAACCTGGCTCTGGTGCGGTCGATCTTCTTTGCCCAGCCCGGCGCCACGCTCGGTAGCGGCCGACTGCGCGTGCTCTCCCAGGCTCAGGTCGACAACCGCTTGCACCCCACCGACGGGCAGTACGTCGAGAACGTGATGTGGGTCCGCGACGGCATCCTGTTCGCCGCCGTCAACGTGCCGGGCGGCTCCAACAACGACGCAGATCCCTGGTACGGCGCCCCCACTGCCTCACCGCAGCAGACCACCGAAGCCGCCAACCGCACCGGTGCCGCCCTGCGCTGGCTCGACCGCGCCTTCGACACCGCCAGCAAGGTCCACGCACGCTCCGTGGTGGTGATGACCCAGGCCGACCTGTGGGACCTCGACGGGAAGGACGTCAGCCACCTCGCCAACTACGAGCCCATCGTGAGCAGCCTCGCCACCCACACGACCGCCTTCCGCAAGCCGGTCCTGCTGCTCAATGGCGACTCGCACGTCTACCGCTCCGACAACCCGTTGCAGCAGGCGTCACCGTGCACCGGTGACAGCGGCGTTTGCTCCTACGACGCCTGGAACAGCCACCCGTCCTACGACGTGTCGAACTTCCACCGCATCGTGGTCCACGGGAGCACCGTCCCGCTGGAGTACCTGCGCCTGACCGCGAACACGAAGAACCAGGCCACGTCGGCCACCACGTTCGGGCCCTTCTCCTGGCAGCGAGTCAGCCAGTGACAACCAGCGCCCGCCGACGAGGATCCTGTCGAGGCCATCCAGCGCGCTACGGGCGGGGCCCATGGGGTCCTCGTGACGGCCGTGCACCCCGAGGCCTTCACCCACGCGATCGGCATGGCGCGACGCGGCGGCACGATTGTCTTCAACGGCCTGCCGCCGGGTGACTTCCCGGCACCGATCTTCGCCATCGTGCTCAAGGGGCTCACCGTGCACGGATCCACGTCGGGACCCGCCCGTTCCCTCGACGGCCGCGCGGTCATCACCGATCCCGGCACCACTGAGGGTGGGCACGGAGGAGCGCTCCCGCGTCGTGCCCGAGCACCGGTCGACGGTGGGCACACCGCCTGCTGTCGCTCGGTCACCGACGGACCAGCGTCGTTCAGCCGAGCAGTCGCCGGAGCAGCCGGGCTTCTCGACGCAGTTGCGGCGGGATCGGCAGCCGGCAGCTGGTCAGCGCCTCCTCGTACCGGGTCATCGCCGCCAGCTGGGCGACCCGGGCCAGGCGCAGCTCGACGTGGTCCGCCGGTGGGCGGCGGGCCACCAGCATCGTCTGCTGCGCACGCGTCATCGTGTCGCGAAGGGCGACCAGCCGCCGAGGACCCGGTGAGTGGGTGGGGGGGTCCGCCGGCTGGGGGTCTCCAGGTGAGGGGGTGCGGAGGAGACCGGGCATGCCGCCCTCATCTCCTCGGCCCGCGCCGCCGTCGGTGAGGGACACTGCCGACAGTACGCCTCCGAGTCGTCCGGGCCTCGCCGGGTCGCCAGCGTGCACTCCTGGGAGCGGTGCCGTACACCCCGTGAGAACCGACGCGACCTCGGGTCAGGCACCCACCGGTGCGACCCCGAGCTCGTCGAGCAGGGCCAGCACGCGGGTCCTGATCTCGTCGCGGATGGGGCGCACCGACTCCACGCCCTTGCCCGCGGGGTCCTCGAGCACCCAGTCCTCGTAGCGCTTGCCGGGGAAGATGGGGCAGGTGTCGCCACAGCCCATGGTGATGACGACGTCGGAGGCCCGTACGGCATCCGTGGTGAGGATCTTGGGCGTCTCGGCAGTGATGTCGATGCCCTCCTCGGCCATGGCGGCGACCGCCGACGGGTTCACCTGGTCGGCGGGCTCGGAGCCGGCCGACAGCACCTCGACCGCACCGCCAGAGAGGGTCCGGGTGTAGGCGGCGGCCATCTGCGAGCGGCCGGCATTGTGGATGCACACGAACAGGACCGAGGGCTTCTCGGCGGCGGAGTCAGTCATGCGAAGGATCTTGACGGCTTCTCATCGCTCAGTCAACATTGAGGCAATGAACAGTGAGCGGATGGCCGACCTGGCGCGCCGGGCCCGGGCGTACGCCGCCCTCGGCGACGTGCACCGGCTGCAGGTGCTCGACCTGCTCGCCGTCAGCGACGCGTCGTCCTCCGAGCTCGCGGCCGCGCTCGCGATCCCGAGCAACCTCCTCGCCCACCACCTCAGGATCCTCGAGGATGCCGGCCTGGTCACCCGCCGCCGATCCGAGGGCGACGCCCGGCGCACCTACGTCTCGCTGAACCGCACCCACCACTGGCTCGCCGCCACGCAGGCACCCACGGGCATCGTGCTGCCGAAGGCGGGGCGGGTGGTGTTCGTCTGTACCGCCAACACGGCTCGCTCGCACCTCGCCGCCGCACTGTGGCGCTCGGCCAGCCCGGTCGACGCCACCTCCGCCGGCACCCACCCCGGCGAGCGGGTTGACCGCGGTGCCCTCACCGCGGCCCGGCGGCACCACCTCGACCTGCCCGACATCCCACCGCGGTCACTCGACGAGGTCGTCGCCGAGGGCGACCTCGTCATCACCGTCTGCGACCGCGCCCACGAGGAGCTCGGCGGGCTCGCCCGGGTCCACTGGTCGATCCCCGACCCCGTCCCGACGGGCACCAGGGCCGCGTTCGACGCGGCCCACGACGCGCTGGCCGAGCGGATCGAGGCCCTGGCACCGGCGCTCGCCTGACAACCGGGCCCGGGGCGGCTCAGGCGGGGCGATCGGCGGCCGGACAGGTGTCGATCCGCCACAGCGAGACCCGTCCGGCCGCACCGACCTCCGCGAACCCCGGGTGCCCGGCGACGGTCAGCCCGGCATACCGGTCGCGCCGGGGGTCCCCGCTCCAGAACGACGGCGGCCCCACCAGCACGTACCGCACCCGCAGCCGCTGCAGCGCCGCGCACATCCCGGGGTCCGCCGCCGCGGTGGACAACGACGAGGCCAGCAGTTCTCGGTCGGCGCCCCACTGACCGACCAGGTGCGGGAAGACCGCCTCCCGGCGAGCCAGCGGGCCGCTCAGGGCCGCTCCGTCCCACGGGTTCCCGGCCACCCGTTCACCCGCGGGGACCACCGCCCCGATGCTGCCGACGAAGGCCCGCTCGGCCGGCGTGAGCATGGCGTCGCCGCGGTACCAGGTGGACACGACCCGGCTGGTGTCACCCGTGCCGGGGGCGACCGCTGCCGCCACGACGAGGACCGCCGTCGCCGCGCCGAGCCCGGCGAGCAGGGGAGCGGCGGTCCCGGGGAGACGTGCCACCACCCACCGGACGGCTGCGTCGAGGCCGATCGCCGCCAACGGCACACCGGCCAGCCCCACCAGCGCGGCGAGGCGGAACGGGTCGTCCCACCAGGCCCCGCTCACCAGGCGCGACACCCTCCCGTCGCTGCCCGCGACGAGCACGAACATCGCGCCCGCGGTGAGGTGCACGGCCAGCAGCCACCGCAGCCCGGGACGCACGGCCGCGACGACGCAGCCGACGAGGACGAGGGCGGCCAGGACCGCCGGGATCGGCAGGCGCTGCGGCGCCACGGAGAGCCACTCACCCAGTGCCTGCGGCATCCGCTCGCGCGCCGGCCAGGACGTGGCCCGCTGGCGGTCGAAGGCGGGGGAGAGCAGCACGAGCCAGCCCACGCCGGCCGCCACCGACAGCGCGACGACCCGGTGGCGGCGCCCGCGAGGCCACCAGCCGACGACGAGGGCGGCCGAGCCGAGCACCAGCAGCGAGACCACGGCGTTGGGGTGGGCCAGGCCGAGCCCGACCACGGCGGCGCCCAGCAGCACCCACCCGACCAGCGGCGGCACGGCGCGGCGCGGGCCCAGACCGAGCAGGTCGGCCAGCAGGGCGAGGCAGGCCGGGAGCAGCGCCGTGGCCAGCGCGTTGGGCCACAGCGTGCCGTACCCCGTCAGCAGCACCGGGGATGCCGTCAGGCCCGCCGCCAGCGCACCCGACGCAGCCAGGATGCCGGGCACGGCCCCGGCCGCGACCCGCGCCAGGGCCACACAGCCGAGCGGCCAGGCGATGGCGGCTGCCGTGAGCGCCACGGCGTTGGCGGCGGCCGGTGGCCCGGCACCCGTCCAGGAGGCGACCAGTGCGACGAGGTCGTGCCAGGCGGCGGGGTAGAACCCCTGCCGGCGCTCCGGGGTGACCAGGGTGCCCAGGGTCAGCGACGACCCGTCAGCGCTGCGCAGCACGTGGTCGACGGCTGACAGGTGGAACACCGTGTCGAAGGTCTGCGGCCACCGGTCCGGCGAGCGCATCCCGCGCGCCAGCCCCACGCCGATCGACAGCGCCCCGACCGCCGCTCCGAGCAGGCCGGCGACCAGGGGCCGCCAGCCGTCGCCGGCCGAGGCCAGGGACCAGCCGCGACCGAGGCGGTGCGCGGCGAGGTGCGCCGCGAGCACGACGAGCACGGCCGCCCCGGTGCCGATGCCGAGCGCGAGGGGACCCAACGGCATCCCGACCAGCTGGGCCCCCACCGCGGTGACGCCGACGACGGAGACGGACAGCACCGGGGCGAGCGCGAAGGCCACCATCTCGCGGATGCCGGCGACGAGCACGACGAGCAACCCCGGGAGCACCAGTAGTGCCGCCGCGGCCAGGAGGGAGGGGTAGGCGGCCGACCAGGTCACCGGCTGACCCGCAGGCGGCGGACGGCCTCGCGCACCGGGCCGTCGACGACGACGCGCCCGCCGTCGAGCACGACGCCTCGCACGCACAGGCGCTCCATCAGATCGAGGTCGTGGCTGACGACGACGAGCGTGCGGCCCTCGTCCGAGAGCTGCTCGATGCGGCGCAGGCATTTGTCGCGGAATGCCTCGTCACCGACGGCGAGGATCTCGTCGACGAGGAAGACGTCGGGGTCGGTGTGCACGGCCACGGCGAACGCCAGGCGCAGGAACATCCCGGACGAGTAGAAGCGCACCTGTGTGTCGAGGAACGGCCCGATGTCGGCGAACTCCACGATCTCGTCGAAGCGGGCCTCGATCTGCTCCGGCCGCATCCCGAGGATGGATCCGTTGAGGTGCACGTTCTCGCGCCCGGTCAGGTCGGGGTGGAAGCCGGCCCCCACCTCGAGCAGGCCGGCCAGCCGGCCCCGCACCCGCACCCGGCCGGTGTCGGGTGTCATCACCCCGGCGACCAGCTTCAGCAGCGTGGACTTGCCGGACCCGTTGCGCCCGAGCAGGGCCACCGACTCGCCCCGCGAGACCTCGAGGTCGAGCGGCGCGAGGGCGACGAAGTCGTGGTGCCGGGGCCGTCGCTGGGTGGCCCACACCAGGCTCTCCTTGAGGCTGTGGGTGTGCCGCAGCCGGAAGTGCTTGGAGGCGCCCTCGACGGAGATGGCGGTGGAGGCGTCGGCCACGGTCACAGCTCCTGGGCGAAACGGCCGGAGTGAGCCCGGAAGACGCGCCGCCCGACGAGGAGCAGGGCGACGGCGATGCCGAACGCGACCACGGTGTGCCAGGCCAGCCCGGGGGGTGTGGCGGCGAGGTTCTCGGGGGAGACGGTGGCCCAGGTGCCCCGGTGCACCAGCTCGACCGCGACGGTCAGCGGGTTGAGCTGGTAGACCAGCAGCAGCCACGAGTCCCCGACGAGGGCGGCCACCTGCTGCCACGGGTAGAGCACCGGGCTGGTCCACACCAGCACCATCACGACGAGGTCGACGACGTTCTCGACGTCGCGGTAGAGCACGTTCACCGCGCTGAGCACCAGCCCGGCCCCCAGGGCCAGCAGGCCCAACAGCGCCAGCCCGGCCAGGAGCGCGGCGACCCCCACGGCATCCGGCCGCCACCCGGCGACCACGGAGCCGACGAGCAGCACGATCACCTGCGGCAGCAGGTGCACGGCCGCGACGCAGGTGCTCGCCACCGGGAAGAGCTCGCGGGGCAGGAAGATCTTGCGCACCAGCTCACCGTTGGCGACCACCGACCGGGTCGCGTTGCCCACGGCTTCGCCGAAGGTGCTGACGACGACCAGCCCGCCGAAGAGGTAGATGGCGTAGTCGCCGATGGCGCGCTGGTCGAGCACCAGCCCGAGGCCGACGAAGTAGACGACGAACTGCACGGCGGGCTTGACGTAGGACCAGCCCAGTCCGAGCAACGAAGCCCGGTAGCGGACCCGCAGCTCCTTGCGCACCAGCAGGGCGAGCAGGTGGCGCCGGGCCACCACCTCCCGCAGACCGCCCCCCAGCCCCTGGACGACGAGCCCGTCGTCGACCGTGGCACTCACTCGCAGCCCTCCGGGTCCGGCAGGCCCAGGGTGCGCCGCCAGGCCTGCTCGCCGACGATCTCGGGCCCGGCCGCCCGGTAGGCAGCCGACAGCTCTGGCCAGCGGCGGAGCAGCTCACGGTGGGCGCGAACGGCGTCGGCGAGGGCTGCACCGGCCGCCGAGCGGTCGCGGCGAAGCCACGCCAGGCCGGTGCCGTCGGCCGTGGCGACCAGGGCCGAGTCGAGCCGCGCCAGGGTCCACCACCCGGCATCGGGTGAGGCGACCTCGCGCTGCGGGCTGCGGGTCGCGTCCGGCGGCACGGGCAGCAGCTGGTGCACGATGCCGCCCGCCGCAGCGCGCAGCGTGGCCAGCCGGCTTGCCGGGCGCTCGGTCTCGGGGTCACGCTTGCGCGGCCGGGTGACGCGCACGGGGGCGAAGTCGCCGGCATCCGGCCGGGTCTGGGCGTCGACGTGGCCGGTGCGCAGGCCGCGCACCTCGGCCAGCCGGGTCGGCAGCGAGTGGTGCAGGTCGGCGGGGCCGGCGAGCACGTCGTCCACCGCCTTGACCCGCAGCGCAGCGGCCGAGTACTGCATCGCCAGCACGTGCTTGACCGAGATCGCCAGGCTCTCGCGCACCAGCCGGCCGCCGTGCTCGTAGCGCGAGTGCAGCAGGGCCGCCACGAGCCGGTTGCGGGCGTGGAAGTAGGCCTGCCAGTCGGTGCTGTCGTCCTTGTCGGTCCACGGCACGTGCCACACCGCGGCGCCGGGGAGCGAGACGGTGGGGTGGCCGGCGGCGGAGGCACGGAGCCCGAACTCGGCGTCGTCCCACTTGATGAAGAAGGGC
This sequence comes from uncultured Actinomycetota bacterium, assembly GCA_963834965.1. GTDB lineage: Bacteria > Actinomycetota > Actinomycetes > Actinomycetales > Dermatophilaceae > Fodinibacter. The sequence continues at coordinate 75,284 of CAWIEI010000023.1, read as the reverse complement.
AGCGACAGGCCGACGTCACGCAGCACCGCGGTCGGCACGAGGCACATCCACCAGCCGGTGTAGTCGGCGTGCAGCCGTCGGTGCATCCAGGGTGTCGACCGCAGGTTCCAGCGGCCCAGGTCGTGGTCGTGCACCGATGGCGCTGCCGGCGCCCAGCGGAACTGCCAAGGCTTGACCACCTCGGCATAGGCGTGCAGCACCGAGCGCTCGTGCATCGAGAACATGTGGCCGCCGACGACGGTCGGCGCGGACGTGTGCCGGGCGAACGCGACGGCCCGGGCGATGCCCTCGGGCTCGGCGACGACGTCGTCATCGAGGAGCAGGACGTGGTCGGAGCGGCCGGCGTCGAGCGTCTCGATCATTGCTCGGGAGAAGCCACCTGAACCGCCCAGGTTCGCCTGCCGGATGACGCGCAGCCGGCCGGCGAGGGCCTCGCGGGCGTCGTCGAACGCGGGGGCGTCGCTGACCAGCCGGGTCCCCTGGTCGACCACGACCACCTGGTCGACGAGGTCGTCGAGCTCGGGGGCCCGGCCCAGCTGGGTCAGCAGGGCCGCGCACGACGCCGGCCGGTCGAAGGTCGTGATGCCGATCGTGATCCGCGGCGCCAGGGCCCTGGTCGGGCCGGCGGGGCCGGCCGGCGTGGGCACGCACCACTCGGCCGTGTCGAGCACGAGCTCCGAGGGCCCCGCCACGAGGTCGAACCAGTACCACCCGCCGTCGACGAACGAGGTCAGGGGCAGCACCACGTGGTGGGTGCCGATGCCGTCGAGCCGCCGGCTGGTCACCCGGGCCACGGCGCCGCGTGCCGAGGAGCGGTATACGACAAGCGTTCCCGGGCCCGTGGTCAGCACCCGCAGGGTCACCTCGCGCACCGGGGTGAAGCGACGCCAGTACGACGCCGGGAAGGCGTTGAGATAGGTCGCGAAGGACGTGCGCCCACCCGCGTCGATGCGGTAGCTGTGCCGGCTGACCACCTGGTCGGGGTGCTGGTCGGAGGGCAGGGTGAGGGTCGGCACGTCCTGGTCGACCTGGGGCTCCGGGGTGTGCGCCCCGTCGACGTAGAGCGGCAGCACGTCGGGGTCCTCGGCCACGGGGAGGACGATGCGGGCCACCACGTCGAGGGTGCCGGCGACGCCGTTGAGCCCGGTGGTGCGGCGCTCCTCGACGGCCGTCATCGGGTGACCGCCCGCGACGCGGCAGGGGTGTGCAGCAGGCCGTCCAGACCGTTGTCGACGAAGCCCAGCGCCGAGGCGATCGCCATGTGCATGTCGAGGTACTGGTAGGTGCCCAGCCGGCCGCCGAAGGACACCCCGAGGCCACCCTCGAGCCGGGCGAGCTCACGGTAGGCCGCCAGCCGCTGCCGGTCCGACGACGCGTTGACCGGGTAGTACGGCTCGTCACCCGGCCCGGCGACGCGGCTGCGCTCGCGCACGATGACGGTGCGGTCGGTGGGGTAGTCGCGCTCGGGGTGGAAGTGCCGGAACTCCAGCACCCGGGTGTGGGGCACCCCGGCATCTGCCTGGTTGACGACGGCGGTCCCCTGGTGGTCGCCGACCGCGAGCACCTCCTGCTCGAAGTCGAGGGTCCGCCATCCCAGCGCTCCGTGGGCGTGGTCGAACCAGCGGTCGAGCGGCCCGGTGTGGACGACCGGGACCCGGCCGACCAGCGCCGACCGGGACAGCTCGTGACCCGGGTCGAGCACATCGGTCCGCAGCCGCACGGTGATGCGGGGGTGGTCGGCCATCCGGGTCAGCCAGGCGGCGTACCCGTCGACCGGCAGGCCCTCCCACCGGTCGTCGAAGTAGCGGTTGTCGTAGGTGTAGCGCACCGGCAGGCGGCTGATCACCTCCGCGGGCAGCTCGGTCGGGTCGGTCTGCCACTGCTTGGCTGTGTAGCCGCGCACGAACGCCTCGTACAGGGGGCGGCCGATGAGGGACACCGCCTTCTCCTCGAGGTTCGCCGGGATGCCGGTGACCTCGCTCGCCTGCCGGGCGACCAGGGCGCGCGCCTCGTGGGGGCCCATCGCGGCCCGGAAGAACTGGTTGATGGTGCCGAGGTTGATCGGCAGCGGGTAGACCTCGCCGCGGTGCACGGTCCACACCCGGTGGACGTACCCGGTGAACGCGGTGAAGGTGTTGACGTAGTCCCACACCCGCGCGTTGCTGGTGTGGAACAGGTGTGCGCCGTAGCGGTGCACCTCGATTCCGGTGCTCGGCTCGACCTCGCTCCAGGCGTTGCCGCCCACGTGGTCGCGGCGGTCGACCACGACCACGTCCAGGCCACGCGCGGCGGCGCGCTCGGCGACCGTGAGGCCGTAGAGACCGGCGCCGACGACGACCAGGTCGGCCCGCATCAGGCCTCCTCTCGCTCGACGGGTCGCAGCACCGGCGCGACGTCCGGGCGCGGCTGCCCGGCGGACGGGTGGCGGTGCCACGGCGGGGCGACCGGCACGTTGAGCGTCGCCTCGGCCGGGAGCGCCTCGGTGAACGTGCGCCGGTACGCCCGGCGGCGGACGGCCTCCGGCACGAGCCGGTAGCCGCCGCGCACCGTGACGTTGCGCAGGCCCTGGCCCACGGTGGTGAACCCTTCGGCGCGCAGCCGCTGCTGCAGGCGCAGCTCCGAACGCAGCTGTCGCAGACCGCCCTTGCGTTCGTAGGCACCCGCGTCGACGCGGTACCGAACGAGGGCGTCGGGCAGGTTCACGACCTTCGCGCCGTTGGCGATCATCCGGGTGAAGACCCAGTAGTCCTCCATGTAGCGCAGCTCGCGATACCCCCCGGCCGACAGCACCGCGTCGCGTCGGTAGACGACGGTCGGGTGGTTGAACGGGTTGCGCCAGCGCGCTGTTCGGGCGATCTCGTCAGGGTCGGTGGGGAGCCGGCGCAGCACGCCCAGGTGGTCACGGCCGTCGCCCTCGAACTCGAGCACCGCTGCGCCCACGAGGTCGGCGCCGGCCTCGATCTCCGGCAGCTGGCGCAGGAAGCGGTGCGGCAGGCTGATGTCGTCGGCATCCATCCGGGCCACGACGTCGTGGCCGCACGCCGCGAGGCCGCACTGCAGCGCCTGGGCGAGACCGACGTTGTGCGAGAGGCGCAGTCGGCGCACCGGCACGGGGGACTGCGACTCCAGCCGCTCGAGGGCCGACGCGAGGGTCGGGCCGATCCGGCCGTCCTGCACGACGACGACCTCGCTCGGGCGACGGAGCTGTTCGTTCACGGTGCTGCGGAAGGCGGTCGCGAGGTGGTCGGGTCGGTCGCCGCGATAGACGGGCAGGAGGAGGGAGAACGGTGTGCTCACCTCGACGACGCTACGGACGGCACACGACCCGACGATGAACACACCGCGACCCGTGGATGACGCCCTGATGTGCCCCTGGCGCCGCCCCTGCCGAGGCTCCATCCGGGCGCTCCTCGTCGTTCACCCGGGGGATGCCGAGCCGTCGTCCCGGCCTCGTAGCATCCCCGCCGTGAGTCCCCTCCCGCCCCGGGTCGTGTGCGTCGTGGTGACCCACCGACGCCCGCAGACGCTCGCCCGCTGCCTCGACGCGCTGAGCTCCCAGTCCCGCCCACCCGACCACCTGGTGCTGGTCGACAACGCCGCGGACGACGCGACCCGCGAGGTCCTCACCCGGTGCGGCATCCCACACACCTACCTGCCGTCGCACACCAACCTCGGCGGCGCCGGTGGGTTCGCCTACGGCATCCTCACGGCGCGTGCACTGGGTGCCGACGCCGTCTGGCTCGCGGACGACGACGGGCTGCCGGCGAACGACCGCACGCTGGCCACGTTGCTGCGCTGCATGGAGGACAAGGCGCTGGATGCCGTGTCGCCGCTGGTGCTCGACCTCGCCGACCCGCAGCGGCTCGCCTTCCCGCTGCGGCAGGGCCTCAGCTGGGCGCGGACCCGCTCCCAGCTCGGCGGGACGACCTTCATCTCCGGGGTCGCCCAGCTGTTCAACGGCGTCCTGCTCTCGCGCGCCGCGCTCGACGTCGTGGGGGTGCCCGACCCCCGGCTGTTCATCCGGGGCGACGAGGTCGAGGTGCACCGGCGGCTGGTGCGCAGCGGGCTGCGGTTCGGCACCTGCGTCCTCGCCTCCTACCTGCACCCGAGCGGCAGCTCGGACTACCGCCCCATCCTCGGTGGCCGGGTGCCGGTCTACGTCCCGGGCGAGCGCGGGCGGCGGGACCGGGCGTTCCGCAACCTGGGCTACCTCTCCAGCCAGCCGGGAATGCGGTGGCGCCGGGCCCCCGACGAGGCCCGCTACGCCTGGTACTACCTCGCCCACCAGCGCGACCTCGAGGAGTGGCGCAACTGGCGGGCCCGGTCGGCGGAGGGCCGTCGCGAGCGGTTCAGCGCCTGAGGCAGCCGCCCCCGAGGGCGACCGCAGAACCTTCCACCGTAGGGCTCCGCCCACCATCTGCACCAGCAACTGCCAGCCGCAGAACCGGGTGCGAGGCCGGCTGACGGTGCTGGGACACCCGTTCCCGGTGCCCGCCGCGAGCCGGCTGGTGCCCAGGACGGCGGAGGTGCCCGCACCCTGAGCGGGCTGCGCGGTGGTCACCCCCGGTCGCCCACCGAGGGTGACTAGCGCCGTATCGCTTGCGCCACCTGCACGCCAGCCCCGATTCTGTGGGGGTGGACCCAGCACACGAAGCGCGCCAGATGGCCGAGGTCCAGCAGCGCCTCGAGGCCCGGTTCCCCGATCTGGACCCGACCCTGGTCGAGGCCGCCATCCAGGTCGCGGCGGCCGGCATCACCGGCCCGGTGCGCGACTACGTGCCGCTGCTCGTCGAGCGGGCGGCCCGCGAACGGCTGAACAGGGCGGTGGCCGGTGGCACGGCGCCGCTCGACGACGCGGGTCACGGGCACGACACCGCTTCGCCGGAGCTGCGCGAGCCCGATCCCGACCGTGCGGTGACCCCGGGATGAAATGACGCCCAACGCCGGGTGAACTCCTGCGCCGCGGCCTTGTGGCCGGCCCGTGCGGGCCTCGACGCTGGTACCGGTTCGGATCGAGTGCGCTCCGACCCTGGGCCGAAGTGGCCCCCGCGGCTGCGTCCACAACTCAGCGCGGGGGCCGCTTCTTCCCCGCGAAGGGACGTCAGGTGATCCACGCCCGGAGGTTGCGGCTGTGGGACGGTCGGTACGACCTCCTCGAGGACGACCGCCGGGTCGCCACCTGGGAGGGCGCCCACTGGTCGACCGGTGGACGGTTCACCCTCGACGGGCGAAGCTTCACCGTGCGGGCCGACCTCCCGGGTGACCGGGCCAGCCTCACCGAGGGTGGCGGCCGGACGGTGGCCACGGCCCGGGGGATCGGCCGCCGGAACTGGACCATCGAGGCAGAGGGGACCACGTACCACTTCTCGCGCAGCGCCCCATGGCGCCACGAGGAGCGGCTGCACGACCACGGCCGTCGTCTGGGGTCGGTGAGGCGCACCAACCTCTGGCGGGGTGACGCTGCGGCCGACCTGCCCGGCATCCCGCGGGTCGTCGAGGTGTTCGCCATCGCCGTGGCTCTCACGAGGTGGCAGGCCGACGCCGCCCCGACCGGGTGAACCCAGCACTCGGTCCGGGAGCGGATGGCAGGATGCCACGCATGTACCCAGGCGACGCACCGTCGGCCGGCGGCACCCGCCCTCGCGCCGCGGTGTTGGTCCTGCTGGTGGGCGGAGCCGCCCTGCTCCTGCTCGGGGTCGGCCTCGTCGCTGCCGAGCGCCTCTGGCCCCTGGCTCCGAACGAGTTCGGCTGGTTCGCCTACGCCGACGGCACCGGGGGCTCCGAACCGGTCTTCGTCGTGCTGACCACCCGCGACCTCTGGGGTCTGGCCACGGCTGCCCTGGGCTTGGCGGCACTCGCCGCGGGAAGTGGGTACCTGCTCGGTGGCCGCCGCCGCCCGCGTACCCCATGATGGGCGCGAGGGGGTGGGGATGGACGACTTCGACCGGCTGCAGGCGGCGCTACCCGACGCCCTCGCCGCGAACGCGCCCGGCTCCGGGCGCGACCACGCCGTGGTCGCCATGGCGTCGTTCAGCCTCAGCGACTCGCTGCTGGCGCACTACGGCCCGCGCCTGCCGGCCATGGAGCACCGCTACCTCAACGCCTCGCTGCTGCTCAACCGGATCGACGCCGACCTCGTCTTCGTCTGCTCACTCGCCCCCGACCCCGAGGTGCTCGACTACTACCGCTCGCTCGTGCCGCCCGACGTCGCCGACCGGATGCGGCGGCGGCTGCACGTCGTCGCCCTCGACGACCCCTCGCCCCGCCCGCTGGCCGAGAAGCTGCTCGACCGCCCCGACCTGCTCGACGAGGTGCGTCGCCTCGTCGACGGGCGCCCGGCGGTGATCGAGCCGTGGAACGTCACCGAGCACGAGGTGGCCGTGGCCCTGGCCCTCGGCATCCCGGTCAACGGCACCGCACCCGCGCTGCGGTCCGAGGCGTTCAAGAGCGCCGGCCGTCGGCTCTTCCACCGCACGCGGGTCCCGGTGCCGCTCGGCCGAGAGGACGTCCACCACGTCGACGACGTGGCGGCCGCGGCGGAGTGGATCCGCGCGTCGCGCCCGGCCGTGGGCGCGGTGGTGGTCAAGCTCGACGACAGCGGCGCCGGCGACGGCAACGTCGTCGTGCCCCTGCGTGACGACGACGGCACCCCCCGCGACCCGCACGAGGTGCTGGCCGACGTCGCCGCCCTGCCCGAGTGGTTCCGCGGCGAGCTCGCCGCCGGCGGGGGAGTGGTCGAGGAGATGGTCGTGGGCGACCGGCTCCGCAGCCCCAGCGTGCAGGTCGACCTGCTGCCCGACGGCGAGGTGCGGGTGCTCGCGACGCACGACCAGGTGCTGGGTGGCGACAACGGGCAGGTCTACCTCGGATGCCGGTTCCCCGCCGACCCCGGGTACGCCGCGGACCTCGCGCGCCACGGTGCCGCCGTCGGCCGCACGCTGGTGGCGCGCGGCTGCGTCGGCCGGATCGGCGTCGACTTCATGGCCGCGCGCACCGGGGACGACCCCTGGTCGCTCATGGCGCTCGAGGTCAACCTGCGCAAGGGCGGCACCACCCACCCCTTCTCGGCCCTGCGCAGCCTGGTTCCCGGCCGCTACGACGCCGAGTCGGCCACCTGGCGGGCCGACGCAGACGGCAGCACCCGGGCCTACCGCTCCACCGACAACTTCGTCGACCCCTCCCTGGCCGAGCGGCACCCCCAGTCGGTCATCGATGCTGTGCGCGACGCGGGCCTGCAGTTCGACGGCGCGCAGGGCACCGGCGTCGTGCTGCACATGCTCGGCTGCCTCGCGGTCGACGGCCGGTTCGGCGTCACGGCCATCGGCCGCACCCCCGAGCACGCCGACGAGCTGTTTGCCGCCACGCTCGCCGCCGTGGTGCCCCGGGGCGCCGACGCGGTCGAGCTCTCGCGCTGACCCGCGTTCCGCGGGCTCAGAGCGCGCAGGCCATCCGCCGCACGGCATCTTCGAGGATCGCCGGCGACGTCGCGAAGTTGAGCCGGGCGAACCCGCGCCCACCGGCGGCGCCGTAGCGCGGGCCGGACCCCAGCGCCACCCGCCCGCGCTCGAGGAAGACGGCGGCCGGGTCGTCGCCGAGCCCGAGGTCACGGCAGTCGAGCCAGGCCAGGTACGTGGCCTCCGGGGCCTGCCACCGCACGCCGGGCAGGTGCTCGGCGAGCAGGCGCCCCAGCAGCGCCCGGTTGCTGTCGAGCTCGCCCACGAGCTGCGCGTGCCACTCGCGCCCGTCGGCCATCGCCGCGACGTGGGCGATCGCACCGATGTGCGACGAGCCGTGGGTGTGCACCTCGGCCAGCCGGGCGAAGTCGTCGACGGCGTCGCTGCCGGCCATGGCGAGCGCCGACTTCAGCCCCGCGACGTTCCACCCCTTCGACGGGGAGAACACCGAGAAGCCGCGCTCGCCCCCCGGCACGGTGAGGAAGGGGGTGAACGGGGTGCTGTCGGCATACACGACCGGCGCGTGGATCTCGTCGGCCACCACGCGCACCCCGTGCTCCCCGGCCAGCGCCGCAAGGGTGGCCAGCTCGGCCGGGGCGTGCACCACCCCGGTGGGGTTGTGCGGGTTGCACAGCAGGTATGCCGCCCGCTCGCCCCCCGCCGTCACCCCCCGGAAGGCGGTGCGCAGCGCCTCGGGGTCAAGCCGCCCGTCCGGGCCGAGCGGGGCGTCGACCCGCCGCCGGCCGATGGCGTCGACGAACCCGAAGAAGGAGTCGTACACCGGGGGAGAGACCACGACCGGGCCGCCCTCGTCGGTCAGCAGCCGCAGCAGCTCGGCGGCGCCGATCATCACGTCAGGCACGATCATGGCCGCCGAGGTGTCGATCTCCCAGCCCCAGGAGTCAGCCGCGTAGCGGGCGACGGCGTCGGCGTACCGCGGGCTCCAGCCGTAGCCGGTGTCGCCGCGGTGCATGGCGGCGGACACCGCCTCGGCGACGGCCGGGCACGGGGCGGCGTCCATCTCGGCCACCCACAACGGCAGCACGTCGGGTGGGTAGGCCACCCACTTCACGCTGGTGCGGTCGCGGCGCAGCTGCGCCTCGGTGGCGCCGAGCAGGGGAGTCGACATGGCGACACCCTAGGCGGCAGCACAGCCCGACCTTGGCGCGCCCGCCCGGGTCGACCGCCTACAGTGGCGGCATGTCCACGGGGGCGCCCGAGCAGCAGGTGAGCGACCGGGTGCTCACCGTGCCGAACGCACTGTCCGCCGCCCGGCTGCTCGGCGTGCCCGTGTTCTTGTGGGCCATCCTCTCCGAGCGCGACGGCCTGGCTCTGGTGCTGCTGTTCCTCGCCGGGCTCACCGACTACCTCGACGGCAAGATCGCCCGCAAGTACAACCTGGTCTCACGGTTGGGCCAGCTGCTCGACCCGGTGGCCGACCGGCTCTACATCGTCTCGACGCTGCTCGGCCTGGCCTGGCGCGAGATCATCCCGTGGTGGCTCGTCGGTGTGCTGCTCGCCCGCGAGCTGTTCATGGGCGTGGTCGTGCTCGTCGCCAAGCGGCACGGCTGGGTCGGCCTGCCGGTGCACTTCGCCGGCAAGGCGGCCACCTTCAACCTGCTCTACGCGTTCCCACTGATCCTGCTCGGTGAGGGCAGCGGCACGCTGGCGACCATCGCCCAGCCGGTCGGCTGGGCGTTCGCCTGGTGGGGCACCGGGCTCTACTGGCTGGCCGGCATCCTCTATGCCGTGCAGCTGCGCCAGCTGATCGCCGCGCAGGACGGGGCGGTGCCCGCATGACCCGCCCCGCACCGATCGACCGGCGACCCGACGCGTCGATGACCCTGCTCACGACGATGCTCCAGCGCCCGCTCGACCCCGGCTACGCCGCCGCGGCCAACCGCCGGGAGGCCCAGGGCAAGCCGCGCTCGACCTCGCTGCGCTCGCCCCTGCTCGTCATCGCGACCGTGCTGATCGGGCTGCTCGTCGGGGTGGCGTCGTACAACCTGACCACCGCCAACAAGCCGCGCTCACAGGCCCGTGCCGACCTCATCCGCCAGGTCGAGGACCGCCGCGACCAGGTCGACGCCCTCACCACCAAGGCCGAGACCCTGCAGGGCCAGGTCACCGCTCTGGAGAACACGCAGCTGCGCGACCCCTCGCTCGCCGACGGCACCCGCGAGCTCGGGGCCGCGGTCGGCACCGTGCCGCTGCACGGCCCGGGGTTCACCCTCACGCTCGACGACGCCCCGGGCTCGGGAGCCGACGAGGCCGCCCCCGGCGACACCAAGGCCCAGCAGGGCCAGGTGCAGGCCAAGGACCTCCGCTACGTCACCAACGCTCTCTGGGAGTCCGGCGCGGAGGCGGTGAGCATCAACGGCCAGCGGCTGACCGCCACCTCGGCGATCCGGTTCGCCGGGTCGGCGCTCGTCGTCGACTACCGCCCGCTGACCCGGCCCTACGTCATCACGGCCCTGGGTGACCCCCAACGCTTCCCGGCCGGCTTCGCCGACGGGGCCGGCGGCACCTACCTCTCCACGCTGCGCAACAGCTTCGGCATCCGGGTCGACACCACGGTGTCCGACGACCTCACCGTGCCCGCCGCGGTGGGCCTGACCACACGCTTCGCCCGGTCCGGGGATACTGGTGGCGCCACTGCGTCGCCCGGCAGCACCCCGTCGCCGACCACCCGCGAAGGACAAGGAGCCCCCTCGTGATCCCGGCCATCGGCCTGTCCCTCGGCATCATCATCGGCCTGCTGCTGCAGCCGGCCGTGCCCGTGTGGCTCCAGCCGTACCTGCCCATCGCCGTCATCGCCGCGCTCGACGCGGTGTTCGGGGCGGTCCGCGCGATCCTCGACGGCATCTTCGACGACAAGGTCTTCGTCGTCTCGTTCCTGTCCAACGTGGTCGTCGCCGCGTTCATCGTCTTCCTCGGTGACAAGCTCGGCGTCGGCAGCCAGCTCTCCACCGGTGTGGTGGTCGTGCTCGGCGTGCGGATCTTCTCCAACGTCGCCGCGATCCGCCGACACCTCTTCGACGCATGACCGAGCCGCAGCCCCCAGAGCGGGGGCAGCCTGAGCAGGAGCGTCCCGAGCAGGAACAGCCCGCGCGGCCGACCACCGGTGAGCCGCGCCCTGGTCCCTATCTCTTCGAGGGCCTGCAGGCACCCGGGCCCACCGACCCGCAGACGCCGAGCGCTCCCGACCCCGACGACACCCCGAAGGGGGCCTGGCACCGGCTGCTGCGCGCCGGCGCCCCCCGGCTCACCCGGGCCAACGTGCTCGCGATGCTGCTCGCCGGCGCCCTGGGTTTCGCGATCATCGTGCAGGTGCACCAGACCTCCGACGAGGGCCTGGACAGCCTGCGCGAGGACGAGCTGGTGCGCATCTTCGCCGGGGTCGACCGCGAGGGCGAGCGGCTGGCCGACGAGATCCGGGGGCTGCAGTCCTCGCTCGACCTGCTCAAGAGCCAGTCGAGCAACGACGCCGAGGCGCAGCGCGCCGCGCGCGAGCGGCTGGCCTCACTCGGCATCCTCGCCGGCACGGTGCCGGCGACCGGGCCGGGCATCCTGCTCACCATCAGCGACCCCCAGCGCAAGGTCGACGCCCCGATCGTCCTCGACACCATCCAGGAGCTGCGCGACGCCGGAGCCGAGGCGATCCAGGTCAACGACGTGCGCGTGGTGGCCAACACCTGGTTCGCCGACGCCGAGGGCGGCCTGTCGGTCTCGGGCACCACGGTGCGGCCGCCCTACGTCATCAAGGCCATCGGCGACGCCAACACCCTCGCCGGCGCGATGGAGATCCCCGGCGGGGTCACCGCCACCGTGCGCCGGGTCGGCGGCGACACCGACGTGCAGATCGAGGACGAGGTGGTGATCGACGCGTTGCTGACCCCGGCGTCGCCTCAGTACGCTCGGCCCGTACCCACCCCCACCCCCTGATGGGTCCCGCGCGACCCGACCAAGGAGCGACATGAGCGATCTCGAGTACCCCGCCGGCCTGCGCTACACCGCCGAGCACGAGTGGGTGCGCGCCGACGGCGACACACTGCGGGTGGGGATCACGTCGTTCGCCCAGGAGGCGCTCGGCGACGTCGTCTACGTCAGCCTCCCTGCGGTCGGCGACGCGGTCGTGGCCGGTGACACCTGTGGCGAGGTCGAGTCCACCAAGTCGGTCAGCGACCTCTACGCCCCGGTCACCGGCGAGGTGACCGCCATCAACGGCGCCCTCGACGCCACCCCCGAACTGGTCAACACCGACCCCTACGGCGAGGGCTGGATGTACGAGCTGACCGCCACCGACGCCGGTGCGCTCGACGCCCTGATGGACGTCGACGCCTACACCGCGCAGCTCTCCTGAGGACGTCGCAATCCCGACTTCCCAAACGGTGGGCCAACGGTGGCGCGGTGATCTAGGGTGTGACACTCGCAGCACCGACGACGGAAGGCTGACAGCGAATGACTGACGAGCGCGAGGAACCCCAGGGCGCGGCCCACGAGCCGACGACCATGCGGCTCCAGGCGGTCGGGGGGGCCGAGACGCCGGAGCCGGTCTCCGAGAGCGACCACGTCCTCACCCGGTCCGACCTCGCGACCGTCGAGGCGCTGCGTCCGGGCACCGCCCTGCTCGTCGTGCTGCGCGGCCCCAACACCGGTGCCCGCTTCCTGCTCGACGACGACGAGGTGCTCTCGGGCCGTCACCCGGACAGCGACATCTTCCTCGACGACGTCACGGTCTCGCGCAAGCACGCCGTCTTCCGCCGCACCGAGGGCAGGTTCGTCGTGCGCGACGTGGGCTCGCTCAACGGCACCTACGTCAACCGCGAGCTCGTCGACGAGGCCGTGCTCACCACCGGCGACGAGGTGCAGATCGGCAAGTTCCGGCTCGTCTTCTACGCGAGCCAGGCCTGACCCGTCCCGTGACCACCCCGGCAGGGCGTCGGCTCACCGTGGGTGCGGTGGTCAGGGCCCTGTCCGAGGAGTTCCCCGACGTCACCATCTCCAAGGTGCGCTTCCTCGAGGCCGAGGGCCTGGTCACCCCGGCCCGCACCGCCTCGGGCTACCGCCAGTTCACCCTCGACGACGTCGAGCGGCTGCGCTACGTGCTGCGGGCCCAGCGGGACCGGTTCTGGCCGCTGAAGGTGATCAAGGGCAACCTCGAGGCCATCGATCGTGGGCTCACCCCCGGGGATGCCGTCGACGGCCGCGCGCAGCCGCCACCGCCGACGCCCGACCCCGACGTGCCGGATGCCGCCGACCTCGCCACCCGCCGTGCGTTGCGGCTCACGGCCGCCGAGCTGGGCCGGGCCACCGGGCTGTCGCCGGCCGTGGTCGCCGACCTGGTGTCGCACGGCCTGCTGCGCCCCGATGCTGCCGGCCTGCACGACGACGCCGACCTGCAGGTGGCCCACGCCGCGGCGGGCCTGGGGGCCTACGGCGTCGAGCCCCGGCACCTGCGGGGCTTTCGCGCCGCCGCCGACCGGGAGGTGGGTCTCGTCGAGCAGGTGGTCGGCCCGCGGCGGGGTGCCGACGCCTCGCGGCACGCCGCCGAGGTGGCCCACCTGTGCCTGTCGCTGCACGCCGCGCTGGTCCGTGGCGGACTGTCCGGCCGTGGGGGCTGACCGACCTGGAGGTGCGCGGGGTACGGTGACGCAATGAAGGTCCTGGACGTGCTCGGGGTGCGGGTCGAGATGCCCACCAACCAGCCCATCGTGCTGCTGCGCGAACGTGACGGCGACCGCTACCTGCCGATCTGGATCGGGGCCGCCGAGGCGACCGCCATCGCCTATGCCCAGCAGGGCGTGGTGCCCCCGCGGCCGCTGACCCACGACCTGCTCCGCAACGTCATCGACGAGCTGGGCCACGAGCTCACCCGGGTGCGCATCGTCGCCCTCAAGGACGGCGTCTTCCACGCGATGCTCGACCTCGACGGGGGAGCGGCGGCCGGGGGCACCGACATCGAGTCGCGCTCGTCCGACGCGATCGCGCTCGCCCTGCGGGCCGGTGCCGAGATCGTTGCCGAGGAGGAGCTGCTCGACGAGGCCGGGGTCGAGATGGCCGAGACCGAGGACGACGAGGTCGAGAAGTTCAAGGAGTTCCTCGACCACGTCTCGGCCGACGACTTCGACACCGAGGCCGACACCGACAGCTGACCTCGGTGTGTCGCGAGCCGGATCGGCGCGACACGCCGGGAGGCGTGCGTGCTTCGTGGTCGTTGACCCCAGTCACACCTGCCCCTAGCGTCACTCCTGTCACACCCGTGGCGAGTAAGTGACGTCCGTGTCATTCGTGGGCGTACAGTCGCACCAGTAGGTCGAGCTCAGGAGGTACACGTGGTCTCCACCGGAGAAGCGCGGCAGTCCGGGGGTTCCCCCGTGCCCGCGCAGGGCGTGTTGTTCCAGAGCGACCTGCCCGAGCTCGACGAGGAGGCCGGCTACCGCGGCCCCACCGCGTGCAAGGCGGCCGGCATCACCTACCGCCAGCTCGACTACTGGGCCCGCACCGGCCTGGTCGAGCCCTCGGTGCGCCCGGCCGGCGGCTCGGGCACCCAGCGCCTCTACGGTTTCCGCGACATCCTCGTGCTCAAGGTGGTCAAGCGGCTGCTCGACACCGGCGTCTCGCTGCAGCAGATCCGCGGCGCCATCTCGGTGCTGCGCGCCCGCGGGGTCGACGACCTCGCCCAGATCACCCTGATGAGCGACGGCGCCTCGGTCTACGAGTGCACCTCCGCCGAGGAGGTCATCGACCTGCTCCAGGGTGGCCAGGGCGTGTTCGGCATCGCCCTGGGCAAGGTGTGGCGCGAGGTCGAGGGCGAGCTCGCGCACCTGCCCAGCGAGCGCGCCGAGCACGAGGGCGACAGCACGCCCCAGCCCGGCGACGAGCTCGGAGCCCGAAGGGCAGCCCGGCTCGCCTGATAGATTGGCCCCGCCGCTCACACCGTGTGGGAGAGACCTCGACGCCAACGCTCGTCGGGGCGCCGAAGGGGCAAACCTCCCCGGAACCTCTCAGGCGCAAAGGACCACGCGGGACAGGCACCTCTGGAGCACCCGGCCCCGCGCCGGTGCGTGACAGAGGGGGAGACGTCGACGCCGTCTGCCCTCCAGGAGCCACCGTGAGCACCTCGTCCACCGACCTGCCCGCCTTCGCCGCCCGCCACATCGGCCCGCGCGAGGACGACGTGGCCGCGATGCTGCAGGTCGTCGGCCGCAGCTCGCTGGCCGACCTGGTCGACACCGCCGTGCCGGGCGGCATCCGCGGCGCGGAGGCTCTCGACATCGAGCCGGCGGCGTCGGAGGCGGCCGTCCTCGAGGAGCTGCGCGAGGTCGCGGCCCGCAACCACCGGGTCACCTCGATGATCGGGCTGGGCTACTACGGCACCCTCACCCCGGCCGTGGTGCAGCGCAACGTGCTCGAGAACCCGGCGTGGTACACCGCCTACACCCCCTACCAGCCGGAGATCTCGCAGGGCCGGCTCGAGGCCCTGCTCAACTTCCAGACCGTGGTCAGCGACCTCACCGGGCTGCCGATCGCCGGAGCCTCGCTGCTCGACGAGTCGACCGCCGCGGCCGAGGCGATGACCCTGATGCGCCGCTCGAGCAAGGCCCCGGACGACGCGGTGCTGCTCGTCGACGCCGAGGTGTTCCCCCAGACGCTCGGCGTGGTGCGCACCCGGGCGATGCCGCTGCGCATCCCCGTCGTCGTCACCGACCTCAGCGGGGTGACCACGGCCGAGGAGCTGCGCGCCGCCGCCGGTGGCGCCGAGGTGTTCGGCGTGCTCGTGCAGTACCCCGCGATGGACGGCACCCTGCACGACCTGCGGGCGCTCACCACCGCGGCGCACGACGCCGGCGCGCTCGTCACGGCATCCGCCGACCTGCTGGCACTGACCCTGGCGACGCCGCCGGGGGAGTGGGGCGCCGACGTCGCCGTCGGCACCACGCAGCGCTTCGGGGTGCCGATGGGCTTCGGCGGCCCGCACGCCGGGTACCTGAGCGTGCGCCAGGGGCTCGAGCGCACGATGCCGGGCCGGCTGGTCGGCGTGTCGGTCGACGCGGTCGGTGCGCCGGCGTACCGGCTGGCCCTGCAGACCCGTGAACAGCACATCCGTCGCGAGAAGGCGACCTCGAACATCTGCACCGCCCAGGTGCTGCTCGCCGTGATGGCCAGCATGTACGCCGTCTACCACGGCCCCGCCGGGCTGCGGGCGATCGCCCTCGGGGTGCACGCCCACGCCGAGGCACTGCGCGACGCGCTGCGTGACGGGGGCGTCGACGTCGCTGACGGGCCGGTCTTCGACACCGTGCGGGCCCGGGTACCCGGCCGGGCGCGCGAGGTGGTCGACACTGCCCTGGCCGCAGGGGTCAACCTGTGGCACGTCGACGACGACACCGTGCAGCTCAGCGTCGACGAGACCACCGGGCTGGTCGACCTCGGCCGGGTCGCGAAGGCCTTCGGGGTCGTGGCGCCGGAGCAGGTTCGGGTCGCCCGGCCGCAGTGGGATGCCGCGCTCCTGCGCACCTCCGACTACCTCACCCACCCGGTCTTCTCGACGCACCACTCCGAGACCGCCATGCTGCGCTACCTGCGCCGGCTGGCCGACCGCGACTTCGCCCTCGACCGCGGCATGATCCCGCTGGGCTCGTGCACGATGAAGCTCAACGCCACCACCGAGATGGTCGCCGTCACCTGGCCCGAGTTCGCGAACGTCCACCCCTTCGCGCCGCACGAGCAGACCCGCGGCTACCGCGGCCTGGTCGACGAGCTGAGTGGCTGGCTCTGCGAGATCACCGGCTACGACGAGGTGTCGCTGCAGCCCAACGCCGGCTCGCAGGGCGAGCTCTCCGGGCTGCTGGCCATCGCCGCGTACCACCGCTCGCGCGGCGATGACCAGCGCACGGTGTGCCTCATCCCGAGCAGCGCCCACGGAACCAACGCCGCCAGTGCGGTGATGGCCGGTCTCAAGGTCGTGGTCATCAAGACCGACCCGATCACGGGGAACGTCGACCTCGAAGACCTCAGGGCCAAGGTCGAGCAGCACCGCGAGACGCTCGCGGCGATCATGGTCACCTACCCCTCGACCCACGGGGTCTTCGAGGACACCATCACCGACCTGTGCGCGATGGTGCACGACGCCGGTGGGCAGGTCTACGTCGACGGTGCCAACCTCAACGCCCTCGTCGGGGTGGCCCGGCCCGGCAGGTTCGGGGCCGACGTGTCGCACCTGAACCTGCACAAGACCTTCTGCATCCCGCACGGCGGCGGCGGCCCCGGGGTCGGCCCGGTCGGCGTGCGCGAGCACCTCGCCCCGTTCCTGCCCAACCACCCGCTCGACCCGGGCGCCGGTCCGGAGACGGGGGTCGGCCCGGTCTCCGGCGCGCCCTACGGCTCCGCGAGCATCCTGCCGATCTCCTGGGCCTACGTGCGGTTGATGGGCGGTGCCGGCCTGCGCCGCGCCACCGAGGTCGCCGTGCTCAACGCCAACTACGTCGCCGCCCGGCTGCGCGAGCACTACCCGGTGCTCTACTCGGGCACCGACGGCCTGGTCGCCCACGAGTGCATCCTCGACCTGCGCGGCATCACCAAGGACACCGGCGTCACCGTCGACGACGTCGCGAAGCGGCTCATCGACTACGGCTTCCACGCCCCGACGATGTCCTTCCCGGTGGCCGGCACCTTGATGGTCGAGCCGACCGAGAGCGAGGACAAGGGCGAGCTCGACCGGTTCTGCGACGCGATGATCGCCATCCGCGCCGAGATCGACGAGGTGGGCTCGGGTGCGGTGTCCGCGTCGGGCAGCGTGCTGCGCGGCGCCCCACACACCGCACAGGCCCTGGCCGGCGAGTGGGACCACGCCTACGACCGCACCACCGCGGCCTTCCCGCACGGTGTCGACCCCACCGCGAAGTACTGGCCCCCGGTGCGGCGGATCGACGGCGCCTACGGGGATCGCCACCTGGTGTGCTCGTGCCCCTCGCCGGAGGCGTTCGAGGAGGACTGAGACTTCGGATGCCGGCCGGTGGCCTCAGGCGGCCGGCTCAACCGCCGCGCCGGCCCGCACCTCGACGGTGCTGCCCGACGCGCCCTTGTGCACCACGGCCTGGTGGGTGATGCGGGCGCGCAGGTCGGCGACGTGGCTCACCACGCCGACGGCCCGGCCGCCCTCACGCAGCCCGTCGAGCACGGTGAGCACCTGCTCGAGGCTGTCGTCGTCGAGGCTGCCGAAGCCCTCGTCGATGAAGAGCGTGCCGAGGTCGAGGCCACCGGCCTCCTCGCGCACGGCATCGGCCAGACCGAGCGCCAGCGCCAGGGAGGCCATGAAGGACTCCCCACCGGAGAGGGTGGCGGTGTCGCGAACCCGGCCGGTCCACTGGTCGAGCACCCGCAGGCCGAGACCTGACCGGGCGTTGCGCGCGGCCCGCTCGTCGGAGTGCTCGAGCAGGTAGCGCCCGCCGCCCATGACGGCCAGCCGCTCGTTGGCCAGTGCCGCCACCGTCTCGAGCCGGGCCGCGAGCACGTAGGCGGTCAGCCGCATCCGCAGCGTGTTGTCGGGGCCGGTGCCGCTCGTGGTGTCGGCGAGGTCGCGCACCCGGGCGTGGCGGTCGGCGGTCCTTGCGACGGCGGCACACGCGTCGTCGACGAGGGGCAGCAGCCGCTCGAGCTGACGCTGCGCACGGGCGGCGTCGTGCTGGGCGGCCTGCGCTGCGAGCATCGCCTCGCGGGCGGCCCGCTCGGCGGCTTGCGCGGCGGCGAGGTCGGGCGGGTCGGCGGCCAGGGCCGCGACGACCTCCGGCTCCTGCGCCACGGCCCGCGCGGCGGCGGTGTCCTCGACGTGGGCGGTGACCGCCTCGCGCAGCCGGACCAGCTCGGCGCGGGGCAGCAGTGCTTCCCGGGCCGACTCGACGTCGTCGAGCCCGGCGGCGTCGAGGGCGGACCGGAGGTCGGTGCTCACGGAGGCCAGGCGGTCGACGGACCCGGCACAGTCGTCGGCGGCAGCGGCCAGGTCGGCGAGCACCCGCCCGGCCCGGACGTGGTCCGCCGGTTCGGTTGATGCACACGGGCATCCGTCGTGCTCGGCTGTCAGGGCCGCGACCCGGTGTGCGCCAGCATCGTCTGCGGCGGTGAGCTCGTCGAGGGCAGCCAGTCCCGCCTCGAGACGCGTGGCGCAGCCGGTGACCAGCTGGCGGTGCACCTCGACGGCCCGCGCGGCGGCGTCGAGCCTGGCCGCCGCCGCGGCGTGGGCGGCAGCATCGGTGCGGGCCGCCGTGAGGGCCGCATCAGCCTCCGCCACGGCCTGCTCGAGGAAGGGCCGGTCGGTGCCGGCGAGCCCCGACAGCAGCGTGTCAGCCCGGGTGCGCAACGCGTGGACCTCAGCCTCCAGCGTGCGCAGCCGCCCGTCGGCGTCGCTCAGCCGCTGCTCGGCCGCGATGATGTCGTCGGGCAGCACCGGGTCGGAGCTTGTTGCGGGAGAAGGGTGTTCGCGCGCCCCGCAGACGGGGCAGGGCTCGTCGGCGGACAGTGACCGGGCGAGCTCAGCCGCCATGCCGTCGAGCCGGAGCTGGCGCAGGTCGAGCAGCTCGGTGCGGCGGTCGAGCACCTCTTCGCGCAGCTCTGCGTGCCGGGGGGCCAGTGCGTCGGCCCGGGCGATGTCATGCTCGGCGGCGTCGAGCACCGCGATGCGGGACCGTGCGGTGTCGAGCAGCAGCTCGAGCTCAGCCACCCGGCCGGCGCCAACCGCACGCCCTTCGGCCTCGGCAGCCAGCAGCGCGCGCTCGGCCTCGAGCTCGGCCAGCTCGACCCGGGACCGCTCGGCCAGCGCCACGAGCTGTTCGACGCGGTCGTCGAGCTCTGCCCGCTGGCGGGCGCGGCGGGCCCGGTCGTCGGTCTCGCGCACCAGGGCGGCGACGGTGGCGTCGAGGGCCCGTACCCCGGCGAGCGCCGCGGCGACGTCGTCGGCCGACGTGCTGAGCGGCCCTGGCAGGGTGGCCCGCACGTCGTCGACCCGCCGCCGGTGCCGGGCCAGGTCGTCGTTCGCCCGGTCGAGGGCGGTGAGGTGACCGGCCAGACCGGCTGCTCGCTCGGCCGCAGCCAGCGTCGTCACCCGCTCGGCGTGGCGCTCGGCAGCGGCCTCGAGCTCGAGGAGCCGGGCCGCCGCCTGCAGCCCCCGGGTGCGCACCTCGTCGAGCCGGCGCGCCGTGGCGAGCGCCTCGGCGGCCCCCCGCTCGGCCCCGGATGCCGTGTCGAAGGCCACCATGGTCGTGCTCACCCGGGCGCCGAGGTGGGCGGCGACGGCGTGCAGGTGCGTGGCCACCGACTCGGGCGGCAGCTGCGAGGTGTCGGCGACGGAGCCGGCCTGCGCGAGTACGTCGTCGGCGCGGGCGAGCACCGCCGCCAGCGCCGACCCGGCCGCCTCGAGGTCGGCCACGGCGGTGCGCCGGGCCTGCGCCAGCCAGGCCTCGACGTCGCTGAACGCCGAGATGTCGAACAGCCGCTCGAGCACCTCGCGGCGGTCGTCGGGGGTGGCCCGCAGGAACGCCGCGAACTCGCCCTGGGGGAGCAGCACCACCTTGGCGAACTGCGCCATGCCCATGCCCAGGGCGTCCTTGACGACGTCGGCGACCTCGTCGTTACGGGTGCTGAGCGCGACCCACCGGTGCTCGTGGCGCTCCTCGAGGGTCACCATCGCCTGCACCGACACCGTGCCGTTGCCGCGCTTCTTGGGCCGCACGAACTCGGGGGAGCGGCTGATGCGCAGCCGCCGGGTGCCGGCGGTGAGCTCGAGCGTGACGCGCGGCACGGCACCGGGCCGGGCGTGGTCGCTGCGCAGGCCG
Organism: uncultured Actinomycetota bacterium; assembly: GCA_963834965.1. Classification (GTDB taxonomy): domain Bacteria; phylum Actinomycetota; class Actinomycetes; order Actinomycetales; family Dermatophilaceae; genus Fodinibacter. Next base: position 55,000 of record CAWIEI010000023.1, on the reverse strand, counting down.
CGCTTGGAGCGCGACCCCGGCACGTCGGCGTAGAGCGCGAAGCAGATGGCGTCGAGCAGGCTGGTCTTGCCCGAGCCGGTGGGGCCGTGGATGAGGAAGAGCCCCTCGCAAGACAGGGCGTCGACGTCGACGACGACCCTGTCTGGGAACGGGCCGAACGCCTCGATCTCGAGCCGGTGCACCCTCATGCGGCGCCGACCGCCCCGGCATCCGGGTCGGACCCGGCGGCGACCCCCTCGTCGTCACCGACCTGGCGGGCGAGCCGGCTGGCCTCGACAGCCTCGGCGAGCAGCGCCCGCTCGTCGTCACTGGGGCCGCGGCCGCCGCGGACGTGGCCGAGGAAGTCGCAGCACACCTCGACGTCGGTGGCGGTGGCGACCCGGGCGGCGTAAGGCCGCAGCGGCACGGTGGCGCCCTGGGGGTCGAAGCGCAGCTCGAGGGTGAACGGGAAGCGACGACGCACCTGGTCCATGGCCCCGAGCGGGCGCTGCGGGTCGGTGAGGGTGACCTGGCACCAGGCGGCCTCGGCGCCGCGGTGGGCGGGGTCGGTGAGCAGCTGGTCGAGCGTGCCGCGCAGCAGCGCCAGCGGGCGTTCGACCGGCGCCTCGACGTGCTCGACCACCGGAGAGGCGCCGGAGAGGTCGACGAGCAGGCTGCCCTTGCGGTGCGCCCACTCGGAGAACGACATCGCGACGGGCGAGCCGCTGTATCGCACGCCCTCAACCACCTCCTGCCGGCCGTGCAGGTGCCCCAGAGCCGTGTAGTCGACCCCGGCGAACACCGCGGGCGGCACCGCCGACACGCCCCCAACCGAGATGTCGCGCTCGGACTCGCTGCTGACCCCGCCGGTGACGAAGGCGTGGGCCATGACCACGGTTCGGCCACCGCGCTGCTCGGCGTCGGCGCGCACCCGCGTCATCGCCGCCCGAAGCACGCCGGCGTGGGTGCGCTCGGTGGCGCCCAGGGCGTCGGCGGCCAGCGCCGGCTCGAGGTAGGGCAGCGGGTGCACCGCGACGTCGCCGACCAGCACGGGCCGGCCGACGTCGGACACCGAGGTGCGCAGGTGCAGCCCGGCCCGCTCGAGCAGCCCCGACGCGAACCCGAGCCGGATGGCGGAGTCGTGGTTGCCGCTGCTGACGACCACCTGGGCGCCGGCGTCGACCAGCCGCACCAGGCTCTGGGAGAGCAGGTCGACGGTCTCGGGCGAGGGCATCGCCCGGTCGTAGACGTCGCCACTGACCAGCACGGCGTCGACCCGCTCGCGGCGCACGACGTCGACGAGGGAGTCGAGGTAGGCCGCCTGGGCCCCGAGCAGCCCCACCTGGTGGAACGAGCGCCCCAGGTGCCAGTCGGAGGTGTGGATCAGCCGCACGACACCCACGCTACGAGTGGGGTGCGACATCGCTGGTGACCGAAACGCGGTTCCGGCTACCGGCTCGGGTCGGTCCGTGGTTGGCTGACGCCATGGGAGCAGAGGTCCAGGCGCAGAGCTACAGCCGTGAGGAGCGCCAGCGCTATCGCGAGAAGGTGCGCCAGAACCTCGACGTCTTCGAGAAGATGCTCACCACCAGCTCGTTCGAGTTCGACCGGCCGATGACCGGGCTCGAGATCGAGCTCAACCTCGTCGACACCGACATGCAGCCGCACTTCCACAACGAGAAGGTGCTGCACGCCATTGCCGACGAGACCTACCAGACCGAGCTGGCGCAGTACAACATCGAGCTCAACGTGCCCCCGCGGCCGCTGCCCGGCGACTCCGCGCTCGAGCTCGAGGCCGAGCTGCGCGACAGCCTCAACGCCGCCGACCGCGCGGCCAAGGAGGTCGGCAGCAAGATCGTCGCGATCGGCATCCTGCCCACGATCATGCCCGAGCACTACGAGGGCGAGTGGATCAGCGGCAACAACCGCTACACCGCCCTCAACGACTCGATCTTCGTGGCGCGCGGTGAGGACATCTACCTCGACATCGAGGGCCCGACCGGCGAGCGGGTCGCCACCTACTGCGACTCGATCGCGCCCGAGTCAGCCTGCACGAGCGTCCAGCTGCACCTGCAGGTGGCTCCCAGCGAGTTCGCCGCGCACTGGAACGCCGCCCAGGCGCTCTCCGCGCCCCAGGTGGCCCTGGCCGCGAACTCCCCGTTCTTCTTCGGCAAGCGGCTGCACGCCGAGACCCGCATCGAGCTGTTCAAGCAGGCCACCGACACCCGGCCCATCGAGCTGAAGAACCAGGGCGTGCGGCCCCGCGTCTTCTTCGGCGAGCGCTGGATCACCTCGATCTTCGACCTGTTCGAGGAGAACGTCCGCTACTTCCCGACACTGCTCGCCGAGACCAGCGACGAGGATCCGATGGCGGCCTTCGAGGCCGGCACTGCGCCCGCGCTGTCCGAGCTGCGGCTGCACAACGGCACGGTCTACCGCTGGAACCGGCCGATCTACGACATCGTCGGCGGCACCCCCCACCTGCGCGTCGAGAACCGTGTCCTCCCGGCCGGCCCGACCATCGTCGACGTGCTCGCCAACGCCGCGTTCTACTACGGCGCCATCCGGATGCTGGCCCACGAGGACCGCCCGGTCTGGACCAAGATGAGCTTCGCCGCCTGCGAGGAGAACTTCCGGCGAGCGGCCCGCGACGGCATCGACGCCCGCCTCTACTGGCCCGGCTTCGGCGAGCTGTCGGCCGACGAGCTGGTGCTGCGCCACCTGCTCCCGCTGGCCCACGAGGGGCTGCGTCAGTGGGGCGTCTCGGATGCCGTGCGCGAGCGGTTCCTCGGCGTCATCGAGGGGCGGTGCAAGTCGGGGGTCAACGGCGCCGAGTGGCAGAGCCGGGCCGTGCAGTCGTTCCAGGATGCCGGGTGCGACCGCCGCGAGGCGCTGCGCCGGATGCTCGAGCAGTACACCGAGCACATGGACTCCAACGAGCCCGTCCACACCTGGCCGCTGCCCTGAACCCACGCGTACGGTGGGGCGCATGCTCGAGACATCGAAGGCGTTCAGCGGCATCGCCGTGAAGGACATCGCACAGTCCAAGCAGTTCTTCGGCGACGTGCTCGGCCTGGCGGTCGGCGAGACGGACACGGGGATGCTCGTGCTGCGCCCCACCGGCGGCCGGCCGATCCTGCTCTACCCCAAGCCCGACCACGTGCCCGCCACGTACACCGTGCTCAACTTCCCGGTCGACGACGTCGCGGCCACGGTCGCGGCGCTCACCGAGCGCGGCGTGGCGTTCGAGCACTACGAGGGCACCCAGGCCGAGACCGACGACGACGGCGTCTTCCGCAAGGGTGGCCCGCTCATCGCCTGGTTCACCGACCCGTCGGGCAACGTCATGTCGGTGATCGAGGGTCCCGGCCTCGACGGCTGAGCACGGGTCAGCAGGCCCTCAGCCCGCGGTCTGGTTCCACGACCGGATGCCGGGCACCCCGTGCTCGCCCTCGAGCACGCACACCGCGCCGGCGTCGAGCAGGAGGTGCGCGCCGAAGCGGGCGTCCTCGCGCAGGTAGGTGGCGGCGAGGATCCGCAGCAGGTGGCCGTGGGCGACCAGCGCGACGTCGCCGTGCTGAAGGGGCTCCTGCACCCGGGCCAGCACCCGGGAGGCTCGGGCCGCGACCTCCTCGACCGTCTCGCCCGGGGTGTCTCCGGGTGAGACCCCGTCGGCGAAGACCGTCCAGGCCGGGTTCCCCAGCGACTCGCGGATCTCAGGCGTCGTCCGGCCCTCGCAGTCGCCGTAGTCCCACTCGACCAGGTCGCCGTCGGTCGTGGGGTCCAGGCCGGCCAGCTGCGCGGTGCGCAAGGCCCGGTCGAGCGGCGAGGACAGCACGAGAGAGAAGTCGAAGCGGGCCAGCAGGGAGGCGAGCCGGCGTGCGTCGCGCTCCCCGGCATCCGTGAGCGGGACGTCGGTGCGCCCGGTGTGCCGCCCGTCTCGGCTCCACTGCGTCTGGCCGTGGCGGACGAGGACGAGGCGTCCGGAGGCGTCGGTGGCTGAGGAGGACATTGACCCACTGTGGCAGCCCGGTGACAGGATGTGCGCCATGCCGTCCTACGTCGCGTTCCTGCGGGCCGTCAACGTGGGCGGGCGCTTCGTGAAGATGGCCGACCTGCGCACCGCGCTCGAGGATGCCGGGTTCACCGACGTCGCCACGCACATCCAGTCCGGCAACGTGTTCGTCCGCAGCGGCCGCCGGTCGTGCGCCGCCGTGGCCAGCAGGATGTCCACGGTGCTCGAGGAGTTCGCCGGGTTCTCGGTGCCGTGCGTGGTGCGCACCCCGCCCGAGCTGCGGGCAGCGCTGGCAGCCGTCGATGCCGTGCCACCGCTCATCCCGGGCGGCAAGCGCTACCTGGCACTGGCCGACGGCGACATCCCGGTGGCGGCGGCGAAGGAGCTTGACGCCTGGGACGCACCCGGCGAGCGCTGCCTCGTGCTCGGCGCGCAGATCCTTGCCGAGATGAGCGGCGGCTTCCAGAAGACCAAGCTCACCAACACCCGCATCGAACGCATCACCGGCCGAACGACCACCTGGCGCGACCTCGAGGTGGTTCGCGCCATCGACCAGAAGTGGGGAGCCTGATGGCCCAGCAGCACGAGCAGGAGACCGGCGGCACCGGTCCCGGGCACCGCAGCATCCAGATGAGCCGCACCGGCACCGGCACCTATCTCGTGACCAACGCGCGCGGCGGCACGATGAGCATCGGGTCGGGGGAGTCCGACGACTTCACCCCGGTCGAGCTGCTGCTCGCTGCGATCGGCGGGTGCAGCGCGATCGACGTCGACTTCATCACGAGCCGGCTGGCCGAGCCCACCGAGTTCAGGGTCACCGCCGAAGGCGAGAAGCTGCGCGACGAGCACGGCAACCACATGGGCGAGATCGACGTGACCTTCCGGGTTCGCTTCCCGGAGGGCGACGACGGCGAACGGGCCCGCGAGCGGCTGCCCCGCGCGATCGCCCAGAGCCACGACCGGCTGTGCACGGTGAGCCGCAGCGTCCAGCTGGGCACCCCCGTCCACATGCGCGAGGACTGAGCCGCCCGGTGGAGCCCGACCCGGCGCTGGCCGCCGTCAAGACCTACGACTACCTGCGCATCGCCCTCGCGGCCCTGGTGCTCCTGCTCTACACCGCCCTCGTGCTGGAGTGGTGGGCCGCGGGCCGCTGCCTGCAGCCGTCGATCAGCGCCTACTACTACACGCCGGTGCACGCCGTCCTCATCGGCGTTCTGGTCACGATGGGCGTCTGCCTGGTCGCGCTGAAGGGCAACACCGACGGTGAGGACGTGCTGATGAACCTCGCCGGGATGCTGGCGCCCGGCGTCGCGTTCATCCCCACCCCCACGGCGCAGGACTGCAGCTCGGCACCCCTGCTGCGCCCCGACATCCCCGCGTTCGTCGGCAACAACATGCCGGCCCTGTTCGTCACCGCGGCGGTGGTCGGTGCCGTGGCAGTGGTGATCACCCTGCGGCAGGGCGGGTTCGCCGGCCTGAGCACCGTCGAGCGGCTCGGCGCCGCGCTCACCGTGGTGGTGCTCGGCGGTGGGGTCGTGTGGTTCGTCGTCGCCCGCGACAGCTTCGTCGCCCACGGCCACGACGCCGCCGCGGTCCCGATGTTCCTGGCGATCATCGGTGTCGTCTGGCTCAACGCCCGTGACGTCCAGGCCGCGGTGCGCCAGGGGTCCGCGCCCTCGACCCACTCCCGCTACGTCGCCGTCTACCGGTTGATTGCCGGGGCGATGCTCGTGGCCCTCGCGGCGACGGTGGCCATCAACCTCGCCACCTCGTCGACCGCGCTGGTGTTCTGGGTCGAGGTCGTGCTGATCACGCTGTTCGCGGTCTTCTGGGTGGTGCAGACCGTCGAGCTGTGGAACCGCGGGCTTCGCGGAACCTGAGGGGCGGGCCGCCCGGCGCAGGAGCCACGCCTCCCCGTGTGGGCGCGACGGCTCTATCGTGGGCGCATGGCCCGCTACCTCGACGTGCACCCGGTCGACCCGCAGCCCCGGGCCATCGCCCAGGCGGTGGCGGTGCTGCGCGAAGGTGGCCTGCTCGCCTACCCGACCGACTCCGGCTTCGCCCTCGGCGCCATGGTCGGCAACCAGTCGGGCAAGGACCGCATCCGCGAGATCCGCCGGCTCGACGACCGCCACCACTACACGCTGATCTGTCGCGACTTCGCCCAGCTCGGCCAGCTGGTGCACGTCGACAACTCGGTGTTCCGGGCGGTCAAGTCGTCCACGCCCGGCCCGTTCACCTTCATCCTGCCGGCTACCCACGAGGTCCCCCGCCGGCTGCAGCACCCGAAGAAGCGCACGGTGGGCGTGCGCATCCCCGACCACCCGGTGGTCCGGGCGCTGCTCGCCGAGCTCGGCGAGCCGCTGCTGTCGTCGACCCTGATGCTGCCCGGTGAGGACGAGCCGATGACCGACGGCTGGGCCGTCAAGGAGGAGCTCGACCACGTCGTCGACGTCGTCATCGACTCGGGGGAGTGCGGCACCGAGCCAACCACCGTCGTCGACTTCTCGAGCGGCGCCCCAGAGGTCGTGCGGGTGGGGTCCGGGGACCCGTCGCGCTTCGAGTGAGCCGGCTCAGGCCGGGTCTGCGCCGCGGGCCGCTGCCCGCAGCTCGGTGAGCACGCGCGCGTCGATTCCGCCCGGCGAGCGCCGGGTCTCGAGGTTGACCTCCGACATCCAGGCCTCGAGGGCCGCGTCCAGGTCGCCGCCGGGGATGCCGCGCCCCACCGCGGTCAGCAGCGTCGCCACCTCCTCGCGCAGGGCACCCCGCAGCGGCTCGACGTCCTCGGGGCCGCCGAAGAGCAGCGTGGACAGGTCGTGCAGGCGGGCCAGCTCGCGCGGGGCGTCGGGGTGGTCGTCCACCCGCAGGTCGGCGAGCACGCCGCAGCCGTCGTAGCCCGCGCCCGGGGCGTGCGCGATGATCGCCGCACTCTGCCGGCCGCGGGAGTCACCGCCGGCGGCATCCCCGGCCAGGAGGGTGGCGACCAGCCGGGCGTCGAACGGCTGCCCCGCCGTCGCGAGCCACGCGGCCTCCATCGCCTCGACCACCTCCGGGCCGGTCAGGATGTTGCCCTGGATCGCGTACGCCGAGCGCCCGTCGCCCGCGGCGACCCCACCGGCCCAGCTGAGACAGCCCTCGCCGGTGAAGGTGGCCGCACCGGTGCGGCCGACCGCACCGACCTGGCGCTGGGCGCGGCCGTCGTCGCCGGCCACGGCATCCGACAGCGCGGTGCCGACCTCGGTGCCCGCGGCGAGGGCGTCGAGCACCTCGGCGAGGTAGGCGACCCGGGCGAGCGACTGGGTCGCGACCGCGCCCACTCCCGGGCGCACGGCCGGCACGACCGACCCGACGGCGAGGAACTTGCTGGCGACGGCGACGCCCCAGGCGTCCCCGTCCCGGGCGGCGATCGAGAAGGTCATGCCTGACAGGTTAGGTGCCGCTCACACCACGTCGAAGAGCTCGGTGTGGATGCGTCGGCCCGGCACCCGCCGGTCGCTCACGATGCGGGTGGCTGCCGCGACCATCGGCCCGGGCCCGCAGATGAAGTAGTCGACGACCTCACGGCGCCGCCGCTCGGGCAGGGCCTGCGCGAGCACCTCCTGGGTGAAGCGGCCGACCTCGCCGTCCCAGTCCTCGGGCGGTTCCTCGAGGATCTCCACGAGGTGCAGGTCCAGCTTCTGGTCGAGGTGCTCGGAGTCGGCCCGGTGCAGCAGGTCGTCGGCGGTGCGGCCGGCCACGACGAGCAGCACGGGTCGCGGGTCCCCGACGTCGGCCAGGGTGCGCAGCATGCTGAGCATCGGGGTGATGCCGACCCCTCCGGCGATCATCACGAAACGCTCTGAGGTGAGGCCGTCGAGGGTGAACGCCCCGTGCGGGCCGTCGAGGAACACGTTGCGCCCCGGACGCAGGCCCGCGACGAGCTCGCTGAAGTCGCCGATCCCCTTGATGGTGAACTCCTTGCGCCACGGCTCGGTTGCGGCGGAGGCGATCGTGAACGGGTGCTCCTCGAAGACGAACGGCGAGGTGCCGATCTTCAGCCAGGCGAACTGGCCGGGGCGGAACTCCACCCCGGCGTGGCCGGCCGCGTGCAGCACCAGGGTGACGGCCGTCGACGACTCGCGACGCACCTCGTCGACGACGTACCGGTTCCGGCGTGAGCGCAGCGGTCTCCAGACCCAGCGGTGGGCGACGGCCAGCAGCATGGCCACCGCGATCGCGACGAACCAGCCCCGCGCCTCCGGGTAGCGGGTCAGGTCACCCAGCCACAGCACGTGCAGTGCGGTCGCGAGCAGGGCGACGTTCGCCAGCACCACGTGGCCCAGCCGCCAGCCCTCGTAGCGGGGCCGGCGTCGCCGCCGGCTCAGCCCCAGCGCCACGAGGCCGAGCAGGCTCAGGGTCGCGACGGTCGCGGCCCACACCCGCGGCGGCGCCCTGCGCAGGTCGAGCACCGCGATGCCGATCTCCGGACGCAGCAGCACTGCCGCCACGTGGACGATCACCAGCGTCACGGCGACCAGGGCGAGGGCTCGGTGGCCGCGCAGCAGCCGTTCGACCCCGAGGTAGCCGGTCAACGGCCGGAACCGGCTCGGGAGAACGAAGGTGAGCACCAGCAGCGACGCCGCGGCCAGGGCGGTGCTCAGCGAGACCCACCGCAGGACGCCCCGGTGGGCGTACTCGGGGGCGGACCAGAGTGCCCAGAGGGGCACGAGCACCGCGGCTGCCACCAGCAGTGCCCACAGGGCGGGAGCCAGCCGGCGACGTGCTGCGCCACCCCCCCGACCTACCCGCAACCGCCGTCCGCCGATGGATTCAGTGGCCACGTGGCACCATCCTCTACAGGGGAGGTGCCAGAGCCTAGGAACGGGCCGGTTGGGCAATACTAATAGTTCATCAAGGGAACGTTAAGAAGCCTCGCTCGGCAGGACGGGAGCGCGTTCAGGTGCTGCGCACCCGGTTGTTGCGCGCGCCGTGCTCGAGCTCGGCCTCGCCGAGCAGCTCGAGCACCGGCGTCACGTAGTTGGCGAAGCGTCCGCGGTAGCCCTTGCGCAGGCCGTAGTAGCCGCCTACCGGGTTGTCGGTGCTGCGCGCCCAGGCTTCGACGGTGCCGTCCTTGACCGGCTTGCCCTCGTCGGCGTTGCCCAGGGGCACCCAGTCACCGGCGCCGCGCAGCATGGCGGCGAGGTCGTCGACGGCCGACAGGTGGTACGAGAGCGTCGTGGTGCCCACGCGTACGACGAGCGCCGGGGGGTCGGCCGCCTCGTCGCGCCAGGCCGTGTAGCTGGAGGTCTGCGACGGGGTCTGCAGCACCCAGGGGTCGTCGGGGGTTCCGTTGCCGTAGGTGACGTCGTCGGCCATGAGGGGCTCCTTTGCGGTGGTGTCGCTGCGGACGCTAACAGCCCTAAGGTGACGTCTACTGTCACCTTTGGAAAAGGAGGTCCGGTGCGCGCCTCACGGCTGCTCCTCGAGCTGCTCCTGCTGCAGAACCGCGGCCGGATGACGGCGGCCCAGCTGGCCGACGAGCTCGGCGTCAGCCGGCGCACCGTCCTGCGCGACATCGACGCCCTGGGTGAGGCGGGGCTTCCGGTCCTCATCCACCGCGGCTCGCGAGGCGGCTTCGAGCTGGCCTTCAACCACCGCACCCGGCTCACCGGTCTGGCGAGCGACGAGGCCGAGGCGCTGGGGGTGCTCCTCGCGGCTCCGGTGCACGAGCTGGCCGAGCTGGGGTTGGCGGATGCCGCGGCGCGCGCCCGTTCCAAGCTGGTCGAGTCGCTGCCAGACCCGGTGCGGGCCACCGTGCAGCGTTCGCAGGACCGGGTGCGCTTCGTCGGTGGTGGCTCGGCTACCGACCCCGACCGCCGGGTGCGCGCGCTGGCCGACGCTATCCGGGCCCGCCGGGTGGTGCGCCTCGACGCGCGGTCGCGAGCACCGGTCGTCGTGCACCCGGTGAGGTTGCTGCGGTCCTCCGACGAGTGGGCGGTAGCAGATGAGCGGGCGCCGGATGCCATTGTGCCGCAACGGCACTGGGGCACGGTCAACGTCTCGGCCCTGAGCTTCTGACGGCTGCGGTCGTCAGTCGCGGCGGCGGAAGAGGCCGACCCAGGTGTCGGGGCCGTCGGGGCGCAGCGGGTGGGGTCCTCGGCTCAGCGACACCAGCGCGACGTCTCCGGCGGCGAACGACTCCATCTCGGCCCGGGTGACCAGCCAGGGGGGTCCGTCGTCGTCGGGCGTGTCGTCCTCGTGCACGAACTGCACCGCGAGCAGCTCACCACCCGGGGCGAGCAGCGAGCGGATGCCGTCGCCGGCACCGTCGCGCAGCGACCGGGGGAGGGCCTGCACGGTGAACACGTCGACGACCAGGTCGAACGCGCCGACCAGGTCGGCGCGCAGGTCGAACAGGTCGGCGACCCGGTAGTCGACGGTACTCCCGGGGTGCCGTGCCCGGGCGAGGTCGACGGCGGACGGCGCCAGGTCGAAGGCGACGGTGCGGTAGCCCCGGGATGCGAGCAGCTCGGCATCCGCCCCGAGCCCGGCACCGACGACGACGGCGCGGCGCCCGCACGGGTCACCGGCGGCGTTGACGAGGTCGAGCACCGGTGGGTAGGGCGCGGTGCGGTCCCACGGCATGTCGACCTCGTCGCGCGCGGCCTTGGACCACAGCTCCTCGAACCACCGGGTGGGCTCGCCGTCGGCCGTGGCCTCGCCGGCCAGCCTGGTCCCCTCGGCGCCCCAGCTCCGTTCGCCCCCCATCACCCCACCGTAGCCTCGGCGTCTCGCGTCAGCGGCGCTCGAGCCGCAGCATCACCTCGGTGTGCGGGGTCTGCGGGAACATGTCGAAGACCCGGCCGGTGACCGGCCTGAGCGAGGGCATTGCCGCGAGGTCGCGGGCCAGCGAGTCGACGTTGCAGCTGGAGTAGACGACCTGGGACGCGGCCGAGGCGTCGAGCCAGCGGGCGAGGTCCGCGCCGATGCCTCGCCGCGGTGGGTTGACCACCACGAGGTCGGGGGCGGGGGAGAGGTCGGTGCTCGTGGCGTCGCCGACGACGAACTGCGCGGCATCCGCAGCGAGCCGCGCCGCCGCGCGCGCAGCCTCGACCGCGTCGGTCGAGGTCTCCACGCCCAGCACCCGGCGACCCGGTGCGGTGGCGTGCATCGCGAACCCGCCGACGCCGCAGTAGAGGTCCCACACCACCGCGGGGTTTGCCTCGTCGACCCAGTGGCGGGCCTGGCGGTAGAGCGCGGCGGCCACCGAGGTGTTGGTCTGGAAGAACGAGCGCGGCCCGAGCAGCAGCGTGGCGTCGCCCACGCGCATCGGGAGCAGGGTCTGCTCGGTGAGCGGCACCTCGGTGTCGCCCTCGAGCACCGCCTTGTGCTCCGGGTGCAGGTTGGCGCTGACCACACGGACCGACGGCAGCTCGGCCAGGAGGCGGGGGAGCGCGACGCGTAGCTCGGCGAGGTGGCGCTGCGAACGCAGCACGAACCGGACGAGGTGCTCGCCGTCGGGGGAGTGCGTGACGATGAGGTACTTCAGCTCGCCGCGCCGGGCCGGCACGTCGTAGGGCTCGAGGCCGAGGTCGGCCACGAACCGGTGCAGGGGGTCGAAGGTGGCCGACAGGCCGGGCTCGTAGAGACCGCACCGGCGCAGGTCGACGCCGTGGCCGCGCTCGTCGAGGATGCCGAGGGTGGGGTGGCCGGCGCGCCCGCCGACCACCAGCTTGGCCTTGTTGCGGTAGTGCGAGGCCGGGCTGCGAGCCGGCTCGAGCCACGCCAGGTGGGGTGCGACGTCGGTGATCGCGGCGGCGACCCGGCGCTGCTTGGCTGCGAGCTGGTCGGCGTAGGGCGTGCCCATCAGGGTGCACGAGCGGCACCGGCCGGTGTCGAAGTAGTCGCACTGCATGGTGGCGCCAGCGTAGGCGGTTCCTCCGGCCCCAGGCCGCCCGGTCGGACCCGGCTGTCGGTGGGCCGTCCTACCGTGGGATCCACGAGGTACCACCGGAGCTGATCGAGTGACAGGGAGCACCATGACGACACTTTCGCAGCGGCCCAACACCGCGCTGCTGGTCATCGACGTGCAGAACGGCGTCGTGGTCGGCGGCCACGACCGCGACCGCGTGGTCGGCACCATCGCCGGCCTGGTCGACCGGGCCCGCACCGAGCACGTGCCGGTCGTGTGGGTCCAGCACTCCGACGAGGGCCTCGAGCAGGGCAGCGATGACTGGCAGATCGTCGACGAGCTCTCGCCGGGTGAGGGCGAGCCCGTGGTGCAGAAGCACTACGGCGACTCCTTCGAGGCCACCGAGCTCGAGGAACTGCTGGCAGCCGGGGGCGTGGGGCGGGTCGTGGTCACCGGTGCGCAGAGCGACGCGTGCATCCGCGCCACGCTGCACGGTGCGCTGGTGCGCGGCTACGACGTCACGCTGGTCGGCGACGCGCACACCACCGAGGACCTCACCGAGTACGGCGCGCCGCCACCGGAGCAGGTGGTCAGCCACACCAACCTGTACTGGTCGTGGGCCGCCGCCCCGGGGCGGCGTGGCGATGTGGCGACGAGCGCTGACCTGAGCTTCACCCAGCCCTCCGGGTGAGCGCGGTTCCGGTTGTCTGATTGGGGATTGGCAGCGGAATCCGAAGGCAGGTAGGGTGATCCCGAGTGATATCCGAACCGCAGACCGTGACCCCGCCTACGGGTGGGGGAGGAGGCCCCGAATGACCGACCAGCTGCAGAGCGCACCCGCCGTACCCGCGAACGACCCCGGCACCTACCGCCGCCTGCCCGAGCACACCCGGCCGGTCGACCCCGAGGTCGTCGAGCGCCTGCTGGCCGCCGAGTGGGCGCGGTTCACCTCGTGGTCGGGGGAGTCCGGCGCCCACAACGAGCGGGCCAGCAAGACGCTGCCGCTCGGGGTCACCAGCTCGTTCCAGCACTGGGAGCCGTACCCGATCTCGATCGCCTCGGCCCGCGGCGCCTGGCTCACCGACGTCGACGGCAACCGGCTGCTCGACCTGTCCATGGGCTTCGGCGCCATGCTGGTGGGCCACCTCAACCCGCACGTCGTCGAGAGGGTCACCGAGGCCCTCACCGACACCGGCACGCTGTTCGTCACGCCGTCGCCGCAGGCCACCGAGATGAGCGAGCGGTTCTGCGACCGGTTCCAGCTCGACATGATCCGGTTCACCAACTCGGGCACCGAGTCGCTGATGTACGCCATCCGCTGCGCGCGGGCCTACACCGAGCGCAAGGCGATCGTGAAGATCGAGGGCGGCTACCACGGCGGCTACGACGCACTGCAGGTCTCGGTCAAGCCCGGGCTCGACGAGATCGGCCCCGCCGACGCGCCGACCCCGCAGGTGCCCTTCGACGTCGAGGCCGGAACGGTGCACGTGATCGCCTACAACGACCTCGCGCAGCTCGACCGGGTGCTCGCCGAGCACGGCAGCGAGATCGCCGCCCTGGTCGTCGAGCCGGTCATCGAGAACCTCTCGATCGTCGTCCCCGACGCGGGCTACCTTGCCGCCGTGCGGGCCGCCTGCGACGCCCACGGCGTCGTGCTGATCTTCGACGAGGTCAAGACGGGGCTGACCGCCGGTTACGCGGGCGCGGCCCAGCGCCTGGGCGTCACCCCCGACCTGATCACGCTGGCGAAGTCGATCGGCGGCGGTCTGCCGCTGGCCGCCTTCGGTGGCAAGCGCGAGGTCATGGAGGTCGTCGTCGACGGGCGGATGGCCCACTTCGGCACCTACAACGGCAACCCGCTGGTCATGGCGGCCGCCCGCGCCGTCGACGAGATCTGCACCCGCGAGGCGCTCGCCGAGGCCGAGGCGGTCAACGTGCGCGCACTGCAGGCCATCGACGCCATCATCGACGAGTACGAGCTGCCGGCTCACACCGTCGGGCTCGGGGTCAAGGGGTGCGTCACCTGGTCGACGACTCCGGTGCGCAACTACCGCGACTACAAGGCCACCGACTTCGCCCTCGCCGAGCTGTCCTGGCTCTGGGGCATCAACCGGCACATCCTGACGCCGCCCGGCCTCGACGAGCAGTGGCTGGTCTCGCTCGTGACCACCGACGACGACATGGCCACGTTGGTCGAGGACTTCCGCCAGCTGGCCCAGGCGCTGCGCGCCTGAGCGCCCCGAAAGAGCGCCAGCACGTCGCCGCGCCCCGGATCACCGTGTCCGGGGCCCGGCAGTGCTTGATGGATGCCGCGGCGAGCGGTGCCGGACGGCGTACGTGCCGAGCCGGGGGAGAGCGTGGCGCCGGCCGCACGCACGGTGACGCGGGATAGAACTGAATAGAACTGACATAATGTCGATTATCGGCGTTATTTGACCCGGCGGCTGAAGCCCCGCCCGAGCCGGTCTGCGCTCAGGTCGAGCCCGCTCCGGGCCGCATCCGCGCCCGCGCCGGCTCGCGCCCCAACGCCGCCACCGACGCCGGCGGGTTGTGCGTCGCGAGAGTCACCACCGGCATCACGAACCGGTGCCGGCGCACGCACCGCACGCTGACGTGCTCGACCGGCCCGTCGGTGCTCGGCCAGACGTCGCGGTCGACGACCTCGGCGATCGAGTCGCACTGCGGGCACCGGGTCCACTGGATCAACTGCATGTCGCCACCTCCCGGGCTGAAGAGCCCTTGTCCCGGCTTTCAGGAGGCCGGCGGTGGCGGGCGTGATACCTCCGCGCCGGGTCGTTGGGTCACAATGTTCGCTCGCCGTCACACAACCGCAGTGAGGAGCACCGGGTGAGCAAGTCGTCCAGGCCGCAGCGTGGTGCCAGGGCCGGCCGGGCCAAGGTCGACGAGGTGCGCCAGGCGCAGCGGGCCAACGAGCGGCGCTCCCGGCTGCTGATCATCGCCGCGGTGGTGACCGTGGTGCTCGTCGTCGCCGGCGTGGTCGGGTTCACCGTCTACAACGACGTGTCGAACCGGCCCACCCTCGACGCCGTCAAGACGTACAAGGTCAGCCGCGACCACACCACCGACCCGGTCACCTACGCGCAGACACCGCCGGTCGGGGGCAACCACAACCCGACCTGGCTCAACTGCGGCGTCTACACCAAGCCGGTCAAGAACGAGCTGGCCGTGCACGCGCTCGAGCACGGCGCCGTCTGGGTGACCTACGACTCGAAGCTGCCCGCCGACCAGGTCGCCAAGCTCACCGCGGAGCTGCCTGCCACCTATGTCGTGCTGTCCCCCTACGACGGCCTGCCCGGCCCGGTCGTGGCCAGTGCCTGGGGCACCCAGCTGGTGCTCACCGGGGTCGACGACCCGCGGCTGCCCGAGTTCGTCAAGGCCTACCGGCAGGGCCCGCAGACGCCCGAGCCGGGTGCCGCCTGCACCGGCGGCAGCGATGGCGACCTGCCGCCGGCGAGCGGATGACCGCCACCCCGGTGGACGACGCCGACGAGTACGCCGCGGACCGCCGCGACGAGCCAGCCGCCGGCCGCCCCGACGGCGGTGACCACGACCACGGAGCCGGCCCGCAACAGCGCCCGGGCCGTGGCCCGCTGCTGCTGGTCGCCCTGGCCGCCGCGCTCGTCGGGGTGCTCGGGACGCTGTGGGTCGTGCACGCCCGCAACGCGCCGCCCACCGACTTCGGCGCCGACTCCGGCTTCGCGCGCGACATGCAGACCCACCACGCCCAGGCTGTCGAGATGGCGTTCCTGGTGCGCGACCGCACCCAGGACGAGGAGGTGCGCACCGTCGCCTTCGACATCATCACCAGTCAGCAGCAGCAGGCCGGACAGATGTACGGGTGGCTGGTGCAGTGGGGCCTGGACCAGACCGGCTCCCGGCCGCCGATGGCCTGGGCCGGTGGCGAGCACGCCGCAGCCCACACCCGGCCGGACGGCTCGATGCCGGGGATGGCGACGCCCGCCCAGCTGGCCGAGCTCAAGACGGCCACCGGTGTCGAGGCCGAGCGGATCTTCCTGCGCCTGATGATCGCCCACCACACCGGCGGGGTGGCCATGGCGCAGGCGGCGGTCGCGCAGGCGCGCACCCCCGAGGTGCGCACGCTGGCCGGTGCGATCGCGGCCGCGCAGAGCTCCGAGATCGCGCTCCTGAAGCAGCTGCTGGCCGCCCGGTCCTGACTCGCCGAGCCAACGACCCCACTCGCCGGCCACCCTCCGGCGGGATCGGGCCAGGTCAGCCACCCGCCGCAGTACCTGGGTCACGACGGCGCCGGGTGAGCCGGCGGGCCTCCACCTCGTAGCGGCTGGCCACCGCACCTCCGGCGCGGAAGAACCTGCGGCGCAGGGCGCCCTCGACCTCGACGTGGTCGTCGACCTCGCAGCGCGACGCCGACCGTCGCGCCGCCGCGGTCCAGCACGCCACGTCGATGGTGTCGACGCCGGGGCGGGCCGCGTCGCGGCGCTGCGCCCGAGGGACCACCACCCGCAGGGTCAGCACGGTGTCGCCACTCGGCAGCTCGCGCGGCTCCCCCGTCGCGGTGACCCGGCCGACCAGGTGCACCGAGTTGACATAATCCATGACCACCCTCCCTCGGTCAGGGGGCCGACTGCCCCACCCGAGCCACCCTGCCCCGGCCCACTGCGGCACACCACCGGCTCGTTCCACCTGTGGACGACGGCCCCGGGGATCCACCACCTGTGGACGACGTATGGCCCGAACGGGTGGTCTTTGGGCATCCGGGTGTCGCCGGGGCGGCGGGCGGCCTATCGTGGTGCATGGTTCGTGCGGCAGGGGCGCGTTCTAGGCGCCGTCGGCGCCGTCGGACATCACAGGAAGACAGAAGTCGTGCGCTGGGCGCCTTGGATGCGGGTCACGGCCGGGTCGGCCGTGCTCGCCGCGGTAGTTGCCGCAACGGCAGGAACTGCCGCTGCCGCACCCGCACCCGCCCCGTCGACCTCGGTGACGCGCAGCTCGAGCCCCACCCCCACACCCACCTCGAGCCCCACCCCCTCCCCCACGGCCAGCCCGAGCACCAGTCCCACCCAGCTGCCGCCGCCCACCAAGGCCTCACCGGCCGAGGGCGAGCCCGACCAGCAGGTGGCCCTGTCCGGGCCGCTCCTCGCCGCCCAGATCGCCGAGGCCGACCGCATCGCGGCCGCGCTGCTCGCCAGCAACTCCCAGGTCGCGACGGCCACCCGCGAGATGAACGCGCTGTCCGACAAGTCCAACGCGCTGCTGGAGTCGCTGGTCGCCGCCCACGAGACCGAGCGGGCCGCCACCGACGAGGCCGCCTCGTCGCACACCGACCTGGCCGTCCTCGAGGCCCGCCTGGCCACGGCGCACCGCATCCTGCGCGACTGGGTGTTCTCCGTCTACTCCGGGGGTGGCGGCGACGCCGACGTCGCCGGCATGCTCGACGCGCTGGGCTCGCAGCCCGACCAGGTCGGCGACCCGCTCGGCGACCTGTCCTACCTCACCGAGCAACGCACCCTGGCCATGCGCGACATCAAGGTGCTCACCGCCGAGCAGGTGCGGCTGAGCGCCGCGGCCGACGCCGCCCAGGCCTCGGCCGCCGCGGCCACCCGGGTCATCCAGCGGGACAAGGGCGCGCTGGACAAGATCGTGCTCACCCAACGCTCCAAGATGGCCAAGCTGCGCAGCCTGCAGGTGGCCGAGGTCGAGAAGGCCGGCCCGGTCGCCAGCCTGCTCGTCGGCGCCCGCACCCCGGCGGCCAAGGCCGCGTCGCAGCGGCTGCGCGACGCCCTGACCTCCGCCTCGGCCGACACCACCGCGATCGGCAAGCCATGCACCAACGACGCGACCGTCTACCCCAACGGCATGATCCCGCCGAGCGGGCTGTGCCCGATCTGGCAGGCCCCGGGTGAGAGGCTGGCCCCCTCCGCCGCCGCCAGCTTCAACGCGATGAGCCAGGCGTACGCCGCCCAGACCGGCGTGGCGCTGTGCGTCACCGACTCCTACCGCTCGCTGCCCGACCAGATCTCGATCAAGGGCACGCGCGGCCGCTTCGCTGCCACCCCCGGCACCAGCCGGCACGGGCTGGGCCACGCGGTCGACCTGTGCGGCGGCGTGCAGGACTTCGGGTCGCCCGCCCACCAGTGGATGCGGCAGAACGCCCCGCTGTACGGCTGGTTCCACCCGTCGTGGGCCGCCGCCGGCGGATCGCTGCCCGAGCCGTGGCACTGGGAGTTCGCGGGCTGACCCCGGCTGCGGACACGGGCGAGACCGACGACCGCAACCTACGGTGCGCACCCCACCGGGTGTGGAACGCTTCGCGCATGACGACGCAGTCCGAGCGGGTCGACGCCTACGCCGAGACCGGCCGCTACCACCGCCCCTGGTACTGGTACGACTGGGCGAACTCGGCCTTCGTCACCACGGTGGGCACGGTGCTCTTCGGGCCCTACCTCACCACGGTGGCCAAGCAGGCCGCCTGCCCCGGCATCGACGCCGACGCCAGGTGCGGCACCGACCTCTACGTCGTGCCGGCCGCGCAGGACCTGCCGCGCTGGGTCTCCATGGCCGCGTTCGTCGCTGTCGTGGCGCTGCTCGTCCTCCTCGTGCTCGGTGTCGTCGCCTACGCGCGTGACACCCGGGTGCTGGTGCGCCCCACCGCCCTCATCGTGCCGCTCGCCCTGGCCGCGGTCGTCCTGGTGCTCACCGCGCCCCTGGACCCCGGGTCGATCGCCCCGTACACCATCACGCTGGCCACGATCATGTCGGCCCTGCTGCTGATCATGGTCGGCGCGATCGCCGACCGGTCCCAGCGCCCGGCCCGGCTCCTTGGCCTGTTCGCCTGGGTGGGCTCCGCCGCCGCCGCCGGGTTGTTCTTCCTCGTGGGCAGCAACTGGCGGTTCGGCGCCGCGATGATGATCATCGCCTCCATCAGCCTGGGCGCCAGCCTCGTGGTGTACGACGCCATCCTGTGCCGCATCGCGAGCCCCGACGACCGCGACAAGGTCTCCAGCCGCGGCTGGGCCCTGGGCTACCTCGGCGGTGGCCTGCTGCTCGCCATCAACCTCGTGCTCGTCACCAAGCCCGACCTGGTCGGCGTCGACACCGAGACGGCCGTGCGGATCAGCCTGCTCTCGGCGGCCCTGTGGTGGGCCGTGTTCTCGATCATCCCCGTGGTGGGGCTGTGGAACCTGCGCGGCAACACGCCGAACGAGATCGACGCCCCTCGCGCCGGCGCCGTGCGGGGCAGCGTGGCCCAGCTCGGCCACACCTTCCGCGACCTCAAGAACTACCCGAACACCATGCTGTTCCTGCTCGCCTACCTGTTCTTCAACGACGGCATCCAGACCGTCATCACGTCGAGCAGCCTCTACGGCGCCGAGCAGCTGAAGTTCGACGAGAGCCAGCTCATCGCGCTCATCCTGCTCGTGCAGTTCGTGGCGTTCGGCGGCGCGCTGCTCTTCGGCTGGGTCGCCGGTCGCTGGGGAGCGTGGCGGACCATCCTGCGCTCGCTCGTCGCGTGGTCGCTGATCGTGGTCGCGGCGTTCTTCCTGCCCGAGGGGGCCTTCCTGCCGTTCGTCGTGCTCGGCGTGCTCATCGGCATCGTGCTCGGCGGCAGCCAGGCGCTGAGCCGCTCGCTGTTCAGCCAGCTCGTGCCGCACAGCCGCGAGGCCGAGTTCTTCGGCTTCTACCAGGCCATGGAGCGCGGCACGTCGTGGTTCGGCGCGTTCCTCTTCGGCCTGGTGCACCAGCTGACCGACTCCTACCGCCCGGCGATCGTGGCCCTGATCATCTTCTTCGTGCTCGGCTACGCCATCCTGCGCAGGGTCGACGTGCGGCAGGGCATCCTCGACGCCGGCAACGAGGTCCCCCGCGTCGTCTGAGCGCCAGCAGTGTCCGAACTGTAAGACGGTCTCGCCCGTAGGCATCCTGTGAGGGCTCTCACACCGAACCCTTCACACGACGGCGAGGCGACGGAACAACGCCACCGGTCCGGTCGTTGGACGCGCTAGACCCGGTCGGGGCGACCTGCCGATCCGGGACACCACAGACTCCGGGAGAATCCCATGGCAGAACGCAGCCTGCGCGGCAGCCGACTCGGCGCGCTGAGCATGGAGACCGACGCAAACGTCGTCCCCAGCGAGCGCAACATCACGACCTACCTGTGCCCCAACGGGCACACCATCAAGCTTCCCTTCTCCGTCGAGGCCGACGTCCCGCACACCTGGGAGTGCCGTTGCGGCGCAGAGGCCAAGCTCCAGGGTGGGGGCCCTGAGCCGGAGGCCAAGCCCGTCAAGCATGTGCGCACCCACTGGGACATGCTGCTCGAGCGTCGCTCCATCCCCGAGCTGGAAGAGCTGCTCGAGGAGCGGCTCACCCTGCTGCGCGAGTCGCGCGGCGAGCGCCCCCGCAAGCGCAAGTCCGCCTGACCCACCCTGCCGGATGCCGGGTACCCACCAGGGTGCCCGGCATCCGGCAGGTCCGGGCCGGGTGGGCGACGGTGGCAGGTCAGGGGCGGTCCGGGTCGACGATGGTGCCCTCGACGACCTCGCCCGGGACGACGTCCGGGCCGCCACTGCCGCGTGGTCCGGATGCCGGACCGCCGGGTCCGCGCGTGGCCCCCGGCGCCGGCCCGGAGGCCGGCCACTCCCCCATCGGCCCGAGCAGCCGGCGGGCGACCACGGTCTCGAGCCACCTCCGGGTGATCGGGCGGGTCAGCGGCAGGATGAAGAAGAACCCGGCGATGTCGGTGACGAACCCGGGGGTGAGCAGCAGGGTTCCGCCGATCAGCACCAGGGCGGCGTCCGAGAGCTGACGGCTCGGCATCCGGCCGCTGCGCAGGGCGTCCTGGAGCGCGACCCAGGTCTTCCCGCCCTCACGCTTGACGATCCAGGCCCCGAGCAGGGACTCGAGCACGAGCAGGAGCAGGGTCTGCCACCCGCCGATCACCCGGCCGACCGCGATGATGGCCGCGATCTCGACCACCGGCACGATGAGCAGGGCGAGGAACACCCAGCGCAGCACCCGCGGACGCCGCCGGCGGGAGGCGTACGGGGTGGCGCCGGCGCCGCTCACAGCGTGTGCCACCTCGGCTCGCGCGGGACGCCGACCAGCTCACGCACCTGCCGGGCCCGGTGCCGCAGGCCCCAGCCGGTGATCAGGCGCAGCGACTCGGTCATGATGTCGCGGCTCATCTTGGAGTC
The DNA here is from genome assembly GCA_963834965.1 of uncultured Actinomycetota bacterium. Classification (GTDB taxonomy): domain Bacteria; phylum Actinomycetota; class Actinomycetes; order Actinomycetales; family Dermatophilaceae; genus Fodinibacter. Next base: position 33,921 of record CAWIEI010000023.1, on the reverse strand, counting down.
GCCCACCTCGCGCTCGACGAACGTGATCGGCACCTCGACGACGGTCAGGCCGGCCTTCACGGCACGCCAGGTCAGGTCGGTCTGGAAGCAGTAGCCCTGCGATGCCACGCCGTCCAGGCCCATTGTCCGCAGGGCGTCGCTTCGGTAGACGCGGTAGCCGGCGGTTGCGTCGTGGACCGGCATCCCGAGCAGAACCTTGATGTAGAGGTTGCCCCCGACCGAGAGCGCCTTGCGGTGCACCGGCCAGTTGACCACCGAGCCGCCGGGCACCCAGCGTGAGCCGATGACGGCATCCGCGTGCTCGGCCGCGGCGAGCATCGACGGCAAGTGCTCGGGGCGGTGCGAGCCGTCGGCGTCCATCTCGACGACGGCGTCGTAGCCGGCGTCCAGCGCGCATCGGAAGCCGGCGAGGTAGGCGGCCCCGAGACCCTCCTTGCCGGCCCGGTGCAGCACGCTCACCTGGGGGTCGGCCGCTGCCAGGGCGTCGGCCACCGCGCCGGTGCCGTCCGGCGAGTTGTCGTCGAGCACGACGACGTCGACCTGCGGGACGACCTCGCGCAGGCGGCGCAAGGTCACGGGCAGGGTCTCCCGCTCGTTGTACGTCGGGATGAGGACGGCGACGCGCTGCAGCGGCGGTCGGGCGGTCTCAGTCAACGGTTTCGTCCTCGGGTGCTCGGTCGGGCAGGGATCGCGGTTCGAAAACCCTAACGCTCCGGGCCGCCCGGGTGCTCCCGAGCACGAGCAGGAGCAGACCGGCCGCCGCCGCCCACTGCGGTGCGGCGCCGAGCCGGTCGGCCGGGGTTCGCTCGGTGCGCACCACGGGCGCGGCCACCCGCTGGTCGGCCGTGAACAGTGCGGTCTTCTCGGTGACCGACCCGTCGGGCGCCACGAACCCGGACACCCCGACGGTTGAGACGTGCACCACCGACCGGCCGTGTTCGATCGCCCGGATCCGCGAGATCGCGAACTGCTGCTCGGACTCGTCGGTGTAGCCGAAGGTGGCGTTGTTGGTCTGCACCACGAGAAGGCTCGGCTCGTTGCCGGCGGCCCGGACGCTGTCGCGCATCAGGCCGTCATAGGCGACCTCGAAGCAGATCGTCGGCAGTGCGACGTAGTCGCCCCCGGCGGCCGGGACCGTGAAGACACCGATCTCGCGGCCGGCCACGAAGTTGCCCGCGAGGTCGACCATCGGGCTGAAGTGGCGGAAGAAGGCGCGGGCCGGGATGTACTCGGCGAAGGGAACCGGGTGCAGCTTGACGTAGCGCTGGGGCTCGGCGACCCCGGGCAGGTAGAAGAGCGACACGTTCGAGCCGTAGCCGGGCGGCTCGGTGAGTACCGCGCCGATGAGCAGCGGTACCCCGACCGCGGCGCGGGCGTTGTCGATCTGGGCTGCGGCGTCCGGGTTGCGGAACGGGTCGATGTCCGAGGAGTTCTCCGGCCACACGACGAGGGTGAGGTCGTCCGGGGCCTTGCGGGCGAGCTGCTCGGTGCCGCTGACGTGGTTGTCGAGCACGGCACGACGCTGCGCGTTGAACTCGAGGCCGGCCTGCGGCACGTTGCCCTGCACGAACCCGACCTCCACCGGGCGGCCGTCGGTCGGCAACGAGATGGCCCGCGGTGCGATGGCGGCCAGCGCTAGCGCGGCGACGGCCAGGCCCGCCGCCGGGAGCCAGGACCGGCGTGCCGCCGAGGAGGCGGCGGCGAGCAGCAGGGTGCCCACGGTGGCAACGGCCATCGTCACTCCTGGGGCACCGAGCCACCGAGCCACATGAGCGAGCGGGCTGTCGGCCTGGCTGAACGCCAGTCGCGCCCAGGGGAACCCGCCATAAGGAGTGGTGGATCGGGCCCACTCCTGCACCGCCCAGGCCGGCGGGACGACGAGGTAGGCGAGGCCACGGTGCCCAGCGGCGACGAGCCGTTGCCCGGTGTAGCCCACCACCGCCGACATGGCGGCGATGTAGAGCGCCTCGAGCACGGCCAGGGCGAACCACGGGAGCGCCCCGACGTACACGCCAGACCAGGACAGGACCGGCACGAAGAAGGCCAGCCCGGCGAGCAGGCCCAGTACGGCCCCGCGGCGGGCGCCGGCGGTCAGGGTCGCCGCGCCGAGCAGTGCCACGCCGACGGGAGCCAGCCACCAGAGGTTCGCCTCGGGGAACGCCAGCCAGAGGCAGAGTCCCGCACCGACGGCGGCCGCGGGGCGCGCGGCATACCGGAGCGGGGAGTGCACCCGCCAACGGTAGGTCACCCGGCTGGAGGCACCACCACGACCCCGCGGGCGGTGGTCGCCACCACGGGTGGGTCGAGCACGTCGGCGGATGACGCGCCACGATCGGGAGCCCCGCGGCCGACGACCCGCACCTCGAACTCCATCTCGCGGGAACGGGTTCCGACGCGCACGAGCCGGGCCTCGATCTCGATGACGTCACCGGCCCGGACCGGTGCGAGGAACTGCACCGAGGAGTAGGAGGCGAACAGGCCCTCGTCGCCGTCGGTGCGGATGCACATCTCGGTGGCGACGTCACCGAAGGCGGCCAGCGAGTAGGCGCCGTCGACGAGGTTGCCGGCGTAGTGGGCGTGGCTGTACGGGACGTAACGGCGGTGGGCGACGGTGGCGCCGACCTCGGCACGGGTCATCGCTGCGCTCCTCGGGGGTCGGGGTCGGTACGGGACGTGACGAGCTGGTGCACGAGGTAGGACGCCACCTCGCCGGGGGTGGTGCCGCGGCCGAACACGCGGTCGACGCCGAGCGAGGCCGCCGAGCCCTCCTCGAAGCGCGGGCCGCCGACGACGAGCAGCGGCACCGAACCTGCCGGGAACGCCTCGCGGAAGGCTGCCGACATGGCCGTGGTGTTGTGGATGTGGGCGTCCTTCTGGGTGACCACCTGGGAGACGAGCACGGCATCCGCCCGCACCTCGCGGGCCGTGTTGACCAGGTCGGGCACGAGCACCTGGGCGCCGAGGTTGACCACCGTCATCTCCCGGTAGTACTCCAGGCCCTTCTCGCCGGCGAACCCCTTGATGTTGAGGATGGCGTCGATGCCGACGGTGTGCGCGTCGGTGCCGATGCAGGCGCCGACGACGACGAGCTTGCGGCGCAGGCGCTTCTTGATCTCGGCGTTGATCTCCTTGGAGGTCAGCAGCGGGAACTCGCGCTCGTGCACCTCGACCTCGCGCACGTCGACGAGGTGGGTGACCGAGCCGTAGACGACGAAGAAGGTGAAGTGCGGGCCCATGGCCTTGGCGTGGACGAGCAGCGCCGGCTCCAGGCCCATCTTGGCGGCGAGCTGCAGGGCGGCTCCCTCGGCGCGCTTGTCGTGCGGCAGCGGGAGGGTGAACGAGACCTGCACCATGCCGTCGCCGGTGGTGTCCCCGTAGGGCCGCACGATCGGGGCGGGCTCGGTGAGGCTCTGGTCCCCCTCGACGGCGTGCTCCATACGGCGCTGGGCGTCGTGGGCGTCGCGGCGGCGGGTCATCGGGTCGCCCCTTCCTCGAGCAGGGTGGTCGCGGGGTTGTCGTAGCCGTCTGCCTTGACCACGACGCCGTCGAGCCCCTTACCCTTCGTGGGCGGGCGCTTCATCGAGCCGAAGGTGCCGTCGGCGATGGCCGCGAGCAGCGGCTGCGGGTGGGCCGTGCCGCGGGTCGTGGTGTCGCTGACGATGGTCTCGAGCAGGTCGACCGCCTCGGCCAGCACCTGACGGGCGCGGGTCTGGATCAGCCCGTCGTGCGGCGGGTGGAAGTCCTCGGTGAGCCCGCCCGCCGCGTTGAGCACGTAGCGGACGTTCTGCAGGGCCAGGTCGCGGTCGGACAGCCACGGGGTGACGACCGCCTCGGTCATCATGCCGACGAGCAGGATGCCCTGACCGGTCATGGCGCCGACGAGGTTGAAGAAGCCGTCGAGAAGGTAGCCGCGGAAGACGTCACCGGTCATGTGCTTGGTCGGCGGCATCCACTTCAGGGGGGCGTCCGGGAAGAGCTGGCGGGCGAGGAGCGCGTGGGCCAGCTCGAGGCGGAAGCTGTCGGGGATGTCGGGGTTGATCTCGAAGGCGTGACCGAGGCCGAGCTGCCAGTCCTCGAGGCCTGCCTCCTTGGCGAAGTACTCGTTGAGCAGCTGGCTCACGGTGACCGTGTGGGCGGCTTCGACGGCATCCGCGGTGGTGAGGTAGTTGTCCTCGCCGGTGTTGATGATGATGCCCGCGCGGGCGTGCACCTGCCGGCTGAAGCGCTGGTCGACGAAGGTGCGTACCGGGTTGATGTCGCGGAAGAGGATGCCGTACATCGAGTCGTTGAGCATCATGTCGAGCCGCTCGAGGCCGGCCAGCGCCGCGATCTCGGGCATGCACAGGCCGCTGGCGTAGTTGGTGAGGCGCACGTAGCGGCCGAGCTCCTTGCTCGACTCGTCGAGCGCGGCGCGCATCAGGCGGAAGTTCTCCTGGGTGGCGTAGGTGCCGGCGTAGCCCTCACGGGTCGCACCCTCGGGCACGAAGTCGAGCAGGCTCTGGCCGGTGGAGCGGATCACCGCGATGACGTCGGCGCCCTCGCGGGCGGCCTGCTGGGCCTGCGGGATGTCCTCGTAGATGTCGCCTGTGGCGACGATCAGGTAGATCCATGGCTTCTGCTCGGGGTCGCCGTAGCGGCGGACCATCCGGTCGCGGGTGGCGCGCTGCCGGTCGATCTCACGGATGCCGCGGGCGACCGACGTGCGGGCGGCCTTGCGGCTGGCGGTGGCGTCCTTGCCCTCGGGCAGGCGGAAGGTGACGGCACCGCTGGCGGACTTCTGCGCCAGGGTCAGCAGGTCGGGGGCGTCGCCGCGACGCAGGGCGTCCCACACCGGGGTCGTGACGCCGTGCTCGAGGCCGACGCCGTCGCGGACGGCGTCGACGAGGTGGTTGACCCAGGGGATGTTCTCGTGGTCGGCGCCGGCCAGGCCGGCCAGGCGAAGCGTCGCCCGCTCGACCGACACCGTGGTGTGGCTGCGAGCGAGGTCGACGACTGGTCTGCCGGCCCGGCGGGCCAGGGTGCGGGCGCGGCGGACCGTCGCGGGGTCGAGATCGAGGAGACGGCGCACAGGTGAAGACACGGCGTCAATCTACCAACATCTGCGGGAGTATTTACGGCTCTGCGGGCCCAGCACGACAGGATCTGTCGGTAGGCCCGGCCCACGCCTCCGGAAGGTGGCTGTGGTTCCTGTCGAGGACCGGACGCAGCCGCACCGGTGGGGCATGGTGGGCTCATGACCGAACGACTGCCACGCCTGCATCCGCCGTTCGCCGACCCACGCCGCCAGGCGCTGCACGCCGCCATCGTCGGCGGGCGTCGCGGCACCGGGCCGCAGGCGTTCCACATCACGGCGCCCGACGGGTCGCTGGTCGGACCGTTCGGTCTGATGCTGCAGGCGCCGCACCTCGGTGGGCCACTGCAGGAGCTCGGGGCGGCGGTGCGGTTCGCGACCTCGTTCACCGACCGGGCGCGTGAGGTCGCGATCCTCACGGTGGCGGCGGTCACCCGCAGCGACTACGAGCAGTATGCGCACGAGCGGGTCGGCGCGATGGTGGGACTGAGCCGGGCCGAGCTGCACGGCATCGCGTCCGGGGCGTTCGCACATGCCGTCGGCGTGGACCCGGCGGAGGCGATGACCTGCCTGGTCGCCCGCCGGCTGGCAGAGCGCCGCTCGCTGGATGACGACGACTACGCGGCCGCGGTCGGCGTGCTGGGCGAGCAGCAGCTGCTCGAGCTCGTCGTACTGGTCGGCTACTACACCATGCTGGCGCAGATGATGTCGGTGTTCGGCGTGGGGGCGCCGGACGCCACGGATGCCACGGATGCCGCGCCCACGCCCTGATCGGCCCCGTCTCACCGGGCGGCGAGCACCACGCCGTCCCGGACGGTGAACCGCAACGTGGGCAGCTTCACGCCGGTGCGCACCTCTGGCAGGCCGTGCTCGTCGGTGTCGGGTGCGTGCCAGGCGGCGAAGGTGGCGGGGGCGCCGACCCGCAGCACCCCTCCCCCGGCCTCTCGGGCGGCGTCGTACCCGCCGGTGGTGTGCGCCTCCACCGCGGTGCCGGTGTCGAGCCGCTGCTCCGGGTCGTGGTGCTCGACGGCCGCGCGTACCGCCGCCCAGGGATCGAACGGTGTGACCGGTGAGTCGGAGCCGAGCGCCAGGCGCACCCCGGCCCGGGCCAGGCCGGCGAACGGGTTCGTGCCCGGCACCCGGGCGCGTCCCAATCGGGCCTCGTACATGCCGGCCGCGCCGCCCCACATCGCGTCGAAGGCGGGCTGCACGCTCGCGACCAGGCCCAGGCGCGCCATCCGGGTGATTCCGTCGCTGCCGACCATCTCGGCGTGCTCGAGCCGCGGGCGGCTCGCGCGCACCAGGTCGAGCCCGACGAGCCGCGCCGCGTCCTCGTAGCCCTCGAGCACGGTGTCCATGCCGGCGTCGCCGATGACGTGGAACCCGCTCTGGATGCCGGCGACGGCGCAGGCCGCGACGTGGTCGCGCACGTCGGCGCTGGACCGGTAGGTGGTGCCGAGGCAGCCGGGGTCGTCGGCGTAGCCGGTACGCAGGTGGGCGGTGTGCGAACCGATCGAGCCGTCGATGTTGAGGTCACCGCCGAGGCCGGTCGCGCCGTGCAGGGCGAGCAGCGCGGTGGCCTGCTCGGGCTCGGTGACGGCCTCGGCCCAGTAGCCGACGGTGCGTGGCAGGTCCGGGCGCCGGCCGAGGTCGAGGACGTCGGCGAAGTCGCCGGCGGAGGTGAGCAGCGGTCCGCCGCACTCGTGCACGACGGCGATGCCGTGGGCCGCCGCCGCCCGCAGCGCGTCCTCGATGTCCTCGCGCCGCTGGTCCGCACTGCGCGCGGCGTCGAAGGCGGCCCGGGCGGCGTTCTTGGCGTCGCGGGTGACAAAGCCGTCGCCCATCCAGCCGTCGAGCCGTGGGGCGCCTGAGATCATCGCCAGCGCGCTGGACACCACGGCCGAGTGACCGTCGATGCGCGAGGCGTAGACGACTCCGCCGAAGCTGGCGCGGTCGAGCTCGGTCGCCGTCATCGCACGGTCCTCGGCCCAGTCGTGCTCCTGCCAGTTGAGGACGAAGGTGGGGCGCCCGCCGCGGCGACGCACGGCATCCTCAACCGCCCGCAGCGCCTGGGACACCGAGGTGGTGCCGGCGAGGTCGACCCCGCGCAACCCCATGCCGGTGTGCGAGAGGTGCGCGTGCGCGTCGACGAAGGCCGGCAGCACCAGCGCGCCCTCGAGGTCGACGACGGCGTCCACGACCTCGGCATGGCCCTGGGCGCCCTGGTCGTCACCGACCCACCCGACGCGGCCGTCGACGACCACCAGCGCGGTCGCGCCCGGTCGATCCGGTGTGCGGATCCGCCCGCGTCGGTAGAGCGTCGTCGCCATGGCGTCACTCTAGGAGCGCGAGCAGGTCGGCCTCTCGCCGGGCGTCGGACCCGCCTCGACCCTACGGTGATGAGATGGCCATCCCTCGAGCCGTCGGGAAGTTCAACAAGGTCGCGACCAACAAGGTGCTGGTGCACCTCGCGGGGCACGGCCCGTTCGTCGAGCTGGAGCACATCGGCCGACGCTCAGGTCGCGCCTACCACGTGCCGCTCAACGCCTTTCGCACCGGCGACACCGTCACCTTCGCGCTCACCTACGGCCCGAAGGTCGACTGGCTTCGGAACGTGCGGGCGGCCGGGGGGTGCAGGGTGCGGCTGGGTCGGGAGATCCTCACGCTGGGAGCGCCGGTGGACCTGGCGACCGACGCCGGTCTCGCGCGGATGCCGGCGCCGGCCCGGGTGGTGCTGCGGCTCGCCGGAGTCGACCACTTCGTCGAGATGCCGGTGCTCTCGGCCGTGCGAGTCAGCTGAATGCTCGACGAGCGTCACCGATGACCTTGACCACGCCCGCATCCCGACGTCAGGTCAGGTAGCGGCACAGCTCGCGTTCGAGGCGACTGGTCAGCCGCGGCCGCCGTGGTCGTCGCAACCCACCCGGCAACGGGCCGCTGAGAGTTCGTGGGCGGCGCAGCGCCCGTTTGCGCTGCCGCGCAGGGTCTGGTCCGCCGGTCGCCTTCGCGGCAGGTCGAGCCCTGGGCTGCCTCGTCGGTGCCGGTCGTGACGCCGCAGCGAGCGACTCGTCAGAGGTCGGCTTCAAGGCCGAGGGCGGCATCAGGCTCGGCGTTGACATCAGATCCGGCCGCGGCTCGGTTGCCCCACCGTGGCCGTCGGGTGCCGTTGCGCTGCAAGACACGGCCGGTGAACTGCCCGACCCGGCCGGGGTGTCAGCGCTCCTCGGTGGGGCCTCCAACGCGTCCGCCGCGCTTGAGTGAGCGGGGGCGTCGCCGGTCGCACCTGGCTTCTGGGTCTGGGCTGAAACAGCGGTCGCCCGTGGGGAGGTTTGGCTGCCCCAGCCGAGCAGGGGTGGTGGTTCGGAGTCGTAGGAGTGCCCCAGCGGGGTGGTCACCCGCACCACCCGCCTCGCGCGCAGCATGTCCTCGCCGCCCAGCTTCCCGGCGACGCGATCGCCCCGTCGGGCGCCGTCATCCCCGTCACGGGCATCGGCACGAGGCCCGCAGTTGCCCCGGCTGTTGCTGTGGTCGCTGTCGCTGCCCTCGTCACGGCTGAACTTCCCACGGTCGGCGCCGGCGAGGATCACGCGGGTGCGCCAGCCGGGGGCTTCCTTGCCGTAGTTGCACCCGGCGCACTTGCCGTTGCCCTCCTCGAAGGTGGTCTCGCTGTCCTCCCGCACCGGAGTCGCATGGTCGGCGTGCACGATCGGCGCCTCGCACCACGGGGTGGTGCACACGTCATCACGCAGCACCAGCATCCGCCGCAACATCCCACCGAACACCCGCCGCCGCGAGTCCATCGCCACCAGGTCCCGACCGTCCGGGGACGTGTACAACCGCCGCACCCACACCCGAGCACCCGCCGGCAGCTGCACCGCCGCGCCGGTCACCGAGGTCCGCTCCGGCCCGGTGGTCGGTGAGGCATCGGCCGCGGAGGCGGAGACGGGTGGATCTTCGAGGCGCTCGCGCAGCCAGGCCCGTGCCACTGGTGCCGGGACCGACCCGTGACCGGGGATGCGGGCCGGCTCGAACACCGACCGGTCGCCGTCACCGGTGCCGAGCAGGGCCCGGTCGGTCATCACCAGATGCACCTCCACCGGCTGCGGCTGACCCACCGCCCGCCCCGACAACAACCGCAACGCCGTGTCCGCCGCGACCGCACCCACCCCACGACCTTCGGGAAGCTCATCGGGGCACTGGCCACCCACCACCGACCGCGACCTGGCCTGCACCGCAGCATGCGCCCCGACCACGTCCTTGAGCGGCCCCAACACCGTCAGGTACGCCATCCCATCCGGAGCCGGCCGCACACTCACCCGACGGCTCCTGGCCGCCGCCTCCATCCGCGCCACCACCGACGCCGCATCCAGCTCCGCCGCGACCCGCGCCGCCGCCGCACCCGCCTGCCGCACCCCCAACCGGCCCAGCAACGGCCCGACCCGGGCATCGACCTCGGCGCGGTCCTCCAACGACAGCGTCGCCGTCGCCGCGACGACCGCCACCGCAACCCGCTCGGAGATCTCACCGCCGGTCAGGGCGGCCATCGTGTGCGGCATCTCGTGCACCAACGCCCGCGACAACCCCACGAACCGGTCCCCCAACGTCGGCGACTCCCGCCGCGCCAACGCCACCACCGACCCCACCGACCGGGCCACATCCCGCGGCGCCACCACCTCCCGCGAGCACCGCAACGCATCCGTCGCCCGAGCCTGCACCGCCGACGACGCACCCTTGACCCGCTCCAAACTCGCGACCAGCTCCACCCGCTGCCGATCCGACAACGACCCCACGTCCACCCCAGCCAGCCACGCCCGGAACCTGTCGACCGCCGCAACATCAGACACGGCACCCTCACCCCCAGCGCCGCCCACGGGACCCGCAGCTGCTGCGCCACCAGCCCACGGCGGGCCCCGCCCCCACAGCCACCACAGCCGTCACGTCCCCCACAACCGATGGCGCACCGACCACGGCCGGCGCGGGTACGGCATCCGAAAACCGGCCCGGCACAGCCGAACCCGGGTCCACGACCCGCCCCTCCACCACTCCCCGATCCATGCAGTAATCGTACGCATGTCCACCGACAGTCACCCGGCCCCAACCCGCCCCTGTGGACTACCACAAACCCAAACTCCGCCTGTGGACAACCCGACTCAACCGACCGCCACCAGCACACGCCGATCAGAGCGCGTTCGGCACACCGACCACCGTGAGCGCCGCCCGGCCGATCTCGCGCTCCTCGTCGGTCGGAACGACCCACACCTCGGCAGAGCTGTCCCCCGCCGACACCCGCCGTTCCGCCGGCCCCTCGGCATTGGCCGCAGCATCGAGCCGCAGCCCCAGCACCCCCAGCCCGTCGACCACGGCAGCCCGCAGCACGGGGCTGTGCTCACCGATCCCGCCGGTGAACACGAGGGCGTCGAGCCGGCCGAGCACTGCGGCATAGGCACCGACGTACTTGCGGATACGGTGCACGGTCACGTCGAAGGCCAGCCCGGCATCGGCATCACCGGCCGCGCGTCGTTCCGCCAGGGCACGGAAGTCGGAGACCCCCGCGAGACCCAGCAGCCCGCTCTCCCGGTTGAGCGCCCCGTCGTACTCCTGGGCTGACAGCCCGAGCACCCTGGCCAGATAACCACCCAGTGCCGGGTCGACGTCGCCCGAACGGGTGCCCATGACCAGCCCCTCGGCCGGTGACAGCCCCATCGAGGTGTCGACGCTGCGTCCGCCGTCGACCGCGCACGCGCTGGCGCCGTTGCCGAGGTGGAGCACGACCATCCGCACCTCCTCCAGCGGACGGCCGAGCAGGGCCGCCGTGCGTCGCGACACCCACGCGTAGGAGCTGCCGTGGAAGCCGTACCGCCGCACGTGGTACTCGTCGCGCCACTCGCGCGGCACGGCGTAGGTGTACGCCTCCGGCGCGAGCGTGCGGTGGAAACCCGTGTCGAACACTGCGACGTGGGGGATGCCGGCGAAAGCCGCCTGCGCGCGCACGATGCCCTCGATGTTGGCGGGGTTGTGCAGCGGCGCCAGCGGCGACAAGGTCTGCAGGGCCGCGAGGACGTCGCCGTCGACGACGACGGGCCCGGTGAAGCGGCGGCCGCCGTGCACGACCCGGTGCCCAACCGCGACGAGGTCGCCGTCGTCGACACGGGGACCGTGCTCGGCGAGCGCGGCGCGGGCGGCGGCGAACGCGGCGCCGTGGTCGGGGCAGTCGAGGGCGCCCTCGTGACGCTGCTCACCAGCCTCGTGGCGATGCCGGCTGGCGCCGCCGATCTCCGACACCAGGCCCACCGCGACGGTGCCCCCACTGGTGGCGTCGATCAGCTGGTACTTCAGCGAGGAGGAGCCCGCGTTGACCACGAGGACGTGCGGATGGTCGCTCACGCCGGGCCGCCCTGCACTGCCGTGATGGCGACGGTGTTGACGATGTCACGCACCAGGGCACCACGCGACAGGTCGTTGACCGGCTTGTTCAGGCCCTGGAGCACCGGACCGATCGCCACCGCGTCGGCGCTGCGCTGCACCGCCTTGTAGGTGTTGTTGCCCGTGTTGAGGTCGGGGAAGACGAGGACCGTGGCCCGGCCCGCCAGGGCGCTGTGCTCCAGCTTGGTGCGAGCGACCCGGGGGTCGACGGCGGCGTCGTACTGGATCGGACCCTCCACCAGCAGCTCGGGCGCCCGCTCGCGGACCAGCGCCGTCGCTGCGCGTACCTTCTCGACGTCGGCGCCCGAGCCCGACGAGCCCGTCGAGTACGACAGCATCGCGACGCGCGGCTCGATGCCGAAGCGAGCGGCCGTGCCGGCCGACGAGATCGCGATGTCGGCGAGCTGCTCCGCGGTGGGGTCCGGGTTCACGGCGCAGTCGCCGTAGACCAGCACCCGGTCGGCCAGGCACATGATGAACACGCTCGAGACGACCGAGACACCGGGAGCCGTACGCACCACCTCGAGCGCCGGCCGGATCGTGTGCGCGGTGGTCGTGACGCAGCCGGAGACCATGCCGTCGGCCAGTCCGGCGTGCACCATCATCGTGCCGAAGTACGACGGGTCGGCCACCCGGTCGAAGGCGAGCTCGGGCGTCATCCCCTTGTGCGCCCGCAGCGTCGTGTACTGCGCCGCGAACTCCTCGCGCCACGAGCTGGTCGTGGGGTCGACCACTGCAGCGGCATCGATGTCGACGCCGAGCTGCGCTGCGCGAGAACGGATCTCGACCTCATCTCCAAGCAGCGTGAGGCGCGCGATGCCGCGCGACAGCACCTGGTCGGCCGCCCGCAGGATGCGCTCCTCGGCGCCCTCGGGTAGCACGATGTGGGCGCCCGAGGCCCGGGCCCGCTCGACGAGGTCGTGCTCGAACATCAGCGGGGTGACGGCGCCCTCGGCGGCGCTGACCCCCTCGCCCAGCAGGGCGTCGAGGTCGGGGTCGTCGGCCTGGTCGAGCAGCGCGACGGCCGCGCGGATCTTGCGGGCGGACTCGGCGGTGATCCGCCCCTCGATCCGGTAGAGCGCGGACGCGACGGCCATCGTGCCCTGCTGCGCCGAGACGATCGGCAGCCGCACGTCCAGGCCGGCGATCAGCCGATCGACCTGCGGCGAGAGCTGGAAACCGCCGTTGAGCACCACCCCCGACAGCGTGGGGAGCGTGCGCGCGTTGTGAGCGAGCAGCACGCCGAGCACGACGTCGTCGCGGTCGCCGGGGACGATCACCGTGGCGCCCTCGAAGAGCCGGTCGATCACGTGCGGCATCGACATCGCAGCCACGACCAGGCCGAGGCTCTCGCGGTCGAGCAGCTCGGCGTCCCCGTGCACCAGGGTGCCGTCGCAGGCCGCCACGAGGTCGGCCACGGTCGGCGCGCGCAGCAGTGGCGCCTCGGGCAACGACCAGAGCGGAACCGCCCCGAGGCGGGCGCGCACGGCCGCGAGCGCTTCGTCCCGCTGGTCCTCGGCCACCTGGTTGAGCACCAGGCCGGCGACGTGGGCATGGTTGGCCCGGGCCGCGGCCACCGTGGCCGACGCGCTCGCGGCCAGCTCGCGCAGGTCCCGGTCACGCGCCGGCTCGACGAGCACGAGGGGCGTGCCGAGGTCGGCGGCGATCCTGGCGTTCGTCGCGAACTCGGTCGGCGCCACCACGTCGGTGAAGTCGGACCCCACGACCAGGACGACGTCATGTCGCTGGGCGATCTCGTGGTAGCGGTCGACGACCCTGCCGAAGGCCGCGGCGGGGTCGGCATGCAGCGCGTGGTGGGTCACGCCCCACGCCTCGTCGACGGTCAGGTCGGTCGGCGCCTCCTGGAGCAGCACCCGCAAGAGCTCGTCGGGGCCGCCGCCCCGCACGATCGGGCGGAAGACGCCGACCCGCGCGTGCCGCCTGGCCAGCCTCGCGACCAGCCCGACGGCGACGGCCGACTTCCCGGACCTCGCCTCGGTGCCGGCGAGGTAGATGCCCCTCACGACGGGTCCGAACAAGTGGATGCCGTGACGCCGCTACCGCTCATGGCCCAAGCCAACCCCCACCCGTGCGCCCGGGCAAATGAGGCCCACCTGAGCACGGGTGTGCGGTGACACGACAGCGGTGGGCCGGCCCGGCATCCGCCCGGCCGGCCCACCGCGTCACGCACGGGGTCGGAAAGTCACTCAGCGGCCTTCTGCGCGGCCTTCTCCTCGGCCTTGGACTCCTTGGCGATGGCCTTGATGTCCTTGGCCGTGACGTCGTCGATCGCGGACTCGACGATGGCGTTGGCCGTCGCGAGTGCCTTGCGGATCTCGACCGCGCCCGGGTCGGACACCAGGGCGAGGATGCCGGAGTGGCCGGGTGCCACCGAGAACTCGAGCTCCTTCTCGAGGCCGATCTTGTGGTGCAGCTGGCGGGCCTTGCCCAGCGCCGCGCCACCGGCGCCCAGCGCCACGGCGCTGCCGATGATCGAGGGCGGGAAGACCAGGCCGAGGGCGGCGCCGCCGATCATGCCCCACTTCAGGCCCTTCTTGGTCGAGTGGTCGGTCGCCTTCTGGATGACGAGCTTGCCGTCGTCCTCGCGCTTGACGACGATCACGCCATCGATGGCGACGGTTCGGCCGTCCTCGATCGACTTCAGCGCCTCGTAGGCCTCCCAGGCCGTGTCGGTGTCGCTGAAGTCGGCGACGAACAACGTGGTGGCGCCGTCGCTCACCGCGGCGACCTCGGCGGTGACCTCCGGGGCCTCGTCGGTGGTGACGTCGGTGACCTCGGCGGTCGTCTCAGTGGTGTCCTCGGACATCGGTGTTCCCTTCGGTGGTGGTGGCACGGCCTGGTGCCGCGGTGGGGTGGTCAGACGGATGCGGCCGACCGGCGGCCGCACGGGTCATGTCAGCTGTTCGGGCAGAGCTTGCTGACGGCGGCGGTCACGGGTTCCAGGGCCGTCGTGATCTCCTGCTGGGCGGCGGTGATCTTCGGGCCGAGGTCGGCCTGGGCGTTCGCCTTGTCGACGGTGAGCTGCGCCTTGAGCGCGTCGGCCTTCTGGTTCAGCTGGCCGATCACGGCGGCCGCCGGGCCACCGTTCGACTCCTGCATCATCGTGTTGAGGTCGTCACGCACCTTGTCGGCCTTTCCGGCGAGGGCGTCGACCTGCTGCTGCACCTGGTCGGCGGTCCCGCTCGTGTCGACCTTGGTCGAGGCCAGGTCGGCGGCATCGGTCTTGATGCTGGCAAAGCTGCTGCACAGCGCTGCCGAGCCAGCGCCCGCGGCACTTGCAGCGGCACTGACGGCGGCCGAGGCGCCCGCCTTGACGTCGCTGGACCCGCTCGAGGAACACCCCCCGGCCAGCAACGCGAGGGCGAGGACGGCGACGGGTGCGAGCGATCGGGTGAATGTACGGGTCATGGTGGCTTCCTGAGCGGCGCGAACCTGGACGTGTCAGCCCCTCGACGCTATTTCCGGTGGATGCCGGCTGCGTCACCCGCAGCGGGTGAGGATCCGCCCCGCACCGCCCTCAGTCGGCCAGCCGGGCCTCGAACAGTGCCCGCACGGCAGGGGTGCGGCGGAGCAGGTCGAGGGCCAGGTCGGCGTGGCCCGGCACGTAGCCGTTGCCGACCAGCATCCGCACGTCGGCGGCCAGCCCCTCGGCACCCAGCGCCGCCGCGGAGAAGCTCGTGGCCATCGAGAAGTAGATGATCGTGCCCCCCTGGGCGGTGGCGAGGATCGCCGGCTGCTCGCACCCGGGGACGTCGACGCACACCACGGTGACGTCGGCCGGTCCCCCCGCGGCCGCCACGGCATCGGACAGGCCGAGCGGTGAGCGGGCGTCGGCGACGACCACGGCATCGGCCAGGCCGCTCTCGCGCAGCAGCTCGGCCTCACGCTCGACCGGCACCACCCCGATGCAGCGTCCGGCACCGGCCTCGCGCGCCGCTGCCAGCGACAGTGAGCCGGACTTGCCGGCACCACCGAGCACGGCCACGGTCGGCGCACCCCCACGGGAGACGTACTCCCCCACGACCCGCGCGACGAGGGCCGGAGCACCGCACACGTCCATCACCATCAGCGCCAGGTCGGGCGAGAGGTCCTCGGGCAGGCGCGCGGCGATCGAGCGCCCGAACAGGACGGCCGTGCCCTGCGCCGGAACCCGCTCCGAGCGACCGTCCCAGCCGGCCAGGTCGTCGGTGATCGTCAGGGGCGTCAGCGACAACGAGACGAGGGTGGCCACCCGGTCGCCGACCGCCAGGCCCAGCGGCGAGTCGGGGCCGACCTCGGCGACGGTGCCGATGAGCATGCCGCCCGAGCCGGTGACCGGGTTCTGCATCTTGCCGCGGGTGGCGACGATGTCGAGCACCTCGGCGCGCACGGCATCCCCGTCGCCCGCGTGCTTCTCGGACAGCTGGCGGAACGACGCCGCGTCGAGGTTGAGCGTCTCGACCGCGATGAGCACCTCGTCGGGCCAGAGCTCGCGCGAGGCGTCGACGACCCGGGCGGCCTGGGGCAGCGCTTCCCCCGCGGGGTCGGTCACGCGGTGCAGGCCGACCGGTGAGGACGGAGTGGTGCGCACAAGAATCTCCTCACGAAACGACACGCCACCGCATTTCTTGCGGCGAGAAGGTGACGTAGACGTCATCCGTTGCGTATCCTGCCACGCATGACGACAAACATCGACCAGCCCTACGTCTACCGGCGTCGCGAGCTGATTGAGCCCGACTGGACCCGCATCCCGGGGTGGCGTGACGTCACCAAGGAGCAGTGGGCCGACGCCCAGTGGCAGCGGGCGCACTGCGTGAAGAACGTGGCGCAGCTGCGCGCTCTGATGGGCGACCTGCTCGAGGACCGTTTCTACGCCGACCTCGAGCGCGACCAGGCCGAGCGGGCCACCATGTCGATGCTCGTCCCCCCGCAGATGATGAACACGATGGTGCCGTCCACTGACGACCCGATGCCGCGCGCCGGGGCGGCCTTCACCGAGGCCTTCTACGCCGACCCGGTGCGCAACTACATGCTGCCGGTGTTCTCCGACCGCCGCACCGACTGGCCCAGCCACCCGTTCGCCACCCGCGACAGCCTGCACGAGGCCGAGATGTGGGCGGTCGAGGGCCTCACCCACCGCTACCCCACCAAGGTGCTCGCCGAGATGCTGCCGACGTGCCCCCAGTACTGCGGCCACTGCACCCGCATGGACCTCGTCGGCAACTCCACGGCCCAGTTCGCCAAGCACAAGCTGGCCGGCAAGCCCGTCGACCGCTACGCCGCGATGCTCGACTACCTGCACCGCACCCCGGGCGTGCGCGACGTCGTGGTCTCGGGCGGAGACGTGGCCAACATGCCGTGGAAGAACCTCGAGGGGTTCCTCGACAAGCTGCTCGAGGTCGACACCATCCGCGACATCCGGCTGGCGACCAAGGCACTGATGGGCCTGCCGCAGCACTGGCTGCAGCCCGACGTCGTCGACGGCGTGGCGCGCATCTCGGCCAAGGCCCGGGCGCGCGGCGTCTCGGTCGCCATCCACACCCACGTCAACAGCGCCCAGTCGGTCACGCCGCTCGTCGCGCAGGCGGCCCGGGCCATGCTCGACGCCGGCGTGCGCAACGTGCGCAACCAGGGTGTGCTGATGCGCGGGGTCAACGACTCCCCCGAGGAGCTGCTCGACCTCTGCTTCGCCCTCCAGGACGACGCGCTGATCACGCCCTACTACTTCTACATGTGCGACATGATCCCGTTCGCCGAGCACTGGCGGGTGTCCCTCAAGGAGGCCCAGGAGCTGCAGCACGCCATCATGGGCTACCTGCCCGGGTTCGCCACCCCACGCATCGTCTGCGATGTGCCGTTCGTCGGGAAGCGGTGGGTGCACCAGGTCGAGACCTACGACACCGAGCGAGGGATGTCGTTCTGGCGCAAGCACTACCGCACCTCCATCGAGGCCGGTGACGACCAGGCGCTGTCGCGCGAGTACGTCTACTACGACCCGATCTACACGCTCGACGAGGCCGGCCAGCGCTGGTGGCGCGAGGGCCACGACATGGATGCCGTGCACCAGGCCGCGCTCGTCGGTGCCGGTGCCAGCCACGCGGCATCCGTCGCCGACCTCGGCTGAGCCGATGCCCTCCGGGACGCCCGCCACGGTGGCACTCACCGTGGCGGGCGTCGCGTTCACCCAGCACACCTACGAGCACGACCCCGCAGCGCGGTCGTTCGGGCTCGAAGCGGCCGAGGTGCTCGGGCTGCCCCCGGAACAGGTCTTCAAGACCCTGCTCGTCGACACCGGCGCGGGCCTCGCGGTGGCCGTGGTGCCGGTGACGGGTCAGCTCGACCTCAAGGCGATGGCCGCCGCCGTCGGGGCCAAGCGCGTTGCCATGGCTGATCCGGCTGCAGCACAGCGGTCATCGGGCTACGTGGTCGGCGGCATCTCACCCATCGGCCAGAAGCGCTCCCTGCCGACCGTCGTCGACGAGAGCGCGGAGCTGTTCGACGTCGTCTACGTGTCGGGCGGGCGGCGCGGGCTCGACCTCGGGCTCTCGCCCACCGACCTGGTAAGGGTCACCGGCGCGACCGTGGCCGACATCGGCCGCTGAGTTCCTGCCGCCTACTGGTACTCGTCGGCCGCCTGCTGGATCCGCGCGACGTACTTCGACCAGGTGGCCTCGTCACCCTGGTCGGCGTGGTCGCGCCCGCCCTGGCCGTCGAGCCCCTCCCGCAGGATGTCGGCGTGCCCCGCGTGCTGGGCGGTCTCGGCGACCACCCGCACGAGCAGGTGACCGAAGGTCGTCTGGCGCCGCTCCTCCGGCCACCACGCCACGGTGGCCGGTGCGTCCAGCGGCAGCTCAGCGATGGCGGCATCCGACAGGGCCCAGACCGACCGGTAGAGGTCGACGAGGTGCGCGCGGCTCTCGCTCGCCAGCGGCCACATGTCGGCGCCCTCCCAGACCGAGCCGTCCGCGTTCCACGGCAACACCGGCGCCTCGCGGCCCACCGACTCGACGAGGTAACCGAGCTCGACCCCCGCCACGTGCTTGACCAGCCCGAGCAGGTTGGTGCCCGAGGGCGTGAGTGGCCGGCGCGCGTCGTACTCCGACACCCCGTCGAGGGACCGGTGCAGCGCGTCGCGGCCCTGCTGGAGGTAGCGCTGCAGGTCGGCCGAGAGGCCGGTGGGCCCGCTCACTCCCACGGAGTCGAGAGAACGACCGTCGTGCGGGTCGAGACGTTGGCGACGCCGCGGATGGCGGCGATCAGCTCCTCGAGCTCGGACGGTGTGGCCACCCGCACCTTGAGGATGTAGTTCTCGTCGCCGGCGACCGAGTGGCACTCCTCGATCTGCGGCACCTCGTGCAGGCGCTCGGGGATGTCGTCGGGTGCGGCCGGGTCGAGCGGGGTGATCGAGATGAACGCGGTGAGCTGCTGCCCCAGTGCCGTGTGGTCGATCTTGGCCGTGTAGCCCTTCACGACTCCGCGCTGCTCGAGGCGTCGGACCCGCTGGTGCACGGCGGACGTGGACATGCCCAAGGTCTTGCCGAGGTCGGTGAAGCTGATCCGGCCGTCCTTGGCAAGCAGGTCGACGATGCGACGGTCGAGGTCTTCCACGCCGTCAGCGTAGTGCGCTGCATGGATACTCCCCATGAGGGCTCGCCCAGCCGTGGGTGTGCGGTGCGTGGGCCGAGTGCAATCGTCCCCTCCATCAGGAGCGCCTGACCGAGTAGGACACCGGCCCCTGCATGTGTGGAACTGCGTAGCGCACCTCCGTTCCGGGAGCCCCCGCCATCGTCACCTTCACCGGCCGGAGCGAGACACCGAGGTAGCACCCGGCCTGTTCCGGAGTGAGCGTGAAGCTGTCGGCAACCGGGAACGGCAGCTCGACCCATCTTCCGGACAGCTCGCGCAGGCGAATGATCATGCCGGTGCTTCCCGTACTGACCCGGCTCCAGGAGATCACGACGCTTCGGTCTGCAACCTTCACCACGGTGGGGCGCGGGGCCGGCACTCGCCAGGACTGTGCCGTGGCGACATCCGGGAGCGCAGTGCCGATGCCCAGGGCCGCCAGCGCCTCCGACATCCGCTGTGCGAGGAGGTTCTCCCCTGTGGGGTTGGGATGCGTGCCGTCGTAGGTCTGGACCGCCGGATCCCATGAGCGGCGCGTCGGGGCCATGACGATGGGGGACGTGTCCGTGGTCATGGATGTCGCCAGGTCGTGCAGGGCCTCGGTGGCCTTCACCGACTGTGCCTCGCCCTCCGCCTGTCCGGTCCACAGGTTCTGTCGATGGAGCACCTCCCCGATGACGATCGCCACGCCCGGGTTCACCGATCGCGCCTGCTCGACGAAGGTCCGGGCCAGCCCCGCGATCTCCTCAGGGGAGCGCCCATCGCGGACATCGTTGGTGCCCAGTAGTGCAACGACGACATCCGGCGTGCTCTGGGCCATCTTCCCCGCGATCAGTCCGGCCTGCTCATGCCATGAGGAGCCCCAGGTCGCGCTGTGCTCGCGATCCGCGAAGGACAGGTCACCGTAGAACGTGGAGTTCCACGTCTGCCCCACCGGATCGAACAGGGTGTTCCACGCTCCCACGAGGTCAACCGTCCCCGGCGCGGTGCTGGCTAGCTTCCTCGAGAGGCGGAACCGCCACGTGTAGTCACCGGACGAGCCTTGCGTGATGCTGTCACCGACGATCATCACGCGGGTGGGAACACCCGTCTCTCCTCGATCCCATGCCAACGGTGCTTCCGCGACCGGCTGCGCAGGGGTGCTCGACGCGGTGGTCGCCGACGTGACAGGCGACGGGTACAGGGACTCGACCTGCCAACCGCCCAAGTCCCGCGCCAGGACACCTTCGACGCGCGTCTCGTGCCTGAGTTCGCCGGCGCCCACGACGCCCGAGAGCTGAACCATCTCGCGCTGGCCGGTCCGGGCCACAGCCGGTCCCCAGACGGTTGCCGTGCTGGCCGGGGTGAACGTCGGGGGACGGCCATCGTGAAGTGAGGCCAGCCGAACCACGTCAGCGTCGAGCCGCTCCCGACCCAGGAGTCGACTCGCAGACCCGACTGGGTCGTGTCGCGCCTCGGGGCAGGTGACGAACCACTGCAGTGCGTTCGCCATGGCCTGCGCAGCACCGGCAGGCCCCGGCGCAGTTCGCAGCTGGGGACTGGAGCCAGCTCTCCCGGTCGTCGTGATCGTCACTGAATGACCCTGAGCGAGACCAGGGGCACCCCGGACCGGCGCCAAGAGCCGTGGGTTCGTGTCCCCGGCGGCCTTCGGGGGAACTGGCGAGAACATGCTCTGGGGCAGGGCGCGAGGAGGATCTGCGGTTTCACGCAGATCGGGCGTGAGGGGCGGAGGACCGGGTTCAGCCTTGAGCACGTCGACCTGGGCCGGCGCCTCTGCTGCCACTGAGGTCGGGTGCAAGGCACCCGGAGAACCTGGAGAACCCCACCCCAAGCCCACGGCAACACCCGCGAGGACCAGCACCGTTGACCAGCTACGTGCTGCCCTCCCCCGGTTGTGGGTCACGTACCGATGTTATGGCCCGCTGCCGGATGAGCTGCCATTTCCGAAGGACTCACAACGGATGTGGCCAACTAGTCTCGGAGCATGGCTGTGCGCCCCTCCCCGTCACCGCGACTTCTCCTCTTGGACTCTGCCTCCTTGTACTTCCGTGCCTTCTTCGGGGTGCCTGACCAGCGTCGCGACCCGGCCGAACCGCCGACCAACGCACTGCGCGGCTTCCTCGACATGATCGCCACGCTGGTCACCGCGCACCGGCCGACGCACCTGGTGGCTTGCTGGGACGACGACTGGCGGCCGCAGTGGAGGGTCGACCTGGTGCCCACGTACAAGACGCACCGGCTGATCGAGGGCTCCGATGTGGTCGAGGAGAGCCCCGACGACCTCACCCCGCAGGTGCCGCTCATCCGCGACGCCCTGCGCGCCATCGGCATCGTGCGGCTGGGAGCACCGGGCTGCGAGGCCGACGACGTCATCGGCACGCTCAGCGAGCGGCACCGCGGCGTGATGCCGGTCGACGTCGTCACCGGCGACCGCGACCTGCTCCAGCTCGTCGACGACGCGCACGGCATCCGGGTGCTGTACACCGGCAAGGGCGGGGTGCGCGACCCCGATCTGGCGACCCAGGCCTACCTGCACGAGCGGTATGCCGTGCCCACCGGCGAGGCCTACCTCGACATGTCGGTGCTGCGCGGCGACACCAGCGACGGGCTGCCGGGCGTCAAGGGCATCGGCGACAAGACGGCCGCCCAGCTCATCGCCACCTACGGGTCCCTGGCGGGGGTGCGCGCTGCGGTCGACGGGGGAGACCCGGGGCTGAAGGGCGCGCGACGCGCCAACCTCGAGGCGGCATCCGGCTACCTCGATGTGGCTCCCACCGTGGTGCGGGTGCTGCGCGACGCCCCGGTGGCCGAGGTCGACCTGGCGCTGCCCCGCGAGGTGGCCGACCCCGAGCTGCTCGAGCAGCTCGGTGAGGCCTACGGCGTCACCAACCCCGTCGGGCGAGTGCTCAAGGCCCTGGGTCTGGGCTGAGCCCCTCGTCGGTTCCGCGGCGCGCGCCGGCCGGGCGGGTCCACCGCATCCGGAAGGTGGTGGGGACGAACGCCGTCGCCGGGTCCGCACCTCTACGGAAGGCCGAGGGCGAGGTGCCCACGATGTCGCGGAACGTGCGGCTGAACGTGCCGAGGCTGGAGAACCCCACCTGCATGCACACGTCGGTGACCGGGGTGTCCGTCGTGCGCAGGAGGGTCATCGCGCGCTCGATCCGCCGCCGCTGGAGGTAGCGGTGCGGCGTCTCGCCGAAGGTCGCCCGGAACTCGCGGATGAAGTGGGCGCGCGCCATGTGCGCGGTGGCCGCCAGCAGGTCGACGTCGAGCGGCTCCGTGCTCCGGCGGTCGATCAGGTCGCGGGCGCGCAGCAGCCGCCGGTTCCGGTCCTCCTCTGCCGCACTCACGCTGACCACCGTAGGTTGTGGCGACTGGCAGAAGCGCACTTTCGGAGAAGCAGGCCGGGAGGAGCGCCCCTAGCGTGATCACACCAGCTCCCGTGACAGAAGGAAACGCCAATCATGCTGAAGCGCAACAACATCTCCTCGATCTTCGTGCTCGACCAGGACGAGGCCCTGACGTTCTACACCGAGGTCCTCGGTCTCGAGGTGGGTGAGGACATGGACTTCGGGCCGATGCGGTGGCTCACCGTACGGGTCCCGGGCGACGACAAGACCATCCTGCTCGAGAAGCCGGGGCCGCCGGCCCACGACGAGGCGACCGCCGAGCAGATCCGGGCGCTCGTGACCAAGGGCGCCGGCGGTGGCTGGCTCGCCTTCACCACCGACGACGTGGAGGCCGCCTACGCCCGCGTCAAGGAGTCGGGCGCCGACATCACCCAGGACGTCGTGACCCAGCCCTACGGGCGCGACTTCGCCCTGCGCGACCCGTTCGGCAACCACATCCGGATCGGCGAGATCGCCGGAGCCTGAACCTCAGTCGAGGCGGTCGGCGGCGACGACGCCGCGCAGCACGGCATCCACTGCGGTGCGGGCCGTGCGGCGCAGCTCGCCGTCGGTCGCCGCCTTGGCCACCTGGTCGAGAAGGTCGACGATCTGCTTGCACCGGCGCACGAAGTCACCGGCAGCCATGTCCTGGCCGCGCAGCACGGTGTCGAGCCGCTCGCCCGAGGCCCACCGGTGCACCATCCACGCCATGCCGCCGTCGGGCATCGTCGTGGAGGGCAGGTCGTGCTCGGTCTCGAGGTCCTCGATCTGCGACCACAGCCGCGACATCCGGGTGAGCGCCTCGGCGACGTCCTCGTTCGGCATCCGGGGCGAGACCTCGGCCTCCTCGTGTCGTGGCTCGTGGACCAGCGCGGACACGGCGGCGGCCAGCCCGGCGGCATCCAGCCGCTTCCACACGTCGTGCCGCAGGCACTCGGCGGCCAGGAGGTCCTTCTCGGTGTACAGCCGGCGCAGCCGCTCGCCGCGCTCGGTGACCACGGTGCCGGCCTCGGCGAGGTAGCCCAAGGCCTCGAGGGCGTCGCAGATCCGGTCGAAGGTGCGGGCCACCGTGTTGGTGCGGCCCTCGACCCGGCGCTGCAGCCCGACCGTCTCGCGCTTGAGCCGCCACCAGCGCTCGGCCCACCGGGAGTGCGTCTCGCGGTCGGGGCACTGGTGGCACGGGTGGCTCGTGAGCTCGTGCCGCAGCTGGGCGATGCGCTCCGACTCCCCCTCCGCGACCTGCCGGGCGCGTCGGCGTGGAGAGTCCTCGATGCCGTGGGGCACGGCGATCCGCAGCGAGGTGGCCAGGTCGCGGCGCGACTTCGGTGACTTCGGGTTGAAGTTGGGCGGCACCTTCACCGACGTGACCGACTCGACCGGCTCGGGCACGTCGACCAGCGTGAGCCGGCGGAACTGCTTGTCCTCGGTGACGACTGCCGGGCCTGTGGGCGTGCCCTTGCCGGCGCGCGACGGCTGCACCACCACCGCCCACCCGGCACGCCGACCGGCCGGGATGCGAATGACGTCGCCGATGCGCAGGGCCTCGAGCGAGACGGCTGCCTCGGCGCGACGTGAGGCGGAGCGGGCCTTGACCCCCTCCTTCTCCGCGTCGGCCAGCGCCCGGCGCAGGGCCGCGTACTCGCGGAAGTCACCGAGGTGGCAGTGCATCGCCTCGGCGTAACCCTCCATGCCTTCTTCGTTGCGGCGCACCGCAGTTGCGATGCCCACGACGGCACGATCGGCCTGGAACTGGGCGAAGGAGGTCTCGAGTATCTCGCGGGCCACCTCGCGCCCGACCTGCGCGACGAGGTTGACCGCCATGTTGTAGGTGGGCCGGAAGCTCGACCGCAATGGGTAGGTGCGGGTGGAGGCCAACCCGCCCACGGCCAGCGGGTCGACCCCGCGGGCCCACTGCACGACCGCATGTCCCTCGATGTCGATGCCGCGCCGGCCCGCTCGCCCGGTGAGCTGGGTGTACTCGGCCGGCGTGATGTCGACGTGTGCCTCGCCGTTGAACTTGACGAGCTTCTCGAGCACCACGGTGCGGGCGGGCATGTTGATGCCGAGTGCCAGTGTCTCAGTGGCGAACACGGCTCGAATGCGCGCAGCGGTGAAGAGCTCCTCGACGATCTCGCGGAACAGCGGCAGCATGCCCGCATGGTGCGCCGCGAACCCCCGGGAGAGTCCCTCGACGAAGTCGAAGTAGCCCAGCACCGAGAGGTCCTCGTCGGCCAGGGAGTCGACCCGCTCCTCGACGTGCCGCCTGATGCGCAGCCCCTCACGCTCGGGGATGAGGCGGGTGCCCGCGGCGAGCAGCTGGCTGACGGCGGCCTCGCAGCCGACCCGGCTGAAGATGAAGGTGATGGCGGGCAGCAGCCCGTCGCGGTCGAGCTCGTCGATGACCTCGGCCCTCGTGGCACCACCCCCGGGACGACCACCACGCGCGAACCCGGCGCCGCCGGCTCCACCACCGGGCCCGCGGCCCCCTCCCACGCGACGGTTGCCACCCCGGTGGGAGCGCGCCGGAGGGCCGCCGCGCCCAGAGCCCGCGCGCCGCGGCTCGTCGTCCCAGCGCCCGCGCTGCTCGGAGGTGCGGATGGCGGCCAGCAGGTCCGGGTTGACCCGGTTGCCGGCGAAGAGGTCGAACAGGGTGGTGCCGACGAGCACGTGCTGCGACAGCGGCACCGGCCGGTGCTCGGAGACGACGACCGCGTGGTTGCCCCGAACCTCGGCGAGCCAGTCGCCGAACTCCTCGGCGTTGCTCACGGTGGCCGACAGCGACACGACCTGCACGTGCTCGGGGAGGTGGATGATGACCTCCTCCCACACCGCCCCGCGGAACCGGTCGGCCAGGTAGTGCACCTCGTCCATGACGACGTAGCCCAGGCCGTCGAGGGTGCGCGACCCGGCGTACATCATGTTGCGCAGCACCTCGGTGGTCATCACGACCACTGGTGCCTCGCCGTTGACGGAGGAGTCACCGGTCAGCAGCCCCACCTTGTCAGCGCCGTGCGCGCGCACCAGGTCGTGGTACTTCTGGTTCGACAGGGCCTTGATCGGGGTGGTGTAGAACGCCTTTCTACCGGTGGCGAGGGCCAGGTGCACCGCGAACTCACCCACGATCGTCTTGCCGGCGCCGGTCGGGGCGGCGACGAGCACCCCCTGGCCCGCCTCGACCGCCGCACAGGCCTGCAGCTGGAACTCGTCGAGCGGGAAGTCCAGGCCGGCGGTGAACCGGCCCAGCTCGGAGCGGTTCCGGCGGCTCCGGGCGGCGGCAGCGGCATACCGCTCGGCGGGGCTGGGCATGGCCTCAGGCTACGTCAGCGCTCAGGCCAGGACGGTGAGCGCGCCCGGCACGACCTCCATGGTCATCGGCAGCGGTGCGAAGCGCTCCCCGTCGGCGTACGAGACGATGCCGGTGGCCTCCAGACGCACTGTGCGGGCCCGCAGCACCTGCACCTTGGGGTGGCTGACGTGGGTGCCCTTGAACACGGTCGGGAAGACCCGCAGGAACTCCGCCGTCGAGATCTTGTGCAGCACCAGCACGTCGAGCAGGCCGTCGTCGAACTCGGCGCCGGGCGTCACCCGCATGCCACCGCCGTAGGCCGGGCCATTGCCCACCGCGACGAGCATCGCCTCGGTCTCCATCCGCACCCCGTCGAGCTCCAGTACATAAGGAATGGCACGGAACAGCGGCAGCTCGCGCATGATCGCCAGGTTGTAGCGCATCGCACCCTTGGGCCACCGCCACTGGTTGGCCCGCTCGTTGACGACCGCGTCGAAGCCGGCGGCCAGGACCCCGAGGAACCACCGGTCCTCCCCCGACGCCATGGTGTGCTTCGCCACGTCCACCTGGCGGGTGCTCCCGTCGAGGATGCGCTCCACGGCCTTGGTGGCGTCGCGCACCGGCAGGCCGAGCTCGCGCGCGATGTCGTTGCCGGTGCCGGCTGCGACGATTCCGAGCGGCACCCCGGTGCCGGCGCACAGGTTCGCGCCCAGGTGCACCATCCCATCGCCGCCGGCGACGATGATCCGGTCCACGGCGCCACCGGCGATCGCGGCCCGCCCCTGCTCCATCGCGCTGCGCGCGTCGGCCGCGCTCAGGTCGAGGATGTCGGCACCGGCCGCACGCAGGAGAGTGAGGGCCTCGGTACCAACCCGCGCGCCGGTGTTCTTGCCCGAGGTGGGGTTGACGATCAGTCCGAGGCGCGCCATGGCCGAAGGCTAGCCGTGGGCCCTCGTGACGTTGTCGGTCACAGGCCCTGGCTGCGCAGGTGCGCGACGACCTCGTGGCCCGCGCTCGCCCAGTCACCCGGTCTCTCGGCTGACGCCTCGGTGCTCCCGGTGGCGAGCAACCGTACGGGCTGGCGCGGCTCGGAGCTGCTGCTGCCCTGCTGCACGAGGTCGACGAACTGGCCGACCGTCACCCCGCTCTCGACCGCGTGACGCAGCCGCTGCTCACGGCCCACCAGGTAGTGGTTGCGGCGCCCGACGCGGACCCTGGCGACGACGCCGGCCCGCTCGAGGTCGCCGATGATCTGCTGCACGGCGCGCTCGGTGATGCCGATGCTCGCGGCGACGTCACGCACCAGTACTTCAGGGTCTGCGGCCAGGCACACCAGTACGTGTCCGTGGTTGGTGATGATGGTCCAGCCGTCCCGCGTCATACGAACGACGATATTGGAATCGGCATTCGCGAATCCGGCGTTGGGGACACCTGCCCCCCGAAATTGGGGAGATGTCCGTCACTACGGAGCGTGCTACGTGCGGCTTGGTGGCGCACTGACCGGGACCTACCTGCTGAGCGGCTCACGCACCTCGTCCTGCGGATTCATGAATGCGCTTTCCTGCACCGGAGTTCGCTTGTGCCCCCGAAACGCCGGGCCTACCTTCCGACTGACACCGCAAGCAGGGGCGGATGGGTTGGCGGGCGCTTGCTTGCCATGAGCACAAGAGGGTAACCATATGTCCCGGATAATGCGCAGGACCTCCACCATCATCCTCACGGTGCTCGCCATGGTGCTCGCCATGGTGGCCACCTCACTGGGCACCGGAGCCGCCGTCGCTGCGACACCACCAGACCAATCGAAGGTCCCGCACTACTTCGGGCCATGGCCCAACTGGGCCAACAGCCCCTTCACGCTCAGCAAGGCCTCGGTGTCGTTCACGGGAACGGGCTCCGAGGCCACTGCCGTTGCTCAGGTCGACCCGGTCGACCCCAACGGCATCAAGTCCGTTGACATCACCAACCCCGGGCGCGGCTACACCAACGGCACCACCGTGAGCATCAGTGGTGGCACCACTGCCGCGACGGGCACCGTGACCGTGAGCAGCTCCAAGGTGGTCACCGGCTTCACCAGCGTGGTTCCCGGCTCGGGCTACACGGCCTTCAAGGTCGCCCTCACCGGTGGTGGCGGCTCGGGCGCCACGGCCATCGGTTCCGGTGGCGTCGACGCGGTGAAGGTCACCGCGGCCGGCTCCGGCTACACCGCGCCGACGGTCGACTTCGACTACCCGGACGACCCGAACGGCGTCCAGGCCACCGGCCACGCCGTGTGCAACGAGGCCCCCGGAGACTGCACGCACGCCGCCAACGCGACCGTGTCGATCAAGGGCATCGAGGTCGACAACCCGGGTTCCGGCTACGCCGGCGCCCCCGGCGTCGCGATCCTCAACGGCACGGCCAACGACCCGATCAACCTGCCGGCCAACGGTGTCCAGGCCTCGGCCACCAGCACGGTCAGCCTCACCGCGGTCAACGTGGACCAGTTCGGCAGTGGTTACACCACCGCCCCGACCGTCACGATCACCGACCCCAAGGGCACCGGCACCGGCGCCTCGGCCACCGCGATCACCGACGGCGGCGCCATCACCAGCGTGACCATCACCAACCACGGCGCCGGCTACCTCAACAAGGGCATGCGCAAGTTCGTGGACAACCTGCCGAACATGTGCACCCCGCCGGCCTGCCCCGACTTCAAGAATCCCGCGAACGCCAAGGCCAAGTACATCCCCGCGGCTGTCCCGGCGCAGAAGAAGTACAACGGCGTCATGGCCGACGAGTACGTCATCGGCCTCGTGCAGTACCGCACGTCGTTCTCCTCCGACCTGCCCAACACCCTCGTGCGTGGCTACGTGCAGATCGAGACTCCCGACAACGCCGCGATCAGCCAGCACTTCCCGCTGGTGAACGCCAACCTCGACCCCACCAAGCCCGGGACCGCGGTCATGATCAACGGCTTCCAGGCCTACGGCGTCACCCCGCCGCAGTACCTCGGCCCGATCGTGTCGGCGACCAAGGACAAGCCGGTGCGAACCACCTTCCGCAACCTGCTGCCCACCGGTTCCGGCGGCGACCTCTTCCTGCCGGTCGACAGCTCGATGATGGGCTCGGGCAACACGCCCACGGCCATGATGGACCCGGCGGACCAGAAGTCGACGACAGACGGGGTCCGCAACCCGGCCTGCACGCAGACGCCCAAGCCGACCAACTGCTACAAGGACGACCGGGCCCTGCTGCACTTCCACGGCGGAATCACCCCGTGGATCAGCGACGGTACGCCGCACCAGTGGATCACCCCCGCCAACGAGACCACCGCCTACCCGCAGGGCGTCAGCGTCAAGAACGTGCCTGACATGCAGACCGGCGGCATCGTCAACTGTGACTCCGCCACCGACGGCTGCCAGACCTATTACTACACCAACCAGCAGAGCGCCCGGATGATGTGGATCCACGACCACGCCTGGGGCATCACCCGCCTCAACGTGTATGCCGGCGAGGCGACGGGCTACCTGCTCGCGGACGACACCGAGAAGCGGCTCATCGCCGACGGCGTCATCCCGGGTGCAGCGGACACTCTGCCGCTCATCATCCAGGACAAGACGTTCGTGCCCGGTGACGAGCAGCTCAAGGACACCGTGGTCAACGGCGAAACCACCTCGTACGGTCAGGACCCCACGTGGGACTCGGCCCGCTGGGGTGGCAAGGGCTCGCTGTGGTACCACCACGTGTACATGCCCGCCCAGAACCCCGGTGACGCCTCGGGCATGAGCGCCTACGGTCGCTGGATGTACGGCCCGTGGTTCTGGCCACCGGCCACGGACACCACGTACGGACCGATCCCCAACCCGTACTACGACGCCAAGTGCAACATCGACGACCCGTCGACCTGGACCTACCAGACCGACCCGTACTGTGAGCCGCAGCAGATCCCCGGCACCCCGAACATCTCGGCGGGCATGGAGCAGTTCAACGACACCCCGCTGGTCAACGGCGTGGCCTACCCGAAGGTCACCGTGCAGCCCAAGGCCTACCGGCTGCGGATGCTCAACGCATCCAACGACCGGTTCTTCAACCTGCAGTGGTACACCGCCGACCCGACCCAGGGCGACGGCACCACCGAGGTCGCACTCAAGCCGGCCGAGCTCGCCGCTGCACAGACCGACCCGAACGCGTTCCCGACCCCGGTCGACTCGAACAACCCGAACGCCGGCCCCAGCTGGGTCCAGATCGCCAACGAGGGCGGGTTCCTCCCGACCCCCACGGTCATCGACGGGCAGCAGCCCATGACCTGGATCGTCGACCCCACCCGGTTCGACTTCGGCAACGCCGACAAGCACTCCATGCTGATCGCCCCCGCCGAGCGCGCCGACGCCGTCGTGGACTTCTCGAAGTTCGCCGGCAAGACGCTGATCATGTACAACGACGCCCCGGCTGCCTACCCGGCCCGGGTCTCCACGTACGACTACTACACCGGCGCTCCTGACCTCAGCCCCGTCGGCGCACCGCAGATCTTCCCCGGCTACGGACCCAACACCCGTACCGTCATGCAGGTCACCGTTGCCAACGCCACTCCGGCGCCGGCCTTCGACGTGGCCAAGCTCAAGGCCGCCTTCACCCACAAGGCCAACCTGTCCGGTGCGTACGAGGCCAGCCAGCCTGCACCGATCGTGGGCCAGGCCACCTACAACTCCGCCCTCGGCACCAGCTTCGCCGCCACCGGCGAGTGCAAGAACCCCAACGTCACCAAGTGCGACGGCCTGGTTCGGGTCGACGACTCGCAGACCTTCACCTTCAACACGGTGAAGTCTCCGACCACGAAGACCACGCTGCCGGTGCAGCCGAAGGCCATCCACGACGAGACGAACTCCACGACCTTCGACCCGTACGGCCGGATGCAGGCCACTCTCGGCGTCGAGGCACAGCCTCCAACACCGGGCGGCCAGAACGTCACGCTCTACCCGTACACCAACCCGCAGACCGAGCTCATCGACGGCACCAACCTGCCCAAGCAGATGGTGACCTACGATGCGACCACCGGCCTCCCGACCAGCGACGTCAAGATCACCCCGATCAGTGACGCCAAGGACGGCACCCAGCTGTGGCGGATCACGCACAACGGCGTGGACACGCACCCGATCCACTTCCACCTGTACGACGTCCAGGTCATCAACCGGGTCACGTGGGACAACATCATCATCCCGAACGACCCGAACGAGAACGGCTGGAAGGACACCGTCCGGATGAGCCCGCTCGAGGACACCATCGTGGCCGTGCGGCCGATCATCCCGCAGGTTCCCTTCGAGGTGCCCAACTCGGTGCGCCCGCTCAACCCGAGCATGCCCGCAGGCTCGGAAGCGGGTTTCTTCAACACCGACCCGGCGGGTAACCCGCTGGCGACCAACATCACCAACCAGACCATCAACTTCGGCTGGGAGTACGTGTGGCACTGCCACATCCTCAGCCACGAGGAGATGGACATGATGCGGCCGGTCTCGCTGGTCATGCCGCCGCTCAAGGCTGGCACCTTGTCGACGTCGCTGGTCAGCTCGCGTGTCCAGGTCAAGTTCAACGACAACTCGATCACCGAGACCCGGTTCGCTCTCGAGCGCACCACCAACGGGACGACGTGGACCGAGGTCGCCAGCTCGCCGCAGCCGTTGGGCAACACCAACGCCCACGCGGTGGGACGCACCATGACCGACACCACGTCCAACGCGACCACGGCCTACCTCTACCGGGTCGTCGCCGAGAACACGGTGGGCTACGGCTCCGGCATGCCGTCCATGACGGCCAAGTCGACCTCCGACACGGTGGCCGCGAACGCTCCGACCGCTCCCACGACCCTGACCGCCACCGCGGCCGCGGGCGCGGGCGGCAGGGTGCAGGTCAACCTCGGCTGGACCGACACGGCCACCACCGAGAGCGGCTTCGTCATCCAGCGCTCTTCGGACAACGGTGCCACGTTCACCCAGCTCGCCATCGCTCCTGCCAAGACCGGGACGGGCGCGGTGACGTACACGGACACCACCGTCGTGAGCGGCACCACCTACCAGTACCGCGTC
Source organism: uncultured Actinomycetota bacterium (assembly GCA_963834965.1). Classification (GTDB taxonomy): domain Bacteria; phylum Actinomycetota; class Actinomycetes; order Actinomycetales; family Dermatophilaceae; genus Fodinibacter. Next base: position 2,070 of record CAWIEI010000023.1, on the reverse strand, counting down.
GCGGCGCAGAGTGTCGCCGGTAACACGGCGTTCACCAACACGGCGACGGTCACGGCCACCGTTTCGACGCCAACCGTGCCGGCGGTGCCGAGCATTCTGACCGGAACCTCGGTCCGGACGTCGACCACCCAGACGGACACCATCACCTGGAACGCCGTTTCAGGAGCCACGGGCTACCGCATCCAGTACAGCCTGAGCTCGACGTTCGCCCGAAACAACACCACCGTCAACGTCACTGCGGCGCCTGGTGTCAACAGTTACTCGAAGACCGGCCTCAGCCGGAGCGTGTGGTACTTCCGGATCGCCTCGACCAATGCAGCCGGTACCTCGTCGTACTCGGCCGGCAAGTCGGTTCCGATCGCACCGTGACGACCTAGTCGCCACCCCCGTCACCCCCGCCGGTCACCCGACCGGCGGGGGTGACGGGCGTCCGGACAGCGCTGTCATGCGGCTCCCCGAAAGAGTGGCAGGATTATAGGCGTGACTGCGATCTTCGAGCTGTTTGCTGACACTCCGCTTTTGCTCCTGGCGGTCCTGCTGGCCCTCGGGGCCGCCGTGGGCCACGTGCGCGTCGCCGGAGTGCGCCTCGGCCCGGCCGCCGTGCTGTTCGCGGCGCTCGCCGTCTCGGCCTGGGCCGCCGCGCTCGACGTCAAGCTCGAGATCCCCGAGGTCGTCGGCACCTTCGGCCTGGTGCTGTTCACCTACACGATCGGCGTGGTGTCGGGCACCCACTTCTTCTCCTCGCTGCGCCGGGGCTGGCCCACCATGCTCGTGGTCGCCGGTGCCCTCGCCCTGGTCGGCGTGCTCGCCGTGGTGGTCGGGCGCTTCCTGGGGCTCGCCTCCGGCACCGTGGCAGGCGCATACGCGGGCGCGCTGACCAACACCCCGGCGCTCGCGGCGGCGTCGGCACGGGCAGCGGACCCGGCGGCCCCGACCATCGGGTACTCGATTACCTACCTCGGCGGCGTCATCGTGATGCTGGCGGTCGCGGCCTGGACGCTGCGCCGCCCCGGCGCCCACCCCCACCGCGAGGAGATCGGCCACGTCACCGTGCGGGTCGAGGTGCACGAGCCGATCAGCGTCGAGGGGCTGGCGGACGCCCACGACCAGCAGATCGGCGTGTCGCGCCTGAAGCACGCGCACGCGGCCAACCCGACCATCGTCCCGGCCGGTGCCGAGCTGATCGGCCACAACGACCTCGTCACCGTCGTCGGGCCGCGCCAGGTGCTCGACGACGTGGCCGATCGGCTGGGGCACGTCTCGTCGCACGACATCGTCGAGGACCGCCACGACCTCGACTTCCGCCGCGTCACCCTGTCGAACAAGCAGCTCGTCGGCCACACCGTCGCCGAGCTCGACCTCGACCACAAGTTCGGGGCCACCGTCAGCCGGGTGCGCCGTGGCGACGTCGACCTCGTCGCCCACGGCACCTTCGTGCTCGCGATGGGCGACCGGCTGCGGGTCATCGTGCCGCGCGACCGGATGGCCGACGTCGGCACGTACCTCGGCGACAGCGACCGGGGCATGTCCGACATCAACGTCGGCGGCCTCGCGCTCGGGCTTGCTGCCGGCATCGCCGTCGGGCTGGTGCACGTGCCCACGCCCGGTGGTGGCTTCACGATCGGCGCCGCGGCCGGCACCCTGATGGTGGGGCTGGTCTTCGGCCGGCTCGGTCGGGTCGGCCCGGTCATCACCTCGATGTCGCACGGTGCGGCACAGTCGCTCTCGGCCCTGGGCATGGTCACCTTCCTCGCCTACGCCGGAGTGCGCGCGGGCCGTACCATCAGCGACGCCCTCGCCTCGGATGCCGGCTGGCGCGTGGCCGTGCTCGGCCTGGTGCTCACCGTGTCGGCCGCCGGACTGCTGCTCCTCGGCATCCACGTGCTGCGCAGGATGTCGTGGCTGGAGACGGCCGGTGCGCTCGCCGGCAGCCAGACCCAGCCCGCGATCCTCGCCTACGTCAACGACAAGACAAGCTACGACACCCGCATCGGCGTCGCCTACGCGCTGGTCTACCCGGTGGCGATGATCGCCAAGATCGTGGTGGCCCAGGTGCTCGCCGGCCTCTGA
>CAWIEI010000022.1:0-77956 GCA_963834965.1 uncultured Actinomycetota bacterium | reverse complement strand
GCCGCCTGACGGTATAGAGGCTGACGTCTCCGAGATCAACGCCTCCGACCTCATGCCCCACGGCATCCAGAACGCCGGGCGGCAAACAACTCACGGCGTGGTTCGGGGAGGCCGAGCCAACGCGTGACGTGCTGCGCCGTTGCTGACGCCTGGCCGCCTAGCCGCAGGGGTGCCTCGCCGCGTGCCGCTCCCGCCCTCGCGAAGCGGGTCGGCCACCCGGTCGGATGGCGGCCCGCTCCGTTCTCTCGGACGCCTACCCGAGTGAGGGCACTTGCTCGGTGTAGACGCTGCCGCCGGTGCCGTAGGCGTGGTGTGTGGCGGCGCCGGGCACCTGCTCGGTGTAGACGCTACCGCCCTGCTGGTATGCCGCCATCGCGCCGACGCCCGCGGCCAGTCTTGAGGTGTTCGCCCCGGCGAGGGCCCGACTGGAGAGTCGGGCGTCCTGCACGCCGCCGACGGTGGCGGCCGCAATAGAGATGGCGACCAGGGCCAAAGAGAGATTGTGCTGGCCGTGCCTGGCGCCGGGACGTCCCGGCGCATCCGTCGCGGGGAATGACTGGGTTCCCCGGCTGGAGAACCGGGCTTCGCTTCCTTGGGTGTTCGTCATGGCTCCTCCTCGGCTCCCGCGGCCGATCCGCGGCGTTGCATCCACGGTCCGGCGCGCACGCCCTCAGCCACATCCGGTGCACCCCCTCAGAACGCGCACCGAGCTCCTGAGATCGGGCCATTACCGGGGTGGGACGGCGCGATCCGGCCAGGCAGGATCAGCAGTGCGTACGCGGTGGGCACGGCCGCGTTCTTGGGCCGGGGCCCCTTGGAAGCGCGGGGCGCTGTTCATCCGGCCTGAGACGGGTCCTTTGATGGCACGCACGTTCAGCCAGTGCGGTGCGCCAAATGCCCCGGCAACTCTGGAGGGGCGTCGCCTTCAGGTTGGTACGGCGCAGAATGGCATCCGACTGAGGGGGTCCGGTGTGCTGGTGTGCTCAGCTGCCCTCTGTGCGCCCGTGCCGGTGTGCCAGTTCTGCCAGTTCGATGCGGTTCGCGGAGCCGGTCTTTCGCAGGATGTTGGACACGTGGCTGCTGACGGTCTTGTCGCTGATGAACAGGCGGGTGGCGATCTGGGAGTAGGTCTCCCCTGACAGCAGGCCTTCGAGGACTTCTTGCTCCCGTGGCGTGAGCGGGGGGCTCGCGGTGAGGATGATGGCCCGGGTCGTTGGTGGCTCGTCGGCCCGGCTCGTGGGCAGCGCGACGTGGGTCTGTGCGGCGAGGGCGTCGATTCGGTCTTTGAGGGGCAGTGCACCCAGGTCGACTGCGATGCGCCTCGCCGCGACGAGAGCGGCGGTGGCGCGGGGCCTGTCCTGCCCGTGGGTGAGCAGGTGACGTGCCAGGCAGTAGAGGGCTCGCGCGTGCTCGTAGCCCAGGCCGGCCTCGCGGGTTGCGGTGCAGGCGGCCTCCCAGAGCTGGTCCAGCTCGGGTACAGCGCCGTCACAGTGGGCGCGTTGCGCTGCGTGCAGCGCGCCGAAGGCGGGGTGGACGACGTCACGAGGGCCCGCGGGGGCGAACGGCGGCGGGTGAAGACCCCGAGTGGCTTCGATGACCTGGAGCCGGTGGAGCGCCACTTGCCGCTCGGGACTGTTCGCGGGGTGGTCGGCCAGTTGGGCGGCAGCCTGGGAGGCGTACCTGAGCCACTCGTCGGCGGCGACGGGGTTGACGTGCACTGCGGTGGCCATGTGCGTACTGATTCTTTCCAGGGCGTCCAAGGGGGTCCCCCAGTGCGAGGCTGACCTGGATCTGGGTGTCGACCAGGGGTTCGCCGACCGGCGTCCGCGTTAGGACGGAGCTCTTCGGCACGGCGCAGGTGCATGAGGCAGCGGCACTCCTGCCTTCAAGGGCGCACATCAGTGCCGCGACGCATCGTGCGGTGGCCACGCAGTCATCGCTACGTGCGACCGTCAACAGTTCTCGAACCATTGGCCGGGCCTGGTTCCAGCGACCAAGGGCGAAGTCCCAGTTTGCTGCGATCGCGCCGACAGTGGCGGCGTAGTCGAACTCACCCGCGTCACGCAGGATGCGGTAGGCGCCGCCGGTGACGGCGGACGCGTCGGCGTAGCGCCCGGCTGACTCCAGGCTGTTGCTGAGGAAGATCGCGGCCCAGCAGAAGAGCTGTGGGTCGTCGTGGTCCGAGGCAAGCGCGAACGCCCGTTCCGCGTCCTGGGATCCCTTCTTCGGTCCCCCACTGTGTTTGGGCCCTGGCCCCCAGAGACCAGATGAGGGCCGGAGCGGTGTGGACCACCTCCGCAAGCCGCACTGCCGCCTCAGCATGTGCACGCGCTTCGGCGATGCCGTTGAAGACCTCCGCAAACGCCAGGTGCGCGAAGGCGAGCGCTCGCTCCTCGCAGTCGGGAAGGGCCTCGGTGAGCGCGAGCACCTCTCGCGGCTCGTCCGTCGACAGGTACGTCGAGCCGTAGCCGGCCCGGTCACGCAGCACATGCAGCTGGAGCAGGATCCGGGATGCCAGCAGGGGATCGCGGGTCGAATGCTCCACCCGCGACAGCGCCCTCTCGTAGTGCCTCACCGCGCCCTGGTCGTCGCCCGCGCCCTCGCACGCGCGTCCCGCGCGGATCAGCAGACCGACGGCGTCGACCGTCGACGCCGCCTCGTCGGACACCCGTTCCAGGAGTGACACCGCGGTCGACAGATGGTTCGCTTCCTCGTCTCTGGCCCGGATCGCTGCGGCCTCGTCGGCGGCCTGCAGCGACCAGGCAAAGGCCTGGTCGCTGTCGCCGGCCGCGACGTAGTGCAATGCCAGGTAGTTGGCCCGGTCTCGTTCGTCGACACCGACTGCGGCATGCCAACGGGCTGCCAGGTCACTGTGCAGGTTGGCCCGCTCGTGACGATGCATGCTCCCGGCGATCGTCTCGGCCAGGAGCGGGTGTCGGAACCAGATCGCTCCGGTGTCGGTCTCGATCGTGATCCCCTGCGCTGCCGACTCCGCCACGGCCCTCGAGGTGTCCTCCGGGGCGACCCCGTGAAGTGCCGCGAGGTCCCGCAGCACCTGGTACGCCACCGGTGCGCCCGCCACCGCGAGGAGCTGCGTCACCCGACGACCAGGCGCCGACAGACGGTGCCACGACGCTGAGAGGGCGTCGGCCAGCCGTCCTCCCAGGGGGTCCTCACCGTGTCCCGCTGACCGGGTCTCGCTGATGAGAAGGTCTGCCAGGTAGGGGTTGCCGCCTGAGCGTCGCAGAACATCCCCCGCCAAGCCCGCGATCCCGGGACCGCCTCGCGCCAGGACCATCTCGTCCATGGTCCAGGCGTCCATCCGCCCAAGCGCGACCCGGGACACTGACGGCATCCGCATCGCGTCGGCCAACCATCCATGCAGGCGATGGCCCTCATCGAGGTCGGTGTCGCGGTACGTGCACAGGATGGCCAGCCGCTGGCCAGCGACGAACCCCGCGACCAGGTACGACAATGCGTCCAACGAGCTCGGGTCTGACCACTGCAGGTCGTCGACCACCAGGACCGTGGGTCCGTCGGCCTGGATGGCGTCCACGGCCGTGCCGATCTGGAGCAGCGCGAGCCCGCCGGATGAGTCGTTCAATGCGGGCAGTAGGTCGTCCAAGGTGCCGTGGGGTGCAAGGTGGTCGCGGCACTCGCCCCTCGTGGTACGCAGCCACTGAGTGAAAGCGGTCGTGAATGGGACGTAACTGGTGACGTTGGCGCCGAACCGGAGGCACTGACCGAACAAGACGTGACAGCCCTGCTCGCTCGCAACCCCGGCGGCCTCGCGCACCAGGCTCGTCTTGCCGATGCCAGCCTCACCATGCAGCAAGAGCATGCCGGGGTCGCCCACCGCGGCGCGCTCGATGACAGCCCGCAAAGCCTCCCGTTCAGGCTCACGGCCAACCAGGATCGGCTGGACATCCATCCCCCGATCATCCGGCAACGAGGCATCCCCGTCGATGCCGCCGAGGCGGGCGCTCACCACCATCGAGCCAGACAGGTGCCCGGAGAGCCCTGCGTCCTCCGCCCGGTGGCACCAGCAGGGGGCGGACATCCATTCGTATGGGCTGGCCCCGGACGCGCTGCGGGTCCGGGGCCAGCGGGGCTGGTGCCTGGTCGGCTCACCGCTCGGAGACCCAGGTGGGCGCTGGCACGCCGTTTCCGGTGTTGTCGTCGCAACGGACGTACTGGGTGCCGACGCGCTCGAGCAAGCACTCGTTGGCGTGTCCGACGTGGGCGGCCGTAGTGCCGGCGTCCTGACGGGCAGCGGCAGGGCCCAGGCCGGTGCCGAGTGCGAAGCCGGTGAGGACCACAACGGCCGTCACCGATTTCCCCTGGGCGAACTGCCGATGCTGTCGGCGCTGTTGCTGGTGCTGGAACATCTGAATCTCCTGATGGGCTGTGGGGGTGTGTTCCGACTCCTCCACGGTCCGGTGTGTAGACCCTCACGAACATCCGGTGAACACCCTCAGAACGCCCGGGTAACCCCTCAGATCCATCGCCTTTGCGATACGTGATTCACCGACTGTGGCCAGCCGTTGGCGGCGCGCCCGCCCCCGTTGCCTTCCAAGGTGGTCCCCGCGGCATGGAGAGCTCACTGCCCGACCCGTTCAATGTCGGAGCGGTAGTCCCGCGATGACGATCGACCAGTCTCAACGCCGCCTGAAGCCCCCCTGCGCTCATGCTCAGCCTCCTACCTGGCGTAGACGGATCTGTCTACACTAGGTATTGTTGCCTTGTGGTCCAGACGACGACGATCCGCATCAGCAGAGACACCCATGCGCGGGTGACGCGCCTGGCGGCCGAACGCCACGAGACGATCGACGAGACAGTGAGCAACGCCATCCGCGCGCTTCGCCAGGACGCCATGGCGCGGGATCTTTCGGCAGGGCTCACTGAGGGCGAGACCGCGTGGCTTGATGCTGACGCCGGGTGACGTCGTCGAACTCGACCTCGGCATGCCCGCTGGCAGCGAGGCCGGACTCCGCCGCCCGGCCATCGTCGTAACAGCCGCCCGGATTCTCAGGGGCGGACCCAACGTCGTACAGGTCGTGCCGTTGACACGGACGATCCGCACGAGCAGCACCGAGATCCTGATCGACCCCGATGAGGACAACCGGCTCGTGGCGCCCTCCTCAGCCCAGTGCCAGCATGTGCGCTCCGTGGCCACGACTCGGATTCAAGACCGCACCGGCAATGTCGGACCCGTGGTCCTCAACGAGGTTCGCGAAACCCTGGCGCTGCTGTTGGACCTATAACTTCGCGTGCATCACTGGCATGGGCCGCTTGAGATGATGCTCTGCGCCGCGAGATCGCCGCGAGTAGCCGACTCCGAAGCGATGCCGTTCAGGGTCCCGCCTCACAGGTCCCGAGGCCGGGCTCGCCGACCGGCGAGTGTCAGCACGGCGCCGGCGATGAGCAGGCCGCCGGCCGACCGGCCGGGTGCTCCGTAGGCGTGGGGGTAGACCAGGGCGAGCACGCCCACGACTGCGCAGCAGAAGGTCACGACGTGGTCCCACAAGCGCCGGTCATGCAGGGCAGAGAGCGCCAGTGCCGCCAGGACCGCGAGTGGCATCCCGGTCATGTCGAACCGGAGCTCGGTGGCGCTCGACCCAAGTTCTGTTGCGAGGTCTCCGCGCGCGTTCGCAACGGCCCAGCCGATGAGCGGTACCGAGGCGACGAGGGCGAGGAGGTGGAGGGGGCGCCGTACGAGGATCGGCTCTCGCCACAGGCGTGAGCGCTTCTGCGCTAGAAGCAGCCAGGGCCCGACCCAGATCGCGGTTGAGACGACGAGCTGGAGCAGCTGAACGGTCGGGCTGGCCTCCTCCTCGGGAGCGAGTACTCCAGCGACGAACCAGACGATCTGGCCCAGGACGAGGGCGCGCACCGCGAAGGTGCTTCGGCCGCGGCTGAGGAGAACGGCCACCGCCGGCCCCACGGTCAGGACTTTGAACACACCGGCCGAGGTGGCGGTGAACCGGAACGAGGGGTCTGGGAGGTTCCCGACGACGGCCATGACGGGCCCGACCGAGCACAGGACCAATGCCCACAAGGACAGCAGCGTGTAGAGCGCGCTCAGAGCGACAAGCCGCGTGCGGGCCAGGTGGGCAGGGGCATCGGTTCGGGTCAGGACGGACACGGGTGACCTCCGTGGGTGGTGGCTTTCGGACGCCTCAAGGTTCGTGTCCGGCGGTCCGCGCCGTCGTCGGCCTCCCGGCCCGACCGACCGACCGAAAGGGTGATCACCCGTCCTCGGTCGGGACCTCCCGTGGTCCTCCGGGAGGAGGAGGCGTCACCACGGCGGTCCGCTCTACCCTCGATGCATGCGATGGCGGGTGCCAGAGGACCTGTGGCGACGGGCCACCGTTGGCGAGTGGCTGCCCGCCGCCGTGCTGGCCGGGTGGTCGGTGGCCGATGCGGCGGCATCGGAGACCGTGAAAGGATCGCGCCTTCTCCTCGCTGTGTGCCTGGCGGTGGCCGCAGGCTCCCTGGTCTACCGGCGTCGGGCACCGCTGGCGGTCCTGCTGGTGGCCGGCCTCTTCGTGTTGCTGCCCGCGGCCGCGGGCACCCATGCCCAGTTCGCTGGGCCGGTCTTGGTCCTGGTCGTTGCGGTGTTCTCGGTCGGGCGCTACGGCCGACGCCTGAGGTCGTACCTAGCACTGCCGATCGGGATGGCGGTGGCCCTGGCCGGCAGTGCCTCGGACCCGCAGGAGACGTTGGCCTCCTCGTGGGGGTGGTCGCTGAACGTCGTGTGGATCTTTGGGATCGGCCTGTGGCTGAATGAGGCCGACCGCAGGGTTGAGGCCACGCAGCGGCGGGCCGAGGCAGACCGTCGGGCCGCCGCGGCCGAGGAGCGGCTGCGGGTCGCCCGCGACCTCCACGACGTCCTGGCGCACAGCCTGTCGCTGATGGTCATTCAGGCGGAGGTGGCCGACGAGCTGTTCGACACCGATGCGGATGCGGCGCGTGACGCCGTGCGGAACATCCAACGCACCGGGCGGGAGGCGCTGGCCGAGACCCGCAAAGTCCTGCAGACGCTGAGGGCGCCGGACCCCGACGTCACCCCTGGCGTGGACGACCTCCCCAGGCTCGTCGAGCTCTTCCGCTCGGCCGGTCTGCCCGTCTCGCTCACCGGTGCGTCGAAGGTCCAGCTGACACCGGATGCCGGGGAGACAGTGTTCCGGATGGTCCAGGAGGCCTTGACCAATGCGCTGCGTCACGCGGGCCCACAGCCGACGTCCGTGGTGCTGAGTCGGTGTGCCGACGGGTTGACGGTCTGCGTGGAGAACTCCCCGGGAGAGGGCCACCTCGTTCTGCCTGGCCCCGCCCCGGATGACAGCGCCGGGGGTGGCCACGGGCTGATCGGAATGCGTGAACGGGTGGAGGCCTGCGGCGGCCAGCTGGACGCCGGAGTGCGACCCGACGGCGGGTTTCGGGTAGCCGCAGTCCTACCAATCGCGGGGGCGGAACCGTGATCCGGGTCGTCGTCGTCGACGACCAGGAGCTGGTGCGCGAGGGGTTCGCCCTCATCCTGGCCGCGCAGCCCGACATGGAGGTCGTCGCCACGGCAGCCGACGGCGTGGAGGCGCTTACGGTGTGCCGCGAGTACCGCCCGGACGTGGTGCTCATGGACCTGCGGATGCCGCGCCTGGACGGTCTGAGTGCAATCCCGCGACTCCTGTCCGAGCTCCCCGAGACGCGGATCCTGGTGCTCACCACCTTCCCCGACGACGAGTACGTGGTGCGGGCACTGCGTGACGGCGCGAGCGGATTCCTCCTCAAGGACTCCCCGCGCAGCTCGCTGGTGGCCGCAGTGCGTTCCGTGGTGGCCGGCGAGGTCGTCCTCGATTACGGCGTGACCGGATCGCTCCTCGCCGGTCTACCGACGCGCGGCGCCGGTGCGGCGCACGCCGAGGCGGTGTCACGGATGACCGCCCGCGAGCAGGACGTGCTGCGCTGCGTCGCTCGCGGGATGAACAACACCGAGATCGCCGGGGCTCTCCACATCTCCGAGACAACGGTCAAGACCCACATGACGCGCCTGCTGAGCAAGTGGGGGGCGCGAGACCGCGTCCGCCTGGTCGTCATGGCGCACGAAGCCGGCTTGGTCACGTGACCCCATCCTGCGGATCAGATTGCGGAAAGGAAGGCACGCGGCTGCAGGCGAAACCTTGGCACCGGCATGCCCGGTTCCGTGCACCCACTGCGAGTGGCCACGCGCGCCTCTTCGCCGCCAGTGGAACGCCGGGCCTACGGCAGGGCCGGCGCGCCCCTGCGCGGAGATGTGAGCAAGCCAGCATCCCTTCGGCTCATATCGCCGCGGCCGCCGTGCGGTGGCACGGGACAACCAAGAATCGGCTGGTCGACATAACGCCTGCTGGAGGCGTGGTTCCCGGAGTCTGAGGAGACGCAGGACGTGCCCCGTTCCGTTCCCCGCTGACATTCCTACCCGACTGAGGGCACCTGCTCGGTGTAGACGCTGCCGCCGGGGGCGTAGGCGGGCAGATAGGCGGTGGCGGCGGCGGGCACCTGCTCGGTGTAGACGCTGCCGTTCTGTTGGTATGCCTCTGTGGCGGCGACGCCCTCAGCCAGCTTCGAGGCATCCGCCACGATTGGAGCCGGGTGGGGTTCCGGGGCGGACTGGACACCGCCGATAGTGACGGCCACGACGGAGACTGCGACCAGGTCGAAAACGAGATTGTGCCGGACGGCTCGGGTTTGGAAACGTCCCGGAGCATCCGTCGTGGGGAGTGACTGGGCTCCCCGGCTGAAGAACGGGGCTTCGCTTGCGTGGGCGTTCTTCATTTGGCTCTCCTGAACTAAACGAGTAGAACTGACCCTTTGAGCGTCCGTCGATCGACCAACGGGCACATTGGGCTTGCTCCCTCAGATCTGGTCGCAGGTTCCTTAGTCGCCACTCGGGGCACACACGTGGTCGCGGCGGCAGCGGTTTCGGGGTGTCGGTGCGTTCCCCGTCACTGCGCCGCAGGCGACCGAACGCAGAGGCCGACCTCAGAGCTGGCGATCGCGGGTGGTCGTCAAGACGCCAACTTGCTCGGCCCAATCTGCGGCTTGCAGCCGGTTGCCGACGCCGATCTTGCGTAGGAGGTTCGAAACATGCACGCTCACGGTCTTGGGGCTGATGAACAGGTCGTGGGCGATCTGGGCGTTCGAGCGACCTGCGGCAACGTGGCGCAGGATCTCCAGCTCCCTTTGAGTCAGGGCCACGGGAAGATCAGGCGACGGTTCCCCATGAGCCGGAGCCGGCCTCGTTGTGAGCGAGATATGAGCCCGAAGTGCTATCCGGCTCACCCCCGCCCGGACTGGTTGCATCTCTTCGGAAAGTTCATAGGCCCGTTGGAGGGCTTCGAAGATCTTCGACGGCGGTGCTCCGTGGTCCACCTCGGACTGGGCGCAGCGCCACCAGCAGTAGGCGGCCCGGTGCGCGCGGGACTGCTCTTCCCACTGCCGGGCCACACGTCGCCACAGTTCCGGGTCACTCCGTCCAGTCGCCCGGGACACCTCTGCGTTCCATTGTTGACCGTCGACCCCTTCTCGTCCGCCTTCCAGTAGGGACTCGAACGGGCTCGGTTCGGTCGAACCGGCCAATAGCGACAACCTCTCCAGGGCCCGGTCGGCTCGTGCCCGTCCTTCGACGTCGCCACGAGCCGTCGCTTGGGAGCAGAGGTCAGCCGCTGCTGCTGCACCAAGGGTGAGGAGCTCGCCACACCGGCTCTGTTGATCCGTGCCGACGAGGACTTCGAGGTCAGTCATAACGCTGGTCAGAGCCTGCTCCGGTAGGCCTGCCCACAGCAGGATCGTCGCAGCACCCTGAGCCGTGAGCCTGGCATCTTCCGTGGACGTCGCCATGCGGGAGATGGCACTCACCAGCTCGATCCGGTCCAGGCCGGCCTGAACCTCGCCTTCGTTGAGGTCCACGAGTGCGCGCAGCAAGTGGTCACCCGTGGTGCGCACAGACGGAAGGCGGTCCGTCGTCACCGATTCGACGAGTTCTCTCACCCGAGCGGTCCGGCCAAGTTCTAGCTGGGCCTCGCCGCAGTTGTAGCGCAGTATGGCGGCCTCGAAGGTGCTCCCATAACCTTCCCGTTCCAAGAGCTCGTAGGCCGACCAGGCCACGAGCCGGGCTTGCTCCAGTTTGCCGGAGCGCAAGTGAAGGTCGCTTTCGAACATCGCCAACATGGAACGGGCGCGGGCGTCAGCAGCGACGTCGGGCCGCTCCGCCAACGTGACAGCCCGCTCAATAGCCTCGCGCGCCCGCCCCCAAACAACCAAGGCCTGCCCCAAGGCGACCGTGGTGAGCGCCTCAGCGTAAGTGGATCCGCACGACCGAGCTATCTGCAACCCGCGTTCTGCCAAGGCTGTTGCACGGTCGGGCCGGCCCGACTGTTCTTCGAAGCGGGCCAGGCTACTCAGACACCTTGCCAAGGGCGCGGATGGCGCGAAGTCGGACAAGACACGCGCGGCGTCGGTCATCATGGCGGCACCGGCGGCGCGGTCGAGATAGGAGCGGAATAGGCCGATCCACCACCGAAGCGTGCCACCCAAATAGGTCTCCTCGAGGGATGCAAACTGGGTGAACGCAACCTCGGCAAGCGCGATCCCTTCCTCGGTTCGACCGGCACGGTTGGCGGCTTCAAGGGCACACACCGAAATGCGCAGCGCCGAGATGCCCTTCTCGTCGGCTTCATCGGGGTACTTCAGAGCTAGCTCGAATGCTCGCTGCCACATCTCCGCGGCAAGGTTGAAGTCGGCGAGCTCCTCCGCGACAGGACCAGCGGCCAGTGTGGCATGCAGTTCTTCGCGCTCCCGGCCCGCTGCGGCCCAGTGGGCCGCGGAGGCAACCACACGTACGGGGTCGCGGGTCACGTCGAACACGGTGCCTATCTGCGCGTGCGCCCACGCTACCGCGACAGGGTCCGCGGTCTGGACGACCGCGGCGGACAGCAGCGCGTGGCGCGGCGCCACTCGCCCTTGCCCACCCGGAGCAAGAAGAGTTGCCTCAGACAACTCCCGGACCAGTTCAGCGCTGTCCCGATCGGAAACTTCCGCAGCTGCGGCGAGCTCGGCCGCTGAAAGGGGCGTTCCCGCTACGGCCAACAGCAGCAATGCTCGACGGGCGGGTGCGCTCACTGTCCGTATCCGTGACTGCAGGAAACCTGACAGCCGAGGAGGCAGTGTTCCAGGCACCGCCGAACCCCCCGTGGCGGCATGGCGGCACAGTTGCTCTGCAAAGAAGGGGTTTCCCCCACTGAGCTCGACGACCTCGGTCACGAACTGCGGCGACGACTCTCGACCAAGGAGCTCTTCGACCTGTTCTGCGACCACATTGGCCGGCAGCGGTCCCAGCTCGACTGTCGCAGTCCCCTGAAGGCGCTGCAGCTCGGCAACCGTCTCAAGGACCGACGGAGGCATAGGCCATTGATCCGTTCGCAGCGTCGCCACCAGGGTGGCTCCCGTGCGGGTCCCCGCGACTAGGTAAGTCAACAGGTCCAGTGTGAACGGGTCAGCCCAGTGCAGGTCCTCGATTACCACCAGCGTCGGGCGGGTTCGTGCCGGTCGGCTCAGAAAGGCCGCCACCGCAAGCACCAGCCTTTCTCGCTGCCACGCATCCGGCTCTGCCACCGCAATGCGCGTGCTCACGGAGGCGTCCACGGCCCTGCTGGGCATCAGCGCCGCGAGCGCGTGGCGCAAGGCGGGAGTCATGCGATCCAGCACCTCTTCTGCCATAGCGTCGCTCATCCCATCAAGAGCCTCGACAAAAGGCAGCAAGGGCAGCTTGCCGCGAAGGGGCACACAGCCACCGACCAAGGCGACAGCACCTTGGCCTCGAGCACGCTCCACCGCCGTTGCAACCAGACGCGACTTTCCTATGCCGGCGTCACCGACGACAAGTACCAGCGAGGCCGCCACGTCCACCGCGTCCATCAGGGCGCGCAGTTCGCTATCGCGGCCGAGCATCCGGCCGACACCAGTCATGCCCACGACTATCGAGTGGGCACCACGCGTGCGTCAACAGGGCCGTTCGGATGGGTCACGCTCCCATCAGGGCGCTGACCTATGGCCCCCCGCCGCCGAACGAATCATCCAAGGCAACTACGCGCGTCCACACCGGTTGCCCCGAACCCCCTCGCGTTCGGGGCCCCCGAGTGGAACCCGCGTGGGCTCACCGCTCCGGAATCCAGACAGGTGCCGGCACCGCGTTTCCGGTGTTGTTGTCGCACCGGACGTACTGGGCGCCGACACGAGCCAGGAGGCACTCACCTGCGTAGGTGATGCGGGTGACGTGAGGTCCGGCATCCGGGCGGGCCGCGGCGGGCCCGGCGCCGAGTGCGACGGCGACAAGGGTGGCCGTCGTGGTGAGGGCAAGGCCTCGGGAGAACTTGTTTCTGGGCTGATTCTGCCGCTGCTGGAACATGTCCATCTCCTGATGCGCTAGGGGTGTTCCGACCCCTTCACCATCCGGCGCGCATTGAACCGCCACCCACATCGGGAGCAACCCCTCACAACTGCTGCCCGCCTCCTCAGATCTCTTTCCTCAGCATCCAGCGGCTTGGCTGTCAGAGATGACCAGCGAGGCCGGCGAAATGTTCCCCCGGTGCTCACCCGCGTCCACGCATCGGCCTCCTGCCATCGCGCCTTTGACCCGTGAACGGAGTGCGCACGCGCACGAGAACTACTGAGCAGCCGGTGCCAGCCGCGGATGATGGCCACGATCGCCTTCTGCAGCTCGCGTGCCTCTCTCAGCATCGTGTGCGCGCGACGTGCCAAGGCCCGCAGCGCCACCACGGTGCTGGTGGTCTCGACGTCCCACGACGAAGTGCACCCGCAGTGTGGCCGCAATGTTTAGCATCGCGGCGAGCTTCTGGCCGCGGAACCGGGCTCGGATGGGTTCGGGTGCGGCGATGACCTGGCTGAACACCTGCAGCTGGGCCTCGGTGGAGGCGTTGATCGCGGAGCGCCGTGCGCCAAGAGCACTGACAGTGCTTGGCGTTCGCCTCCACTGCGAGGAGTTCCCAACCGCGTCGGGCTATCGCTTCACGGGCGCTCGGATCGCGTCGAGCGGATCGGATTTACGCCGTTGCGGCGCGCGGCCCGCTTCGGGCGGTCCAGCTCGATGACGATCTCGACAGCTCCACAGTGACGGTCTCAGCGCCGCGAGTCGGGCGCCCTTGGTTCGAGTCGCCGCGATGCACGACCATGGTGAAGGTGACTCCCAGATCCGAGGCGGGCCTGCTGACCGCGGAACGCGCCCTCCATGAAGCTCAGCTCGCCGGCGACGTCGCGGCGCTCGATCGCCTGCTCCACGACCGCTTGGTCGCGATCGGGCCCGATGGCGCTCGACACACCAAGGACCAGGACCTGGCCGCACACCGTTCCGGCTCCTCGGTGATCACTGACCTGGTCGAAGAGGACGTCGAGGTGCTTGTGGCCGGCTCCACCGGGGTCACGTTCTTCACGGGCACCCTCAGCGGCACGTTCGGTGGCCAGCCGATGTCGGCCCGGATGCGCTACACGCGCACCTGGGTCTACGACGATGAAGCAGGCTGGCGGATCCTCGCCGCTCACATAGCTGTGCAGCGGCCGACCTGGTGACCCACCCGCGTCACAACGCCGCCTATCGCGCATTGCGCCAGCGTCGCGACGCTGGCCTTGACGTAGGGCTCGAAGTGACGTCGCTCAACCCGGCCCGGCGGCACTCTGTCGCCGGCGTAGATCGCGGGTGCTGATCTCCTCCGCGAACATGCGGTACTCCGGATGATTGGGCGACGATGCCAGGCACCGCGTGGCTAGGGCTCGCGCAGTCTCGAGTTCGCCGCGCGAACCTGCGAGGCGAGCCTGGAGGAAGGTGCGCTCTGGTCCAGCCAGAGCCGGATGCGTGGCGAGCCGATCAAGGAGCTCTTCCTGCTCTGACCCGGTGAGACGTTCAACTAGGAGGGCGTTCCACTCGCTGAGGTCCTCCGCGCGCTGGTGTCGGCTCCGGCGCCCCTGCCGCTGGTCGCGACCTCCTTCGTTGACTCGGTCCAGCGCACTCAGATAGTGAGTGGCAACCTCGGTCCACAAATCCGGCACGACCAAGAGCTCAGAGAGCACCCGCGCAAGGGACCTCTCGCGTGCACTCACCCAGCCCTCGCCGCGGCGGGTCCAACCGTAGTGAGCCTCCCACCGAACCAGTTGCGCGGCCGCGCGCTCGGTGAAGTGGACCGCGCCATGCGCCTCCCGCATCCGCGCCCACAGGATCGCGACCGCGTCAGAGACCACGAACCGGGCGGCCTCGAGCGGATCCTCGGAACGGAAGTAGTCACGTGCCCTGGTCTCAGCCGCCAGGTCGATCATCGCCGCTACGGCAGCGGCGGCGGTCTCGACATCCTCGCCACGCAGCGCATCCTGAGCTTCCCCGCTCAAGCGGCGAAAGGTGTGCCGCCACCGTGATCGCTCTTTCGGTGACACGCGGCGATCACCGGCCAAGTAGGAACCCGACCTCGCCAGGGAGGCGAACTGGTTCACCTTCTCCAAGACCAGCTGCGGGTCAGGTGGTGCCTTCACGACCCGACCGCGCTCTGCCGTGCTGTGCGGGTCGATGACGGACTCGATACGGGCCCGCAGCGGCGCGGCGCCCCGCCAATAGAGAGTCCACAGCGCCTTCCTCAGGTCCTTCTCCTCCATCTCGGCCAGCTTGTCGAAGAACTCCTCGCGGCTGAGCCGCCCTGGTGCCATGCGAGCACGCTACCCACCCACCCGCCGCACTCCTGGCGCAGTCCTGACGGCAGGAAGACCGCTGCCCGCTTCACGAACCCCACCCTCAACGCAGACCGAACGCCGGACTCTCATCGCCGCCTGTGGCCATCGGGCGCCCGATCGCTCCCTCGAAGCAGGTCTTGACTTCGGCACTAGGCCTACGCCCGCTAGCAACGACAAGGCATGTCAGCGATGCTTGACATCGTGTGTGGTGAGATTAACACTTGGGTACCCGTCCTTCTGCGCCCGAGGAGTCGCCCTATGGCCTACCGAGAAAGGGTGGCCTGGCTGACCGTCTCGGCCATGCTGGTGACGTTGGTCCCGTTCTTCGCACTCGCCCGGTCGGGTCGGTTCGACCTCACCGAGCTGCCCAACGGCGGGTTGCTGTTGGCGCTGGCGATAGCCACGGTCGCGCAGGTCCTCATCATCGGGGCCGGACACCTGCTGTTGCGGTTGCGGTTCCGAAGCGACGCCTCCGAACCCCCCGACGAGCGTGACCGTCTCATCGAGAGACGCTCGACCCGTTGGGCCTACTACGTGCTCATTTCAGGCGTCGTCCTCGTCGGCGTCGCCATGCCCTTCAGCTCCGGCGGCTGGCAGATCATCTTGGCCGCACTCGCCGCCGTCCTCATCGCCGAACTAGTTCACTACGGCCTCGTGATCATCGGCTATCGGCGCACCGTGTGAAGAACACCAGCCCAGGCACGCTCGAGAACCGCATCAGGACGTTGCGGTTCCTCAACGGCGAAATGACCCAAGCAGAGCTGGGCAAGAAGATCGGCGTCACCCGACAGACGGTCGCCGCGATCGAATCGGGGAAGTACTCCCCGACACTTGAAGCCGCGTTCCGCATCTCCGACGCCTTCAACGTGCGACTCGACGAGGTGTTCACCTGGTCTCGTGACTAGGCCACCCGGCCGGGTACAGCGCTATTGCGTGCACCTATTCGCCGGCAGGGTGCTTCGCAGACCTTGGCCACTGCGCCGTTGTCGACGGCCGTGATTCACGTGTCCCCGAGGAGTGCTTGCAACTCACGGTCCGGGCTGACATGACGACGGTATAGCGGGCTGCAGGGCACAGCGGAAAGCCGGTTCGACAGTTCCAATAGGCCCAGTTCCGGATCATCCCGGCGATGAGCGTCTGCCAAGAAGGAGAATTCGTTCATCGACCCGACCACGCTACGACTTGCGGTCGTTCCGACTCGGTAGTCGGTCGTGTCGATGCACTCCCCTGCGACCGTTGCCGCGTCCACTTGGTGGCGAGCCAGGACCTGAGCGAGCTGATTCGGGAACCGGTCGAGGAGTGAGGCTGCCGGCGCGAGGGGCATCAGCACGGGCAAGAGCGTCCGTTCGCTCACCAGCAGCGCAACCTGGCGGGGCCGCCACGGCAGCACGGTGGCATACCAGTCACCCAGCATCGACTGCTCAGCACCGATGGCGGGCTGGGCACCCAGGCGCTTGAGCAACTTGCGCGTTGCTCGGACGATGACCATGACGACCATCATCTCGCGCCGGTCCGAAATCAGTACTTACGGGGCGCGGCGCCGCCCACTTTGAAGGCGATCCGGAAGTCAAGTCCTTCCGCCGCCCGATCATCGGGTGCGTCTCAGCGCCGCAACTGCCTCAGTCAACCCATGGCGCGCCGTGCTGACCGCGCAACCCTCGGTGATGGGCGCAGACGCGGTCCCCAGTCGGTCAACCGTCCACCAGGACATGGTCGTGGCTCACGAACTCCGATTCGAACCGTGTCTGCAGTTGGGCAGGGACCCAAATCCCCCACTCCCCGTGTGCGGAGCCTGAGAACGTACTAGGGGAGAGGCGACACAGGCCGCTCGGATCTGATCCGATGACGAGTCCCAGGGCTTTCGCAGACTCTCCCGCGTCGACCTCATATTCTCGTCTGTAAGCCGGGGCCCAGATGGCAAAGCCACTGATATCCCCCACGCGCTCGCTATACCTGTAGAAGGTGGCCATGTGCCACGGTACCGGGCGCCGCCCCAGACGGCTCATAGCAACAGGCGAGCAACCCGCCACTGTTCCTGTCACGGGGTGCGTAGACCGCGTTGCGCAACCCCTCGACGAATGAGTCGCTCGCTCAGGAACGGCTGGTCGACGTCGGCTCTTTCAAGCCGCAGGCGCGGCGCAGCCTTCCAGGCAGGTTCGCCCCGGCTTACTCGTGTAGCAACCAGGAGGGCAGCTGGGCATCCGCCGGCGCTCAGTGCACATCGCCGCCAAGCGGACGTCGCCGAGCACTCTCGCCGGGACCGGCGCACGTCACTCAGTTCCGCTGCCTAGCGGTGGGAGAATGTGGTTGCTCTGCTTACTGCCAAGCGCGGAGCAGCCGTTGGCTCCCTTTCGACCAGCGTGCCCTTGTGTCGGTGTTGACTCGGGCGCCTTGTCTTCCCTTCGATGCGGTCGAGCAGGAGAGTGCACGCTTTGGAGCCGATCTCGTACACCGGCTGCCGCACCACCGAGAGTGGTGGAGAGACGACTTCAGCCCATTCGGCGTCATCGAAACCGAGTACGGATACCTCTTCTGGGCAACGGATCCCGAGGCGACGAAGAGCCAACAAGACCCCGAGGCTCAGATGCCTGCGAGCGGCCCGGGGAAACGGACCAGCAGTAATGCCGGCACCGCGCCCCAGGCCGACTCCATCCAGCCGGCCTCCGTAGGTCGCCGCCATCCAAGGAGGCCGTCTGGCGGCGGAATGCAGCAGGCTTCTTGGACGGCACAGCCATCCAGATCTGCCGCGTTTAGGTCGTATGTCGGGGGCGTCCCCTCGGAGGATGTCGACCCGGTTCGGCGGCGCATCGGCGGCCATGAAGTCCGGGATCGTTCGTGCGTCTCGGCGAGGGCGGCTCAGCAAGGTGACTGGCCACTCGGTGACACGTTCGTGGCTGACGTGCCGATAGGTGCCGTCGGGCATCTCGTCGATGTACTCGCGCTGCAGGACCAGCGCCAGCGGCTCGCTGGCTCCTGCGACTGACTTGTGAGACCCATTGATGAGCCCAAAGCAGCTCATCGTGCCGCTGAGGAGGTGCTCTACGGCACTACCCCGCGCCCTCGTTGGGCCCAGTCAGCGAGTTCGACACGGTTTGCCGTCCCGGTCTTTCGCAGGATGTTGGTGATGTGTGTGCTCACCGTCTTCTCGCGCAGGAAGAGCCCGCTGGCGATCTCGGCGTAGGTGCGTCCGGCGACAACGTGTGAGAGGACTTCCTGCTCTCGCTTCGTCAGCACTCTGTATCGGTCCCCTCCGTCGGCGGTGACCCCGCCCGCGGCGACCGTAGACAACGAGATCCGCGCCGCGCGAGCCAGCGCCTCGATGCTTTCCTGGACAGGGTGGCACTCCAACCTGCGGGCCACCTCGTGGCCTCGCCG
Organism: uncultured Actinomycetota bacterium; assembly: GCA_963834965.1. Classification (GTDB taxonomy): domain Bacteria; phylum Actinomycetota; class Actinomycetes; order Actinomycetales; family Dermatophilaceae; genus Fodinibacter. Next base: position 59,815 of record CAWIEI010000022.1, on the reverse strand, counting down.
CAGCATCTTCGCGGCCTCGCGACGCTCAACCCCAGCCGGGCGGCTGCGCAGGAGTGCCTGTCCCGCACGCCAGCACGCGTAGCTCTCGTGCCATGGCAGTCCGGAGCCAGCCAGGAGTTCCACCGATCTAGCCCATGCGCCCTCGGCCTCGGGATTGGCGTGTGCACGGGCGACCTCGGCGGCGTAGAGCGCGTCAAGTGCTGCGAGCTGTTGGCGGTACTGCTTGCACTACGCCGACCTCGGCGCCGAAAAGGTAGACGTCCAACGGTGGCGCCTTGACAGCCTTGCCCAGCTGGGCTATCCGGGAAAGGCGACCATCGGCCAGGACTTGGACACCTCCACGCTGCCCGCCCGACGGGGACGCACTCGAGGCTGAGGCACATCAAGGCCCCCGGCGCCGGCCACAAGCAGATGGCCGGCGCCGGCCGCCTTCAGTTGTTCGTGGCCAGATCCGTTCGGCAATACCAAGGCGGTCTGCCCGGCCTGTGTGCGCCTTCAACCGGCGTGTCCCGGCGGGAGCGGGCGCTATCTCCCGCTCGTCTTTTCGCCAGCAGGAGCACCGGCACCAGCTGCCTCAACGGCCGCGTCCGGACGCAACTGTCACGCAACCAAGTGATCGGCATGGAACCCACGTAAATTCGCCCGCCTGAGGCCCCCGAGGGCTCGGGGTTCGGGAGTGAGCACGCAGCTCTTGCGGAGTACGTCGGTCGTGGAGTCGGGACCTCGAAGTTGTCCGCAGTGGAGGTCTTGGTGGCAACCTTTACGGGCTGTGTCTTTGAGGACTGGCGCTTGTGCGTCAGGAGCCGTGAGGCTCTGCGCGGACCACCACGGCGTAGGACCCGACCCCGATGAGGCGGTCGGCCGCGACGTCCGGTGCACCGTCGAGGAGGAACGTCGTCAGGGCGCCCGTCTCGGTGTCGAAGTCGATGTCCTTGACAGTGCCGAGCTCATCGCCAGAGCTGGTCAGGACGCGCTTCTTCATCAGCTTGCGGGCCTTGGCTCCCAATCCCTCCAGGTCGGCATCGGTGTCCGTGACCACATCGGCCCGCGGGACCGTGACGGCCTCGCTGCCGAAGGCGGTGATGTCACGCCACCGGATGACCTCGCCCGTCTCGGTGTTCTTGACCCGAAGCGCGACGATCAAGTGGGTCGAGGGTTCGACGAGGAACCCGCTCACCGTGCCCACGGTGTTGGCGCTGCTGGTGTCCACGACCTTGTGCCCCTTGGCGGCCGAGAACATCATGGTCGGGAAATCTCTAGGTGGGCACGGAACCGGTCTACGGCCGCGCCGAACCCGGCCAGGTCGTGACCGACGAAATCCTTCACGCTGCCAGGCACGATGAGGTGCTCGCCAGAGGCGGCCATCGTGTCGGGCAGCGGGATCAGCAGCATCTGGCCCTGAGTACCGAGCCCCTCGGACGCCTCGACCTCGTAGCCGACGACGTCGCAGTGCTCGCCACCAGTGACGTCGACGGATACGACGACGTCGTGCACCGTGCCCAGCCCGATACCTTCCTCTGTCAGCACCTGAGAGCCGAGGACGTCACCGGCGGACCCCGCACTGCCCCGGGACAGCTCGAGGATCGAGGGGGCCGACGCCAGCACGCTCTCGTCGCGGACCATCACCGCGTCCGCGCCCAAAGCGGAGACGCCCGCCCAGGGCAGGAACTCCTTCAGGGGCCCGGCGAAGAGACCACGGCCGGCCAGCGTAAACCCGCTGACCGAGCCGCCGTCGGCGGCATATACGACGTCCTTGATCTGGGCGATGTCCTCACCGGCCATCGAGACCACCGCACGCTGGGTGATCTCGGAGGTTCGCATCAGCCTCATCGTCGCTCACCACGGCCAGGACTCTTGGACCCGATGATTACGCCGCCCCGGCGCCGACGGGCTTGGATCACCAGCACGGCCGCGACGAGCACCACCAGCAGGACCACAACGAGGATCATCCATCCCCACCAGTCCATCACGGCCTCCTCGTCGTCGAAGTGTCCTCGACCTTACCCGCCCCTGTGGCCGTCCCTTGGTGTTGGCAACGATGTCCATCTGGCCCGATCCGATGGTGACCTGACGCGATGTCACTGTGACGCGGGGACGCGACCCACGCCATCCTCAGGAACCACCGATGACGTACACCATGGACTCGATCCCCGACCCGGCTGGGATGACGGCAGCGGTGACCCGAACGTTGTGCTCGGCCGCGACCGTCGCCGCCCTCGCGGCCACGTCGGGTCGAGTCAATCGGCCAATCACCTAGCCGACCTCCCCAGGAACTCGTTCGCTGCGGGGGCTGCCCGCGGGCAGCCCCCGCGTCAGGCCGCCGCCAGTTCGCCGTCCTGGCTGGGAGTTCCCGCAAGTGGGGTCCGGTCTCCGCCTCCCCCTGTGAGGATGCGTGCATACCGGTAGGGCGACACGACGAGGTGGAGGCATGACCAGCATCGACAAGGACGGCTACAAGCGCCAACGCGAGTCGGAAAGGGCCTGGCTCGGCAAGCCACTCACGACTGGCGTGGCCATCGCCCTACTCGCCACGAACCTTCTCGTGACCCTGTTGGTCGTCCTCTATCTCGGGTGAGGCGGGGAGCTGCTGAGTCACCCGCCGGCGGCCCGGTCCCGTGCGACAGGTGCCAAGGCAGCGTCGGCCGATGAGGACGGAGGCCGCTCGCAGCATCTCGCCGCCTTGCGGTGCCGCGATGCGTCACATCGCCAATCGGTCGTCACGAACTCGTGACAGCGGAGACTGCTCACTGCGAGTCTCATCGCCGCCAGACGCCCACTCAGGCGCCTCTCGCTCGCACCCGTAGCTGGCTAGGGCTCGGCGCGCTCACCTAGCGTCGATCCACCGATGGGCTGAGACACTGTAGACGAACCCGGTCCGCGGGAGTTGAGGAGGCGTTGCTCGCGGCTTGGAAGACGGACTGCGGCAGGACCGTGACTCTTCGCACCGGTGACCATCGCATGCACAGCTGATGTAGCCCCATTCGAGGCTCAGGAACGAGCCGGTCAGGAGACATCCAATGAAGATCCAGGTCAACACCGACAAGAACGTCGAGGGCAGCGCGGCCCTCATCGAACGGACCGAAGCGGACCTTGGGGGTGCCCTGGCGAGGTTCGAGGATCGCTTGACGCGGGTCGAGGTCCATCTCCGCAACGAAAGCGCTGGCCGTTCGACAGGGGACGACTTCCGTTGTCTGATCGAGGCCCGACCTGCGGGGATGGACCCCGTCACCGTGGACCATCACGCTGCGACTCTCGGCGAAGCGCTCCAAGGCGCCACGGACAAGCTCGAGGCCCTCCTAACCAGCAAGTTCGAACGGCGTGAGGGCCAGAACACGCGCGACACGATACGCGGCCGCTAAAGATCCAGCGTCCTTGGACAGCCTTGGATGGGCAGCCCGGCCGGACGCACTGCACCGTTGGCAATTCGATGGAAGCAAGTTCGCTCCGTTGCCCCCTTCGGTGAGCCTGGTCAAAGCTGGCGCTGGGGTGTCTCATCGCCGGATGCGGAGATTCGGCATGCGCCAGACCAGCCGTACTGCCCACGTCCTCCCGCCGCGACACGCCTGCGGGACGAGCACGCCGGTTTCAGTGGTCGCACTCGTCCGACACCGCTCACTGCGGGTCAGCTGCGCCGAGTGGGACTGCACTCCTCATCAGGGCCGCAGCTGCAGTTCAACCATGGGCAGACCGATCACGGGCTGGCCCGCCGCCTCTTCGATGACGCCCTGCAGCCTGCGCCACGCCCGGGGGTGGCCTTGTTGGTACCGCACCAGCGTGGCGGAAGACTCGCCGTCGGACATCAGGCGAGCCCGAGCAGGCAGGCCGCTGTTCCATCCGACGCTGACGCGGCAGGTGGGGTCCGCCAGCAGGTTGCGGTACCACTGAGCCCGAGCGCCGAATCCGCTCGCAACGATGATCACGTTGGCACTGGGCCGGTCGACGACCTCGAGGCAGACAAACCGCGGCACTCCCGACGTACGTCCACGGTGCTCCAGCATCAGAACACGCGGACCCATCAGCCAGCCCAACCGGTGCCGGTAGAGCCAGATCGGCGCTCGCGCAAGCCGAGGCGTCGAAAGAAGGTACGCGCCGATGGTGTTGAGCGCAGAGGCCACTCAGACAGGCTAACCTCGCGCGCCGAGGTTGAGTCCACATCGTTTGCTGGAGGACGACAGCGGTGAAAGCGATGAAGTGAGGCCGGGCACAGTCTCTGCGCCGCCTGTCCGCCCCGAATGCCGTTCTGGGGGCCGGGCCACTGGGTGTGGAAGTCCGCTTGTCTGCGGGGTCCATCATCGTGAGGGCGGGCTGGCGGGAGTGGATCGGTGCAGACGTTGCAGGTTCGGTCAGGGGCTGAGCAGTCCCACGCCGTGAAGGTGCTCGAACACGAGGTGGGTCTGGGTTGCTCGCACGGCGGGGTGGCTGGTGATGTGGTCGAGGATCAGCGCCCGCAGCGCGTCGGCGTCGGCGGCGGCCACGTGGATGAGGTAGTCGTCCTGCCCTGCGACGTGGAAGACGTGCAGGGCGCCGGGCAGCGCAGGGGCGAGGGCTTGGAAGGCGTCGACGTGCGCTCGAGTGTGACCGTGCAACCGGACGGCGATCAGGGCTTGCAGCGGCCGGCCCACCGCCGCCGGGTCGATGTCGGCGTGGGTTGCGCGCAGGACGCCTCGGGCGCGCAGTGCCCGGGTCCGCAGCGACGCCGTCGAGGGCGCGACCCCTGCAGCTGCAGCCAGGTCCGCGTTCGGGGTGCGGCCATCGTGGCTCAGGGTGCGCAGCAGGGCGAGGTCGACGTCGTCGAGTTCGGTCGGCGCCGGGCGTGTCGCCGTTGAACGATCTTTCGCCATCGATGCCTCCTTCCCCACGTGTCGGTGATGGACCACGCGACATGCGCGCGGAATCGAATCCTGTGCGATGAACGCACTGTATCGCGCAAGAATCACTCACGCTTATCCGCATGGGACACGCGATGCAGTTCTCGGGGCCTCGTACGACTGCCGTTCATGCGGGCAGGCTCGACCTTGTCGGGTTGGGCGTCCACGCTCCGCCGCTGGACCTCTCGAGCACCTATCCGCTCGGCGACGTGGACGTCGCGGGCGCATCGTATGAGTCGATGGCCTTCGGTGGGCACCCCACCGAGGGCGGCCCGGTCTACGCCCGGCTCTGGAACCCGACGGTCGCGCGGTTCGAGTCGGCGCTGGCCACGCTGGAGGGAACTGCAGAGGCGGTCGCCTTCAGCAGCGGGATGGCGGCGCTGACGGCGGTCCTGCTGTCGTGTCTGCGCGAGGGCCAACCGCACGTAGTGGCCGTGCGCCCCCTGTACGGCGGCACGGACCACCTGCTGGCGACCGGCCTGCTTGGCACCGAGGTGACCTGGGCCGAGCCGGGCGGGATCGCTGCAGCGATCCGCCCTGACACGGGGCTGGTGATCTGCGAGACGCCGGCGAACCCGACGCTGGAGCTGATCGACATCTCCGACGTCGTGGCGCAGGCCGGCGAGGTGCCCGTGCTGGTCGACTCGACGTTCGCGACCCCGGTGCTCCAGCGACCCGCCCAGCACGGCGCTGCCCTGGTGCTGCACAGCGCGACCAAGTTCCTTGGAGGCCACGGCGACGTGGTCGGTGGAGTGGTGGCCTGCGAGGGGGGCTGGGCCGTGAGGCTGCGTGCGGTGCGCGCCATCACCGGCGCGTTGCTCCACCCGCTGGCCGCCTACCTGCTGCTGCGCGGGCTGCCCACGTTGCCGCTGCGCGTCGAGGCACAACAACGCACCGCGACCCAGATCGCAGCCTGGCTCAACGACCACCCGGCGATCACCGCCGTGCACCACCCGAGCCTGCCTGGCGCCGACCCGATGGGATTGCTGGGCAAGCAGCAGGCGGGGCCGGGAAGCCTGCTGGCTTTCGACGTGCTCGGCGGCGGACAAGCTGCGCGCGGCGTCGCCGACTCGCTCCAGTTGATCACCCATGCGGTATCACTCGGTGGCATCGACTCGCTGCTACAGCACCCGGCATCGCTCACCCACCGCCCCGTCGAAGCCTCCGCACGTCCACACGAGTCGCTCTTGCGGATGTCCGTGGGGCTCGAGGACACCGAGGACCTCATCGCCGACCTCGACAACGCACTGCGTTCGCCGTGATGGCCGAGCACAGCACGAGCGAAGCATCCATTCAGGTGGCGACGTCGCCCTCGAGCCCCTCGAGGACATCCATCAACCGGTGTTGTGGCTCGCACCAAGTCGGCCCAACCATTGGACGCGGGGTGAGTGGGGCTGACGCCCGGAAGATCTGCACGTCCGCGTAGACGGCCGCGGGTGTCCGGACGGTCCGGCTGGTTCGCACCGTGCTGCGCGCCACGAGCGCCGGCCGGCGGCGTTGGCCGTCCTCAACGCCGTGTCGCGCTGGCGCTGAGGACGCCTGACGTCAGCGGACGGTGAACGACACCACGTCCTCGGCGTCGACCGCCCCGTCGCGGGGGCTGAGCGAACGCACCCGGATGGTGTACCCGCCGCTGGGCAGGGTGCCGAGGTCGATCGTGTAGTCGCCCCAGGCGGGTGCCCCGGCGGATGCGGTGACAGAGCCGCGGTCGACCACGGTGCCGTCCCGCTCGAGCTGCCAGGTCAGCGCCGCCTCGAAGACCGAGGCCTGGCCGCTGACTATCACCGGGGAGCCGGCGGGGAGGCGCTCCCCGGGGGTGGGGGCGGTGACCCACACGTTCGTGAGCACCGTGTACCACTGGTCGGTGGCCGGGCGGGTGACGACGCCGAGCGGGCTCCCGCCGGTCGTGACCGTCACGGGCACGTTCCCCCGCCCGAGGACGGCCTGGGCCGTCCACCCGACCTGGGCGAGCGCGAGGTCGTCCGCCGCGGTACCGGTCCGGCGTGGTGCGGCGCTGACCTCGACGCTCACGCCGTCGGTGGTCACGGTCACCGCGCTGACGTCGACCCCGGCCCACGCGGACGGGTCCACCCCCTCGACCGGGGCGCCGAGCGAGGCGTCGACGGCCGCCCGGACCCGGGTGGCGTCCTCGTCGGGCGCGGCGAGGGTGACCCAGCGCCGGGCCAGGCCGTAGCCGCTGCCCGGGTCGCCGGGCACCTCGGGGACGACGACGTAGACGGGCAGGGCCGACTCGATCGCGGGTGCGGTGGCGCTCGGGGACGGCGACGGCCCGCTGCCGGAGGGGCTGCCGGAGGGGCTCGGGACGGGGGTGGGGGCGGTCGTGGGGGCGGTCGTGGCGGTCACGGCGGGGACAGTGCGGGCGGGATCCTCGAGCGGGCCCCGGACCAGCCACGCCCCGGCCACCACCGCGGCGACCGCAGCGGCCGCGGCACCCGCCGACAGCCACCACCGCCGCCCGCTGGGGGCGCCGGCCGCCGCGAGGACGTCCTCGAGCCGGTCGGCGGGGTCGAGGACGTCGGCGCGCTCGCGCAGTGCCGCGCGCAGCAGGTCCTCGGTCTCGGGCATCCGGTCCATCACAGCTCCTGTCCGGCCCGCAGCGCGGCGAGCCCGCGGTGGGCGTGGCTCTTGACCGAGCCGGGCGAGATGCCGAGGGTGTCGGCGATCTCGTGCTCGGACAGGTCGAGGTAGTAGCGCAGGACGAGCACCTCGCGCTGGCGCCGTGGGAGTCGGGCGAGGCGCGCGAGCACTGCGGCGCGCTCGGCAGCACCGGCGGCCACCGTGTCGGCGCCGGGCGCGGTCGTGGCTGCCTCGGCACGCACCGCGGCGGCGTGCCGCCCGACGACCCCCCGGTGCCGCAGCGCCGAGCGAGCGCCGTTGACGACGGCCCGGCGCAGGTACGCCGGCGCGCTGGCCGGTGCCTCGAGCGCCGACCACCGGCGGTACAGAGCCACGAACGCGTCCTGGACGACCTCCTCGGCGTCCCCGACGTCGTGGAGGAGCAACCACGCCAGCCGGACCAGGCCGCGCGCGTGGACGGCGTACAGCCCGCTGATCGCGTCGTCCGCCTCACTGCGAGGGTCCACGGCTGTCATTGTCATGCTCCCCTGACGCCCCGGACCCCGTCCCGGTTGACACGGAGTGTCGTCGGCGACCCTATCGTCGTGGTACTCGCCGCAGCCCCCTGACCTGGGGAAGTGACCTACCAGGCAGGCAGTGGCCAGCAACTTAGCGAGTAGCTGACCACTCTCGCGGGCCCAACATCCCTCCTGCCGACGAACCCAGACGGTCCGTCAACCACCGACCGCACTCAGGCGTCATAGCAGTGTCCGTCCCGAGAGAGGAACCGCCATGACCATCGCTTCGACCACCATCCCGAGCCGCGCCCGCAGGGGTGCCCGCGCCATCGCCGCCCTCGCCGCCGGCGCAGCACTGATTGCCGCCCCGGCAGCCTCCGGCGCCGGGACCGCCACCGCCGCACCGTACTGCGGCATCACATGGGGATCGCTCGCCAAGACCTCCGCACCCCTGACGAGTGGTCGCCTCGACGGCGTTCGTGCCGGTCGCCACGCGTGCTTCGACCGGCTCGTCCTCGACATGACCGGACGTGCACCGGGCTTCGACGTGCGCTACGTGAGCACCGTCCGCTCCCAAGGATCCGGCTTCCCCGTTCCGGTCGCCGGAGGTGCGCAACTCGCGGTCGTCGCTTACAAGGGGGCAACGAGCGCGCCGACGATGCCGTCGGTCGCCGGGTTCAGGACCTTCCGCGAGGTGAAGTGGGCCGACTCCTTCGAGGGCCACACCACCATCGCGCTCGGCGTGCGAGCCCGCCTCCCGCACCGCGTGTTCACGCTCTACGACCCGTCGACCAACCGCAGCCGACTCGTGATCGACGTCGCACACCACTGGTGATCAACCAACCGCGCGCGACGCCAGCGGTCCCGGCAAGGGATCGGTAGGTCACACGCCGCGTGACCTCCTACTCAGCCTTGCGGTCGGTCTGCGTCACAACGCCGGATGGCGGCAGTCGAACTGTTTCGCATCATCGAGGATCTCTCAGCCGCCGCTGCCCCACCCCTGCTCGCCACCGCTGGCCCCACGCCTGTCTGGGGCGTTCAGATGCCGATCCTGACCCTTGAACGGGGCCTTCGTGCCTCGCCGATTTTCCATGAAGGTCACGACGACAAGGAAGGCGACGAGAACGATGACCACAGCCCACCAGAACATGACTGGCTCCCTTCACGCCCCGCCCGCTCAGGCGGAACCCCTCTCAGAATCCCACCGGCGCTCTTGCCTGTCCATCACCGTTGTGACTGCCTGCGCACGTCCCCTCAGCGCTTGGCCCATTGCCATCACTCGGCTCGGCCGTCTTGGCTCGGTTCGTCGGCGTGCCTGACCCCGTGGCCGACTCGAACCACAGGTGGGTGAGGGCGCACCCGGCGCACCGGCGGGGCCGAGGTGCGACGCTCATCGCCGCGTGCGGCCCGTCTTCGAGCCGGTGAGCGTCAAGAAGCGCCAGCGGCTGTCGGAGTTGGGACTCGGTCGCGAGACCACCAGGTCAGGGAATCAGGGTGTTCGCGAAGATCTGCCACGCGAGCACGGACTTCGCGACGAGGCTGAGGATGACGTACTGCCACTCTCCGAAGAGATAGTCGCGCCAGCGCCCCAGCTGGCGGTACTGGAGCCACTGGTTGAGCGCGAAGGTGTTGAACAGGACGAACAGGCTGATCAGGATGCCCCAGACGAAACCGGGAGGTCCCTGACCGTCGAGCACCAGGATCGTCGCCCACAGGTACAGGCCGATCGCCAGCCACGGCCCGATCCCGGCGACACAGCCGAACCAGAACGGGGTCCACCATGCTCGCTGCCCGCGTGCGGATGCCTGGTCCCGCCCGTGCATGAGGCCGTTGTTGGAGACCTCCATCAGCCAGCCGAACAGGATCATCGCGATGTTGGCGAACGCGATCCCGATCAGCGCCGCCAGGTCGGTGATCCCCGTGACGAGCGCGATCAGGACAATCATCAGGGTCGAGGACAGCGAGTACTCCACCCACCGGAACCGGTTGCGGCCCCGCTCGAGCTCTCGCACGTATCGCGGGAAGCCCCACGGCGACGCGATCACGAAGTGGAAGACCGCGGACAGGAAAAGGAAGCTCGCCGTCGCCCAGGCGAGTGGGACGTTCAGGATGCCGGACAGCGTCCCGTCCTCGAGCGGTGTCCCCGGCGGGCCGCCGAGGGCGAAGACCGAGACGGGCAGGGTGAAGTCCGTGCTCAGCGCCACCATGGCCACGCCCGACACGAGATGCACCGTGCCCATGGCGGCGTTGAAGCTCCGCAGCGAACGGGCCTTCTCGGGCGGCACGTCGACGGAGGGGATGGAGAACTGCAGCGGGAGAGCGGACATACCCTGTCTTCCGTTCCAGGGCTTCTCGCGGATGCGCTTGTGTCGACCCAGTCACTCCACCGCTCACCTCATCAGCGGCTGGGTCCTTCCTGCCATCGGCAAGACCCGCGTTCACATCACGTGCGGCGGAGAGTACCTGCCCGAACTGCGCAGCCACCGCGACAACATCATCGTCACCGCAGCTCCACTGGGATGAAGTGACGTGGGCGTCGTGGTCCGAAGCCGCCGCCCCGCACCACCGCGTAGCCCGATACGCAGACACCCGCCTCGCTCGTTGTCGGCTCTACAGGCCCAACGCACCGTCGACGGTGATGACCTGACCGGTCGCGTACGAGGAGCGGGAGGAGCAGAGCCAGAGCACCGCGTCGGCGATCCCGCTCGGCTCGCCGATGCGACGCATGGCGATCATCGATCGGTAGCGGTCTTCGTGTGCCTGTCGTTCGGCAGGCGAAGCGGCTTCAGTGACGTCCGCGGCGAAGAACTCCACGTCGCCGTGAGCACTCAGAGCCTCGACGGCCTGCTGGCCGCGTGGTGCTGAGCGGCCGCAGATGGCTATAGCGGCGCCCTGATCGAGGAACGCTCGCGCGGTTGCCGGGCCGATGCCGGACGAACCACCCGTCACGAGTGCGACCTGCCCGCAAAGTCTTTGCCTGCACCGGATCTCATGGATGGGATCGTAGGGCCGTGGGTGACGTCGGACGTCAGATGCTCCCCGCGGCCTCGACGACCAGGACGCGTGCCTCGCCAAGTGGCGAGGCGGCGTGCTCGGTTCCGACCGACGCGACGAAGATGTCGCCGACCGCCAGGATCGTCACGATCTCGGCCCCATCGCGTCGATGGCGCATCGCGACTCTTCCCTCGAGCACGACGAAGACCTCCTGTCCGTCGTTCACGTGCCACTGGTACGGCTGATCGGTCCAGTGCAGTCGCGTGGTGATGCCGTTCATCTCGGCCAGGGGTAGGGCACCCCACGCGCGGTCGGCCGTGAAGTCCCGAGGGCGGATGATCGTCATGGCGGGGGAACCTTCCTGTGCCGTGTGGACATGTGCCTGCGGCGCCGCGAACGCGGGCCGGTCACGCCGTGGCGGCGTACGGCCCACGGGTCGGTGCGAACTCGACCACGTGGTACGAGGCGGCACCGGCCCGGACCAGAGGGTCCGTGGCGACGATGTCCTCGATCCGTGCGCGTGATGGGGCAGTCGCGAGGATTGCGCCACCGACGCGAGGCACCTGCGGACCGGACACGAGGAACGTTCCGTCGGCGAAGTGCCCGTCCAGCCAGGCTCGATGCGTGACGAGGAGCGCGTCGATGTGCGGCAGGGGTGCCGTGTAGCCGACCAGCAGGACGAAGGCTCGCGCCCGGAACAGGCTCGGTGACCCGTGGGGGAGGGTGCTGGCGTGCGACACGAGGCGCCTTTCGACGGAGTCGGGGCCGTCCGAGGACGGCCTGCTTGCCCGACCAGCATGTCCCCGGCCAACTCGGGGCCGCGTCGGCGCTTCGACCAGGTCACGGTCTGCGCTTGTGCCGCGAGACGCTCGGCCGCATGACGTAGGAACCCCTCTGCGCGGATTCCCCCGGGTGGGTCGACGCGGGGCCCAGTTGAAGACGATCGACGAATTCTGGGGGCTCCGTCGCCAGGTGTCAGAGGTGTCGACGCGCGTCTGTCGTCCGTGACAGACTCCCCCGCTAGCAGGTGCAGCGCAGCGAGCCGGGGAGCCGGACATGGAGCGGCAGAAGGGCGCCACCGGGCCCCGGGTGGCGCCGGACAGGGGCATCTTCGAGCTGATGGCAGACCAGGCGGATGTGTTGGCGCTGCTGATACAGCGCGTCCTCGCAGACGAGGTCGTGCGCCCGGCCGCACGTCCGGTGGCCACCGACGGTGCGGGCACGCTGTGGGACGAGGTGCCTGTCCCGCCGATGCACGCCGGTGGGTCGTCGTGACCGAAGGGATCGAGGCGAGTGAGGCGGTCCTGGCCCACGGGCAGCTGCAGCGACGGATCGAGGCGTTCACCGCGATCGCCGACGCGATGACCCTCGAGCACCCGTTGGAGGGGACGTTGCGCAGCGTTGCCCGCAGCGTCCGGTCGGCGACCGGTGCCGAGGCGGCTGCGGTCGTCGTCTGGGAGGACGAGGACTTGCGCGACCTGTCGGCCTACGGCGACGACGGGCTCCCCGACGGCTACCGCGAAGGGGTGGAGGCCGCCTACGCCCTCGGTGTGGACTCGCCGATAAGAAACGTCACCACGGCCAGCGACGTGACCGTGATCCGTGGCTTCCGCGCACGGGCTGAGCAGGACCCCGGCTACGCACCCCTGCACCCGATGTGGGTGGGGATGACGTTCGAGGACACCGTGGTGGTGCCCTTGGGCGCACGCGGCCGGTGCGTCGGGTGTCTCCTGCTCTACGTCACCGCTGACCGTGAGGTTGACGTGGACGAACGGGCCTTCCTGCACGCCATCGCCGACCAGTCGGCGGTTGCGGTCGAGAACTCGCGGCTCTTCAGACAGGCCGAGTCGCACGCCACGCTCGTCGAGAGGCAGCGGCTCGCCCGCGAGCTGCACGACTCGGTGAGCCAGGCGCTGTTCTCGATGACATTGCACGCGCGCACCGCCGAGCGGCGTCTCGCCGCCCGGGGCGTCCCCCCGGGAGACCCCCTCGCGGTCAGCCTCACAACGCTGTCGGACCTGGCTCGGGGTGCCCTCGCCGAGATGCGCGCGCTCATCTTCGAGCTGCGACCGGGGTCCCTGGAGCACGACGGTCTCGTCGCGGCCCTCACCCGCCAGGCGCAGGCGATCAACGCCCGCGAAGGCCTCACCATCTCGGTCAATGGCCCCGCCGCACGTCTCCCGCTCGACGGTCGCGCCGAGGAGCACCTGTACCGTCTGGTTCTCGAGGCGCTCAACAACACCGTGAAGCATGCAGGCGCGGCGACCGCGGCGGTGGACGTGACCGTGGACGACGACGCGCAGCAGCTGACGATCGTGGTGCGCGACGACGGCCGCGGGTTCGACCCTGGCTCGGTGGCCGGTGGTCATCTGGGCCAGGCGACGATGCGCGACCGAGCGTCCGCTGTCGGCGGCGACCTGACGGTGCACAGCACGGTGGGTGCTGGCTGCACCGTCACCGTACGGGTGCCGCTCGCCTCGTCGGCTCCCCCATGAGCACGTAGCCGCTCAGGCAGCGGTCGCTGATGCGCTCACCTGGTGGTCGCATGGTCGACCGGTACCGCCCGACGCGCAAGCACCGCCAGACCGACGACGGCTCCCAGCAGCGCCGTCACACTCCCTCCGACCAGGCTGTGCTGCACCGCGAGGTCGAACGCCGATCGAGCCGCTGCGGCGAGCCCGGAGCCCGCGGAGCCCTCCCCGCGAGCCAGCGCCAGCGTTGCCCCGTAGCTCCCCCGGGCGACCTCCGGCACCGAGGTGGGCAGGCCCGACCGGTAGGTCGCGGTGGCGATTCCTCCCAGGACGGCCACTCCCAGTGCCGCGCCCAGCTCCTGGAACGTGTCGTTCATTGCGGACCCCACGCCGGCGTGGTCGCGTGGGAACGAGCTCATCAGCGCGGAGCTCGCCGGCGCCATGGCCAGGCCGATGCCGGCGCCGAGGAAGAGGCTCCCGAGCGCGACGGGCCAGTACTCCTCGCGCGCGGCGGTGAGCCCGACCACCGAGAGTCCGATCGCGAGCAGGGCGAGGCCGGCTGCCACGGCGCGGTTGTTCCCGACGGTCGAGGCGAGCCCGGGTGAGAGCGGAGACGTCAAGAAGATGGCGACGGCGACGGGCAGGGTGCGGACACCGGCGTCGAGCGGGGAGAGCCCCAGGGTCAGCTGCAGGTGTTGGGTCAGCACGAAGGTGGCGCCGGCCAGACTGAACATGAGCAGGACGCCAACCGAGCCGGCACCGATGAACTGACGTGAGCGCAACAGCGACATTCGCAGCATGGGCGCCGCGCACCGTCGCTCCCAGGACGCGAAACCGCCGGCGAGGACCAGGGCTGTACCGCCGCTGGCGAGGACGGGCACGCTGACCCAGCCGTGCTCGGGTACCTGGATCGTGGCCCAGACGACGGCCACGATGGCGGCGGATGAGAGCAGGGCACCCAGCAGGTCGGGGCGTGGCGCGTCGCCGCGTCGTGACTCGGGGACGAGGGTGAGCGCGCCGACGATCGCCAGCAGCACGACCGGGACGTTGACCAGGAACACCGAGCCCCACCAGAAGCTCTCGACCAGGAGGCCGCCCAGGACAGGGCCGGCCGAGACGCCGAGCGCCGAGACACCACCCCACACGGCGATCGCCCGCGGCCGTTCGTCGGCCTCGAAGACGTGCATCACGATGGCGAGGGTGGCCGGCATCAACAGGGCGCCGCCGACTCCCATGACTCCCCGCGCCACGATCAGCGAGGAGGCGGACGCGGTCAGCGCGGCAGCGGCCGAACCGGCACCGAACACGGCGAGTCCGGTGAGAAGGGCGCGCCGCCTTCCGTAGCGGTCCCCGATGCTCCCTGCCGTGAGGAGCAGGCCCGCGAACACCAAGGAGTAGGCGTCCACCACCCACTGCACCTGGGGAGCCGAGAGGCCGAGCCCAGAGACGAGGGAGGGCAGGGCGACATTGAGGACGGTGTTGTCGAGGGTGACGACGAACAGGCTCACGCACAGGACTGCCAAGATGGCCCACCGGCGGGGATGACGAGCCGGCGCGTCGTCCGTCGGCGCGGAGGCCGTGGTGGGTGGGTTCGGATCACGCAGGGCATCGGGCATGGGTCGTCTCCTCGACTCGTGGGGGGCGCGGCGGTGGGATCCGCAGGTGCCAGCGTGCTGGCGGGCCGTGGCCTGGCACATCGGCCGGGATGCCCTGGCGCCACGGGATCTTCGGCCGGCGGCCAGTCGGGCGCGATGACGTAGCACTGCCCCTGAGCCACTCGGCGAGCCAGCGCAATGGCTGATCGGGGGACGTTCTGCCCGTACGTCATCCGGCCGACACTGCCCCGGCGAATGCTCACGCCTGTTCCGGGCGTGAGCACCGGTGCCCGCCAGTATCGGCGGCACCATGCTGGTGGATGCCGATGCACGGGTTCACCGGGTCGGCCCGCCGATGCCCGATGAGGAGGGCCCATGAGCGCCATCCACGAACGCGGTTTCCGGACGTTCCGGTCGCTGACCGCACAGGACCCGGAGCCGCGTCTGCGACCACTACGCGCCCAGTCGCCCCAGATGTACCGCTGGCTGGTCGAAGGTGCGTTCGGCATACCCCTGGCCGACCAGCGGCTCGCGTGGCGCGATCGCGAGATCGCCACCGTCGCCGTGCTCATTGCGCTCGGTGGCGCGGACCCGCAGCTGCGCGTGCACCTCGAGGCGGCCCTGCGTCACGACGTCACGGCCGACGAGCTGCGTGCGCTGGTCGAGCACACCTCGGTGTACGCGGGGTTCCCCCGCGCCCTGAACGCGCTCGACGCGGTCAGCGGGGTGCTCGAGGACGCCGTCGATTCGGCACCGGTCCCGATGCGCTCCCTGACGTTGCCCGACCACACCACTTCGCTCGCCCACGTGGGAGAGACCGGCCCTCCCGTCGTCCTGCTCCATGCCCTCGGCCTGACCTGGCAGATGTGGGAGCCCATCATCCGCCCGCTGGCCCGGGGCCGCCGGGTGTTCGCCTACGACCTGCGTGGGCACGGCATCGCGGCCGACGCGCCCACGCCCGCGGACCTGACGGTCCTGGCCGACGACCTGCTCGAGGTGCTCACGGCTGCGGGTCTGGACGGCGCCCACGTCGTGGGGCTGTCCTACGGCGGGGCGGTCGCGCAGACGTTCGCGGCACGGCATCCCGACGCTGTGCTGTCCCTGGCGCTCGCCGCCACGACGGACCACCCGTTCGGCTCCTTCGAGCAGCGAGCCGCCGCGGTGGAGCGCGAGGGCGCAGCCGCACAGGTCGCGACCTCGCTCACCCGCTGGTTCTCTCCGGAGGCGCTGGCCGAGAACCGGTGGGGGGTGCGCTATGCCCGCGAGTGCGTGCTCCGGGCGAATCCCGTCCAGGTCGCCGCCGCCTGGCGGGCGTTCTCCAGGCTCGACGTCGACGGCCGGCTGAAGGGCTGGGAGCGACCGACCCTCGTCCTGTGCGGCGACCGAGATGCCTCTACCGGCCCGCTGGTCATGCAGCGCCTCGCGCAGAACGTCGGCGGCGCCACCTATGTGGAGCTTTCCGGCGCACCGCACATGCCCACCCTCGAGACGCCCGACCTCGTGATCGACGCCCTGGACCGGTTCCTGCCCCGCGAGCAGCCGCTGGGCCACGACCACCCGGTCCGGTGAGCTAGCCATGTCACCCCCGACCACAGGAGCGCACGTGCAGCAGATGCAGCTGATGCAGTACGAGATCACCCTGCCCGCCGACTACGACATGGGCATCATCCATCACCGGGTCGCGACCCGCGGGACCGGGACGGACCAGTTCCCCGGCCTGGGGATCAAGGCGTACCTGGTGCGCGAGCGCGGCCGCCACGGTTCGCCCGTCAACCAGTACGCCCCCTTCTACCTGTGGTGCGGGCTCGCCGGCATGAACCAGTTTCTCTTCGGCCCCGGGTTCGACGGCATCAGCACCGACTTCGGGCGCCCTGCCGTTCGGACCTGGCACGGCATCGCGGTCTGCGACGGCCCCGAGCACGCATCGGTCCCTACCACCGCCACCCGCACCGTGGAGGGCCTCGACCCGGGCCAGCCCCTCGTCGAGCTCACCAGCCGACTCACCGACGAGACGGTGGCCCGGTCGAGGCAGCCGGGCGTCAACTGCACGGTGGTCGGCGTCGACCCGTCCACCTGGCTGATGGTCCGACTCACGCTGTGGGCCGAGGGTGCTCCTGACGGGACGCCGGGTGAGCGGTTCAGCGTCCTGCACGTGTCGCAGCCGCACCGTCAGGACCTGCCCCAGGCCCGGTGGTGACCGTTGTCCGGGCGAGCGGACCCGTCCCCCGGCCGGCGGTGGCTCCGGTGACGGGCGAACCGCGCATTCGCGTCCTGGTCGTCGACGATGACGCCCGAGTGCGCAGCGCACTACGTCACCTGCTCGACGACGTGACCGAGCTCCAGTGCCTGGCGGTGGACAGCGGACAGGCCAGGCGCCTGGTGACGTGGGGGTCGACGGTGACCGATGTCGCCGTGGTCGACCTGCCCGCGGAGTCGAGCTCCCGCTCCGCGCTCGTGGAACGGCTGGCGGGCCTGATGCCGGTGGTCGTCGTGAGCATGTCGGGCTCACAGCGCGCTGTCGCGCTCGCGGTGGGTGCAGCCCGATTCGTCGAGAAGGACGGCGACGCGGGCGTCCTCGTCGCCGCCATCCGATCGGCCGCGCACGAGCGGTCCCGATTCTTGTCACCGGGTGCGGGCCCGCGCCAGAATGACGCAGTGGACCACCAGCAGCCCGAGGTGGTCCCACCGCGTGCTCCCGACGGAGAGGAGGCGGGCTGATGCCAGGATCCACGAGAAGACCGACGCCGGATCCGCTCGACGACGACGAACAGCCGATCAGGGTGTTCCTCGTGGATGACCACAGCATCGTCCGCACCGGTCTGAACGCCTACCTGAGCACCGAACCGGGCATCGAGGTCGTCGGCGAGGCCTCCGACGGCCGCGAGGCGCTCGCCCGGCTGTCCGTGCTCGCGGCGGGTGGGGGCGTGCCGGACGTCATCCTGATGGACATGCAGATGCCGCACCTCGGCGGCGTGGAGACCACGGCGCGGGTGAAGTCGGCGTGGCCGGAGATCGACGTCATCGCCGTGACCTCCTTCATCGAGGAGGCGCGCATCCGCGCTGCACTCGAGGCCGGCGCCACGGGCTACCTGCTCAAGGATGCCGACGCCCAGGATGTCGTCGACGCGATCCGTGCCGCGGTCGCCGGCGAGGTCCGGCTCGACCCGGTGGCCGCCGCCGCCCTGGCATCGGGGTTGCGCGCGCCGAAGTCAGCCGTGGAGGACCTCACCCCGCGCGAGCGGGAGGTCATCGTGCTGGTCGCCGACGGACGGACCAACCGCGAGATCGGGCGGCGACTCGGCGTCACCGAGCGCACGGCCCGAACCCACGTCTCCAACATCCTCACCAAGCTCGGGCTGGCCAGCCGCACCCAGGCGGCCATGTGGGCGGTGCGCGAGGGGCTCGTCGACGCCGCGGACGTCACCTCGTGACCGACGGTGCCGGACGTGGGCCTCGGCCCTCACCGCTGCGCAGCACGTCGATGCCGACCGAGCCGGTCATCGAGCCACTCCTTCCGTCCTGGGAGCCCGTCGAGCGTCAGATGGTGGACCTGTTCTTCGACCGGGTCCCGTTCGGCATGGCGCTGTTCGACCTCGACGGTCGGCTGCAGCGGTGCAACCGCACCTGGACCGGCTTCTACGAGCTGTACTTCGACGCCGGCCCCGACTACACGGCCCCCGGGCGGCACATCAGCGACCTGATCCCCGGCAACGAGGCTTCCGTGGGCGAGCTCTTCGATGCCGTCCGCGCCGGACACGTGGTGCGGCAGGCGGCGCACCGGATCACGATCCCCGGCACCACGACCTACTGGGACGTCGTGTTCGCCCCGCTCTACGACCACGGTGAGCTGGTCGGGGTGCTCGACGTCGTCACCGACGCCACGGACCGGGTCCAGTCGACGGAACGCCTCGAGGCCCGGATCGGCGCCTTCACCCGGGTCGCCGCCGGGATGACCGTCGACCAGCCACTGCTCGCCACCCTGGAACAGATCCGCTCGGAGATCCTGCGCACGACCACCGCCGCCGCCTGCTCCATCGTCGTGTGGCAGGGGTCGACCAGCGACGCTCCGCGGCTCGCCACGGTGCCGGACCCGGACTTCGGCCCCGGGTATGCCGAGGCCTTCCACGCCATGTACGTCACCTCCGGAGTCGACCAGCGAACCGCCGATGATGTCGAGCCGCTCACCTACTGGCGCGGAGCGCGAACGGAGGCCCTCTCCGACCCCCGCTTCGCTCCGGTCCAGCCGTTCTGGGCGCGGCCGCTGCCCGAGTGGGAGGACGCTGTCCTGCTGCCCCTCGTCTCGGGGCGGGAGTTCTTCGGGGAGCTCCATGTGCACCTCCTGACAGGCTCCCGGTTCGGTGACGACGACGCCGACTACCTGCTGGCGATGGCCGACCACGCCGCACTCGCCATCCAGAACGCGGCGCTGTTCCTCGAACAGCGCGAGACCGTCGGTGCCGCCGAGCGGCAGCGGCTCGCGCGCGAGCTGCATGACTCGGTCAGCCAGGCGTTGTTCTCCATGACGATGCACGCGCGCACCGCGCAGCGACGCCTCGAGCCGCTCGGCGCGGAGGCGGACCTCGCGCGTGCGGAGGTGGCGCGGCTCCAGGAGCTGACCAGGGGGGCTCTTGCGGAGATGCGCGCGCTGATCTTCGAGCTTCGCCCGGGGGCACTCGCGGAGGAGGGGCTCGGCGCGGCCCTGACCAAGCAGGCGGCGGCGATCGCCGCCCGGGAGCAGGTGACGATCGAGGTCACCACACCGCCGCGCAGGCTCCCGCTGCCCGCCGACGCCGAGGAGCACCTGTACCGGATCGCGCTCGAGGCGATGCACAACGCGGTCAAGCACGCCCGCCCGCGGCGCATCGACATCGAGATCTCGATCGACGAGACCACCGCGCAGGTTGCGCTCCTCGTGGCCGACGACGGTATCGGCTTCGACACCTCCGCCGAGCACCCCGGGCACCTCGGGCTCGGCACGATGCGCGAGCGCGCGGGCGGGCTGGGCGGGACGGCGACCATCGACTCCGCACCCGGTACGGGAACTCGGGTCGCCGTCGTCGTCCCCATCGACGCCGCGTACCTCACGGCCTAGGTCGGCCAGCGGGAATCACCCACCGCCACTACGTCATCCGACCGAGGCCGGGAAGGGCCGTTGTTCACGGTTCAGCCGGTCTCTGCCGCCGACGCGGGGCAAGCACGTCGCGCGGCACGCTCGAGGTACCAACCAGAAGGGAGCTCCCGATGAGCACCACTCAGTGGATCCTGTCGATCGTCCTGCTTGCCTGGGCCCTCGTGCGCAACCTCGGAACGCGCCAGGTCGCACTCGGCACGTTCGTCCTGCCGGTCGTGATCGTCGTCGCAGCCGCATCGTTCTTCCTGTTCCCCCTCCCCACTGCAGGGCACGACCTCGACCTCGTCCTGACCTTCGGGGCAGTCGGCGTCCTGTTCGGCCTCGCGGCCAGCGCCGTCACGCGCCTACACCACCGCGACGGCAAGCTCGTCGCCACCTCCGGCGCCGCCTTCGCCACGCTGTGGCTCGTGATGATCGGCGGGCGCATCGCCTTCGCCGAGTGGGCCACCGGCACCGGGTCCCGCACCGTCGGGATGTTCTCCCGTGACCACGCCATCACCGGCGCAGACGCCTGGACCGCCGCGTTCGTCGTGATGGCCCTGGGCATGGTGCTGGCCCGCACCGTCGCGCTCGCCGTCCGGACACGCCGCACCAGCCTGCGCACGGCGCCGGTCGCAGCCTGACACCCGTTGCTGACGATCAGCAGGAGAACACCATGAACCTCATCTCCGACGCCGCCACCTCACCAGCCGTGCGTGCGAAGGCCTCTCCTCGACCGATCCGGGACACCATCGCACTGGCCGGCCTCGCCATCGGCGTGACCGCCGTCGGTTCCCTCCTCGTCGAGCTGGTCGCTCCTGGGTCCGACCAGCTGCTGCGCCGCCTGCCGGTGGTGCTCGTGCTGCTCGCCATGAGCCTGGTCGTCGCAGGTCGAACCGGCTGGGCGGCCGTCGCGGCCGGGCGCCCGAGCACGTGGCGGCAGGTCGGGTGGCTCACCGCGCCAGTCGTGGTCGCGCTGGCCCCCCTCGCGTGGGGCTGGGCCCCGGACCCGGCGACACTGCTTGCACTCACCCTCGGGTACGCCGCCACCGGCGTCTACGAGGAGCTGTGGTTCCGCGGGCTCATGCTGCGCGCCGCGCTCCCGCTCGGGCCCGGGCGAGCGGCGGCACTGACCGCAGTGGTGTTCGGTGCCTCCCACCTCGCGAACATCCTCTTCGGCCAGAACGCCGCCATCACGGCAGCGCAGGCGGTCGGCGCCGCCGCCTTCGGCTTCGGGTACGCCGTACTTCGGCTGCGCACCAACGCGCTGTGGGTGCTGGTCGGCACCCACGGTGTCCTCGACCTGCTCCTGCACACCAGCGGTCTGCACGGTGGGGCCCTGTGGGGCGTCATGGTCGGCCAGGACGTGGCGTTGCTCGTCGTGGGCGTTGTCGCGCTCCGCGGCATCCGCGGCCGGGGCGAGTCGACCGCATAGGCACACCACCCAACACCACCCGTTCCTGTCGAAGGAGACCGAGATGTACACGAAGTGGATGCACGAGATCCGTCGCACGATGCACCAGCGCCGCGTCCACGAGGCGCAGCGCAAGGTGCAGGCCGCGGCGCAACGCGAGCAGCTGCGGGCCAACGTCCACGCCATCGTGCGATGACGCCCGCGCTCGACGAACGCACCGCCCCCGACCCCGCGTCGGGGGCGGTGGCGTCTCACCCCGACCACTGCGCCGGTGCCGGCCTGGCCTCCGGCGAGTTGCCTCGCGCAGCGCAGACCCAGCCACTGCGACGACCCGCCACGAGCGAACATCCCGTGCGACGAGTGCGCGGACCGCCGCTCCTTGGGGGTAGGACTCGCTGTCCAGTGCGGCGGCGGCAATCGACGCGAGGTCAGCGCCGGGTCGTCTCGGGCAGCACCGTGCCCACCAGGTACGCGACGAACTTGTCGGGTTGCTCCCAAAGGGGCCGGTGTCCTGATGTATCGAGCACGGTGACGTCCTTCATCGGGGCGTTGACCATGGGGTACCACTGCTCGAAGAGCTGGGCTCGCCCACGTGCTTCGTGTGCGCCCTGCACGAAGTACATGGGGATCTCGAAGTCGGTGGCGGTCTTGCGGAAGTCGATGTCCTGCAGCTGCGGGTAGAGGGCCGCGAAGGTGTCCATGAAGGAGCCGAGGACGTGGATCTGGTCGATGAGGCTGTACTCCTCCACGAGCAGGTTCTCGGACATCTGGCCGGCACCTTCGGAGTTGCCCCGGTGGTCGTAGGGGTAGACGTCGCCCTCGTGCGACAGGGCGGTCTCATAGGGGAACATCGCGGCGTAGGGCGGAGGGCCGGCAGCCTTCAGCTGCTCGGCCAGGCCGTTGTTGCCGGTCCGGGCGGCCCAGGCGAGGGTGTCGTCGTAGAAGATCTGGTCGGTGGCGCTCTGGCTGACCATCTGGCCGGTGCCGATGAATGCCCGGTAGAGCTGCGGTGCCTCCTGCACGGCGAGCACGCCGAGGGTGGTTCCCCACGACTGTCCGAGCAGGTAGATGTCCTTGGTGTCGAACCTGTCGCGGAGGTAGTTGGTCACTGCGATGGTGTCCGAGACGTAACCGTCGAGGGAGACGTTGTCCGTCGGGTCCAGCTCGTCGTAAGAGGTGCCGGCTCCGCGCTGGTCCCAGGTGACGACGGTGAAGTGCTTCTCCAGCTCGGGCAGATGGCGTCGCATCGCCCCCAGCTCCGAGCCTCCCGGGCCTCCGGCGAGGAAGAGGATGACCGGGTTGCCGGTGCTGGCTCCGCGGATCATCAGGCCGAGCTCGTGACCCTCGACGTCCACCGTGGTGAGCTCGGCAACGGAGCCTGGGACCGGCTGTCCGTCGGACGTGGTGATGGGGGCGGTCGTCGCCGGCCGCGCCAGCCCCGCCGTCAGCGCAACCAGCGCGACTGTGGCGATGACGGTACCGGTGCGCCCCAGCGCGCGTGCCGGGCGATGTGACGTCGCGCCCCGCCCGCCTGCTCGTGACCGGGCTACTCCCGCGCCCACTGCGGCACCGAGCGCCATGGGAAGCAGGGTCAGCAGGGCATGGAAGCCGCGCCCGGTGACAAGGGCGATGGCTCCGTAGAAGCTGGCGTGGAGGCCGTCGACCATGGGGCCGTCGACGCGCAGCCGAGCGAGCTCGAAGGTTGCGGCGAACGCGACCGGGGCCAAGACGATCGCCCACCGGCTACGCACGGCCCACCCGGCTACGACGCCGACCGCCACACTCAGTGCGATCGACCAGATCGCCACGCTCGAGGTCAGTGGCCCGCGCGGCGTCCACCAGCCGGCAGCCAGTCCCCACGCCGTGGCCACTGAGACGGCCGCCAGGATGGCGAGTCGACGGTCGGTGCGCGGCGCGCCTGGCGCGGGGCGCGCCGCCGGAGCGGTGGGCGTCTCCTGATCAACGCTGCAGGTCACGGCCCTGTCGGGATCTACGTGGGTGCTCATGGGAGTGGCTCCTTTGCCTGGATCGGTCTACCCCCACGCTCGTCGACGGGCAGCCTCGCGTCGTCCCCCTGGGCGCTCGACGTCGAGGCCTCCCGCAGGGTGACAGGACCTCCCCCCGTGGGGGGACTCGGGCCCCCGGACGCGGCGGTACGGTCGGAACGTGACTGGTTGGACCCACCCCGATCGAAGGCACCCGGCAGGGCTGCGGTGGGTCATCGCCGACGTCGCCATCACGGCGCTGTTCACCTGGATCACCGTGGTGTCGTTGCGCAGCGACGCCTACGTCGACCAGTACGGCGCCATCGAGGGCGCCGGGTGGCTGCTCGCCCTGAGCCCCAACGCGCTGCTGCTCGTGCGTCGCCGCGCCCCGGTGACGACATTGGTCGCGGCCACCGTGCTCTACCTGCTGGCCAGCGCGACCCAGGGCGACAGCAACGCCCCGCTCGCTGTCCCCCTCTTCGCCTACTCCGTCGGCTTGACCCGGCCGGTGCGCGTGTCGGGCACGATCGTGGGCCTCGCGGCGCTGGCACTGTCCACCTCGACGTTCTACGGTCCCGGTGACCCCGACACCTTGATCATCGTGCTGTGGTTCCTGCTGTTCGGGTTGGGCTGGGCCGTGGCGGTCACAGTGCGGCGCAACCAGGACCGCACGCAGCAGCTCAGTCAGGCCGTTGACGACCTGGAGGCATCCCAGGCCCAGCTCACCGCAGCCGCGATAGCCGAGGAGCGCGCCCGGATCGCCCGCGAACTGCACGACGCCGTCGGGCACGCCGTCAACGTCATGGTCCTGCAAGCGGGCGCCGCCAGGCTGTCCAACCGGCCCGACGCCGCGTTCGTCGCGCTTCGCGAGATCGAGAACCTCGGCCGCAGCGCCCTGGCCGACCTCGACCACATGCTCGGCCTCCTCGACGACACCGACGCACCCCTCCGCGCGCCAGCGAAGACCAGCGCCGACATCGCCACCATGGTCCACGAACTGCAGACCGCCGGCGCCGACATCACCCTGCACGACCACTGCGAGACCCCGGTCGGGCGGCACGTCGGTGCAGCGGCATACCGAATCGTCCAGGAGGCCCTGACCAACGCGCTCAAGCACGCCGGCGTCGCACACGTCGAAGTGACCCTGACGTGCACCCGCACCGACCTGCACCTGCTCGTCGTCGACGACGGACGAGTCCCGCCCGGGCGAGGCCGGTCCGTCGGTGGGCGCGGCATCGCAGGGATGACGGAGCGCGCCATGGTCCTCGGCGGCCGTCTCTCCGCTGGCCCCGCCGCGGGCGGCGGCTTCCGCGTCGACGCGATCCTGCCGCTGGAGCCCGGGTACCAGCACGGTCCCGCTACGCGCGCAGAACACCACGAGATCGACGCACGATGACGATCAGCGTGCTCGTCGTGGACGACGACACCCTCGTGCGCGCCGGCCTGCGGATGATGATCGAGACCCAGGACGACCTCGTCGTCACGGGTGAGGCAGCCAATGGAACCGACGCGGTCGCCCTCGCCCACGCACTGCATCCCGACGTCGTCCTGATGGACATCCGGATGCCCGGCACCGACGGAATCGAAGCCACCCGGCGGATCACCAGCGCAGCCGTCCCAGACGGTGCACAAGAACCTCCCCGCATCCTCATCCTCACCACATTCGAGATCGACGAGTACGTCTACGAAGCGGTGCGCGCCGGCGCCAGCGGCTTCCTCCTCAAACGCACCCCGCCAGAGGAGCTCCTCGCGGGCATCCGCACCATCGCCGAAGGCGATGCCCTGCTCTCGCCGTCAGTCACCCGCCGCCTGATGCACGAGTTCGCCAGGGCAACGGCGACAGGCGGACACCCCACCGATGTCAGCAACCGCGACCTCGACCGCCTCACCGAACGAGAACGCGAAGTCCTCGTGCACATCGGACACGGACTGGCCAACCGCGAGATCGCCGAAGAACTCAACGTCGGCGAAAGCACCGTCAAGACACACGTCAAGCGAATCCTCATGAAGCTCGCCCTGCGAGATCGCGTCCACGCCGTCGTGTTCGCCTACGAAACCGGTCTCCTGACACCAGGCACGGAGAACAGGTAGACCAACCGGGGCCACCAGAGATGGTGCGTCTCTGCTCCGCCGGCAGGGCACGCCCAAGTCGACCCTGGTCGCCGTGCCAGGGGCGCGTTGTACGTGTGGCGTCAGCGGCCCTTCATCAACGCGCGCGCATCCACGTACAACACGGCCCGCAGGAGAGAGAGGCGCTCGTTGACCGTGACTTCGTCTTGGTTGTTGAGCCAGCGCCCGCCTCGAGAGGTGAGGTAGACGGCATGGAAGTCCTGCCCGTCGTCGCGCCCTGGAAAGAGCCCTCGCAGGCCGGTTGTGTCACCCGGCGCGATCCCCGCCAGCCGCAACGCCCACTGTGGCTCGTCATGGTCCTGAAGGAGCTCGACGAGCTCAGCCAAGGTGGCCATCAGGTCAGCCTCCCGGGGCTCCAGGTACTGTGCGGAACGCCCTTTGCCGTAGTCGTCCCCGAGACTCGCACCAGGATCGAGACGGGAGTTTGCAGACACTTAGACGACGCCTCCCTTCAGGGTGCAGGGCGCAGTTCGTAAACGTGCCGACGTCGCCGGGTCGCCGTCACCGCGTCGTCCAAGACGCGCCCGCACGCCTTGGACCTGATGGCCATGCCATGCTGACGACACCGCGTGTGGTCGAGGTGGACCGTGGCGGTGGTGCATCACGCCCAACGAATGCCTCCTCGGCGAGTGCGTGACCGAGCCCCTGCCACACCTGACCGCAGAGTCAGGGACACCAGGGGCTCGGTCACGCTTGGCGAAGAGTCCACACGCCCCTACTGCGTCTTTGCTTTTCGCTGACCAAGAACCTACGCTTCCTCTACTCATTTCGACCGTGAATGTGTCCCGTCCCACGGGCCCGCTGCTGTGAGCACGAACCCCCGGCCTGGTGCCTCCGCCGTCAGCTCAGCCCGGGTCTCAGCGGCGCCTGCAGTTCCCCAGGCGCCGCGGCCCGCTCCACACGGTGGTTCTCGAAGGGCATCCAAGCGGCCAGCCCGGCGGCGGTCAGCGGCCGTCCGACAACCCGACCGGGGCTAGGGTCGAACTCATGCACGAACACCACGGCTTCGACGAGGAGGCAGCGACCTGGGACGACGCCCCGGGCCACGAGGAGCGGCAGGTCGCGGTGGCCCGGGCCATCGAGCAGGCCATCAGCCTCGACGATCGGATGCGGGCGCTCGACGTCGGCTCTGGCACGGGTCGTCTGAGCATCCTGCTTTCCGGCAGGGTCGGCTCCGTCGTCGTGACCGATCCCTCCGCCGGAATGGTGCAGGTGTCGAAGGAGCGGATCGAGGCGGCCGGACTGGCTGACCGGCTGCGCGCGGTCCGGGCGGACCTCACGACGGACTCTCTCGAGGGCGCTTTCGACGTGGTGTGGAGCTCCATGGCGATGCACCACGTTCGTGACCTGCCCGGGCTGCTGAGTTCTGTCGCAGCGCTCTTGGTCGACGGGGGTCGGTTGGCGATCGCGGACCTCGACGAGGATCTCGAGGGTGCCTTCCACGCCGAGAAGGTCGACTTCGACGGACATCACGGATTCAACAGGCAACGCCTCGCCGAGCAGCTGGTCGACGTCGGATTCGGTGAGGTCGGCTTCGTCGACGCCACAACCGTACTCAAGGGCGACCGCGAGTTCGGCGTGTTCCTGTGCACCGCGACCAAGGGTGCTTGAGTCACCTCCCTTCGTCCGCCGGCGGCGCGCGCAACGCTTGTGCGCACGATCACATGCTGACTGATACACCCCCGGGGGTATCCGTGCAAGGGTGGAGGCTGTGACGCACCGCCCCAGACACTCGGCGGGCCAGCGCTGTCCGCGCCAGGCCGCCAGGGCTGCGTTCGAGTCTCGAAACTCCTTCTCCCGCGCACTCCGCCTGCGCCGAGCCCGCCGCTGCAGCGCACCAGGAGCGCACCGCAGCCGCGAGTCCAGCTGTGGAGCCGCGCCCGGTTGACCGGGTTGCCGGCGAGCCCCCTTCCGCCGGCACACGGCCCACCCGGCTGACCAGCCGCCCACCGGCGCACCATCGCGTCGACGTACGAGAAGGATTCATCATGTCCGTCACCACCGAAGAACTCATGCACATCACGGCCGACCGCGTCGTCGACGCGCGCGGCACCTCCTGCCCGGGCCCCATCCTCGCCGCCAAGAAGGGCATCGGCGCCGTCCCCGTCGGCGGCATCATGGAGGTCCAGGCCACCGACTCCGGGACCCTGAAGGACATGCCGGCCTGGTGCAAGAAGCTGGGCCACGACTACCTCGGGCACTTCGAGGACGGCGGCTACCTGCGGCTGTTCCTCAGGAAGACGAAGTGAGGTCCCGTCGTGTCCGGCTCCTCGGATGCCGGGTTCACTCCTAGCATCCTGGTCTTCTCGACCAACAACATCTCCGACCCCGGCATCGACCTCGCCGGAAGCCGTCACCTGCACTACTCGTCGTCGATCTCGACGCTGCCGATGCCGTGCAGCAGCGGCATCAGGCCGGCCTGGGTCATGCACGCCTTCGAGCGGGGCATCGACGGGGTCTTCATCGCCTCCGACGGTGAGGAGTGCGCCTACCTACCCGACTGCGCGCAGCGCACCTCGCGGATCGCGGCCCAGGCCCAGGTGCTGATGAAGGCCCGTGGGCTCGAGCCGGGCCGGCTCAAGATGGCCGCCATCTGCTCGGTCTGCGCAGAACCGTTCGTCAACTACATGCGTGAGTTCACCGAGTCACTCACCGCGCTGGGGCCCGTTGCGGTCCCGGTGGCCTGACCGGCACACCCGAAAGGTCCACCAGTGGATACCAGCAAGAAGACGGTCATCGTCTTCAGCGGCGACTTCGACAAGGTCATGGCCGCGTTCATCATCGCCAACGGCGCCGCCGCCATGGGCGACGAGGTCACGATGTTCTTCACCTTCTGGGGGTTGAACGCCCTGCGCAAGCCGGACGGCTCGACCACCCAACCCAAGAGCGGGCTGCAGAAGATGTTCGCCTTCATGATGCCGAAGGGGCCCGAGCACCTCGGCCTGTCCCGGATGAACATGGCCGGGATGGGTCCGAAGATGATGAAGAAGGTCATGCGGCAGCAGAACATCACCTCCCTCGCCGACCTCATCGACATGGCCAAGGAGCAGGAGATCAAGATGGTCGCCTGCACCATGTCCATGGACGTGATGGGGCTGAAGGAGGAAGAGCTCATCGACGGGCTCGAGTACGCCGGCGTGGCCAGCTACCTCGGTGACGCCGACGAGGCCAACGTCAACCTCTTCATCTAGACCACCTCGTCCGGGCCGCCCGCTCGCGGGAGCGGCCGGCCGGGACGCCCCTGGCACACGTTCGAGACTGGAGCACCGCAATGGACTACGACGTCCTCGTCATCGGCAGCGGAATCGCTGGCATGGAGTCCTCGCTCAAGCTGGGCGACATGGGCTACAAGGTTCTCCTGGTGGAGAAGGAGGCCAGCGTCGGTGGCCGGATGATCCTGCTCAGCAAGGTCTTCCCGACGCTGGACTGCGCCAGCTGCATCTCGGGCCCCAAGATGTCCTCGACGATCAACCATCCGAACATCACCACGATGGCCTACAGCGAGGTGCAGGGCATCCGGCGCGGCGATCACGGCCAGTTCAAGGCCACCGTGCAGGCCCGCTCGCGCTTCGTCGACTGGGATGCGTGCACCGGCTGCCAGGACTGCGAGCGAGTCTGCACCGTCGCGGTACCCGACCAGTTCAACGCCGACCTCTCGGCCCGGCGGGCGGCCTACATCGCCTTCCCGCAGGCCGTTCCGAAGAAGGCGGTCCTGGAACGCGAGGGCACTTCTCCGTGCATCGGCGCCTGCCCGGCGGGCATCAAGGCCCACGGTTACGTGTCCCTGGTCCGCGAGGGCAAGTACGAAGAGGCGTTCCAGCTCGTGCTGGACGCCACGCCCCTCGTCGGCACGCTGGGGCGAGCCTGCTACGCCCCGTGCGAGACCGAGTGCACGCGCACCAAGCTCGAAGGCCCCGTGCCGATCCGGCTGATCAAGCGGTTCGCGGCCGACGCGCACTACGCGAACGCCGATGGCCCGGCCGTCGAAGTCGATCCTCCCAACGGCCGGAAGGTCGTGATCGTGGGCTCCGGCCCGGCCGGCCTCACCGCCGCCTGGCAGCTGGCTCGCAAGGGCTATGCCGTCAAGATCCTGGAGAGGCGCTCGGCACCGGGCGGTTTCCTGCGCCACGCCATCCCGATCTACCGGCTCCCCCACGACGTCGTCGACGCCGACATCGCCAACCTCACCGCTCTCGGAGTGGAGATCGAGTGCGACGCGGCGGTCACCGACCTCGAGGCCCTGCGGGCGCAGGGGTACGACGCGATCGTCGTCGCCACGGGCACCCAGGTCGCCAGCCGGATGAACGTCCCCGGCGAGGATGCCGAGGGCTCGCTCAACGGGCTGACCTTCCTCGACGACGTGGCCAACGGCCACGCGCCCGACCTCGCCGGTCGTCGGGTGGTCATCGTGGGTGGCGGCAATGTCGCGATGGACACGGCCCGAGTGGCCAAGCGGCTCGGAGCGGCCGAGTCCCGCGTGGTCTACCGCCGCGGCCGCAGCGAGATGCCGGCCCACCACGTGGAGTCCGAGGACGCCGAGGCCGAGGGCGCGATCTTCGAGCTGTTGGTCAACCCCACCGAGGTGCTCGTGGCTGACGGCCTGGTCGTGGGAGTCAGGCTGCAGAAGATGCGGCTGGGCGACCCGGACCCCTCCGGACGCCGGAGCCCGGAGCCGATCCCGGGTAGCGAGTACGTCCGGGACTGCGACGTCGTGATCTCGACCATCGGCATGAGCCCGGAGGCCGCGCTCTACGCCCAGGTCACCGGGACCGGTCGCAGCGAACGCATCCAGGTGGACCCGGTGACGCTGCAGAGCGCGATCCCGGACGTCTTCGCGGCCGGCGACGTGACGACAGGTGCCACCGACATCACCACCGCGATCGGCGCGGGACGGCGGGCCGCGCACATGCTCGACCGCTGGCTGCACGGCCGGCCGCTCGACGGCTTCACCGCGCTGGACGACCGGCTGGCCACGATCGACCACGACACCGTGCTCGCCAGGCAGACCGCCTTCGGGCACCGGCACCCCGTCACCGCAGACGTGCGCCTGGTCCGGGATCCCGCCGACTTCATCGAGATCGAGGCAGCCCTGACCGAGGACCAGGCACGCTCCGGTGCCGGTAGCTGTCTGGACTGTGGCGTGTGCTCCGAGTGTCAGGAGTGCGTCAAGGCCTGCCCCGCGGACTGCATCGACTTCGACCTGCGCGACACGGTCTCGGAGTTCGAGGTCGGCGCCGTCGTGGTGTCGACCGGCCACAAGCTGTTCGCGGCAGACCTCAAGCCGGAGTATGGCTTCGGCCGCTTCCCCAACGTCATCACCGGCATGCAGATGGACCGGTTGCTGGCGCCCACCCGGCCGTTCAACACCATCCTGCGGCCCGGCGACGGCAGGGTGCCCGACCGGATCGCCTACGTGTCCTGCACGGGTTCACGCGACAAGCAGGTCGGCAACGAGCTGTGCTCGAAGTTCTGCTGCATGTACTCCATCAAGCAGAACCAGCTGATCATGGGATCGCTTCCCCTCGCCGACGTGAGCATGCACTACATGGACATGCGCGCTGCCGGAAAGCGGTACGACGAGTTCTACGAGCAGGCCAAGGACATGGGGGCGCAGTACATCAAGGGCCGCGTCTCCAAGATCACCGAGCGCGACAACGGTGACCTGGTCCTGCGCTACGAGGACATCGAGAACGGTGGCGGGATCGTCGAGGCGGAGTACGACCTCGTGGTCCTGGCCGTCGGGATCCAGCCCAACCGCGACGTCGAGCGGCTGTTCGTCGACGCCGACCTCGGACTGGACGAGTTCGCCTACGTGGCCGAGCCGAGCGAGAACCTCGATCCCGGGCAGACCGACATCCCCGGCGTCTTCGTGGCCGGCACGGCCGCTGGCGCCAAGGACATCGTCGACACGATCCTGCATGCGGGGGCCGCGGTGGCCCAGGTGGCCGCCCACCTCGAAGCGCACGCGCACGTCGCACAGGAGGTGCTCGCATGAACGACGAGCTCGACACCGGGACCCCGATGGACGACGAAGGGTCGGGCCGGACGCACCTGCCGATCGAGCCGGTCGGGGACAGCGCCAAGCGCCGGATCGGCGTCTACATCTGCCACTGCGGCGGCAACATCTCCGACTACGTCGACGTGCAGGCCGTTGCCGACGCCCTCAGGGATGACCCCGACGTGGTCGTCTCGGAGACAACCATGTTCGCCTGC
The DNA here is from genome assembly GCA_963834965.1 of uncultured Actinomycetota bacterium. Classification (GTDB taxonomy): domain Bacteria; phylum Actinomycetota; class Actinomycetes; order Actinomycetales; family Dermatophilaceae; genus Fodinibacter. The sequence continues at coordinate 27,940 of CAWIEI010000022.1, read as the reverse complement.
TCCGACGGCACGCAGAAGGACATGATCCACGACATCCAGAGCTGTGGCCTGGACGGCCTCGTCGTGGCCTCCTGCTCACCGAAGCTGCACCAGGTGACGTTCCGCAACGTCTCCAAGCGCGCGGACCTCAACCCCTACAACTACACCCAGGTCAACGTCCGCGAGCAGGGCTCCTGGGCGCACAACGACGACTTCGAGGGGGCGACCGAGAAGGTCATCGGCCTGGTGAAGTCGGGGGTCAACAAGACCCGGTTGTCCGAACCGCTCGTGCCCCTCGTCGTCGAGACCCAGGCCAGGGCCATGGTCATCGGTGGCGGCGTGGCCGGCCTGCGCGCGGCGGTGGGGCTCGCCGACATCGGGCTGGGCGTGTTCCTGGTCGAGAAGGCGCCCGCGCTCGGTGGCTGGGTCGGCACGTTCGGACCCATGTTCCCCCACGACACGACCGGCAGGGAACAGATCGAGCGCCTCGTGCACGACGTGAGCACGCGACCGGGGATCACGGTCTGGACCAGTGCCGAGCTGACCGGCAAGTCCGGCAGCTTCGGCAACTACGTCGCGGAGGTCACGGTCAGGAGGCCGGACGGGGACACCGACGTGATCCCCACCGACGTCGGCGCCATCATCGTGGCCACCGGTTTCGACACCTACCAGCCGGATGCCGGCGAGCTCGGCTACGGCATCGAAGGCGTCCTCACCCTGCCGGACTTCAAGGCGCTGGTCGACGGTGCCGAGGGCCCACTGAGCTACCGAGGGCGCAGGGTCGGCTCAGTGGCCTACATCTACTGCGTCGGCAGCCGGCAGAAGGGGGGCAACGAGTACTGCTCGAAGTTCTGCTGCGCGGCCACGATCCACGCCTCGCTGGAGGTCGCGGGCCTCGACTCGTCGGTGAAGCAGTACCACCTCAACCGCGACATCCGCGCCTACGGGAAGCACGAGCTCATGTACACCGACTCGCGCCAGGCGGGCTCGGTCTACCTGAAGTTCCCCGATGACACCCCACCGACCGTGACCCGCTCGGACAGCGGAGGGCTCCTCGTGTCGGCGACGGACATCCTCACCGAAGGGCTCGAGGTGACCCTGCCAGTCGACCTCGTGGTCCTGGTGACCGGGATGGTCCCGCGCGAGAACGCAGCACTGACCGACCTGCTCAAGCTGCCACTGGGCACCGACGGCTTCTACAACGAGATCCACCCGAAGCTGCGACCGGTCGAGACCGTCGTCGACGGAGTGCTCATCGCCGGCACCTGCCAGGGGCCCAAGACCGCCCCGGAGAGCGTGGCCTCGGGGCTCGCCGCCGTCGCCCAGAGCGCTGCCCTGCTCAAGAAGGGCTTCGCCGAGCTGGACCCGCTGGTCGCGACCGTGCACGCCGACGCGTGCACCGGCTGTGACGAGTGCCTCACGACGTGCCCCTACGACGCGATCTCCACCTACCTCTGCGACGAGGGGCACAAGGCCACCATCGCCGCAGCGACCTGCAAGGGGTGCGGGGGGTGCGTGCCGTACTGCACCGAGGGCGCGATCGACCTCCTCGGGTACACCGATGCCCAGATGCGGGCCGCGATCGACGGTCTCGTCCCGGACCTCACGAAGGAGCCTGTGGCATGAACCCGACAACCAGGGTGACCACCCTGCGCCCCACGAGGGAGATCATCCGCGAGGAGCCCCTCATGCACACACCGATTCTCGCTGCGCTGGCGGACGGTCCCCTCACCATTCCCGCCATCGCCGAACGCATCGGTGGTCCCCCTCGGGAGACCCTGTTCTGGGTGATGGGCATGCGCCGCTACGGCCTGCTCGAAGAGGTACCCGACGCCGACGACGACGGCTACTTCCAGTACCGCGCCGTCGACCGGGAGGCGACCTCATGACCACCCTGGCCGACACCAACCTCCTCGCCGACCTCCAGCGCTACGGTGCGGCCGACATCAGCGCCTGCTTCAGCTGTGGCAACTGCACGGCGATCTGCCCACTGTCAGACAACGACGCGCTGTTCCCGCGACGGATGATCCGCTACGCGCAGGTCGGGATGACCGATGAGCTGCGATCCAGCAAGGAGCTCTGGACCTGCTACCACTGCGGACTGTGCTCCGACAGCTGTCCGACGGAGGCGGACCCCGGCGAGTTCATGGCCTCCGCCCGGCGCTACGCGACGGCCAGCCACGACCGGACCCGGATCGCCAAGGTGCTCTACACCCGACCGGTTCTCGGCACGGTGGTCTCACTGGCGGTGTTCTTCCTGCTGGCCGGGTTCCTCTACGCCTCGAGCGACATCATGCCCACGCGCTCCCTGGAGCTGTTCACGTTCGTGCCCAACCACGTCGTGCACTGGCTGGGCATCGCGATCATGGTCGTCGTCGCCCTGGCCGGCATCGCCGGGATGGCGTCGATGGCCCGGGGCATGGCCCGCAAGGAGGGTGTGACCTGGCGTTCGCTCGTCGAGAGCCCCGGGGCCCGTCGGTGCACTCTGCGGGCACTGTGGTTCTCGGTCGGCATCGAGTCCATCGGGCAGCGCCGGTACCGCGAGGACTGCAAGGACGACCTGCGGGTGGAGCCGTGGTACCGCAGGCGCTGGTTCATCCACGCCATGACCATCTGGGGCTTCATCGGCCTGTTGGTCGCCACCTCGCTCGACTACGGGCTGGACGTCATCGGGGTCAAGGAGACCGGCACCCCGATCCCCCTCTGGTACCCGTCGCGGCTCATCGGCACCATCGGCGGGCTCATGCTGATGTACGGCGTGACGATGTTCGCGGTCAACCGGTGGCAGAAGTACAACCGGGCGGCCACCGTCTCGACGCCCTCGGACTGGACGTTCCTGGCCCTGCTCTGGACGACCGGGTTCAGCGGCTTCCTGATCGAGGTCGCCCTGTACGCGCCCCCGACACCGGCGTGGGGCTACTGGGTCTTCCTCGTACACGTGGCCATTGCGATGGAGTTGCTCCTGTTCATCCCGTTCACGAAGTTCGCACACGTCATCTACCGTCCGGTGGCGCTCTTCTTCTACTCGCTTGCCGACCAGAAGGACACCCAGCCGGCGTGACCCTTGGGCTCACCTGGTTCAGGTATTCGACGCATGCTCGATGCTGCGTCACAGCACCACGCCGAAGGGGTGACCGCCCGGGTCGGCCAGCACGTCCAAGGGTGCGTCCTGCGAAACCGACCTCGCCAAGGCCCGAGGCGACGCCAACCTGAGCAGCAGTTCGCCTCGGAGCACGCTCCGAACACCTGCGCCTCTGCGGCAGCCGTCGAGTATCCGCACACCCACCGAACCCCGGAAAGGAGCGAGGTGCTGTCGGCGCAGGTCGACTCGGTACTCCACGTTCCGATCCACGCCCGCTCCCATCATCCGCGTCAGGGGCGGCGCGCCACCCAGAGCTCCTCCGCCGGCCACCGGCCGGCCCACTGGGAGGACACGATCTCGTAGAACGGGTGGTCAGTGCCCTCGTCCGGCGCGAAGAGCTCGTGCAGCGCCTCGACCACGAAGCCCGCCGCGCGCAGCAGCCGCACCCAGTCGCCGTGCGACGGGTGGAACTCGACCCCGCCGCCCTCCCACTGCACCCGGTAGGCCTCGCGGTAGCCGCGCAGCAGCTGCTCGCCCGCCACCCCCTCGTCCGGAGGCACGCACAGCGCAGACAAGTGGCTGTTGGTGAGGAACACCAAGCGGCCACCGGGGCGCAGCACGCGGGAGACCTCCGGCAGCCAGCGCTCGGGGTCGCACCACGCCGCCGCGCCGTGCTCGCTCACCACGAGGTCGACGCAGCCGTCGGCCAGCGGCAGTCGCTCGCCGTCGGCCTGCACGAGCGGGAACACCGGGCCGACCCCGAGCTGCAGCCGCCGAGCCGTCGCCAGCTGCTCGCCGGAGAAGTCGACGGCCACCGGGCGGGCGCCCTGGCGCGCCAGCCACGCCGAGACGTAGGCCGTGCCGGACGCCAGCTCGAGCACGTCCAGCCCGCGCACCTCGCCCAGCACACCGAGATCACGCTCGGGCACCGCGAACAGGCCCCACACGGCATCCGGCCGGGCCCACAGCGCCTCGGCGGCGGCATCGGTGAAGCGTTCGTTGACCACTGCCCACAGGGCCCGGTTCAGGGCCACCTCGTCGGCGCGGGAGTCCGTCACGCGCCTCATGCTAGGCGCGGCGGACCGGTCGGCTCAGCGCCTCCGTCGGCGAGCGGCCGCCACGCGGGCGATGAGGTCACGGGCGGTGCCCCAGATGCCGTGCCGGAACAGCAGCACGATGACGATGAAGATCATGCCGGTCACGATGCCGACCCCGTCGAACCCGCTGGAGGCCATCCGGTCCTCGAGAAGCACCACGTCGTAGCCGAGCGCACGAGCGCGGGCCGGGTTGTCGCGCACCGCCACCAGCACCCGGCCGAACGGCGAGCGCACGACCCGCCAGGGGATCGCCACCCCGATCAGCACGATCGGTGCGGCGGCGCAATAGAAGTAGAACGGGTCGGTCTCGACGCCGGTCAGACCGAAGAACGACTTCGAGATGCCCTGCAGGCCGTCCTCGCCGCCGGTCACGGCGCGCCACTGGTTGGCCAGGAAGTAGAGCATCTGCGCGAACGCCAGGGTGACCCTCGCGAAGTAGATGCCGGTGCGGCGCACGGCGAGGTAGCCGGTCGGCACCGCGAGCAGCATGGCGACCACCGCGCGGGCCACGATGGCGACCGGGAACGGCAGGCCGGAGTGGATGGCCACCAGCCCGGTCGCGTACGCGGACGCTCCCCAGAAGGCCGCGTGGCCGAACACCGGCCGTACTGGACCATCGACTACTTCGCCGACGACCCGTTCCGGCAGCCCTCCCCATCGACACCGCCGGTCGGCTGATCCGCAGCGACGACCGGTGGGTCGTGCCCGAGTCGGCGGTCGACCTACCGCTCGGCCAGCTCGTCGTCGGTGGCCCGGCCGACCTCGGCTTCTCCGGGCTGATCGTCGGGTCCGACCCCGAGGTATGCGACGACGTGCGCTCGGTGCTCGGCCCGCTGCTCGGCCACGACGCCCGGTGCGGCGCCGACCTGGTGCGCACCACCGAGGCCTACTTGCAGGCCGGGTCGAGCCCACGGCACGCGGCGACGACGCTGCACGTGCACGTCAACACGGTGGCCCAGCGCTGCACCGCATCGCCGGGCTGCTCGGCAGCGACCGGCAGGACCCCCGGCGCGCCCTGCAGACCCAGCTCGCGCTGCACCTGCACCACCTCACCGGCCGAGCACGGCCTCCTGCACGCGGCGCTCGTCGTCGTCGGTCAGCCCGGCACGACGCGGCACGGTGCGCGTCTCCTCGAAGGCGAGGGTGTCGCGCAGGGTCTGCTCGAGCGGGCGGGTGACCAGCCCGGCGGCGCGGGCGCGCGCGGTGTCGAGCGTGGCGAACCCCCGCCACTCGACGTCGTCGATCCACAGCGGCAGGGATGCCGGCCCCATCCAGGCACCGATGCCGAGCTCGGCCAGCACCTCTCGCCCCACCGGCAGCGGCTCCGCGCGAGACCCGGCCACGGCGGCGGCGACATCCAAGACCTCACCCAGCGACGCCGTGGGGCCGGTGGCGTTGAAGGTGCCGTCGAGCCGGTTCTCTGCGACGGTGACCAGCCAGTCCGCGAGGTCACGCACGTCGACCACGGCGCACGGGAAGCCGAGCTCGTCCGGCACGACGACGCGGTGCCCCACCGGGTGGGCGAACCGCCACGGCCAGTAGCCGGTGCGGCCCGACCAGTCGCCGGGCCCACCGATCAGGCCCGAGCGCACGATCGTGGCCGTGCCGTCGGCATCGCGAACGGCGTTCTCGCAGGCGACCTTCGCCTCGCCGTAGACCTCCATGTCGGTCATCAGGTCGCCGTCGAGCGCGTCACGCAGCGGCGAGTCCTCACCCTGCTCGAGCGCGTCGAACCGTGCGTAGACGTTGCCGGTCGACACCAGCACCCGGTGCCGAGCCGGGATGTCACGGACCGCCCGGCGGGCGTGGCCCGGATGCCGGGTGACGTCGACGACGGTGTCCCACATCGCGCCGTCGACGGCATCCAGACCGTCGTCGAGGTCGCGGTCGGCGGTGACGAACGTGACGCCGGGCGGCGGCTCAGCACTCCCCCGGGCCAGGCAGGTGACGTCGTGGCCGCGCCGCACCGCCTCCCCCGCCACGGTGCGACCCAGCCACGCCGTTCCCCCGAGCACGAGAATCCTCATCGGGCCAGCCAACCCGCTTCCCCGGGTCCGGGTCCACAGGTTTCGCTGCGGGCGTAGCCGTCAAACGCCCCGTCACACGGCACGCCGGTGCAGTAGTGCCGACGGGCGGCGACGAGCGCCGCGCGGACCTACGAGAGGACACCCACTCATGGCACTGTTCATGGACTCCCACACCATCGAGGGCGGCGTCGCGGCGAGCGACGTCGCCGCCGCGCACGAGGCCGACCTGGCGACACAGGGGCCGCACGGCGTCAGCTACCTGCGCTACTGGGTCGACGAGGGCGCCGGCAGGATCTTCTGCCTCGTCGAGGCACCGGATGCCGAGGCCGCCAACACCGTGCACCGCGAGGCGCACGGCCTGGTGGCCGACGAGATCTTCAGCGTCAGCGAGCACAGCTGATCCGGGTGTCGCCGTTCCAGGCACACCAGCGCCGGCCGGGCGGTGCACCTGCCGCCCGGTCGGGCTGTGCCACGCTGACCGCATGACGCTCCGGTCCCCCGACGCGGGACGGCCGGCCGCCGCAGCCCGCCTCGCGGTGGCGCTGCTCGGCCGGCCGTCCCTCACGGGCACCGGTGCCCAGCCCTACCGGATGCGCAGCCGCAAGAGCTGGGCGCTGCTCGCCTACCTGGTGCTCACCGAGCGCCCCGCCGGCCGGGGCCGGCTCGCCGAGCTGCTCTTCGCCGAGGCGGACGACCCGCTGCGTGCGCTGCGCTGGGGCCTCGCGGAGATCCGCCGGGCGCTGGGCGAGCACGGCTCCATCGAGGGCGACCCGGTGCTGCTGAGCCTCGGCGACGACGTGCAGGTCGACGCCCTGGTGCTGCTGCACGCCTCCTGGGCCGACGCGATGGAGGTGGCCGGCCACGCGGGCGAGCTGCTCGATGGGCCGGTGGTGCGCGGCGCCCCGGCCTTCGAGTCGTGGCTGCTGTCGGAGCGCCGGCGGCTCGGGTCCGCCGCCGAGGCGGTGCTGCACGAGGCTGCCCTCGGGCTGCTCGCCCGCGGTGAGCTCGACCGGGCCCGTGGCTTCGCGGTGCGCGCGGCAGCGATGAGCCCGCTCGACGAGAACCACCAGGCCCTGGTCATCCGGCTCTATCGGCTCACCGGCGACGACGAGGCCGCCGAGGGCCAGTACCGGGCCTTCGCCCGGCTGCTCGACGACGAGCTCGGGGTGCAGCCCGGCACCGCAGTGGAGGCGGCCCGGCACGAGCGGGCGCGCACCGTGGTCAGTGTGGCCACCGACAGCGCCGTCGAGGCCGTCGTCGAGGCGGGCGCGGCCGCCATCGCCGCGGGGGCCACCGACCCCGGCGTCGCCTCCCTGCGCAGCGCCGTGCCGCTCGCCGACGCGACGGGGGTGGCCCGGTTGCGAGTGCGCTCCCGCCTGGCCCTGGCCGAGGCGCTCATCCACGCGGTGCGCGGGCAGGACGAGGAGGGCCAGGCCCACCTGCACGAGGTCGACCGCCTCGCGCTGCAGGACGGCGACCTGGCCGTGGTGGCCCAGGCGCGCGCCGAGCTCGGGTACGTCGACTTCCTGCGCGCCCGCTACGACCGTGCCGAGCGCTGGCTCTGCGATGCCGTCGACCTCGCCCAGACCTCACCCGCGGTGCTGGCGAAAGCCACCAGCTACCTCGGGTCCGTGCACAGCGACCGGGGCAGCTACCCGCTGGCGGTCGACCTGCTCGAGCGGGCGGTGTCGGTGGCCCGCGAGGACGACGACGCCCGTCGAGCGGCGTACGCGCTGGCGATGCACGGCCGGGTCGACCTCCTCTGCGGGCGCCTCGACGACGCGGCCGAGCGGCTCACGGAGTCGGTGGCCCTGGCCGAGCGCAGCCACTGGCTGTCGTTCCTGCCCTGGCCCGAGGCGCTGCAGGGCGAGCTGCACCTCGCGCGGCGCGAGCCCGAGGCGGCCGCGACGGTGCTGGAGCGTGCGTTCGCCCGGGCCTGCCAGCTCGGCGACCCGTGCTGGGAGGGGATGGCGGCCCGCGGGCTGGCGCTCGTGGCGGAGTCCCGCGGCCGCACTGGGCTGGCCTTCGACACCCTCCTCGACGCCCGCGCGCGCAGCAACCGGGTCACCGACCCCTACGTCTGGCTCGACGCCCACATCCTCGACGCGCTGTGCACTCTCGGCCGGCGGCACTCCCATCCGCAGACCGCGCACTGGGTCGTGGCGGTGCGTGAGCTGGCCACCCGCACCGGGATGCGCGAGCTCACCGTCCGCGCGCTGCTGCACTCGGCGGCGCTCGGGGATGCCGGTGGCGCCGCGGCCGCAGAGCTGCTCGCCACCGACGTCGACAACGAGGTGCTCCGCACCCTGGTGGAGTCAGGCTGACGCCGGGCCGCCCGGTTCCACGGCAACCGGGCGAAATCCGGTCGACGCGCGGGCCCCCGCTGGGTGAGGCTGTCGGCCCATGACGAGCAGCGACCTGTGGGACGAGACAGCCGCGCAGCGGTACGACGAGGCGTCGGCGGAGATGTTCGCCGACGAGGTGGTCTCGCCGGCCGTCGACGTGCTCGCCCGGCTGGCCGGGCGCGGTCGGGCCCTCGAGCTGGCCATCGGCACCGGCCGGCTCGCCGTCCCGCTGCACGAGCGCGGGGTGCCCGTGGCCGGCATCGAGCTGTCCGAGCCGATGGTGGCGCAGCTGCGCCGCAAGGTCGACGAGGATGCCGTTCCCGTGGTGGTCGGCGACATGGCCACCACGCGCGTCCCCGGCGAGTTCGCGGTGGTCTACCTGGTGTTCAACACCATCGGCAACCTGCGCACCCAGGCGGAGCAGGTGGCGTGCTTCCGCAACGCCGCTGCACACCTCGCGCCCGGCGGCCGGTTCGTGGTCGAGGTGGGCGTGCCGGACCTGCAGCGGCTGCCACCCGGCTCGGTGGCCGTGCCCTTCGACGTCAGCGAGGCGCACACCGGGTTCGACACCTACGACGACCCCGTCGCCCAGCAGGCGACGTCCCACCACTACTCGCGTGAGCCCGACGGCTCGATCCGCTACGGCGTGCACCACTTCCGCTACGTCTGGCCCGCCGAGTGCGACCTGATGGCCCAGCTCGCCGGGCTCGAGCTCGAGCAGCGCACGGCCGACTGGCACGGCAACCCCTTCACCGCCGACAGCCCCAGCCACGTCTCCGTCTGGCGCAAGCCCTGATCGTGGGCCCGCCGATGTCGGAGGCCGTGCGTACCGTGGTCGGACATCGCTCGGCAGCAGGGAGGGGAACCCGTGACCAGGTACGTCATCACGCCCGACGTGGCGATCCGGCTGGCGGGTGAGGAGGCCGTCATCCGCGAGGAACACCAGCTGTTCGCCCCCACGCTGCTGCGGTCTCAGGTGCTGTCCATGCTGTTCCGGGCGGTGCAGGGTGGCGAGGTCACCGCATCGGAGGCCGAGACCGCGATCGGCTACGTGCGGCGGCTGCGCCTGCGGCTGCTCGGCGACCGGGTGCTGCAGAGCGTCGCGTGGGACGTCGCCGACCAGCTGGGCTGGCCCGACACCTACGATGCCGAGTACGTCGCGCTGACCCGGCTGCAGGCCGACGCCCTGGTCACCCTCGACGAGCGGTTGGCCCGGGCGGCCAAGCGCCTCGTGCCGGTCGCCTCCATCGACGACCTGGTGTGAGCGGCTGAGGTCGACTGCCCGGCAGCGTGGTGTCGCATTCGGCGGTCGCCCTTCGTGGGGTAGGTAGCGCGGTCCACCGGGGCCGCCCGAGCAGGAGGAGCAGTCGTGGCCGAGTACCTCATCTATTTCAACCAGCAGTGGGTCGGCGAGCACACCGCGCAGTGGTTCCGCAGCCGCGGGCCGCTCGCCATGGCGGTCGTCGAGGAGATGAAGGCTGCCGGGGTGTACGTCTTCGCCGGTGGGCTCGAGGAGGGCGCCCCGGTCTACAGCGCCGACGCCACCAGCGGGTCAGTGCTGGTGACCGACGGGCCCTACGCCGAGACCAAGGAGTTCCTGGGCGGCCTCACGGTGGTCGACGTACCCGACGACGAGACGGCCGCGAGGTGGGCCGGCCGGGTCGCGGAGGCGTGCGGCTGGCCCCAGGAGGTCCGTCGCTTCGGGAGCATGCCGCCGCAGGAGTGACCCGCTCAGCCCAGTCGGGCGCGCAGCCGGCTGGCGATGGCATCCGGCGTGAGGTCGATGCGGTCGAGCAGCTGGCCGCGCAGCCCGTGCTGGAGGAACTCCTTCGGGATGCCGAGCTGGTCGAGCGGGGTCGCGAGCCCAGCGTCGCGCAGGGCGAGCTCGACCTGTGAGCCGATGCCGCCCACCACGACGTTGTCCTCGACCACGGCGACCCGGCGGGCCGCACCCGACAGCGCGACCAGGTCGCTGCTGACCGGCAGCGCCCAGACCGGGTCGACGACGCGCACCCGCACGCCCTCGGCGGTGAGCTTCTCGGCGGCGGTGAGCGCCGTGGCAGCCATCGACCCGATGCCGACGAGCAGCAGATCGACCTCGCCGTCGTCGGGCTCGGCGAGGACGTCGACCGTGCCGACGCTGCGCACGGCGACGATCGGGTCGGCGACCGCGCCCTTCGGGAAGCGGATGACGGAGGGGGCGTCGGCGATGTCGACCGCCGCGCGCACGGCCCGGGCCACCTGCTGCCCGTCGCGCGGGGCGGCGAGGTGCAGCCCGGGCACCACGCCGCTGATCGTCATGTCCCACATGCCGTGGTGCGAGGCACCGTCGGGGCCCGTGATGCCGGCCCGGTCGAGCACCACGGTGACACCCGCCTTGTGCATGGCGCAGTCCATCAGCAGCTGGTCGAACGCGCGGTTGAGGAAAGTGGCATAGACGGCCACCACGGGGTGCAGCCCGGTGAAGGCCAGGCCGGCCGCCATGGTGAGGGCGTGCTGCTCGGCGATGCCGACGTCGAAGGTGCGCTCCGGGAAGTGCTCGCAGAAGTCCTTCAGCCCGACCGGGATCATCATCGCGGCGGTGATCGCGACGACATCGGGGCGGTCGTTGCCGATGCGCACCATCTCGTCGCTGAACTCGTCGGTCCAGCTGCGGCCGGCGATCTCGAGCGGCAGGCCGGTCTCGGGGTTGATCACGCCGACCGCGTGGAACTGGTCGGCCTCGTCGGTGATGGCCGGGTCGTAACCCCGGCCTTTCTGGGTGAGCACGTGCACGAGCACCGGCCCCCCGAAGGCGCGTGCCTTGCGCAGCGCCGTCTCGATGGCGTGCTCGTCGTGGCCGTCGACCGGGCCGATGTACTTCAGGCCGAGGTCCTCGAACAGGCCCTGGGGGGCGACGATGTCCTTGATGCCCTTCTTGACCCCGTGCAGCGTCTCGTACATCGCGCCACCGACGACCGGGGTGCGAGCGAGGGTGTGCTTGCCCCAGTCGAGGAACCGCTCGTAGCCGCGGGTCGTGCGCAGCGTCGCGAGGTGGTCGGCCAGCCCGCCTCGGGTGGGGGCGTAGGAGCGCTCGTTGTCGTTGACGACGATGACCAGCGGCAGGTCGGGCTCCGCGGCGATGTTGTTCAGCGCCTCCCAGGCCATGCCGCCGGTGAGCGCCCCGTCACCGATGACGGCGACCGTGTGGCGGTCGCGCTCGCCGCCCACGACCCGTCCGGCCGCGATGCCGTGGGCCCACGACAGCGAGCCCGACGCGTGCGAGTTCTCGACGACGTCGTGCTCGGACTCGGCGCGGTTGGGGTAGCCCGACAGGCCGCCCAGGGCGCGCAGACCGGTGAAGTCGCGCCGGCCGGTGAGCAGCTTGTGCACGTAGGACTGGTGCCCGGTGTCGAACACCACGGTGTCGCGGGGCGAGTCGAAGACCCGGTGGATGGCGATGGTGAGCTCGACGACGCCGAGGTTGGGCCCGAGGTGGCCCCCGGTGCGCGAGACCTGCTCGATGAGGAAGCTGCGGATCTCCTCAGCGAGGACCGGGACCTGGTCCGGGCTCAGGGACCTCAGGTCGTCGGGGCCGTCGATGTGCTCGAGCAGGCTCACCGGTGCCTACCTCCCAGGTCGTGTGTGGCGTACGAAACCACCCGAGTCTAGGCGCTCGCCCCTCAGGACCACCGTCGACCCGGGCCGCCAGCGCACACCTGCGCGCGATGCTCACCCTTCCTCCACGCTTCCCGCAGGGTCAGCCGGTGTGGTGCACCTCCTGCAACCCGTAGACCGGGGTGTCCAGGCCCTCGTACCGCGCCTTGAGCTGCAGGGCGAGGTAGAGCGAGTAGTGGCGCGACTGGTGCAGGTTGCCGCCGTGCATCCACAGGTTGGGCACCTGCGTGGGCTTCCACATGTTGCGCTGCTCACCCTCCCACGGCCCGGGGTCCTTGGTGGTGTCCGAGCCCAGCCCCCAGCACTTGCCGAGCCGGTCGGCGGTCTCCTGGTCGATGAGGTCGGCCACCCAGCCGTTCATCGAGTTGTAGCCGGTGGCGAACACGACGACGTCGGCCGGCAGCTCGGTGCCGTCGGCGAGCACCACGGCATCCTCGGTGAGGTGGTCGACCTGGCCGTGGACCAGCTTCACGTCGCCGTTCGCCACGAGGTCGGCGGCGCCCACGTCGATGTAGTAGCCCGACCCACGGCGCAGGTACTTCATGAACAGGCCGGAGCCGTCATCGCCCCAGTCGAGCCAGAAGCCGGCCTTCTCGAGGCGGTCGTAGAAGTCCTTGTCGACCTCGGCCATCTTCTCGTAGGCGGGGATCTGGAACTCGTGCAGGATGCGGTACGGCAGCGACGCGAAGATGAGGTCGGCCTTCTCGGTCGTGACGCCCGCGGCGAGCGCCCGCTCCGAGTAGAGATCCCCCAGGCCGTACTCCATCAGGCTGTCGCTCTTGACGATGTGCGTCGAGCTGCGCTGCACCATCGTCACGTCGACGTCGTTCTCCCACAACGCTCCACAGATGTCGAAGGCGCTGTTGTTGCTGCCCACGACGACCGCGCGCTTGCCGCGGTAGGCGTCCGGCCCCGGGTGGCGCGAGGAGTGGTGCACGTCGCCGCGGAAGGCATCGAGGCCGGCGACGTCCGGCATCCGCGGCTTGCCGCTCATGCCGGTGGCGAACACGATCTGGGTGGGGCGCAGGGTGAGCGGCTGGCCCTCGCGCTCGACCTCGACCGTCCACTCCCCCGTCTCGTCCGACCAGGTCGCCGACGAGGCCACCGTGTCGGACCAGTAGGGCACCTCCATGACCTTGACGTACGACTCGAGCCAGTCGCCGATCTTGTCCTTGGGGGCGAACACCGGCCAGTTGTCGGGGAACTTCAGGTAGGGCAGGTGGTCGTACCAGACCGGGTCGTGCAGGCAGAGCGACTTGTAGCGGCCCCGCCACTGGTCACCGGGGCGCGGGTGCTTGTCGATGACCAGGCTCGGCACCCCCAGCTGGCGCAGCCGGGCGCCCAGGCCGATGCCGCCCTGGCCACCGCCGATGACGAGCACGTAGGGCTGGGTCGTCGACCCTAGGCTCTCGGCCTCCGCCTGGCGGCGCTCCTTCCACGTCGCGCGACCCTTGTCGGCGCCGTGCTCAGCGCCCCGTGGCCGGCGGTCGCGCTTCGGCTCCTCGAAGCCCTTCAGCTCGTCGAGCGTGGTGAGGAAGGTCCACGCCCGGTCGGCACCGTCCTCCTCCTTCAGGCGTAGCAGCCCGGTGCCCCGGCCGACGGCGGTCTCGAAGGTGAACCACGCGGTGACCACCCCGCCGTCCTCGGTCGGCGGCTCGCTGGTCGCGAAGGCGCTCGGGCTGGTCTGCTCGAGGGTCGCGGTGAGCAGGTCACGCACGCCCTCGGGGTGCTCGGCCGTCGTGATGTTCCACGAGAACGACACCAGGTCGCGCCACCAGCTCTCGGCCGCGAACATCGAGGCGGCCCGGTCGACGTCGCGGGCGGTCAGCGCCTCCTCGAAGGCGGACAGCCAGGCGTCGGCGCGCTCCGGGGCGGATGCGGCGTCGGCGGCAGGTCGCTCGAGGGTCTCGGTCATGGCGCGCTCCTTGATGGCCCGGCGGGTCGACGTCGACCCGCGCACGGTGCCCAGCACACCCCCTCGGCGCCCGCACGGGAAGGGTTGCACGACGTTGCACCCCGTGACCGGTCGCCGCCGTGCACCGTCGTGCTGGTGCCCCGCCGCGGGCCCGGGGCTACCCTGACCGGAACGTCACCTCGACCACCCGGGGTGCGAGGAGTCGACGATGACGCCACACACCGGCCACGCCGTGGCCCCTGGCACCGACCTGGGCCAGCACGCCCGGGCCCTGCAGCGCGTCCACGATGCCGTGATGGGCGGCGCCGAGCCCCCGGCGCGGCCACGGGCCCTGGTCTCCCGGTCGTGGTCGCGAGTGCTCTCGTTCGGCCTGGACCCGACCCGCGCCAACGCCCGTGACCCGCTGCCCTGGGCCGAGGTCGAGCGGCGCCGGCGCGCCTCGCCGCTCGCCCTGGTGGTCGACGAGATCCGGTCGGTGCTCACCTCGGTGGCCGACGCCTCGCGGTTCATCGTCGTCGTGACGGATGCCGAGGGCGTCATCCTGTGGCGCGAGGGGTCGTCCGGCGTGCTGCGCCGGGCGGACGCCCTCGGCTTCACCGAGGGCGCCACCTGGACCGAGGACCACGTGGGCACCAACGCCATCGGCACCGCCCTCGCGGAGCAGGCTCCCGTGCAGCTGTTCTCGGCCGAGCACTTCGAGGAGGGTCAGCACCCGTGGTACTGCACGGCATCCCCGGTGCACGACCCGCGCACCGGCGCGCTGCTCGGCATCGTCGACGTCAGCGGCCCGGCGCTCACCCTGCACCCCGCGCTCGTGGCGCTGGTCGACACCGCCACCAAGCTCGCCGAGGCGCGGCTGTGGCGCCACCACGAGCAGGCGCTGGGCCGGCTGCGCCGCTCGGCCGAGCACGTGCTCGCCACGACGACCGGCCCCCTGCTGCTCGTCGACGACGACGGCTGGGTCGCCCACCGCGCGGGGGTGCTGGTGCGCGACCGGATCGCCGCCCCGCGTGCCGACCGTCCGCTCACCGTGCCCGGGCTGGGCCTGTGCGTGCCGGAACGGCTCGGCGAGGGCTGGCTGGTGCGCCCCGACGAGCGCGCGGTGCGCCTCACCGCGCGGCTGCGCACCGTCGACGGTGCGGCGGTGCTCGAGGTGTCGGGTGCCTCGGATGCCGGTGGCGGCTGGCGCGCCTCGCTCACCCCGCGGCACGCGGCCATCCTGCGGCTGCTGTCCCGCGCCGGGCCCAACGGGATGTCGGCCGCCGGCCTGAGCCGGGCCCTGTTCGGTGACGACGCCCACCTGGTGACGGTGCGGGCCGAGGTGAGCCGGTTACGGCGGGTGGTCGGCGCGATCGTGGCGGCGACCCCGTACCGGGTCGCCGACGGCATCCGGCTGGTGTGCGAGGAGTGAGGGCGAGCTAGAGCTTCGGCACGAAGTCGAGGCCACGCAGCGCGTCGAGGAGGAGCCCCGCGGCCCGGCGGGCCGAGAGCAGCCGCACCCCCTCGCACTCGAGGTCACCGAGCACCTGGGCCACGCCCTCGGGGCCGATGTCGTCGACGAGGTCGACGCGCACCTCGCGGTAGGCCGAGCGCATCGCGTCGAGCTGGGCGTCGAGGTGGCGCACCGTGAACCACGCCAGGGCGACCGGATGCCGGCGCCAGGCCGGGTAGAGCCGGTAGTCGGGCGGGCAGTGGTCGAGCAGCCAGGCGCTGGCCCGGTGGTCCCACCCGCGCTGCCCGGGTGGCGGCACCCCCGGCGGCCACCCGGGCGGCCCCCCCACCGCGCTCGCCCCGAACGCCGAGCGGCGACCGGCCGGCGACCCGGGGGTTCCGGCGCGCAGGGGAGGCCCGCCGGGCGCCGATGAGTCGAACACGTGTTCGACTATACGCGCGTCGGCAGGGCCGGGACAGCCGGTCCTCGAACCTCCCACGGGGCCGGTAGGAGTTGGTACCGCATCGTGGACCGGCCGTTCAGTGATAATCACGCGTTATACATTGGATAAGTATTGACGACTACGTCTTCTGCCTTGGGGAGCCATGACCACACCGACGACCGAGACCTCCAACGGCCGGGCGCTGCGCCCGCCACGGGCCGGCCGCTCCAACGGTCAGTGGGCCCTCGACGGCCGCGACCCGCTGAACGCCAACGAGGCGTGGAAGCAGGAGGACGGCGGCCTGAACGTCCGCGAGCGGATCGAGCAGGTCTACAGCAAGGAGGGCTTCGCCTCCATCCCGCCTCAGGACCTCAGCGGGCGGTTCCGCTGGTGGGGGCTGTACACCCAGCGCAAGCCCGGCATCGACGGCGGGCGCACCGCCCAGCTCGACGACACCGAGCTGTCCGACGAGTACTTCATGCTCCGGGTGCGCCTCGACGGCGGTGCGCTGACCCTGGCCCAGCTGCGGGTGCTCGCCGACCTCAGCCACGAGTTCGCCCGCGGCACGGCCGACATCAGCGACCGGCAGAACATCCAGTACCACTGGATCCGCGTCGAGGACGTGCCCGAGGTCTGGCGCCGGCTCGAGGCCGTCGGCCTGCAGACCACCGAGGCCTGCGGGGACACCCCGCGCGTCATCCTCGGCAGCCCCCTGGCCGGCATCGCGGCCGACGAGCTGCTCGACCCCACGCCGACGATCGACGAGATCACCCGCCGGTTCATCGGTGACCCCGAGCTCGCCAACCTGCCGCGCAAGTTCAAGTCGGCGATCACCGGGCACCCGAGCCTCGACGTCGTGCACGAGATCAACGACATCTCGCTGGTCGGGGTCGTGCACCCCGAGCTGGGCATCGGCTACGACCTGTGGGTCGGCGGCGGCCTGTCCACCGCACCGCGGCTCGCCGAGCGGCTGGGCGTGTTCGTCACGCCCGAGCAGGCGCCCGACGTGTGGCTCGGGGTCATCTCGATCTTCCGCGACTACGGCTACCGCCGGCTGCGCACCAAGGCCCGGTTGAAGTTCCTCATGGCCGAGTGGGGCCCCGAGAAGTTCCGCCAGGTGCTCGAGAGCGAGTACCTCGGCCACCCCCTGCCCGACGGCCCTGCCCCGGCACCCCCGGCCGGGCCCGGCGACCACGTCGGCGTGCACGGGCAGAAGGACGGCAACTCCTATGTGGGCGCCGCCCCGGTCGTCGGCCGGATCAGCGGTGACGTGCTCACCGGGCTCGCCGAGCTGATGGCCGCCGCCGGCACCGACCGGGTGCGCCTCACGCCCCACCAGAAGCTCGTCGTGCTCGACGTTCCACCCACTGCCGTCGACGACCTCGTCGCCGGGCTCGAGCGCATCGGTCTTTCGGTGTCCCCCAGCCTGTTCCGTCGCCACACCATGGCCTGCACCGGCATCGAGTTCTGCAAGCTGGCCATCGTCGAGACCAAGGCCAGCGCCGCCACGGCGATCGCCGAGCTCGAGCGCCGGCTCGCCGATGTCACCGACGCGATCGACACCCCGGTCACGCTCAACGTCAACGGCTGCCCCAACTCCTGCGCCCGCATCCAGGTCGCCGACATCGGCCTCAAGGGCATGATCGTCACGACCGACGGCGAGCAGGGGCCCGGCTTCCAGGTGCACCTCGGCGGCGGCCTCGCCTCTGCCGACCGTGACGAGGCGGGCCTCGGCCGCACCGTGCGCGGCCTGAAGGTCACCGCTGCCGACCTGCCCGACCTCGTCGAGCGCCTCGTGCGCCGCTGGCTCGACCAGCGCGGGGCCGGCGAGACGTTCTCGAGCTGGGCCCACCGCGTCGACGAGGAGGAGCTGCTCCGATGACCAGCACCCACATCCCTGCCCCCACCGTCCGCCCGGCCAGCCCACCCGCCCGCCGGAGCACCGACGAGCTGCGCGCGCTGGCCGAGGCCGGCGCCCGGGAGCTCGGCCCCGACGCCACCGCCGAGGACGTGTCGGCCTGGGCGGCACGCACCTTCCCCGGCATGCTCGCCGTGGCGTGCAGCATGGCGGATGTCGTGCTGCCGGCGGTCGTCGCGAGCTCCGCCCCCGGCGTCGACGTGCTCTTCCTCGACACCGGCTACCACTTCGCCGAGACCTACGGCACCCGGGCCCAGGTGGCCCACGAGCTCGACGTGACCGTCGTCGACGTGCTGCCGGAGCTCACCGTCGCCGAGCAGGATGCCGAGTACGGCCCGCGCCTGTACGAGCGCGACCCGGCCGCCTGCTGTCGGATGCGCAAGGTCGAGCCGCTCAAGGCGGCTTTGGGTGGCTACGAGGCCTGGGTCACCGGCATCCGGCGCGACGAGGGCCCCACCCGCGCCGACACGCCGCTGGTCACCTTCGACGAGCAGTTCGGGCTGGTCAAGCTGAACCCGCTCGCCGCCTGGACCTTCGACGAGGTCGTCGAGTACGCCAACGAGCACCGCGTGCCCGTCAACCTGCTGCTCTCCGACGGCTACCCGTCGATCGGCTGCGAGCCGTGCACCCAGCGGGTGGCTCCAGGTGACGACCCGCGCGCCGGCCGCTGGGCCGGGTTCGCCAAGACCGAGTGCGGTCTGCACCCATGATTTCCATCGACACCCTGACCGAGGCGCTGCCCGTGACCACCCACGTGACCACCCACCTGCCCCCAGCAGCACCCGCCGACCTGCCGGTGCTCAGCCAGCTCGACGTGCTCGAGAGCGAGGCGATGCTCGTCATCCGCGAGATCACCGCCGAGCTGGAGCGGCCGGTGCTGCTCTTCAGCGGCGGCAAGGACTCCGTTGTCATGGTGCACGTCGCGGCAAAGGCGTTCTGGCCGGCCCCGATCCCGTTCCCCCTGCTGCACGTCGACACCGGCCACAACTTCCCGGAGGTGCTCGCCTACCGCGACGCCACCGTCGAGCGGCTCGGGCTGCGCCTCGAGGTCGCCTCGGTGCAGGACTGGATCGACGACGGCCGGCTGCGCGAGCGGGCCGACGGCACCCGCAACCCGCTGCAGACCCAGCCGCTGCTCGAGGCCATCGCGCTACACCGCTTCGACGGGGTGTTCGGCGGCGGTCGGCGCGACGAGGAGAAGGCCCGGGCCAAGGAGCGCGTGGTCAGCCTGCGCGACGACTTCGGCCAGTGGGACCCCAAGAACCAGCGCCCCGAGCTGTGGAACATCTTCAACCCCCGGCACCGCATCGGCGAGCACGTGCGGGTCTTCCCGCTGTCGAACTGGACCGAGCTCGACGTGTGGCGCTACATCGAGCGCGAGGGCATCGAGCTGCCCGGCCTCTACTACGCGCACGACCGCGAGGTGTTCGAGCGCGACGGCATGCTGCTGGCCGTCGGCCCGGTCTCCCAGCCGCGCGACGGCGAGAGCGTGGCCACCCGCCGGGTGCGCTATCGCACGGTGGGCGACATGTCGTGCACCGGCGCGGTCGAGAGCGACGCGGCATCCGTGGCCGACGTCGTCACCGAGGTGGCCGCCTCCACGCTGACCGAGCGCGGGGCCACCCGCGCCGACGACCGGATCTCCGAGGCCGCCATGGAGGACCGCAAGAAGGAGGGCTACTTCTGATGTCAACTCTGCTCCGGCTCGCCACCGCAGGCTCGGTCGACGACGGCAAGTCCACCCTCGTCGGCCGCCTGCTGCACGACTCCAAGTCCGTTCTCGCCGACCAGCTCGACGCCGTCGAGCGGGTCAGCCGCGACCGCGGGCTCGCCTCGGCCGACCTCGCGCTGCTCACCGACGGACTGCGCGCCGAGCGCGAGCAGGGCATCACCATCGACGTCGCCTACCGCTACTTCGCCACGGCCCGGCGCTCGTTCGTGCTGGCCGACTGCCCGGGGCACGTGCAGTACACCCGCAACACGGTCACCGGATCGTCCACCGCCGACGCCCTGGTGCTGCTCGTCGACGCCCGCAAGGGGGTGCTCGAGCAGACCCGCCGCCACCTCGCCGTCGCGGCCCTGATGCGGGTCCCCCACGTGGTCATCGCGGTCAACAAGATCGACCTCGTCGAGCACAGCGAACCCGTCTTCCGCACCGTCGCCGCCGACGTGCGCGCGATCGCGGCCGAGCTCGGCATCCCCCACGCCCACGCCATCCCCGTGTCGGCCCTGGTCGGCGACAACGTCGTCGACCGCTCGCCGAACACGCCCTGGTACGAAGGGCCCTCGCTGCTCGAGCTGCTCGAGACCCTCCCGCCCGACACCGACCCGGTGCACGAGTCGTTCCGGATGCCGGTGCAGGTCGTCATCCGGCCCCAGGGCGCCGCCCGCTCCCCCCAGCACGTGGAGTACCGCGGGTATGCCGGCCAGCTCGCCTCCGGCTCGGTGCGGGTGGGCGACGAGGTCGTCGTGCTGCCCTCCGGCTCGCGCAGCACCGTGGCCGGCATCGACCTCGGGGAGCGCTCGCTCGACATCGCCGTCGCACCGCAGTCGGTGTCGATCCGGCTGAGCGACAACGTCGACGTCAGCCGGGGCGACCTCCTCGCCGCGGCCGCCGACCCGGTGCCGCTGCGCCAGGAGGTCACCGCACTCGCCTGCTGGCTCGGCGACGACGCACTGCGGCCCGGCGCCCGGCTGCTCGTCAAGCACGGGTCGCGCACGGTGCTGGCCATGGTCCGCTCCATCGACGGCCGGCTCGACCTCGATGCCCTGCGCCTGGCGCCCACCGACCGGCTCGAGCTCAACGACATCGGCCGGGTCACGGTGCGCTTCGCGTCGCCGCTGCCCGTCGAGTCCTACTCCACCTCGCGCCGCGGCGGTGCCTTCCTCCTCGTCGACCCCGACGACGGGCGCACCCTGGCCGCTGCCATGGCCGATGCCGTGGCACCCGGAGAGCACCCGAGATGACGCTCCCCGTCGGGCTCGACCTCACCGGGCACCGGGCGCTCGTGGTCGGCGGCGCCCCTGCCGTCGTCGACGCCGCCCACGCGCTCGTGGCTGCCGGCGCGCGGCTCGACGTGGTGTCGCCGTGGCTCTGTGAGGAGCTCGAGGAGCTCGCCCTCACCGGCGGGCTGACCTGGGCCGCACGGGACTACGCAGGGCCGACCGACCTCGATGACGCCTGGTTCGTGGTGGTCGGGTCGGGTGACTCGGTGGTGGACGAGGCCGTGCGCTCCGACGCCCTCGACTCGCGGATCTGGTGCGTCGACGCCGCGGCACAGTCGGGCAGCGGTCACGGAGGTCGCCTCAGCGGCAGGAGCGGCACCGCCGACCTGCCGGCCACCTCGCACATCACGTCCCGCGACGGCACCGTCACGCTGGCAGCCCACGCCCCCGGCGACCCGGCCCTCGCGGCCGACACCACCCGCGCTGTCGACGCCCTGCTCGCGCAGGGTGCGCTCGACCTGCGCCGCCGCGCGGCTCGACCGGGCACCGGGTGGGTCGCCCTCGTCGGCGGCGGGCCCGGCGCCGACGGCCTGCTGACCACCCGCGCCCGCGAGCTGATCTCCACCGCCGACGTCGTGGTGCTCGACCGGCTGGCCCCGCGCGCGGTCGTCGACCGGCTGCCCGCCACGGTGCGGGTCGTCGACGTCGGCAAGGCCCCCGGTCGGCACGCCCTGGCCCAGGACGCCATCAACGACCTGCTCGTCGAGGAGGCGCTCGCGGGCCGGGCCGTGGTGCGGCTCAAGGGCGGCGACCCCTACGTGCTCGGCCGGGGCGGCGAGGAGCGGCTGGCCTGCGAGGCACACGGCATCCCCGTCGAGGTGGTGCCGGGCGTCACCAGCGCGGTCGCGGTACCGGCCGCGGCCGGCATCCCGGTCACCCACCGCGGCGTCGCGCGCGGCTTCACCGTCGTCACCGGCCACGATGAGCTGCCCGCGGTGCCGCCAGGCACCGACCATACGGTGGTGCTGCTGATGGGCGTCGGCCGGCTGGCCCGCTCGACCCGCTCACTGCTGGATGCCGGCCGCCCGGCCTCGTGCCCGGTGGCGATCATCGAGCGCGGGTTCGCGCCCGACCAACGGGTCACCTTCGGCACCTTGGCCGACATCGCCGCCCGTGCCGCCACCGCCGGGGTCGAGAACCCCGCTGTCGTGGTGGTCGGCGAAGTGGTGCGGCTCAGCCCAGACTTCGCGTAGCGCCCCTCGAATACCGAACGGCCGCAACCCCGTCGGGGTGCGGCCGTTCGAGGTGCGGGTCGGGTCAGCCGACCAGCGAGCGGAGCACGTACTGCAGGATGCCGCCGTTGCGGTAGTAGTCGGCCTCACCGGGGGTGTCGATGCGCACGACGCCCTCGAAGCTCGACTCCGAGCCGTCCTCGGCGGTGACGCTGACCGTGACGGTCTTCGGGATGCCGCCCTCGTTGAGCGCCTCGACGCCGGTGAACGAGAAGGTCTCGGTGCCGGTGAGCCCGAGGGACTCGGCGTTCTGGCCGGCGGGGTACTGCAGCGGCAGCACGCCCATCCCGATCAGGTTGGAGCGGTGGATGCGCTCGTAGGACTCGGCGATGACGGCGCGCACGCCGAGCAGCGCGGTGCCCTTGGCGGCCCAGTCGCGCGAGGAGCCGGAGCCGTACTCCTTGCCGGCGAGGATGACGAGCGGGATGCCGGCCTCCTGGTAGGCGGCCGACGCGTCGAAGATCGTGGTCTGCTCGCCGCCCGCCACACCATCACTCTTCAAGAACATGCGGGTGAAGCCGCCCTCGACGCCGTCGAGCAGCAGGTTCTTGAGCCGGATGTTGGCGAAGGTGCCGCGGATCATCACCTCGTGGTTGCCGCGGCGCGAGCCGTAGGAGTTGAAGTCCTTGCGCTCGACACCGTGCTCGGCGAGGTACCTGCCCGCGGGGCTGTCGGCCTTGATCGAGCCGGCCGGGCTGATGTGGTCGGTCGTGACCGAGTCGCCGAGCTTGGCCAGCACGCGGGCGCCGGTGATGTCGGTGACCGGCGAGGGCTCGAGCTGCATGCCGTCGAAGTACGGGGGCTTGCGCACGTAGGTGGAGTCGGCATCCCAGTCGAAGGTGTTGCCCTCGGGGGTGGGCAGCGACTGCCAGCGCTCGTCGCCGGCGAAGACGTCGGCGTAGTCGGTGGTGAACAGCTCCTTGCTGATCGCCTGCTGGATCGTGGCCTCGACGTCGACCGGTGCGGGCCAGATGTCCTTGAGGAAGACCGGCTCGCCGTCGGTGTCGGTGCCCAGCGGCTCGGTGTCGAAGTCGAAGTCCATCGTGCCGGCCAGCGCGTAGGCGATGACCAGCGGCGGGCTCGCGAGGTAGTTCATCTTCACGTCGGGGTTGATCCGGCCCTCGAAGTTGCGGTTGCCCGAGAGCACCGACACCACGGCGAGGTCGTTGTCGTTGATCGCTGTGGAGATCTCGTCGTTCAGCGGGCCGGAGTTGCCGATGCACGTGGTGCAGCCGTAGCCGACGAGGTGGAAGCCGAGCTTCTCGAGGTAGGGCCACATGCCGGCCTTCTCGTAGTAGCCGGTGACGACCTTCGAGCCCGGTGCCATCGAGGTCTTCACCCAGGGTGCGACGGACAGCCCACGCTCGACGGCATTCTTGGCGAGCATGGCCGCGGCCATCATCACCGAGGGGTTCGAGGTGTTGGTGCACGAGGTGATCGAGGCGATCGACACGATGCCGTGGTCGATCTCGAAGGTCGCACCCTCAGGGGTCGTGACCGACACCTTGCGCGAGGGGCGGCCGTTGCCGTCACCCTCGTCGGCCGGCTTGTCGCCACCGTTGGTGCCGTCGGTGCTGCCCTGCGGCGAGGGGTCGCTCGCCGGGAAGCTGGACGCCACGCCGACGTCGCCCTCGTGGTGCGACACGTAGGTCGGCAGCACCTTGCGGAACGCCTCCTTCGCGTCGGCCACGACGATGCGGTCCTGCGGGCGCTTCGGGCCGGCGATCGACGGCACGACGGTCGACAGGTCGAGCTCGAGGTACTCGCTGTAGCGCGACTCGGGCTGGTCGGGGCCGGCCTTGAGCCACATCCCCTGCTCCTTGGCGTACGCCTCGACGAGCGCGACCGACTCGGCCGAGCGACCGGTGAGGCGCAGGTAGTCGAGCGTGACCTCGTCGATCGGGAAGATCGCACAGGTGGAGCCGAACTCGGGGCTCATGTTGCCGATGGTGGCGCGGTTGGCCAGCGGCACCGCTGAGACGCCCTCGCCGTAGAACTCGACGAACTTGCCCACGACGCCGTGCTTGCGCAGCATCTCGGTGATGGTGAGCACGACGTCGGTGGCGGTGGCGCCCGAGGGGATGGAGCCGGAGAGCTTGAAGCCGACGACCCGCGGGATGAGCATCGACACGGGCTGGCCGAGCATGGCCGCCTCGGCCTCGATGCCGCCGACGCCCCAACCGAGCACGCCGAGGCCGTTGACCATCGTGGTGTGGCTGTCGGTGCCGACACAGGTGTCGGGGTAGGCCACGCCGTCGCGGACCATGACGGTGCGCGCGAGGTGCTCGATGTTGACCTGGTGCACGATGCCGGTGCCCGGCGGGACGACCTTGAAGTCGTCGAAGGCGGTCTGGCCCCAGCGCAGGAACTTGTAGCGCTCCTCGTTGCGCTCGTACTCGATGGCGACGTTGCGCTCGAAGGCGTCAGCGCGGCCGAAGACGTCGATGATCACCGAGTGGTCGATGACCAGCTCGGCGGGGGCGAGCGGATTGACCTTGGTGGCGTCGCCACCGAGCTCGGCCACGGCCTCGCGCATCGTGGCGAGGTCGACGACGCAGGGCACCCCGGTGAAGTCCTGCATGATCACCCGGGCCGGGGTGAACTGGATCTCGGTGTCGGGCTCCGCGTTCTCGTCCCAGCCGCCCAGCGCCCGGATGTGGTCGGCCGTGATGTTGGCGCCGTCCTCGGTGCGCAGCAGGTTCTCGAGGAGCACCTTGAGGCTGTAGGGCAGCGACTCGCTCCCCTCGACCGCGGCGAGGCGGTAGATGTCGTAGCTGTTCTCACCCACCTCGAGCGTGCCGTGGGCGTCGAAGCTGTTCGTGCTGGCCACCAGGGCTCCCTTCAGATCGTGCGTCGTCGCGCGATTCCGGAATTTATCTTGACGTCAAGATATCTAACCACACGGCTTTGGTCCCGTCGAGCCTATGCCGCCCCGCGGCGCCCCGCGAGACCGGCATCCGGGCGGAGTCAGACCCGCTCGAAGCGGGCGACGCACTCGATGTGGGAGGTCATCGGGAAGGCGTCGAAGGCCCGCAGGCCGGCGAGCCGGTAGCCCAGGTCGGCGAGGTACGCCGTGTCGCGCGCGAGCGCAGCCGGGTCGCAGGCGACGTAGACCACCACCCGCGGGCGCAGGGCCGCGACCGCTCCGCAGATTCCACGGCCGGCGCCGGTGCGCGGTGGGTCGAGCACGACCACGTCGGCGGCGGTCGGCATCAGGGCGGACCGCGACGGCTTGCGGGGGCGGCTCCCCCGCTGCCTGGCGCTGCCCCGCCGGGCCGGGCGCGCCACCCCGAAGGCGTCGTCGACCCGGGCGGTCAGCACCGCCACGTTGGGCTGGTCGGCGAGGTTGGCTCGCGCGTGCTCGGTGGCACCGGGGTCGGACTCCACGGCCACGACCTGGCCCGTCGGGCCCACAGCGACGGCCAGCGCCGCCGCGAACAGCCCCACTCCGGCATACAGGTCGAGCGCCCGCTCGCCCGGTCGCGGCCGCGCGGCATCCATGACCGCCTCGACGAAGGTGCGGGCCGCTCCCGGGTGCACCTGCCAGAATCCGCGCGCCGACACGGCCAGCTCGCCCTGCACCACCTGCCACCCGCCGTCAGGGCCGGACCACGTGGCAGCCACCCGCTCGTGCACCACGGGCACGAGGGCGCCGTCCGGCAGCGGCAGGACCACCGCGAGCGGTTCCCCCACCGACGGGGCCACCGCGTCGACGGACTCGACCCCGGGCCACCGCCCCTCGGTGACCCGGAGCAGGTCGATGCCGGGAGCCGCGATGCGGCAGTGGTCGACGGCGACGACGTCGTGCGAACGGTGCCGGCGCAGCCCGGCCCGACCCCCGGCATCCACGGCGAACTCGACGCGGGTGCGCCAGTCGAGCCCGTCGGTGTCCCCGGGCACCGGTTCGACCTCCACGTCGACCTCGAGGTGCGCCAACCGGGCCATCTGCTCGCGCACGACGTCGGCCTTCAGCGCCCGCTGCCGCGGCAGCGCGACGTGCTGGAGGTCGCAGCCGCCGCACAGCCCGGGCCCCGCGAAGGGGCACGGCGGCACCACCCGGTCGGGCGAGGGCAAGAGGACGGCAACGGCATCCGCGCGCACGAAGCGCTCGCCCGCGCCGGTCTCGGTGACCCGGGCCAGCACCCGCTCGCCGGGGATCGTGTGGCGCACGAAGAGCACCTGGCCCTCGTGCCGGGCGATGCAGTGCCCACCGTGGGCGATGGCGGTGACGTCGACCTCGACCTCGTCGCCGACCGCGAGGCCGTCGCCGCTGTGCTCGGTCATCAGCCCTCGCCGCGGCGCACGTCGCCGGCGACCGGGCCGTCCATCCGTTCCTCGGCACCCTGCGACGACGCGAGCTGCCACGGCACCGAGGAGACCATGACGCCGGGAGTGAAGAGCAGCCGGGTGCGCAGCCGCAGCGCGCTCTGGTTGTGCAGCACCTGCTCCCACCAGTGACCCACGACGTACTGCGGGATGTAGACCACGACCAGGTCGCGCGGGTTGCCGGACCGGATCGACTTGACGTAGTCGACGACCGGCCGGGTGATCTCGCGGTAGGGGCTGTCGAGCGCCTTGAGCGGCACGGGGATGTCACGCCGGTCCCACTCGGCCTGCAGGGCCTTGGTCTCGTCGGGGTCGACGTCGACGGTCAGCGCCTCGAGGATGGAGGGCCGCGTCGCCCGGGCGTAGGCCAGGGCCCGCAGCGTCGGCTTGTGGACCTTGGCGACCAGCACGATGGCGTGCACCCGCGAGGGCAGCAGCTGGTGCTTGGTGTCGCCCTCGCTGACGGCCAGCTCGTCACGCACCTGGTCGTAGTGCCGGCGGATGCGCGTCATCACGAGGAAGATGACGGCCATCGCCGCGACGGCGTAGCCCGCGCCGTGGATGAACTTGGTCAGCAGCACGACGACGAGGACCACGCCGGACATCGCGGCGCCGATCCCGTTGATGACCCGGCTGCGCACCATGTGCGAGCGCACCTGCGGGTTCCGCTCGAGGGTCAGGTGGCGGGTCCAGTGCCGCACCATGCCGATCTGCGACAGGGTGAACGACACGAAGACGCCGACGATGTAGAGCTGGATGAGGCTGGTGACCTCGGCGTTGTAGATGACGATCAACGCGGCGGCCGTCGTGGCCAGGATGATGATGCCGTTCGAGAACGCGAGGCGGTCACCGCGGGTGTGCAGCTGGCGCGGGAGGAAGCCGTCGCGGGCGAGGATCGAGCCGAGCACCGGGAAGCCGTTGAACGCCGTGTTCGCGGCGAGGATGAGGATCAGTCCGGTGACGATGGAGACGAGCACCACGCCGGCCGGGAAGCCGGAGAACACCGCCTTGGACACCTGGCCGATCACGGTGTCCTGCACGTACTCCGGGCCGACCGGAACGCCGTCGCGCAGCAGCTGCTGCGCCGGCTCGTCGGCGATCTTCACGCCGGTCCACCGGGACAGCGCCATCATCGAGATGAGCATGGTGACCGAGATGGTGCCCATCAGCAGCAGCGTGGTCGCGGCGTTCTTGCTCTTGGGCTTCTGGAAGGCGGGCACACCGTTGCTGATCGCCTCGACACCGGTGAGGGCAGCACAGCCCGACGAGAACGCCCGCAGCATCAAGAAGGCCAGGGCGAGACCGCCGATCCCTTCGTACCCCGACTCCGGAATCAGTGTGAGGGGACCGCTCTCGGCGAGCGGGAGCTCACCACGGGCGCGACGGTAGAAGCCGAACAACGCCATCCCGATGACGCTGAGCATGAACAGGTAGGTGGGCACGGCGAACGCGGCACCCGACTCACGCACCCCGCGCAGGTTC
>CAWIEI010000021.1:0-7808 GCA_963834965.1 uncultured Actinomycetota bacterium | reverse complement strand
GCGGGAAGCGCCGGGCTGCTGCTGCTCGCCGGAGCCTTCGCCATCGTCACTGCGGCGAACATCTCGACGGCCCTCCACCCCTCGGCCGCGCTGCTGGGCTTCCTCGCCGGAGGCGCCTGACACCGCGCACGAGGGGCTGCAGTGGGACCGGTCAGGACAGGTCCCGCAGTGCCCGGGCCTCGACGTCCGCGAGCACCTCGTCGGCAGCCTCGGCGCTCACCTCGCCCTTGCGCCGTGCCTCGAGCACCACGGCCCGCTCGGCCTCGCTCGCGCGGTACAGCACGGCATCCAGCTGCTCGGCGTCGTCAACCGCGTCATCCCCTCGGGTCCCGGAGGTCGAGCCGTGCCGCGACTCCGCCAGCGCCTCCTGCGCCGCGAGGTAGCCCTCGTACTGCAGCTCGGCGGCGCGCCGAACCGCCTCCGGGGTCTCGGGATCGGCCGAGCGCACCGACTCCAGGGCTGCGGCGGCTGCCCGTTGGCGAAGGGCCGCCACCTCCGGGGCCGCGCTGCCGGCGGTGCCCACTCCGAGCCGGTGGACCAGGGGCGACAGGGTCAGCCCCTGGACGACGAGGGTGACGAGCACGGTGGCCAGCCCGACGGCGATGATCGTGTCGCGGTGCGGGAACGGTTCACCGGATGCCGTGGTGAGGGGCAGCGCCAGGGCGGTGGCCACGGTCACCACCCCGCGCATCCCTGCCCAGCCCACCACCAGCGTCTCGCGCCAGCCAGAGGGAGCGTCTGGTGGCTGCCCCCGCCGCGGGAGCCGGGCCAGCCGGGCCGCGGGGAAGACCAGGGCCAGCCGCAGGGCGACGAGCGTGACGATCACGGCGACGGCCAGCAGGGTCACGTCGACCTGGGGGGTGCTGCGGCGCAGCACGTCGGTGAGCTCGAAGCCGATCAGGACGAAGACGACGCAGGTGATGACGTAGTCGGCGAAACCCCACACCGCGCGGCCGAGCAGCCAGCCACCGGAGGTGATGGCCGCGTGGCCGTAGCTGCGCAGGTACAGCCCCAGGGCCAGCACGGCGAGCACCCCGGAGCCGTGCACCTGCTCGGCCCCGAGGTACACCGCGAACGGGGCGGCCAGCGTCACCAGGGTCTCGGCGGCGGCGATGTGCAGGGCGGCGAGCGCCCACCGGGTGACCAGCCCCCCGACCAGCCCGACCACGACGCCGCCCACCACCGCGAGGACCAGCCGCAGGCTCACCCCGCCCGGGGTCACCTGGCCGCTCAGCACCGCGGCGACGGCCGCGCCGTAGAGCACCAGGGCGGTGGCGTCGTTGAACATGCCCTCGCCCTCGAGCACGGTGACCACTCGGTGGGGGAGGCGCAGCCGGCGCGCGACCGCCGTGGCGGCCACCGGGTCCGGTGGTGCGACGACGGCGCCGAGCACCCACGCGGCACCCCAGCCCAGGCCCGCCAGCGAAGCCACCCAGGCGGCCGCTCCGGCGCTGATCAGGGTGAGCCCGACGGCCAGCAGCAGGATCGAGCGGGACTGGTCGCGGAACTCGCGCGCCGTCGCCCGCTGGGTGGCGGCGAAGAGTAGTGGCGGCAGCACGAGCGGCAGGATCAGGTCCGGCGCCAGGGTGAGGACCGGCATCCCGGGCAGCACCGGGAGCAGCAGGCCGTAGACCGTCAGCAGCACCGGCAGCGGCACCTTGACCCGGTCCGCCACCGGGGTGAGCACCACGATGCCAGCCAGGAGCAGGGCGGCAAGGACGAGGCTGCTCATCGCTCCTCCGTAGTGGTCGTGGGGGCCGCGTCGACCGCGGTCGGTCCGCGAAGGCTACTCGTCCTCTTCGTCCCAGATCCGGGTCTTCTTCAGTGTGACCGGATACTGCTCAGGGTTCTGCAGGCGCAGCTCGCGGCGGATGCCGAAGGGGATCAGGACGAATCCCATGACCATGAGCAGCCACCACTGGTAGGCGTACGCCTGATGCGGGCCCAGGTCTCGGTCCGGGTCGCCGAGCGCCTGCGGCCGTGGCGGCGAGGAGCCGTCGGGCAGCGTCTCGGACTGCAGCAACACGTAGCCGGGAAGTACCGGGCCAGTGCCCAGGACGCCGGCCGCGTCGCGCAGGTTGAGGCTGGCGATCTGGTTGTCGGGCAGCGGGCGGTTCCTCGACGCCTGGCCGGGCCGCACCCAGCCCACCACCTCGACCTCGCCCGCGGGTGCGGGGGCCACGTCCGGAAGCACGCTGGCCCCGCGGTTGGACTCAGCCACCCAGCCGCGGTCGACGACGACGTCGGGGCCGCCGGTGTTCGGGCGGAAGGCCCACAGCACCTCGTAGCCGGGCTTGCTCTCGAGGGGGCGGTTGCGCACGAATACCGGGCCACCGGCATACCGCCCGGACACGGTCACCCGGGTCCACTCGTCCTGCGGGTCGAGCCCGGCCGGGGTGAGCACCGTCGACAGCGGCACGGGTGCCGCCCGGTAGTGGGTGTCCAGACGCTCGTTGCGCTGCTGCTTGGCCTCGTAGCGGTGGTACTGCCACCAGCCGAGGTGGTAGCAGGTGAACGCCACCAGCCCGGCCAGGAGGAGGGCGCCCAGCCAGCGAGGTGTTGCGAGCCGCCTGAGCACTGGACAACCGTACGCGACGTACATTGGTCGCCTATGACCGACCTTCCAGCCCCTCGCCTGCTCGACCGCTTCGGCCGCGCCGGCCGCGACCTTCGGGTGTCCGTCACCGACCGGTGCAACCTGCGCTGCAGCTACTGCATGCCCGCCGAGGGCCTGGACTGGCTGCCCAAGCCCGAGATGCTCACCGACGACGAGCTCGTGCGGCTGGTCACCGTGATGGTCGGCCTGGGCATCACCCAGGTGCGCCTGACCGGCGGCGAGCCGCTGCTGCGGCGCAGCCTGGTCGACGTCGTCGGCCGCATCGCGGCCCTCGAGCCCCGGCCGCGCATCGCCATGACCACGAACGGCATCGGGCTCGACCGGCTCGCCGGCCCGCTGGCCGCGGCGGGCCTGGACCGGGTGAACGTCAGCCTCGACACCATCGACCCCGAGCACTTCGGCCGGCTCACCCGCCGCGACCGCTTCAACGACGTGGTGGCCGGCCTGAAGGCCGCGGCCGATGCCGGGCTCACCCCGGTCAAGGTCAACGCGGTCGCGATGCGTGGGGTCAACGACACCGACGTCCCCGACCTGCTGCAGTGGTGCCTCGACCGGGGCTACGACCTGCGTTTCATCGAGCAGATGCCGCTCGACGCGCAGCACGCCTGGGACCGCTCGCTGATGGTGTCGCAGGAGGAGATCCTGCAGCGGCTCGGGGAGCGCTTCACCCTCACCCCGGTGCCCGACCGCGGCAGCGCCCCGGCCGAGCTCTTCTACGTCGACGGCGGGCCGGAGACCGTGGGCGTCATCGCCAGCGTCTCGGCGCCGTTCTGCGGCAGCTGCGACCGGGTGCGGCTCACTGCCGACGGGCAGCTGCGCAACTGCCTGTTCGCCCGCCGCGAGGTCGACCTGCGCGGTCCGATCCGGGCCGGCGCCACCGACACCGAGCTCGCCGACCTGGTCATCGCCGAGATGTGGGCCAAGAAGTCGGGTCACGGCATCGAGAAGGCGGGCTTCGAGCAGCCCGACCGACCGATGTCAGCGATCGGCGGCTGAGTCCTCGGGCCCCCACGACTCGTGCGGCTCTCGGGTGAGCTGCGGGGTCTGGTCGACCACCGGCAGCACGGGGCGCACCCGTCCGCTGACCCGCGGCATCACCGCGTTGGCGGCGACCACCGCGACGAACGGCAGGAACACCGCACCGGCGGCAAAGATCCACCGGTACCAACCCTGGACCACCACGAGCAGGATGAAGCACGCGGTGCGGACCGCCATGGTGATGAGGTACTGCTTGAGTCGCCTGGCCTGGTCCTCGGTGCGCGCTTCGGGCGCGCTCGTCACCGACTGGACGTCGTGATGGTGACGGGTCGTGGGCACCCGTCCACTGTATGTCGCGCTGCTCCCGGTACCCAGCGGTAGTCCACTAGGTTCGACGGCATGAGCGAGCCCCGCACCGTCCTCGTCACCGGCGGCAACCGCGGCATCGGCCTGGCCATCGCCCGGTCGTTCGCCGAGGCCGGCGACCACGTCGCCGTGACCCACCGCTCCGGCGACGCGCCGGAGGGCCTGGTGGGGGTCCGCTGCGACGTCACCGATACCGCATCCGTCGACGCCGCCTTCACCGAGGCGGAGGAGAAGCTCGGGGCACCGATCGAGGTGCTCGTCGCCAACGCCGGCGTCACCAAGGACGGCCTGCTGATGCGGATGAGCGACGACGACTGGGACACCGTCATCGACACCAACCTGGCCGGCGCCTTCCGCTGTGCCCGGCGCGCGAGCAAGGGGATGATCCGGCTGCGCCGCGGTCGCATCGTGCTCATCTCGAGCGTGGTCGGCCTCTACGGCGGCCCCGGACAGGCCAACTACGCCGCGAGCAAGGCCGGGCTGGTCGGGCTGGCCCGCTCGATCACCCGCGAGCTCGGTGGGCGCGGCATCACCGCCAACGTCGTGGCGCCCGGCTTCATCGAGACCGACATGACCGCCGTGCTGCCCGAGGAGACCCGCAAGACCTACCAGTCCGCCATCCCGGCCGGCCGGTTCGCCACCGCGCAGGAGGTCGCGGCCACCGTGCGCTTCCTGGCCAGCGCCGACGCCGCCTACATCTCCGGCGCCGTGATCCCGGTCGACGGCGGCCTGGGCATGGGCCACTGACCGTCGCTCGACAGCACCGCCAGCACCGCCCCGACCGAACGCACCCCACCGAAAGGTCCGCCACATGTTGCTCGAGGGCAAGAAGCTGCTCGTCACCGGCGTCCTCATGGACTCCTCGATCGCCTTCCACGTCGCCAGGTTCGCCCAGGAGCAGGGCGCCGAGGTGGTGCTCACGTCGTTCGGTCGGACCATGAAGATCACCTCGGCCATCGCCAAGCGGCTGCCGCAGACCCCGCCCGTGGTCGAGCTCGACGTCACCAACGACGACGACCTCGCCGCGCTGGCCGACCGGGTGCGCGAGCACGTGCCGCACCTCGACGGCGTGCTGCACTCGATCGGGTTCGCCCCGCAGGGCGCGTTCAACTTCATGGAGGCCGGCTGGGACGACGTCTCGACCGCCGTGCACGTCTCGGCCTACTCGCTGGCCGCGCTCACCAAGGCCGCGCTGCCGTTGATGGGTCCGGGGGGCAGCGTCGTCGGCCTCACCTTCGACGCCCGGTTCGCCTGGCCGGTCTACGACTGGATGGGTGTGGCGAAGGCCGCCTTCGAGTCGACCAACCGCTACCTCGCCCGCGACCTCGGCCCCAAGGGCATCCGCTGCAACATCGTCGCTGCGGGCCCGATCCGCACCACCGCGGCCAAGTCGATCCCCGGCTTCGAGCGCTTCGAGGAGGAGTGGGACGGCCGCTCGCCGCTCGGCTGGGACGTCGACGACGCCGAGCCCACTGCCAAGGCCTGCGTCGCCCTGCTCTCCGACTGGTTCCCGGCCACGACCGGCGAGATGCTGCACGTCGACGGTGGCTTCCACGCGATGGGCGTCTGAGCCCAAGCACTAGGCTCCCCGGGTGAGCAGCGAGCCCGCGGACACCCGCGAGACGACCACCAGGCCCGGCGTCGCCACCCGCGAGGTGCGACTGCTGGAGGGTCCGAACCTCTACTTCCCCCGCCCGGCCGTCAAGGTGACCATCGCCCTGCCCGGCTACCTCGATGCACCCGACGACGTGCTGCGCGCGATCAAGACCGCCGCCGGTCTGCGCCGTGGACAGACCGGCGCCCCGGGCTCCGAGCAGCGCCAGCAGGTGCTGTTGCGCCTGGTCGAGCGGGTGGCCCGCTCCCTGGCGACCGAGGTGGGCACCAAGCGGCTCGGCGTGCGCACCAGGGTGGCCAACGAGACCGACGTCGTGGTGTGCGCCTTCGTCTGGCGCCACCGGGCCCGCGCCGAGGCCCTGGGTCACGCGATCGGCCTCGTGCTCGGCGACCTGCTCGACGGCCACGCCTTCCCGGATGCCGTGGCGTACCGGGCAGCGGCGGTCGCCGCCGCCACGACGCCGGGTGACGGGCCGCGGCTGGTCGCCCCTCGCATCCCGGTCGCCTCGGTGACCGGCACCAACGGCAAGACCACCACGACGCGGCTGCTGGCGCACATCTGCATGACCGCCGGGTTCACCACCGGCTGGAGCTCCACCGACGGCGTCGTCGTCCAGGGCGAGGTCATCGAGCCGGGTGACTACTCCGGCCCGGCCGGGGCGCGCGCCGTGCTCGAGGCACCCGGGGTGCAGATCGGCATCCTCGAGACGGCCCGCGGCGGGATGCTGCTGCGGGGGATGGGCGTGACGCACAACGACGTGTCGGTGGTCACCAACGTCTCGGCCGACCACCTCGGCCTGCAGGGCATCGACACCGTCGACCAGCTCGCCGAGGTCAAGGCCATCGTCACCAAGGTGACCCGGCCGCACGGCTGGGTGGTGCTCAACGGCGAGGACCCGCGGGTCTGGGCGATGCGCACCGGCATCCGGGCCCGTCCCTGGGTCTTCACGGCCGACTCCGGGGCGCCCGCCGTTCGCGAGGCCCTGGGCGCCGGGGGCCGGGCGATGACCGTGCTCGACGACCACCTCACCGTGCTGCGACCCGACGCCGCACCCGACCGGCTGGTGCGGGTGGTCGACCTGCCGATGGCGCTGTCCGGGCTGTCGCACCACAACGTGCTCAACGCCCTGGCGGGCGCTGCGGCGGCGCTCGGCCTCGGCATCGACCGGGAGGCCGTCGTCGAGGGGCTGCGCACCTTCCGCCCCGACGACGTGCTGAACCCGGGCCGGATGAACACCTACACCGTGCCGATCGAGGGCGGTGACGTCACCGTGCTGGTCGACCTCGCGCACAACGAGGCCGGGCTCGAGGCACTGCTCGATGTCGCCCGGGGACTGGTGGCGCCGGGCGGCCGGGTGCACCTGGCCCTGGGCACGGCCGGCGACCGCACCGACGAGATCCTGCAGGCGCTCGGCGAGATCGCCGGCCTGCGCGCCGACCACGTGGTGGCGGCGCACAAGGCGCACTACCTGCGGGGGCGCAGCGTCGACGAGCTCGAGGCGCAGCTGCGCATCGGGCTGGCCCACGCCGGCGTGGGCGACGTCGCGTCGTACCCCACCGAGCTGTCCGGCCTGCAGGCGCTGGTGGATGCCGCCGACGATGGTGACGTGGTGGCCGTCATGTGCCACGCCGAGCGGGTCGAGATCGTCGACTGGCTGCACGAGCGGGGCGCGACGTCCGACGACCCCGACGCCATCCGCCGCAAGGTGGTGCGCGCCCGTGGCGAGCACGAGTGCGAGGACGAGATCGCGGCCCTGTGGGAGCTGCCGGATGCCGTGGCGCGGGTCGCCGCCGCCGCCGCCCTCTACGCCGCGCACCCCGGTGACGCACGCATCGCGTACGAGTACGCCGGAGCCCACGACAGCGCGGGTGACGAGGCCGCAGCCGTCCCGCTCTACCAGCAGGCGCTGGCGGCCGGCCTGCGCGAGCCGCACCGGCACCGGGCCCAGCTCCAGCTGGCCTCCAGCCTGCGCCACCTCCACCGGCCGAACGAGGCGGTGGCGCTGGTCGACGACGTGGCGGCACGGCATCCGGAGAGCCTCGGCGTGGCGGCGTTCCGCGCGCTGGTGCACCACGACGCGGGCGCGCCGACCCGGGCCCTGGCCGAGCTGGTCGCCGCCATCGCCACCACGAGCACCGACCCCGACGTCGTGCGCTACCGCCGGGCCCTGGCCGCCTACGCCGACGACCTGACCGACTGACCGCGCCCGCCCCGGGCCGACCGGCGCTCAAC
>CAWIEI010000020.1:0-11044 GCA_963834965.1 uncultured Actinomycetota bacterium | reverse complement strand
CCCTGATCAGCGCCGGAGCGGCCGCCTGGGTGGCTTCGCTGGCGGGCCTGGGCTGGGGTGCCGCGTGGGTGCTCGGCGCCGTCGTCGCACCACCGGACCCGGTGGCCGCCACGGCGGTCGCGCGCCGGCTGCGCCTCCCCCACCGAGTGGTCACCGTGCTCGAGGGCGAGGGCATGTTCAACGACGCCACCGCCCTGGTGCTCTACGGCGCGGCCGTCGCCGCGGTGCTGAGCGGCCAGGTGACCCCGGGCGGGGTGAGCCTGCGGCTGGTCCTCGCGGTGGTGGGCGGCGTCGTGGTCGGGCTGGTCGGGGGGCTGGTCACCCGGTGGGCGCTCGCCGCCCTGCACATCGCCGCCGCCGAGACCCTGGTGACGCTGGCCGCCCCGTTCGCGGTGTACCTCGGGGCCGAGCAGGTGCACGGCTCCGGGGTGCTCGCCGTGCTGGCCCTGGGGCTGTACCTGCGCAGCTACGGCCACGCGGCCATCACCTCCGGTGGCTGGCTGCTCGGCCGCGCGGTGTGGGGTTTCGCCGACTACGTCATCACCTGCGTCGTCTTCGTCCTGATCGGCTTCGAGCTCACCGACGTGCTGCGCCGCAGCACCCCCCAGGTCGACGTGACCCTGCTGGCCGTCGCCGTGATCGTCACGCTCGTCGCCCTGCGGCTGGCCCTGGTCTTCCCCGCGGCCCGGCTGGCCCGGCTCCCGCGGCGGGGGCAGCCACCAGACGCTCCCTCTGGCTGGCGCGAGACGCTGGTGGTGGGCTGGGCAGGGATGCGCGGGGTGGTGACCGTGGCCACCGCCCTGGCGCTGCCCCTCACCACGGCATCCGGTGAACCGTTCCCGCACCGCGACACGATCATCGCCGTCGGGCTGGCCACCGTGCTCGTCACCCTCGTCGTCCAGGGGCTGACCCTGTCGCCCCTGGTCCGCCGGCTCGGAGTGGGCACCGCCGGCAGCGCGGCCCCGGAGGTGGCGGCCCTTCGCCAACGGGCAGCCGCCGCAGCCCTGGAGTCGGTGCGCTCGGCCGATCCCGAGACCCCGGAGGCGGTTCGGCGCGCCGCCGAGCTGCAGTACGAGGGCTACCTCGCGGCGCAGGAGGCGCTGGCGGAGTCGCGGCACGGCTCGACCTCCGGGACCCGAGGGGATGACGCGGTTGAGACGCCGAGCAGCTGGATGCCGTGCTGTACCGCGCGAGCGAGGCCGAGCGGGCCGTGGTGCTCGAGGCACGGCGCAAGGGCGAGGTGAGCGCCGAGGCTGCCGACGAGGTGCTCGCGGACGTCGAGGCCCGGGCACTGCGGGACCTGTCCTGACCGGTCCCAGCCCGGCCGGACCGGAGACAGCCGGGCGACCTCGATGACCCGCGCCGGGCCCGGCATCAGTGGGTCGCGGCTGCCCAGTACCGCCAGGGTCGGCACCGAGGTGTGCGCGAGCAGCTCGAGCGACGGGAACAGGGTCAGCTGGGAACAGCTCCACCCGCTCCGGTGCGGCGTGGGCGACCTCCGGCAGATCGGGCAGCCCATCGAGTTGCCCAGCAGGACGACCTTGGCCACTGCGAGCGCGTCGATCAGGCCCAGCACGGCCTCGGCGAGCTCGGGGATGCCGAGGGTGTGGTCGCGCCGCGGGCTGCGGCCGTAGCCCGGTAGGTCGGGCACGATGTTGACGGCGTGGCGGGCCAGCAGGCGGGCGGTGGGCATCAGGTAGGACCCGGAGATGCCGAACCCGTCCAGGTGCACGTCGGCACGGCAGCGGTCGGGCCCGTGCTGACCGGGTCGAACAGGTCGCGGCTGCCGACCCGCACCCGGCGCTCGCTCCACCCCTGCGCGTCGCCGGCCACGAGCCGGGTTCTCGCACGCACCCTCTGACCCAGTCGACGGGACCGCCGAGGTCCACACCGACGCGACGAAGGACCAGGTCAGCGCCGGCACCTGGCTGGACACGCTCGTCGCCGACCGCCCGACCTCCGCGCGGGACGTCGCCGTGCTGACGCTGCCCGAGGCTCTCATGCCCGGGTGTCGAGCACCTCACCGAGCTCGTCGCTGAACCTGGTGTTGTCATCGCTGAACTGGGTGCGGTAGAGCTCGCTGTACAGCCCGCCGGCAGCGACCAGCTCGGAGTGGGTGCCACGCTCGACGACGGTGCCGTCGTCGACGACGAGGATCTGGTCGGCGTGCCGCACGGTGCTCAGCCGGTGGGCGATGACCAGCGCCGAGCGGTCGCGCAGGGCGTGGTCGAGGGCGCGCTGCAGCGCCTGCTCCGACTCGCTGTCGAGGTGGGCGGTCGCCTCGTCGAGCACGATCAGCCCCGGGCCCTTGAGGAGCAGCCGGGCGATGGCCAGCCGCTGCTTCTCGCCGCCGGACAGTCGGTGGCCGCGGTCGCCGACCACGGTCTCGAGCCCCGAGGGCAGCGCCTCGATGAGCGGCCACACCTGCGCCGCGCGCAGTGCGGCGACCATCTCGTCCTCCGTCGCCGACGGCGCGGCGTAGGCGAGGTTGGCGCGGATCGTGTCGTGGAAGAGGTGGGCGTCCTGGGTGACGACCCCGACCGCGTCGTGCAGGGACTCGGTCTGGGCGTCGCGCAGATCGAGCCCGTTGATCCGGATGCCGCCCGCGGTCGGGTCGTAGAGGCGCGCCACGAGCGAGGTGATGGTCGTCTTGCCGGCACCGCTGGGGCCGACCAGGGCCACGAGCGAGCCCGGCTCGACGGTGAACGACACGTCGTGCAGCACCGGCCCACTGCCCCGCCGGTCACCGGTGGCCGTGGTCTCGAGGGAAACCAGTGACACCTCGTCGGCCGACGGGTAGGAGAACGACACTCCGTCGACCTCGATGCGCACCGGTCCGGCGGGCACGGGCTTGGCGTCGGGCGCCTCGGCCACGAGCGGCTCGAGGTCGAGCACCTCGAAGACCCGCTCGAACGAGACGAGCGCGGTGAGGATGTCGACGCGCACGTTGGAGATGGCGGTCAGCGGGCCGTAGAGCCGGCTCAACAAGGCGGTGAGGGCGAGCAGCGTGCCCACCGTGAGGGTGTCGTTGACGGCCATCAGGCCGCCGATGCCGTAGACCATGGCGGTCGCCAGCGACGCCACCAAGGTCAGGGCGACGAAGAACACCGAGCGGTTGACGGCGATTGAGACGCCGATGTCGCGCACCTTGGCCGCGCGGACGGCATACTCCTCGTCCTCGACGGCGGGGCGGCCGAACAGCTTGACGAGCAGGGCCCCGGCGACGTTGAAGCGCTCGGTCATCCGGGTGCCGACCTCGGCGTTCTGCACCATCTGCTCATGGGCCAGGCTGGCCAGCCGGCGCCCCATCAGCCGGGCCGGTACCAGGAAGAAGGGGACCAGCGCGAGGCAGCCGAGGGTCAACGGCCACGAGAGCGAGGCCATCGCGACGATGATGACCACCAGGGTGATCGCGTTGCTGACGACGCTGGACAGCACCGACGTGAAGGCCTGCTGGGCCCCGATGACGTCGTTGCCCAGGCGCGTGACGAGCGCGCCGGTCTGGGCTCGGGTGAAGAACGCGATCGGCTGGCGCAGCACGTGTGAGAACACCTGGGTGCGCAGGTCGTAGATGAGGCCCTCACCGATGCGGGCCGAGAACCACCGCTCGACGAGGGTGAGCCCGGCTCCGACGATGGCGATCAGGGCCACGAGGAGGGACAGCCGGATGACCACCGCGGCGTCCTTGGGGTAGATGCCGTCGTCGACGAGCGACTTCAGCAGCAGCGGCGCGGCGACCACGAGCATCGACTCGATGACCACGACGCCGAGGAACCAGGCGATCTGCACCTTGTAGGGGCGGGCGTAGCCCAGCACCCGCTTGGTGGTGCCGGGAGCCAGGCGGCGCTCCTTGACGCTGGAGTCGCGGCTCAGGCTGTGCAGCGCCTGCCACCCTTGCATGCTCACCGGTTGTGCTCCTCACATCGTCGTCTGGCCCCAGCCAGTCAACCACCGGCCCCTGACAGGGATTCCGCAGTGCTGGCGCGCCGTTGCGGCGGGTGCCCGGTCTGAACGTGGGCACCCCCTTGTGCAGGCCGGTGCCCCACCCGAGGATGACGGCGGCGCCGTCACCGGGGCGGTCGCCGCGACAGAAGAGGTATGCCGTGCCCGCACCGTTGCGCCACAAGGTCCTGCTCGACGAGGACGAGATGCCGACCCGTTGGTACAACATCCTCCACGACCTGCCGACGCCTCCCCCGCCGCCGCTGCACCCGGGCACCGGCCAGCCGGTCGGACCCGACGACCTCTCGCCGATCTTCCCGATGGACCTGATCCTGCAGGAGGTGAGCACCGAGCAGTACATCGACATCCCCCAGGAGGTGCAGGACGTCTACCGGCTGTGGCGGCCCTCCCCCCTCTACCGGGCCCACCGCCTCGAGAAGGCCCTCGGCACGCCGGCGCGCATCTACTACAAGTACGAGGGCGGCTCCCCCGCCGGCTCGCACAAGCCGAACACCGCTGTGCCGCAGGCCTACTACAACGCCAAGGCCGGCATCCGGAAGCTGACCACCGAGACCGGCGCCGGCCAGTGGGGCACCGCGCTGTCCTTCGCCTGCGCCCAGTACGACCTCGAGTGCGAGGTCTGGCAGGTGCGCGCCTCCTACGACGCCAAGCCCTACCGCAAGATCATGATGGAGGTTTTCGGCGGCACGGTGCACCCCAGCCCGTCCGACCTCACCGAGGCCGGTCGCGCGATGCTCGCCAGCGACCCCGACTCCAACGGCTCGCTTGGCCTGGCGATCAGCGAGGCCGTCGAGATGGCCGCCCAGGACCCCACCACCAACTATGCCCTCGGCTCGGTGCTCAACCACGTGCTGCTGCACCAGACGATCATCGGCGAGGAGGCACTGCTCCAGCTCGCGAAGATCGGCGAGAGCGTCGACCTCATCGTCGGGTGCACCGGCGGCGGCTCCAACTTCGGCGGGCTGACCTTTCCCTTCCTGCGCGAGAAGCTCGCCAGCGGCACCGGGCCGGTCATCCGGGCGGTCGAGCCGGCATCCTGCCCGAGCCTCACCCAGGGCACCTACGCGTACGACTTCGGGGACGTCGCCGGCCTGACCCCGATGCTGAAGATGCACACCCTGGGCCACGACTTCATGCCCGACCCGATCCACGCGGGCGGCCTGCGCTACCACGGGATGAGCCCACTGATCAGCCACCTCTACGCGGAGGGGCTGATCGAGGCCACGGCCAAGACGCAGAAGGACTGCTTCGCGGCCGGCGTGCTGTTCGCCCGCACCGAGGGCATCGTGCCGGCGCCGGAGCCGACCCACGCCCTCGCGGCGGCCGTCGACGAGGCCATCGCCTGCATCGAGACCGGCGAGGAGAAGGTCATCCTCACCGCCCTGTGCGGGCACGGACACCTCGACCTGCCGGCCTACGACGCCTACCTGGGTGGCGAGCTCGTCGACCACACCTGGGAGGACACCGAGCTGCAGCAGGCCGTCGCCGAGGCGCTGACCCGGCTCCCTGCCATCCCGGTCTGAGCGTGGCATCGTTGCGCCGGTGACCAGCTGGCAGACGGTGGCCGTGCGCGGCTACCTGCGCGCCACCCGCAAGAAGCGCTACCGCACGCACGAGGCGGGGCTGCGCAGCATGACCCACGCCCTCCCCGCTACCCCCGCGCCCGACGACCTCGCCGGGCGCCTCACGACCGAGGCGCTCGGCGGCGGCGAGGTGGTGACGGTGCGCCCACAGCCGGATGCCGTGACGGGTGCCGGTGCGCTGGTCTACCTGCACGGCGGCGCGTTCGTCAACGGCATCCAGGCGCAGCACTGGTCGCTGATCGCCCACCTGGCCGACAGCACCGGCCGCGAGGTGCACGTCGCGCGCTACCCGCTCGCGCCGGCGGCCGACGTGACCGATGCCGAGGCCTTCCTGGCGGCCCTGCACGACCGGCTCGCCCCACAGGTGCCGTTGCACGTGCTGGGCGACTCCGCGGGCGGCACGCTGACCTTGCTGCTGGCCCAGGCGCACGCGGGTGACGGCACCATCGCCGGGATCACCCTCATCGCCCCCTGGCTCGACCTGTCGATGACCAACCCGGCCATCGACCGCGTCGAACGGCGCGACCCGTGGCTCACCCGGGCCGGAATGCTGCCCATCGCAACCCACTGGGCGGCCGGGCGTGACCTCACCGACCCCACGGTGAGCCCGCTCCACGGCGACCTCGGCGGTTTGCCACCCACGCTCGTGCTCGTCGGGTCGCGCGACATCTGCCGCCCCGACTGCCACCGGCTGCGCCAGCTGGCGCCCCCCACCGCCGACCTCACCCTGCACGTCGAGCCCGGCTCACCGCACGACTACCCGCTGCTGCCGACACCCGAGGGCCGCCGCGCCCGCGACGAGATCACCGCCCACGTGCTGGGCACCCTCAGCGGGTGAGTGCCACCTCGTCGGTGAACGAGCCGCCGGCCACCGGCACGAAGGATGCCGTGAGCCGGTCGGCGGTGACCCGCACGTCGAGCGACCCGTACGAGGGAGCGAGGTCCTTGCCGCTGAGCGTGGCGAAGTAGCCGCGCTCGGAGTCGGCCTCGTGCACGTCACGCAGCGGGGTGCCGCCCGTACCGACCGTGATGAACGTCGTGCCGCCCTTGGTGCTGACGCACGCCGGGTCGAACCGGCCGGGGCGGATCGTGGGACAGCCCGCACCCAGGCCCAGCGGCGAGGTGCGCTGGTAGAGGTGCTCATGGCCGGTGAGCACGAGGTCGACGCCGGTGTCGAGCATGAGGTCGACGACGTCGGCACCGGGGTCGCACTCGTAGTTGCCGGCCGACAGGCAGGGCTTGTGCATACCGACGACGACCCACGGGATGCCGGCCGCGTGCGCCCCCGTGACCGCCGCGTTCAGCCACTCGTAGTGGGGCGTGCCCGCGGCATACGACCACTCGCCGTGGCCGAAGTCGAGCGCGGGCGAGATCATCACGACCCGCACCACCGGGTGGGACGCCGGCTGGTCGACGTACCACTGGCGCCCGTAGGTGCCCACCAGCCCGGGCAGCCGGTTCGGGAGGCACTGTGCGAAGCGGTTGATGTTTCCGTTCTCGCCGTTGGACTCGTGGTTGCCGGAGACCAGCTCGAACGGGTGGTCGGCGCCGACCCGTTCGGTGACGA
Organism: uncultured Actinomycetota bacterium; assembly: GCA_963834965.1. Lineage (GTDB taxonomy): Bacteria > Actinomycetota > Actinomycetes > Actinomycetales > Dermatophilaceae > Fodinibacter. Next base: position 3,931 of record CAWIEI010000020.1, on the reverse strand, counting down.
AGTCACACCAGTCGCCCTCCGCGCCGGCGTCGCCGTACGAGAGGTCACCCAGCGCGAGGGTGAAGTCGTCGTGGCGCTCGCCGATCGAGCGCAGCACGGCATCCGAGCTCGCCGTCGAGTCGATGTCGCCGAGCGCCGAGAACCGCACGGATGCCGGGCCCCCCGGCGCGCTCGAGGGTACGGGCGCGGCGACCGCGGGCGGTGCGGTGGACGGCGGCGGTGACGGCACGGCATCCGGGCTGCTGCAGGCGGCGACCACGGTGAGCAGGCCGGCGAGGACCGCCAGCACCGGGACGGCCGTGCGCCGACGGGTCATGACCGCAGTATGACCGCCGCGGCTGGGCCGGGATCAGGCGAGGTTGACCAGGTCACGGTAGTCGGCGCTGAACAGGTCCTCGACGCCGTCGGGCAGCAGCAGGATGCGCTCGGGCTCGAGGGCATCGACGGCGCCCTCGTCGTGGGTCACGAGCACGACGGCGCCCTCGAAGGTGCGCAGCGCACCGAGGATCTCCTCGCGCGAGGCCGGGTCGAGGTTGTTGGTGGGCTCGTCGAGCAGCAGCACGTTGGCCGACGACACGACGAGCAGGGCCAGCGACAGCCGGGTCTTCTCGCCGCCGGAGAGCACCCCGGCCGGCTTGTTGACGTCGTCGCCGCTGAACAGGAAGGAGCCGAGCACCTTGCGCACGTCGGTCTCACCGAGGTCGGGCGCGGCCGACTTCATGTTCTCGAGCACGGTGCGGTCGACGTCGAGGTTCTCGTGCTCCTGCGCGTAGTAGCCGATCTTCAGGCCGTGACCGGGCTCGACCTGCCCGGTGTCGGGGGTGTCGACGCCGGCCAGCATCCGCAGCAGGGTGGTCTTGCCCGCGCCGTTGAGGCCGAGCACGACGACGCGCGAGCCGCGGTCGATGGCGAGGTCGACGTCGGTGAAGACCTCCTGCGAGCCGTAGGAGCGCGAGAGCCCGCTCGCGCGCAGCGGCGTCTTGCCGCACGGCGAGGGCTTCGGGAAGCGCAGCTTGGCGACCTTGTCGTGGGTGCGCTCGGCCTCGAGGCCGCTCAGCAGCCGCTCGGCGCGGCGGGCCATGTTCTGCGCGGCCACGGTCTTGGTGGCCTTGGCGCGCATCTTGTCGGCCTGGGCCATCAGCACCGAGGCCTTCTTCTCGGCGTTGGCGCGTTCGCGCTTGCGGCGCCGCTCGTCGGTCTCGCGCTGCAGCAGGTAGGCCTTCCAGCCCAGGTTGTACTGGTCGAGCTCGCCACGGTTGGCGTCGAGGTGGAACACCTTGTTGACCACGGCGTCGAGCAGCTCGACGTCGTGGCTGATGACCACGAGGCCGCCGCGGTAGCCCTTGAGGTGGTCGCGCAGCCAGGCGATGGAGTCTGCGTCGAGGTGGTTGGTCGGCTCGTCGAGGAGCAGGGTCTCGGCACCGGAGAACAGGATGCGGGTGAGCTCGATGCGACGGCGCTGGCCGCCGGAGAGCGTGCCGAGCTCCTGGCCCAGCACCCGCTCGTCGAGCCCGAGGGCACCGGCGATCTGGGCGGCCTCGGACTCGGCGGCATACCCGCCCGCCGCCGTGAACTCGGCCTCGAGGCGGCCGTAGCGACGCATCGCCTTGTCCTGCTTCTCGCCGGTCTCGCTGGCCATCGCCTGCTCGGCGGCGCGCAGGTCGCGCACGATGGTGTCGAGCCCCCGGGCGGAGAGCACCCGGTCGCGGGCGGTGACGTGCAGGTCGCCGGTGCGCGGGTCCTGGGGCAGGTAGCCCACCTCGCCGCTGCGGGTGATGGTGCCGGCCGCGGGCTGGGTGACACCGGCCAGGGCCTTGGTCAACGTGGTCTTCCCCGCACCGTTGCGCCCGACCAGCCCCACCCGGTCGCCCGGGGCCACCCGGAACGACGCGGCGTCGAGGAGCAGGCGGGAGCCCGCACGCAGCTCGACGGCGGCAGCGGTGATCACGGTCTGGCCTTTCGGTGAGGGGGCGGACGCGCACGTCAAGGGTGCGCGAGCAAGGGCACGGCGACGGGCAGTCGGCCCCTAGTCTAGGTGCCGCCGCGCGCCGCGCGGTCCACGCACCTGCCCACCGGAGGCCCGAGCATGAGCTTCAACGACAACGTCAACCTCGACACCTCACAGGTGTCCTCCGGGGGTGGCGGTGGGGGCGGCGCGCCCGGCGGCCTGGTCGTCGGCGGGGGTCTCGGCGGCATCGTCATCCTGATCCTCACGCTGCTGTTCAACGGTGTTTTCGGCGGCAACGACGGGTCCACCGCAGGCCTCGACCCGACCCAGGTCGGCGCCGCCGGAAGCGAGGACCCCAGCTCGTTCAGTCAGTGCAAGAAGGGCGTCGACGCGAACGCGGACACCACGTGCCGCGTCATCGGGACGGTGAACTCCGTGCAGGCCTACTGGGCCTCAGAGCTGCCCCGCTTCGGCACGGAGTGGCAGCCCACGAAGACCGTCATCTACAACGGGCAGGCGCGGTCGTCCTGCGGGGTCGCGAGCAACCAGGTGGGCCCCTTCTACTGCCCGCTCGACAAGAAGGTGTACATCGACGCCAGCTTCTTCCAGATCCTGCAGGACCAGTTCGGTTCCAGCGGTGGGCCGCTCGCGCAGGAGTACGTCGTGGCGCACGAGTACGGTCACGCGCTGCAGGACCAGCTCAACCTGCTCGGCGAGGCGCAGCGCGACCCGCAGGGTCCGCAGTCCGGAGCGGTGAAGACCGAGCTGATGGCCGACTGCCTCGGTGGGGTCTGGGCCAAGCACGCCTCCACGGTCAACGACCAGAAGAGCGGCACGCCGTTCCTCAAGCCGCTGACGAACCAGGACATCAAGGATGCTCTGTCGGCCGCCTCCTCGGTCGGCGACGACCGCATCCAGCAGGCCACCTCGGGCCGGGTCAACCCCGAGTCCTGGACGCACGGTTCCGCCGAGTCCCGCCAGCGCTGGTTCCTGCAGGGCTACACGACCGGCGACCTCAACCAGTGCAACACCTTCGGGGCCGCCAGGGTCTAGCGAACCGGCCGGCTACTCCTCGATGGTGACGCGCACCGCGCGACCACGCTCGAGCGCCTTCACGAGCACCTCGAGCCGCGGGTCGGGCAGGTCGTAGAGCTCGCGTCGCGGCAGCTCGCGGATGCCGGCCAGCCGCGGGTCCTGGAGGAGGATCGCCACGAGTGCCTTGTCGCCGCCCAGCACTGCCCCGGCCGGGTGGATGCCGGTGAGCAGCCGCACGGCGTGCTCCACCGCGGCGCCGACCAGCCCGTCGGCCTGGTTGGCCCGGCGCCGGGCGAAGCGCTGCTGGCTCCAGCCGCCCGCGGCAGTGCGCGACTGCACGTAACGGCTGCCCACCTTGTGGGCGGTGAGCCGGGGCCCCGATCCGACCCCCACGGCATACCCGCCCCGCCGAACCAGGATGACCGCGAGCGGGTCGTGGTCGAAACGAGCAACCCCGATGACCCGCTGGGGGCCGTCGGGGTTGTTCGCGGCGAAGCGTTCCAGCCAGCCATCGAGGCGCGCAGGGGCGACCTCGACGACGCGGTGGGCCACGAGGGGCTGCTGGTCAGATGTTGAAGCCGAGGGCGCGCAGCTGCTCGCGGCCGTCGTCGGTGATCTTGTCGGGGCCCCACGGCGGCATCCAGACCCAGTTCACCCGGTAGGAGGCGACCAGGCCCTCGAGCGACTGCTCGGTCTGGTCCTCGATGACGTCGGTGAGCGGGCATGCCGCAGACGTGAGGGTCATGTCGATGACGGCGTGGTTCTGGCCGTCGACGGTGATGCCGTAGACGAGGCCGAGGTCGACGACGTTGATGCCGAGCTCGGGGTCGACGACGTCACGCAAGGCCTCCTCGACGTCGGCCACGTTGGCCTGGCTGTTGGGGCTGCTGGTGGTGGTCTCGGTCATGCTCTGGCTCCTTCGGCCTGGTGCAGGGCGTCGGTGAAAGC
>CAWIEI010000019.1:0-282207 GCA_963834965.1 uncultured Actinomycetota bacterium | reverse complement strand
GGGTCGATCAGCTGCACCCGCCCGGCCCCGGCACCGTCGAGCCCGGCCAGCCGCGCCATCCAGCGCCCGCCGGCGATGACGGCGATCGACCCCTCGACCTCGCCGAGCAGCTCGTCGACGGAATCGGCCGCAGCCGACGCGAGCGAACCCTCCACGACGCGGTCGACCGGGTCGATCCCGGTCTCGCGCACGGCATCCGGAATGTCGGCGTCGGGCACCATGGGCAGGATGACGTCGCGCGCGTAGGCGAAGATCTCGCGGGCGTTGCGGTAGTTGGTGTCCATGTGGAACGCGCGGCGCTCCTGCCCGCTGAACGCCTCGTCGCGCCCGCGCCCGGCCTCGGCGAGGTCGCCCCACGACGCCTGCGCGGCATCCCCGACGACGGTCCAGGACGCCGCCCGGCCCCGCCGCGCCAGCATCCGCCACTGCATCGGCGAGAGGTCCTGTGCCTCGTCGACGAGCACGTGGGCGTACCCCGAGGGCCGGTCGATGCGGCCCATCATCAGGCGCTCGCGAGCATCGGTGGGCGTGATCTCCGACTGGGTCTCCTCGACGGGCACGCGACGGTCGGCCCCCGCGCGCACGTCGATGACGCCCCACTGCGAGAGCTCGTCAAGCTCCTCGATGTCGTAGAAACCGACGTCCTCGCGGTCGGCCCTTTGCACCGTGCCGAGCCGGGCGACGAGGTCGTCGACCAGCGCCGCGTCGGACACCGACCAGGTGCCGGTCTCGAGCGCCTCGCGGTACGACCAGGCCACCGCGGCGCCCTCCTCGTGGTCGAGCACCCCTCGTGAGACGGCGTAGACGTGGTCGGTGTCGGCGAGCGAGAGCAGCAGCTCGCGGGGGTCGACCTGGCGCCACCAGGCGGCCATGAACTCGTCGACGTCGCGCGAGGCGTCGAAGGCGTCGAGGAAGACGTCGCGCTCGCCCTGGCGCACCGAGCGCCAGGCGGCCTCGGCGAGGGCCGTGCGGGCGGCATCCGTGGCGAGGTTGTGCTGGTGGGTGCGCAGCACCTCGGAGCGCACCCGGCGCAGGGCGGTGTCGTCGAGGCGCACGGCGATGCCGGCGATGAACGACCGGAACACGTTCGGCGCCCCGGCCGGCGGGCGCGAAGTGAGCCGCGACAGCAGCCGGCGGATGCGCAGCGACCCCTTGATCGCCGCCACCTCGGGGGAGTCGAGCCGCTTCGCGGTCATGCCGTCGACGAGGTCGCCGAGCGCCCGCAGCGCCACCGACTCCTCGCCCAGGCTCGGCAGCACCCGCTCGATGTAGGCGGTGTAGGCGGCCGAGGGCCCGACCACGAGGATGCCGCCGTTCTCGAACCGCCGCCGCTCGGAGTAGAGCAGGTAGGCCGCGCGGTGGAGCGCGACCACGGTCTTGCCGGTGCCGGGGCCGCCGGTGATCTCGGTGATGCCGCGCGAGGGGGCCCGGATCGCCTCGTCCTGGTGGCGCTGGATGGTGGCGACGATGTCGCGCATCTGGCGGCCGCGGCTGCGGGTGAGCGCCGCGATCAGCGCGCCGTCGCCGAGCACCACGATGTCGTCGGGAGCCTCGGGCACCATCAGGTCGTCTTCGGCGCCGACCACGGTGGCGCCCTTGCAGCGCAGCACCCGGCGGCGCAGCACGCCCATCGGGTCGACCGGGGTGGCCCGGTAGAAGGCGGATGCCGCCGGCGCGCGCCAGTCGACGACGAGCGGCTCGTAGTCGTCGTCGCGCACCCCGAGCCGGCCGATGTAGCGCACCTCGCGCTGCTCGGCGGTGGAGTGCTCGTCACCGAGGTCGAGCCGGCCGAAGACCAGGCCCTCGTACTGCTTGTCGATCATCGAGCGGCGCCGGGCGGCGGCGTAGACCAGCGCGTCGCGCTCGAAGAGGCCGGTCATCTCCTCGTCACGCACGTCGCCGGTGCGGCTGGTGCGGCCGCGCGCCATCCCGTCGGCCTCGACGTCGGCGGCGCGGCGGCTGGCCTTCTCGAGCTCGGCGTAGACCCGGTCGACGTGGGCCTGCTCCAGCGCCAGCTCACCGGCGACGTCGGGGGCGGTCTCGGGCAGACCCGGGCGGGAGGCGGTCACGGAGCAGGTCTCCTCGGAGCGGCGGCGGAGGTCACGGAACTGTCCAGTCTAATCCCGCGCGCGAAGCGCTTCAGCACGATCCCGAACCCCGGCCGGGTGGCGTCGGACTCTTCGGGCGGTCATCCCGTCCCCAGATCGACCAATTGGTCACAGCAGGGACGACCGACGGTGTCTCCCGGTGTCCCTCCTGTGACCAATTGGTCGATTCCGGGACGGATGCCGGGCGCTCGACGGCACGCGGATGCCGGGATGCCGGTGCCGCTCGCCCGCGCCCGCCACTAGGTTGGTCGCGTGAAGGTACTCGTCGTCGGGTCCGGGGCCCGCGAGCACGCTCTCGTCCGTTCCATCGCCCTCGACCCGGCCGTCGACGCCGTGATCGCCGCACCGGGGAACCCCGGCATCGAGGCCGTCGCCCGCTGCGAGCCGCTGCCCGGCGGGGTCACCGATGCGGAGGGCGTCGTCGCGCTGGCCGTCTCGCTCGGCGTCGACCTGGTCGTGATCGGGCCCGAGGCGCCGCTCGTGGCCGGCGTGGCCGACGCGGTGCGCGCGGCCGGCATCGCCTGCTTCGGCCCGTCGGCGGAGGCGGCCCGGCTCGAGGGCAGCAAGGCGTTCGCGAAGGAGGTCATGTCGGCCGCCGAGGTGCCCACCGGCCTGGCCCACGTGTGCACCACCGAGGCCGAGGTCGAGGAGGCGCTCGACGCCCTCGGCGCGCCGCACGTCGTGAAGGACGACGGGTTGGCCGCCGGCAAGGGCGTCGTGGTCACCGACGACCGGCAGGAGGCGCTCGAGCATGCCCGCGCCTGCCTGGCCAAGCCCGACGGGACCGTCGTCATCGAGGAGTTCCTCTCCGGGCCCGAGGTGTCGCTGTTCTGCATCTGCGACGGCGTCGACGTGGTGCCGCTGATGCCGGCGCAGGACTTCAAGCGCGTCGGCGACGATGACACCGGGCCCAACACCGGCGGCATGGGGGCCTACAGCCCGCTCGACTGGGCGCCCGAAGGGCTCGTCGACGAGGTGGTTCGCCGGGTGGCGCAGCCGGTGGTCGACGAGATGCGCCACCGGGGCACGCCGTTCGCCGGAGTGCTCTACGTCGGCCTCGCGCTGACCCCGCGGGGGCCCAAGGTCATCGAGTTCAACGCCCGGTTCGGCGACCCCGAGACCCAGGTCGTGCTCGCCCGGCTGCTCACGCCGCTGGGCAACGTGCTGCTCACCGCGGCCAAGGGCCGGCTCGTCGACGCGCCGCCCCTGCGCTGGTCCGACGACGCGGCCGTGGCGGTGGTCGTCGCCGCCGACAACTACCCCGGCACACCGCGCACCGGCGACCCGGTCAGCGGGCTGCACGACCTGCCCGGGGCGCCCGAGGTCTACGTGCTGCACGCCGGCACGGCCCGGGATGCCGAGGGCACGCTGGTGTCGTCCGGCGGCCGGGTGCTGTCGGTGGTCGCCACCGGGGCAACGCTGGCCCAGGCGCGCCAGCGGGTCTACACGGCGGTCGACGTCGTCGAGCTGGCGGGGTCGCACCACCGCACCGACATCGCCCTGCGCGCCGAGCTCGGCGAGGTCACCGTCTAGCTCTCCGCACACCCGCCGACGGTGGGCCGGGGGTCAGTTGAGCTTGCGCGTGTTCTCCGGGATGCCGCCGCCGGCCTGCACGTCTGCGGCGAGGTCGGCCAGCGCGGTGAGTGCGACGTTCTGGCTCCACGGGCCGTACGAGACCCGCGCGACGCCCAGCCGCTGCATCGTGTCGAGCGGCAGCGCCCCGGGGATGCCGATGAGGTTCACCTTCTGCGGACCGAGCGCGTCGACCAACGCGGTGACGGTGACCTCGTCGAGCAGCCCGGGCGCGAAGAAGGTCGAGGCCCCGGCGTCGAGGTAGGCCCGGCCCCGCTCGATGGCATCGGCGAGCACCTCGGCCGGGTCGCGGTCGCCGGCGCGCAGGAAGGCGTCGGTGCGCGCGTTGAGCACGAACGGGATGCCGGCCCGCTCACCGGCGGCGACGGCATCCGCGACCGCGCGCACGGCATCCGGCAATGGCTTGAGCTGGTCCTCGAGGTTGGCGCCGACGATGCCCACGTCGATGGCGCGGGCCATGGTGCCGCCGGGGTCGCCATAGCCCGCCTCGAGGTCGGCGGTGACGGGCAGGTCGACGGCGCCGGCGATGCGGCCGACGGCCTCGATCATCAGGTCGCGAGGGATCTGCTCACCGTCGGGATAGCCGTGGGCTGCGGCGACCGAGTGGCTGGCGGTGGCCAGTGCGGTCGTGCCGGGGGTGTCGGCGACGACCTTGGCCGTGATGGCGTCCCAGACGTTGACGAGCAGCAGCAGCTCGGGGTCGGCGTGCAGGCGCTGCAGCTCTCGGGCCTTGTCGACGATGTCCATCCGGCGAAACTACCCGCCTCGAGTGCGGAAGTGGTCGCCCCGGCAACCACCTCCGCACTCGAGGCGGGTCAGCACGAGGTGGGGGACGCCGTGCGGGTGGCGGCCAGCGCCGCCAGGAGTGCGCAGGCCGCACCACCCGCCATCAGCATCGCGAACGCGACACCGTCGGTCTGGGCTCCGCGCAGCGCCACGACGGCACCGACCGCGCCGGTCGACAGGGCCACACCGGTGGAGATGGCCAGCCCCTGGGCTGCGCTGACCCGGCCCTGCTCGCTCACCGGCGCCAGTGCGAGCAGCTGGGTCGACAGCGTCGGCGAGGCGATGCCCATGCCCAGTGCGGCGAAGGCCCAGCCGACCATGCCGGGCACGAAGCCGATGCCGTCGAGCGAGAGCAGCACCGGCCCGAGCGACCCCAGCCCGATGAGCCCGGCACCGAGGCGGGCCCGGGCCGGGGCCGACACTGCGTGCTGCACCCGGTTGATGCTGTTCAGCCACGACCCGAGCGCCCACAGGCAGCCGGTGACCGACAGCGAGATGCCGGCGACGGCCGTCGACGCGCCGTGCGTCTGCACGAGCATCAGCGGGATGAGTCCGGCCACCGCGGTGAACGCGGCCGACACCAGCAGCCGCACCGCGATGACGGTCGGCACTCCCCGGGCCAGCCGCGCCATGCCGCGGGGGAGCGCCCGCAGGCCTCCGACCACGACGAGCACGGCCCCCCAGCCGATGACGACGGCTCCGGCGAGGCGGGTGCCGGCGTCGGACAGCAGCGGCGCCGAGAAGGTGGTCACCGCCAGCCCGGCGGCGAGCAGCAGTGCGGCGACCACGCGACGACGGTCGGATGCCGCGGCCTCGGCGTCCGCGCTCGACGCGCCGCCCGCGTGGGTGCGGCGCAGCGCCGGTCGGATCAGGAACAGGGCGACCGGGACGACGAGCAGGGGCGCGACGAAGACGAGCCGCCAGCCCCACACGGCGTCGATGGCACCGGCCAGGCTGGGCCCGAGGAGGGACGGGAGGATCCACGCGGCGGCGAACGAGGCGAAGATCTTCGCGCGCAGCGCCTCGGGCAGCGCTTGGGCGACGAGCACCATCAGGGCGGTGTCGATGAGCGCCTCGGCCGCCCCCGACGCGCTGCGGCCCGCCACGAACACCGCCATGGTCGGAGCCAGCCCCGACACGACCTGGGCCACCACGAACGCGGTCATGCCCCACAGCAGCACCGGACGCGGGCCGGCCCGGTCGGTCCACGACCCGGACCATGCCATCGCGATGGTGAAGGTCACCAGGGTCGCGCCCGTGGAGGCGCCGAACAGGCTCCACCCGTCGAGCTCGCGCACGAGCGTGGGCAGGATGGTGCTGACGGCCCGGTTCTCGAAAGCCGCCAGTGTCACCAGTGCGACCACACCCACCACCACCGGCAGGTTCGCGCGCGCAAGCAGCCGCACTGGCGGCTCGTCGGCGGGCGTCGGTGCGGCGGTGGTGGTCGGCACAGCCGTGGTCGCTGTGGCGGTGACCGGTTCGACGGTGTCCGTCTCGACAGTGTCCGTCTCGACGGCGGCCGGTTGGGCAGCGGTCGGTCCTGCGATCCCCGAAGTCGTCACTGCCCCATCCTCAAACCTCTAGTGCACTTGAGGTCAAGTCGATTACGTTCGGCCTCGTGGACCGACACGACCTGCTCACGATAGGCGAGGTGGCAACCCGGTCCGGGCTGTCGGTCGCCACGGTGCGCTTCTACGAGCAACGCGGCCTGGTGGCATCGGTGCGCACCAGTGGTAACCAACGCCGGTTCGAGCGGCACGTGCTGCGCCGCATCGCGGTGGTGCGGGCCGGGCAGCGGTTCGGGCTCACCCTCACCGAGGTGGGGGAGGCGCTGGCCACGCTGCCCGTCGACCACCCGCCCACCAAGCGTGACTGGTCGCGGATGTCGAGCCGCTGGCACGACCTGCTCACCGCCCGGATCGAGGCGATGACCGCGGTGCGCGACGGGCTCGCGTCGTGCATCGGCTGCGGCTGCCTGTCGCTGCGGTCCTGCCCGGTGTACAACCTCGACGACGAGCTGGGCGCCCAGGGCAGCGGGCCGCAGCGCTGGCCGGCGGCCGCCCGCGACGACTGACCGGGGCATCCCGAGCATCCTGACTTCTTGCGGATCCGCACCCACCATCCCTCGACTTCTGGCGGATCTCCCACCCGTGCATCCGACCCCTTGCGGATCTCCCACCCGAACCGGCGGCCCGCGAGGTGGAAGATCCGCAAGAAGTCGGGGACGTGCTGACGTCGATGGACGTGCTCGGATGCCGGGGCGCGCCGGTCAGGTGCCGACGGTGACCGCCTCGGCCTCCTCGACCGAGCCGACCGGCTCGAGCTCGGAGTCGACCCCGCCCAGGCACGCCCGGCCCGAGAGCAGCACGGCCACGGCGGCCAGAACCGCCGCCGACCCCACCCAGAACGGCAGGTGCACCGACGTCTCGCCGAGCCTCCCGGCCATGTACGGCGCGACGGCACCACCGGCGAACCGCACGAAGCTGTAGGCCGACGAGGCCACCCCGCGCTCGACCGGCGACACGGTCATGACGCTCTCGGTGATGAGGGTGTTGTTGACGCCCAGGAACCCGCCGGCCACGACCACCCCCATGATGAGCACCGCCTTGGAGTCGGTCCACAACGCCATCGCCGCCAGCACCAGGGCGAAGCCGACCAGGGCGGCGACGATGCCGGCCACGGTGCCGATGCGGCGCTGCACCCACGGCGCGATGAGCACCGATGCGATGGCCAGGAACAGCCCCCAGCCGAAGAACACCAGCCCGGTACCGTGTGCCGAGAGGTCGAGCGGGAACGGCGTGAAGGCCAGCAGGGTGAAGAACCCGACGTTGTAGAGCAGCGCGGTCACCGCCACGGTGGCCAGCCCCCGGTGCCGAAGCGCCTTGAGCGGCGCACTGAGCGAGGTCGGCGGGGTGTCGGGCCGGGCGTCGGGCAGGGTGACCCAGGTGGTGACGAGCGCGACGAGCATCAGCGCGCTGACGCCGAAGAACGGCCAGCGCCACGAGATGCCGCCGAGCACCCCACCGAGCAGCGGCCCGGCCGCGATGCCCAGGCCCAGCGCGGCCTCGTAGAGAATGATCGCCTGCGCCACCGACCCGCGGGCGGCGCGCACGATGGTCGCCAGCGCGGTCGCGATGAACAGGGCGTTGCCCAGCCCCCACACGGCCCGCCAGCCGACGACCCCGGCGATGGTGTCCTGGGTGCCGGCCAGCCCGGCGCCGATGATGATGACGGTCAGGCCGAGCAGCAGCGTGCGCTTCGGGCCGATCCGGCTCGAGACCCACCCGGTGCCGAGCATGGCGATGCCCATGACGGCCATGTAGCTGGTGAACAGCAGCGAGACCTGCGAGGGCGAGGCGCCGAGCTCCTCGGCGATGGGCTTGAGGATGGGGTCGACGAGGCCGATCCCCATGAAGGCGACGACGCACGCGAAGGCGACGCTCCAGACGGTCTTGGGCTGGCGCCACATGGTTCAGGTGTCCTTCCGGTCGGTGGTGTGGTGGTGCTGCGTCGCGTCGAGCAGCTCGCCGAGCAGGGCAACGGCGTCGCGCAGCCGCCCGGGGTCGGGCCGCACGGCATCCAGCACGGGGGCGAGAGCGGCACCGCGGGCCCGGCGCAACCGCGCCAGCGCGGCGGCACCGTCGGCGGTGAGGGCGACCAGGGTCGCCCGCGCGTCGGCGGGGTCGGGGGTGCGGGCCACGAGGCGGTCGGCCTCGAGCCGGTGCACCTGGGCGGTCATCGACGGCTGGCTGCAGTGGTCAGCCTCCGCGAGGGCGGTGATCCGCGCGGCGCCGAGGTCGTCCACGAGGGCGAGCACGCGGGCCTGGGCGTACGGCATCCCGAGGTCGGCGTGCTGCGAGGCCCAGCGCGAGAGGCGGGCGGCGCCGCGCAGCAGGTCGTCGGCGAGGGCGTCGGTCGGGGTCACCACTCCAGATAAACATAGGTATCCTATGTAAATCAAGCCGGGCCCGGATGCCGGGTGCTCACCACCGCGCGAGGGCGCGCGTCCCGCTGGCGGCCGACTCCCCGGCATCCGAGTGGATGACAGATGTCATGGGCCGGACGTGACAGGCGACCCGAGGCCGGGGTCGTGGCCGGCCGCAGGATTGAGCCATGAACACGACAAGCATCCCCGCGGTGCGCCTGGGCGGGGTCACGAAGTACTTCGGCGACGTGCACGCGGTTCGGGGCATCGACCTCGACATCCAACCCGGCGAGATGGTGGCCTTCCTCGGCCCCAACGGTGCCGGCAAGACCACCACCATCGACATGGTGCTGGGGCTCTCCACACCGACGGCCGGCGAGGTCGCGGTGTTCGGCATGGCCCCGCGCCAGGCCATCGCCCGCGGCCTGGTGGCCGCCGTGATGCAGACGGGCGGCCTGCTCAAGGACCTCACCGTGCGCGAGACGGTGCAGTACACCGCCAGCCTGTTCGCCGACACCAAGCCGGTGGATGCCGTGCTCGAGAGCGCCGGCATCAGCGAGATCGCGGGGCGCAAGGTGGCCAAGTGCTCGGGCGGCGAGCAGCAGCGGCTGCGCTTCGCGATGGCGCTGCTGAGCGACCCGGCCCTGCTGCTGCTCGACGAGCCCACCACGGGGATGGACGTGGAGGGGCGCCGCTCGTTCTGGAGCGCGATCCGTGAGGACGCGCGCCAGGGCCGCTCGGTGCTCTTCGCCACGCACTACCTCGAGGAGGCCGACCTCTATGCCGACCGCATCATCCTGATCAGCAACGGCCGCATCGTCGCCGACGGCACCGGTAGCGAGATCAAGGCGCTCGCCTCCGGCCGCACGCTACGGGCCACGCTGCACCGCCCGGATGTCGCCGCCCTGGCCCGGGTGCGCGGCGTCGAGCACGTCGAGGTGCGCGGCGACCAGGTCTACGTGCGAGCGCAGGACAGCGACCTCGTCGCGCGGTACCTGCTCACCGAGACCGATGCGCGCGACCTCGAGATCACCACGAACGGGCTCGAGGACGCGTTCCTCAGCCTCACCGGCCGCACCACGGCCGAGCCTGCACCCGACACCAACCTCAACCTCGAAGGAGCCGTGCGATGACCGCCGTTCCCGCCGACCCGACCACCTACGCCGCAGGCGCAGCGGCATCCGTCGACCCGAGCACCCGCCGGGTGCCTCCGATGGGCGGCCTCAACGCGACCTTGGTGCGCATCGAGATGAAGCGGATGCTGCGCAACCGTCGCACGATCATCTTCGCCCTGGTCTTCCCCGCCGCGATGTTCTTCGTCTTCGGTTCGGGCAACGAGTCCCAGCAGAGCGTGGGTGTCGGCAACGTCTCGGCGTACGTGATGGTCTCGATGGCGCTGTACGGCGGCGCCCTGATCGCGGCATCCGCCGGGGCGAGCGTGGCGATGGAGCGGGCGCTGGGCTGGTCGCGCCAGCTGCGGCTCACGCCTCTCCACCCGACCGCCTACATCGGCGTCAAGGCCTTCGTGGCCCTGGCCATGGGTGGGCTCGCGATCCTCGCCGTGAACGTCATCGGTGCCGTGCAGGGCAAGCCGCAGATGCCGTTCGACGTGTGGGTGAAGTGCGGCCTGCTGTCGCTCGCCTGCGTGCTGACGTTCGCGGCCCTGGGCGTGTTCGTCGGTTACCTCGTGCCCGGCGAGAACGTCATGCAGGTGCTCGGCCCGGGTCTGGCCCTGCTCGCCTTCCTCGGCGGCCTGTTCTTCCCGGTGAGCAACTACGCCCCGGTCGTGCGCGACATCGCCTACTGGTCGCCGATGTACGGCGTGGCCGAGGTGGCCCGGGCGCCGCTGACCCAGGAGCTGCCCTGGTACGCCGTCGTCAACGCCCTGGTATGGCTGGTCATCTTCGTGCTCGGCGCGGCGTGGCGGATGAGCAAGGACACCGCCCGGGTCTGATGGCTAGCGTGACCATCATGAGCAGCGGCAGCCCGATCACCGCAACGCCGGCCGCCCGGCGTTGGGGGGTCGGGTTCGCCGCGATCTGGCTGTTCTTCCTCGCCGACCCCGTCATCCAGGCCTGGAACACCCGCGACACCGTCGCAGGAGTCGTCGGTGGTGTCGCCACCATCGTCTTCGGCGCCTACTACATGACGATCTGGCTCAACCTCCGTCGCGACCGCAACGACTTCGCGGGCCCGCCGAGCCGTGTTCGCTCGGTGACCTACATGGTGGTGCTGCTGGCCCTTGCCGGCGTCATGATCGCGACCCTCGGTCAGGCCGGTACTGCCGCCCTCGTGTACTGCGCGGTCGCCGCGGTGATGATCTTCTCCCTGCGAGTCGCCGGGCTGATCGTGCTGGCGCTGGCCGGGCTGGTGGTCCTGCTCGTGCGGCTCAACCCGGGGTGGTCGAGCCCGGTGAGCCTGCTGTTCTCGGTGTTCGCGGCGGCGCTCGCGGTGTTCGGCATCCGGCAGATGATGGCGCGCAACATCGACCTCGTTCGCGCGCACCAGAAGAACGCCGAGCTGGCTGTCGAGAACGAGCGCACCCGCTTTGCGCGCGACCTGCACGACATCCTCGGCCACTCGCTGACCGTGATCACGGTCAAGGCGGAGCTGGCCAACCGGCTGCTCGACGTCGACGTGGAGAGGGCGCGGGCCGAGCTTGCCGACCTCGAGCGGCTCTCGCGCGACGCACTCGCCGACGTGCGGCGCGCGGTGGAGGGGTATCGCGAGCTGACGCTGCCGGGCGAGCTGGCCCGTGCCCGAACGGCATTGGCGGCGGCCGAGATCGAGGCCGAGCTGCCCAACTCCACCGACGAGGTGCCGTCGCACCTGCGTGAGCTGTTCGCGTGGACGGTGCGTGAAGGGGTCACCAACGTCATCCGGCACAGCCATGCCACGCGCTGCACGGTGCGGTTGCTGCCGGATGCCGCGGAGGTGGTCGACGACGGAGTCGGGGCGCAGGCGCTGGTGGCGGGTGCGGCAGTTGGGCGTACCGGGACGGGGTTGGTCGGCCTCCGGGAGCGAGCTGCCGCCGTGGGTGGCACGGTCACGACGCAGGTGCGGGAGCCTCGGGGGTACACGCTGCGGGTGGCCGTCGGATGAGTGGGGGCTTGATTCGGCTACTGATCGCCGACGACCAGGCGTTGGTGCGTGGGGCGCTGTCGGCGTTGCTGAGCCTGGAGTCCGACCTCGAGGTGGTGGCGGAGGTGGGGTCGGGTCTGGAGGTGCTGCCGGCGGTGGCCGAGTTCCGGCCCGACGTCGCGCTGCTCGACGTCGAGATGCCGGGGATGGACGGGATCACGGCTTCGGCGGCGGTGCGTTCGGCATATCCCGCGACCCGGGTTCTGATCGTGACCACATTCGGGCGGCCAGGGTTCCTGCACCGAGCGATGAAGTCGGGGGCGAGCGGGTTCGTCGTGAAGGACACCCCAGCAGCGCAGCTGGCGGATGCCGTGCGCCGGGTTAATGCCGGACTGCGGGTCGTCGACCCGTCGCTGGCGACCGACAGCCTGGTGGCGGGGGAGTCGCCGTTGACGCCCCGTGAGACCGACGTGCTCGTCGCCGCTCGGGACGGGTCGTCGGCGGCCGTGATCGCCCGGCGGCTGTTCCTCTCGGAGGGGACGGTGCGCAACCATCTGTCGAACGCGATCGGGAAGACCGGGGCCGGCAACCGTGCGGAGGCAGTGCTCATCGCCGAGGGCAACGGCTGGCTGTAGCCGCGTGCGCTGATCGTGCAGGTGCTCCTCAGCCCAGGCCGTCGGGAGACCGGGTGCAGAGCACCGGTCCCGAGTCCAGAACCGACGCCAGCTGGGGGTGGCCGCCGAGGTTCGGCCGGGTCGGCCGACCGGGCCGGAAGCCCGGGATGAAGCCCCTGAGGTCGACGAGCGTGCCCTCGGGGCCTGCTGCGGTGGCCGACAGGGTCGTGCTGGCGACGGCGCCGAACTGGACGGCCAGCTGCTGGCCGGTGCGGGCGCCCGCGTGCCTGACGGCCCAGCTCCCGTCGCGGCTGAGTCTGGCCTCCAGTTGCTCAAACACATGGCCGTAGGCTGCCGACATGTCGATGGTCCACACCGACGCGGTGTTCTTCGAGGACGACAAGGCGTTCGAGACCTGGCTGGTCGACAACGCGTCGACCGCCACGCACGTCTGGGTTCGGATGGCCAAGAAGGGCGCCGGCGTCACGTCGATCGACTGGACGAGGGCCGTGGACGTGGCGCTCTGCTTCGGCTGGATCGACGGGATCTCCCGGCGGATCGACGACGAATGGTACGTGCAGCGGTTCACCCCCCGGCGCGCGAAGAGCGTCTGGTCGAAGATCAACCGCGAGCGCATCGAGCGACTCACCGCCGAAGGGCGGATGCGGCCCGCCGGTCTGGCTGAGGTGGAAAGGGCGAAGGCGGACGGCCGATGGGCCGCCGCCTATGACAGCCCGGCCACCGCAGTCGTGCCCGACGACCTCGCCGCCGCCCTGGCCGCGCGCGACCTCACCGAGGTCTACGCCGCGCTGGACGGCCGAAACCGCTTCGCCTTCCTCAATCGCATCCAAACCGCAGTGCGACCAGAGACCCGCAACCGCCGCATCGAACAGCTCACCGACGCCCTCGCCCGCGGCGAGACCCCCTACCCGGCGCCGACGAAGAAGGCCGGTCACTAGTGGGCGTTTCAGCGCAGCTGATCCAAACTCGGGCTGCGAGTCTCTTCGCCGCCTGGCTCCGATCACTGATCCCAGCAGGGCCGATGGTCGGTGCCCTCTCCTGGGCAGCGTTCAATGGGTAATCTTGGTCTGTTGGTACAGGGCGAGGCGAGGTTCGCCGTCGATCATGCGATAGACGCTGCACATCAAGGCCGCGAAGTCGTCCGCCAGCCCCTTGCGTGATGCGCGAGCGCGGTACACAAGGGCCGCAGCATCTCCGCCGACGGCCACCAGTCGTTCGTCGGCCAACTCGTACGACGCCCAGGGCGGGGAATCGTTGAGAGAGCTCGCGATCATGGAACGGTTCAGGATGGCGCCGTTGACGAGGATCATGATCGCGTCAGGCGTCATCAGCTCTCTGTAGAAGTCGCCGCCCTCTGAGCGACTCAGGGCATCCCACCCTCGACGCTCCAGGTCCATCAGCTGCGCCAGATTCGGACTCTCCATACCTCACACGGTACGGCTCCTCGGCCCGCGCAGACGGGTCCTGCGCAACGCCGTCACAGGTGCGTCTAGCAGCCGCCTGCGGCCTCGTTGCCCATGGCAGGGTGCTCTGCGTTTCGGCCGCCGGCCACTTCCGGTTCCTGTACACGAAGGACCGACAAGTCGTGCCCTCAACGTCCTCCTGGCGAACCTCGTCGAAGCCGACCTTCTCCAGAAACGAGAGGATCGCTTTGTACCGACCGCGACGGTGGCTCGCAGGGGGGACGTGGCTCGCGTGAGCGAGGTGCCAGCCGCGGCGTCTGGACGACGACGGTGCGCTGCTTCTCGGCGGGTACGCCCTGCGCTGCCACGGGACCAATGCTTGCAGTTCACGAGGCGCTCGGCGATCAATCAACACCCCAGCGCCACGAGCCTTTGCTGGGGCACTGCGTCAGATCGCCGCGACTCGCTCACCGGGGCGTGGTGCGCGTGGCCGACGGTTTCGCTGGCCGGAATGGCTCCGCCGCGTCCCGGGGAAAGCCAGTGGTGGGATCCCCCGGGCCGCCGTAGCGTCGTGGCTGTGCCGAACACACCGATGGTGTCGCTGCGACCCCGCACCGACGAAGATCTTGACCTGCTCTTCGAGATCGCTGCTGATCTGGACACCTGGGAAGAGCGAACGCCGCAGGCGCCGCGACCGCTGACGCGGGAGCGCTTCGACGCTCGACTCGTGGGCGCTGCCGACGACGGCGGTGCCGCGGCCGCTGTGTCCTTCGTGGTCGACGTCGACGGCAATGCTGTTGGCAGCGCGACCTTGTTCGACATCGACCTGCTCGCGCGTCACGCCGAGGCTGGGATCGCCCTGGAAGGGAGCGCCCGGGGTCGTGGGATCGGCACCGCCGCGATCATCCAGCTGGTCCAGTTCGGGTTCGTGCGTCACAACCTGCGCCGGATCCACCTACAGGCGATCTCATCGAACGTGGCCGCGATCCGCGCCTACGAGAAGGCGGGCTTCGTGATTGAGGGACGTCAACGCCAGCACGCTTGGGTCCGAGGTGCCTACGAAGACATCGTGCGCATGGGGATCCTGCGCTCAGAGCAGCAGACCCCCTAGTTCCCGACCCGCGCGCCTCAGCCAACGCCGGCTCATATCGCGATCCGCTCGTGCGGGCCACTTCGAAAGGATGCGCCATAGCCGCCCACCGGCTCTTGCTGTCCCCATGGGGTGTCAGAAGGTGGCTCCGTCAGCGGCTACACCGCGCTCGGCACCCAGGGGCTCCGCAACCGGACAGTGGACCCTGCGAGGCTGGCGGATCACTCGTCCGCACGCCGTGCGACGAGGTACAGCGGAACGAAGATCACGGACAGCACCAGGCACAACGCCGCCCACACCTGGGGGTCTTCGATCGTGAGCCCAAACAGCGCTACGACGACCGGTCTGCCTCGTTCTATCCGTGCCCGGGCATCCTGGAGCACCCAGTAGCTGCAGCCGGCCACCGCGATCACCAAGAAGAGGGCGGTCAATGCTGACGCGGTCACGACCCGAGTTTCGCACGGCCGTCGAAAGTCAGCTGCTGTCCAGTTCCTGTCTCGACCCGAGTGCGCGGCGCAGGCCGCGTGGCCGCCGATCGGCGCTGCAGTGAAGTCCGGCCCGGCAGCTCTGGCATCCCTCACCTGAGCCGGTCACGGTCAGGGCCCGGGTGCATGCTGGGATCGTGCGAGTTGGCCGGATGTGATTGATGTGATTGTGATGCGGGGCCTCACCCGCCGCTTCGGCGAGACGCTCGCGGTGGATGACCTGAGCCTGGAGATCGCCGACGGCGAGATCTTCGGTCTGCTGGGACCCAACGGTGCCGGGAAGACGACCACGGTGCGCATGCTGGCGGGCCTGATCGGCGCCTCCTCCGGTCGGGCGGTCGTGGCCGGCCTGGAGGTGACCGATGCCGCGCAGGCCGGGGAGGTGCGGCGGCTGGTGGGCGTACTGCCCGAGGAAGCAGGACTGTATGGGGACCTGTCGGCGGCCAGGACCTTGGACTTCTTCGGCCGCCTGTACCGGATGAGCAGGCCGGCCCGCAGCGAGAGGACGGAACTGCTGCTGAACCGGTTGGGTTTGTGGGGGCGACGAGACGACCCCGCGTCGAGCCTGTCCAAGGGACTCAAGCAGCGGCTCGCGCTGGCGCGGGCCCTGATCCACGACCCGCACGTGGTGCTCCTCGACGAGCCCACCGCGAATCTGGACCCCGAGGCGGCATCCGTCGTGCGCGAGGTGCTTCTGGAACTCAAGGCGCAGGGCCGCACCGTCGTGGTGAACACCCATCGCCTGGAGGAGGCCGAACGAGTCTGCGACCGGGTCGGCATCCTGCGCAGCCGGCTGCTGCGCGTCGGCACCCCACACGAGCTGCGCTCAGCCGTGACACCGGCGCGAACGTTGGCGATCGAGCTGGAGACTGTCCGCGACGCGGACCTGGCCGTGCTGCGTGAGCGCGGTGCCGTGGGGATGGTCGTGACAGGGAACCGGATCGAGCTCAGCCTGGCATCGCCGGCAACCACGTCGGCCGACCTCGTCACCGCCCTCGCCGCAGCAGGGGCCAGAATCACCAGCGTGTCCGCCGCGGAAGAGTCCCTGGAAGACGCGTACCTCACGATCCTGGGGGACCTGACGTGATCCTCACCGACGTGCTGACCATCGCAGGCAAGGACATCTCGATGACGATGCGGCGTCGCAGCATCGCCGGTGCCCTGATCGCGTTTCCCCTCCTGGTCGGGGTGGGCCTACCCCTCGTCCTGGTCCTCGCAGGGCGCAAGAGCGGGGGCCTGCCCACCCCAGACGTCTTGGCGCGGCTGCTCACCTCGTTCCAGTTCTTCTTCGTCATCGGAGCGGCCACGTTGCCCACGACCATCGCCGCCTACTCGCTGGTCGGCGAGAAGATCGAACGCAGCCTCGAACCCTTGCTCGCCACCCCCGTGACCGACATCGACGTGCTACTCGGCAAGGCCGTCGCCGCCGTCGTTCCCTCGGTGGCCTCGATGTGGATCGGCGTGACCGTCTTCATGACGATCACCGACATCCAGGCCCACGGCACGCTCGGCTACTGGTTCTTCCCCAACACCACCGCGGTCCTGGTGATGCTGCTGCTAATCCCCCTGGTCGCCACCGCCAGCGCCGAGGTGAGCGTGCTCGTCTCAGCCCGGTCCAGTGATGTCCGATCCGCGCAACAACTGGGGGCGCTCATCGTGATCCCCTTCGCCGCCATCTACGTGTCATCCGAGATCGGCATCCTCACCCTCGACCCGAGCTCGATGCTCGCCCTCGCGGCGGCACTGCTCATCACCGTGGTGGCGCTGTTCTTCGCGGCGCGTGCCGCCTTCAACCGCGAAGAGATCCTCACCCGGTGGAAGTAGCCGCACGACGGACGTCTGACCACATCCACGCCTGCCAACTGCATCCCGATGAAAGCAGGCCGGCCGACAGCCGCTTCTACGTGAGTCTCATCGGCCGCCTGCGGACGCAGGCCGGAGGCGGCGCGCTCGGTGCCCATACCGCCCACCCGGGGGCCACCCGTCGGCCCTGCGCGTCAGCCTAGGTGTCTGAACGAAGGCCAGAGCTCCGCCCAGGGGCTGCGGGGGGTGCACAGAGAGAGTTCCGTGCCGTTCTCGTCGTTCTCCAGCGCGTCAGGGCTTTCGATCGTGCCCAGGCGCTGCAGGGACTCACACGATGCGACAAGCAGGGCCGGATCGATTCCGATGACCAGCGCGGGCACCTGGCCAGGTGGGTGACCCCAGAGCCAGTACGCGTTGTGGCCGCTGAAGGGCGCCGGCAATCCTTGGGCAGGGCCGTACCGGTCGATCGCACCGGCCTCGCCGTAGTTCCCGGTCACGATCGCGGTCCCCTCTGGCAGCAAGCGGTAGGTGTCAGCAACCTGGCGCACGAACTGCGGCCAGCCCACCGTCTCCCCGGCGTCGTAGTTGATCATCACGACCGGCCCTAGCGCGCGCACGGGCAGCATGGGCAAGACCAGGACCATCGCCGGAAGGCTGAGGGCGACGGCCAGCACGGCCACCCAGCCGCGTACCCAGCCCAAGAACGCTTCCGCCCCAGCGGCGAACAGCAGCGGCATCAGACCCGCGAGGTAGTAGGGCTTGCCTCCGAGGAGAACGAACAGGACCAGCAGAGCGATGAACGTCCACCCGAGGCTGCGCAGCGCCGGCTGTCGCAGCAGGAGGACGAGCCCGGCGATCCAGATCGGAGCCAGCAGTGGGCCGACCTGCAGCAACAACAGGGGCACGAACAGCAGCCGGGAGGCCGAGCTACCGCTGCCGCCGGCTGAGATGTCAGCGGCCACGGTCAACTGCGGCCAGCCGTGCCCGCCCTGCCAGATGAGATAGGGCGTCACCAGCGCGGCGGCCAGCGCTGCCCCGGCCCACGGCCACGGGGATCGCAGCAGCGACCTGGGGCCGGCCAGCGCCACGCTCGCGGCGAAGGCGACCAGGAGCACGCCGACCAGCACGTTCGCCTCGGCGGTCACCCCGGCAAGCAGGCCCGCGGCAAGCCAGAGCCGCTGTTCGGCGCCCTGGAGCAGGCGAAGCAACAGGTAGCTGACCAGGACCCAGCCGAGGAGGCCAAGGGTGGCCGTACTGAGCAGGTGACCGATCGCCAACAGCACAGACGAGGCGGCTGTGGCCGCGGCGGCCAGCACCTGGCCACCGCGTCCAGCACCCAGATGCCAGGCCATCGCCCCGGCAAGCACGACGACGATGGCCACCACCAGGGCCGACGGTGCTCGCAACACGTACAGCGAACCACCCCCCAGCGCGTGCAGCGTCCGCGCCACGAGTGGCACCAGAGGTGGCTGGTCGGGGTAGCCCCAGGCCGGATGACGACCAGCCTCGATGAAGTAGAGCTCGTCACGGTGGTAGCCGTACCGGCCGGACAGTGCCACAAGCACGGCCATCACGGTCCCCGCGATGGCCAGCACACGCCCGCGCGCGAAGTCGAGCTGCACCGTCTCCACCGGCCGCGCCCCCACCTGACCAGCCTAGCCACCTAGATGTGAACTCAGTCGACGTGGATGAAGACAGTCCGATGGACCGACGGCAAGCCAGTACCGTTCGCCGCCGCCCGGTCCGAAGCGGACATCGGCAGCGGTCGAGGGGATGCGTCAGCGTCAATCAAAGCCACCGACGCGCCGGCGCGAGACAGCAACCTCACACCGCCGGCAGTGACCCCATCGACTCGCGTTACATGGCCGCCTGTCCGCACCTGAGCGGCGCGGCGTTTGAGTCCATGGAAGCGATCCTGCTCTCAGGTAGACCGGATGATCGAGCCGGGGTGGGAGCCCTTCAAGAAGGCCTGTCGCGCCACGAATTCACGGGAACGCAAAGGGTCCGGCGACCTCAAATCGGGCGTAGCGTCCAGGCCGTCCGAACGTCCGCCGAAGGAGGAGGAAGAACCCCATGCGTCGACTCACCCCCACCGTGCTCGCGGCCATCGTCGCGACGCTTGGTGTCACCGGCGTCCCCGCACTGGCCGCCGACGACGGCGGCCGAAGCGGCGCCCACCGCCATGACGACCGTGCCCACGGCGCCTTTGACCACCTGTACGTGATCATGCTCGAGAACCACTCACAGTCGAGCGTGATCGGCGACGCCAACGCGCCATACCTGAACTCGCTGGCCGACCGGTACGCGACGGCGACCAACTACTACGGGGTGACACACCCGTCGATGCCGAACTACATCGCCGCCGTCGCCGGCGACAACTTCGGCATCCAGGACGACGAGGACGAGAACGTCGTCAACCTCGACCGGCCGAACCTCGCCCAGCAGCTGACCCGCGCCGGCATTCGGTGGGGGGCCTACATGGAGGACCTCCCGGCCAACAAGCTCGACCGGTACTGGCCGAACGACGCCACGAAGCTGTACGCCAAGAAGCACAACCCCTTCGTGCTTTTCGACAGCGTCAAGAACAGCCCGACTGAGATGGCCAAGGTCAAGGACTACTCCGCCCTCAGCGGTGATCTGAACGGCTCACGTGCACCGCGGTTCGTCTGGATCTCGCCGAACCAGTGCAACGACATGCACGGTGGTGTCTACACGACGGTCGAGGGCCACCCCGAGACCCCGTGCCCCTACGGCACGACCAAGGACGACGCCAATGACGCCGCCTTGAAGCAGAAGGCCGACGACTTCGTCAAGGGCGCCGTGACCACGATCATGGACAGCAAGGCATGGACCCGGAAGTCCGCCATCGTCATCGTCACCGACGAGAACGACTACACCGGCAACGAGCAGACCGGCGGCTGGGAGACGGCGGACGGGTGCTGCGGCAGCCCGTACGTTGCGGCTCACGACCCGCGCGTCTCGGCGGACTGGCCCGGCGGCACCTACGGCGGTGGCAAGATCCCGGCAATTGTGGTCACCGGCAACGGCCCACACCACGTCGTCGACAGCACGCCGTACAACCACTACTCGCTGCTCACCACCATCGAACAGAACTGGGGTCTGGCCTACCTCGGCCACGCCGGGCAAACCGCCGAGGGCGTGGTTCCGATGTGGAGGACATTCGCCCACAAGTGAGGACGTGACCCACTCGTCGATGCCCGGCCGAACGGCAAGGCGCCCTCAGCCGGGCATCGCCGTGCTCTCCGCCGCCTTTCGGTGCCTTCGGAGGCCGCACCGAGAGCACCGCTTGGCGGACGAGCCCTGCTCGGACTATCGCTGCGGCAGGTCATGCTGCGATCTCCATCTCGATGGTGACCTGCGCGTTACGAATGGCAGGACTGCCGCTCAGCTGCTCAGCGCGCTCCAGTCGACTTCGGAGCTCGCCGTCGGTGGCGACTTGCTGGGCGAAGTCGCGCTGCACGGCGGCCAAGTCGTCCTCGAGCCCCGTGATCCTGCTCTCCGTCTCGTCGCAGATGAGCTCGTTGTGGGCCGTACAGGACAGTGATCACAACACTTGGGATGGTCCGTAGTGAGGGGGCTGAGAATGATGGACGCGATGAGCGCAACGTTGAGCAACTTCCCCGGTCGTCGCGAGTCCAAGGAAGCTCGCCCCGCGTCGAAAGCCGCCAAGATCGGTTCAGCAATCGCAGCAATGTCCCGTGTGGCGGCCCGACTGGGGGTCAAGGCAGAGAGTTCTCGCGCGTCGCTCGCTCTGAACATGATGGGCACGCAACCCGCAAGGAGGCCATCACCTGGGAGCGCAGGTGATGCCGACAGGCTTCGTCGGGAGGGCGAGCCGGCGGTACCACAGTCAGCGCCAGGGCCCTGTCTGGGTGGCCTCGCCAACGCCATTGACCTGCTATGGGAGTGCGGAGACCGAGGCCCTCCGGGGGTTCCTTCCCGGCGCGCCGGCCCGACCCACCACGACGCAGGCGGCACTGCGCTGCGACAACGGCTCGGTCCCTGTCCGCCCTGGCGGACGCAAAGGGGTGCGACGCCGCCGTGTCGCGCGGATCCTGGGTCAGCTCCGAAAGGTGCGGTGGGTCGCTGTGGCGGCGCGCTCAGACCAAGGACACCTGGCGGTTTGACCGCATTTTCGCTGCAGGCTGGCGCCAAGTGACGAGCATCGCCAGGGCGAGGAGCAGCTCGGCGATGTCGCCGCCGAAGTACATGAGGCTGCCCGCGGCACGCATCTGCTCCGCCGGTTCGTGGACCTGAACGACCAGCCCGGCGTACAGCAGCTGCGACACCGATGCGTGAACAGCGATCGAGATGCCGAGAACCAGGAGCCGGGTGTGCACCGACGCCCGTCGCGGGCCCGGGTCGGGGCCGGCGATCACCCAGGAGAACAGGATGCCGGCCAGGGCCAGGTGCACGTGCACGAGCAGGTGTACCCCGTCGTGCTGGGTACTCAGGTCGTACACCGGGGTGAAGTACAACAGCACCAAACCGCCGCTGCTCAACACCAGCGCCACGGCCGGCTGGGCCAGGCGGTGCACCGCGCCGGTGTTGAGCAGCCGTCCGAGCCCACGGGCGTACCGGTGGGGGAGCCCGCGAAGGAGAACGGTGACCGGCGCGCCGAGGACGAGGGCGAGGGGGCCGACCATCCCCAGCAGCAGGTGTTGCACCATGTGTCCGCCGAAGTCAGCGTCGGCCCAGGCGTCGACCGGGGGGCTGAGCGCGGTCGCCATGACCACCACCCCAATGACGAACAGAACCGCGCGTGCCGGCGGCCAGCGCCGGCGGCGACGCTCGCGAAGGACCAGCAGGACGTAGCCGGCGGCCATGGCGCCGAGCAGCACGAGCGGGCCGTACGTGGCGAGCAGCTCCACGGCGCGCTCGAGCGGGCCGCTGCCGTGCCGTTCGCCGGCGTGTACCGGCGCCAGGTGCACCAGGCCCGCGACGTCAGCGATCCGCACGGGTCCGCCCTGACGGTGCCCCGTCGGCCGACTGCCTCACCACGTCCCCGGGCGGGCGCGCGGGAGTGACGTCAGTGAACGCGGCGCCCCGTTGCAGCAGCCAGCCTCCCGCGACGAGTAGCGCTCCGAGGGCCAAGAAGGCCAGATCCCACGCCTGCTGGTGCGGCCCGCTACGCACGTGGTGGATGCCCAGGAGGTGGTGGTCGACGAGCCCCTCCACCAAGTTGAACACCCCCCAGCCGACGAGCACCCAACCCCACAGTGCTCGCGAGGACCAGACCCGCCCGCGTGAGTGCTGCACGCGGGAGTAGAGCATCGCCAGCCCGGTGAGCACCATCAGCCAGGTGAATGTGTGGAACACCCCGTCCCAGACCGTGTTGATCTCCAACCCATGGACCGTGTCACGCGGGTAGTAGCGGATTCCGACGTTGTCGGTGTCGGTCGAGGTCAGCATGTGGTGCCACTGCAGCAGCTGGTGCAACACGATGCCGTCGACGAACCCGCCCAGCCCGACACCCAGGACGGTGCCCGCGGCAGCGATGCTGCGCGGTCGGTCATCGGCCGGGCTGTGGTTTTGCGACCGCACGTCTGCCTCCTGCCATCGGACCTCGACCTGAGCCGCACCTACCCAGGTACGGCGCCGCCTACACAGAGGGCCAAGGTGTCCAAGCGCTCTCGGCGACCAACGCCATCCAGCTCGCGCGGGCGCAGGCATCCGCCTTGCTTGACGGCTCCTCGTCCGGGTAGGCGGTAGCCATGCGCACCATCTCCCGACTCGCACTTGCCGTCGCGCCTCCGCTCGCCGCCGCTGCACTCGGTGGCCTCGCTGCCAGTAACGCGCAGCGCACCTATCGTCGTCTTGAAACTCCCTCGTGGTCACCGCCGAGCCAGGTATTCGGTCCCGCATGGACGGTGCTCTACACGCTCAACGGCATCGTGGGATGGCGGATCGCCGGCAAGCAGGACCAGACAGCGCTCCGTCTGCACCTGGGGCAGCTGGCACTGAACACGGCGTGGTCGCCGCTGTTCTTCGCCGCCGAGAGACGTAGGGCCGCCCTGGGCGTCAATCTGGCCCTCGACGCCGGGATCGTCGCCGAGATGGCGCTCCTCGCCCGGCGCGACCGGACCGCCATGTTGCTCCTCGCGCCCTACCTGGCCTGGTGCGGCTACGCGACAGCGCTGACGGCCTCGGTCGCTCGACGGAACACACAGACCTGAAGCGT
Organism: uncultured Actinomycetota bacterium; assembly: GCA_963834965.1. Classification (GTDB taxonomy): domain Bacteria; phylum Actinomycetota; class Actinomycetes; order Actinomycetales; family Dermatophilaceae; genus Fodinibacter. The sequence goes on along the minus strand of CAWIEI010000019.1, from coordinate 259,096 downwards.
CGTCATCCGGTGCTGCCCGGCTGCTGACCATGGGCCTGGGCGCCCCGCGGCTCGCCACCGTCCTTCGGGCGCGCCGACCCAGAAGTACGCCTGAAGACCTTCTACGCTCGCAGATGGCACTGTGCCGCCTACGACCGTCCGGAGACTCAGGTGAATGGCGCCGCCCGTGATGGTTAGAGCTTGGTCATCTTGCGGAAGGGCGTCGCGATCCGCACGGTCCTGTTGCTGAAGTCGACCGTCGCCCCAGCCGGGTCGACGCTCACGACTCGACCGAAACCGTACGAGTCATGTGAGACCCGGTCGCCGACGACGTACTGCTCGATCACTGGCTCGGGGCGCCGCTGGAAGGGGCTGTTGGGGTGATGAGGGCGCACGTTCGCAGGTGTGGTTTCCATTCCCACCAGTATGCGCGCCGCCATCCGACTCCTCTGCCCGTTGGTCCCACACGGGTGCGCCACGCAGGCTCAGACCCGCATCCAGCCATCGGGGCGGGCACCGGACTGCACCGAGATCCTCCTCACCCCGGCCTGCGACCCGGCGCGCGAGGCGCGAGACTGCCCCAAGGTGGGGCACACTCGGGTCTGCTCGAGCGTTGTTCGGGTTCCATCCTGTACGGGAAAGGCACCCTTGATGGCGACCGACTACGACGCACCGCGACTACGCGAAGGCGACGAGGACAAACCCGAAACCCTGGAGGGGCTGCAGCAGAGCGCGTCGCGCACCGTAGACCTGCTGGAGGAGGGCGACCCGGACGGCGGGCTGGAGTTGCCGGGCGCGGACCTTTCCGGCCTGTCCTTGGAGGTGCAGGTGCTGCCCAAGCAGGCGGACGAGTTCACCTGCATGCGCTGCTACCTCGTCGCACACCGCTCGCAGCAGTCCAAGCCGGGAGCCAGCGTGTGCCGCGACTGCGCCTGACCGGGGCGTGCGGCAGGTCGTGAGAAGGCGGCGTGTCATCGCGGCGTCCCCCGACGACCTCGGGTCTGCCGTTGGGGAATGCGCGCTCATGACGTTGAGGTGTCCTTGGTGGGCGCGCCATCGTGGGTTGCGTTCTGACCTTGGTTGTCGAAGCTGACGTCTACGGTTTCAAAGCCCTTGGCCCGTTGGGCTTTGGCGGCGTCGGCGTAGCTGCGGCGATCGCCATGGGTCAGGTTCACATTGTCGGTGAAGGGCGTGAGGAGTGCACGCGGCCACAGACGCTTGGCCAGCACCACGTTGAGTTCGGCGGATAGCGCGATGCTCACGGCGGTCGCATACAGCCACGCCAGCAGACCCAGGACGAGACCGAAGACCCCGTTGACGGCGGTGGCGTTCTTCAACACGTGGCCGACGAGAAGGGCGCCGAAGACCTGCAGGATCTGCCAGGCCACGGCCGCGCTCAAGGCGCCCGGGGCCAGATGCCTCCAACTGACGTCGCGGGCCGTCGCGATCCGGAAGGCCAGGAGGAACACCCCGGCGTTGACCGCCACCGATACCAGGATCAGCAGGGCCTTCGTGCCCACTCCCAAGGAGGTAGCGCCAAAGGACTCGGAAGCGGTACTCAGCGCGGACAGGATCGTCGTGGCGATGACGGCAGCTCCTGCCGTGGCCAGCAGCAGAAGGCTGCGAACCCGGACCAAGAGCGGGTTGGGGCGCCGGTTGCGTGGCACGGCCCAGACGACGTTCATCAGGTTCTGCAATGCTTGGGCAACGCCCAGCGCTCCGTAAAGGGCGCCCACCACGCCGATGACGACTGCCATCCCACTGCCGCGCAGTCCGGTACTGCGCAACTGGGCTCCGATGACGGGAAACTGGCTGATCGTCGACGTCAAGATGTACTCCTGCAGGCGCGGGTTGCTCTGCAGCGCGAAGCCGAGCAGCGAGGACAACAGCAGAAGGAGCGGAAAGAGCGAGATCAGGCCGTAATAGGCCAGCAGGGCGGCCAGATAGCTGCCTTGGTCATCGAAGTACTTGTAGACCACGGCGATCGGCAGCGCGGCCCAACGCCTGCGCCGCTGAAAGCGGTCGAATCGGTCCGAGACCCTCACGGCCGGCTCCTTGTCCGCCTCACGCACGTGCCGCAGATGTTCGCTGCCCCTCTCTCACCTTATGTGCTGGCAGCCCCGGCGAACGGCCTCGGCTGCACCGCGAGTACCTCACCGCGAACGGGCTGTCTCGAGGGGCGGCCCGGAGGCGTCGGGATGGTGGTCACTTCACCACCAACGTGCTGGTCATGTTCCCGTGGAAGGAGCAGGCGAACGGGTAGCTCCCCGGCTTGCTCGGCGCGGTGAACACGGGCGTACCGTGCGGCTCCACCATCACGTCGAACGCGCCCGTCGTGGACGTGACGGTGTGCGCCTGCGAGTCGCTGTTCTTGATGGTCATCTGGGCTCCAGGAGCCACCGAGTCGGGCACGGCGAACACGAAGTCCGCGATCGATATGACCGCCTTCCCGGCGCCGGCCGTGGCCGAAGGGGACCCGCCCCCGGGCTCGCTGGTTGTTGGTGGAGTCGCGCTCCTCGGCATCGACGACGTGATCGATGCCGAGGGCGATGACTCGGGGAGCGTGGTCGGCGAGCCACAGGCCGACAGGCCCAACACCAGGGCCGGGGCAACTGCAAGCAGCGTGATGATGCGGGTCATGGTTGCGCCTCCCGATGGGGCAGCCGAGGTCGGAGCCACCACAGCGAGTTCGGCACGGACGGTCAACCGGATTGCGAAGGGCGGTTCCGCCCCAGCCTCGCGTCACGGTCGGGGTGGGTCCGCGAGGGCCCCCCAGGTGACCATGGTGGGTCTCACCACCCGATCTTCCAGAAACCGAGTTCCGCTCCGAGAGAGCGGAAAGCCTTCGACAAGCCGGGCCTGATGCCGCGTGCCAACGGTCTCGACCAATCCGACATGGGCCGCTCCACGAACCTCTGTGGTCTGCGCAATCACCGCGACGGGGCTCAACACCGGGCCCACGAACAAGGGAGTTCCAGCATGCGCACCACCACCAAGCTCGGTACCGCCACCCTCGGGTCGGCCCTCCTCCTCACCCTCGGCGCCGGCATGGCCCAGGCCGGCACCGCGGCCGACGGCAACACCATGGCAACCCTGCGACCCGTGGCCCTCAACGGGGTCGATGCCAGCGGCACCGCTATGGTCACCGTCACCGGCACCCGCATCGATGTCACCATGGCGGCCTCGGGCCTGCTGGCCGACAGCCCGCATGCGGCGCACATCCACTTCGGTGCCGAGGCCCGCCACGAGTGCCCCACTGCCAAGGACGACGCCAAGGGCGACGGGACCATCAACACCACCGACGGCGGGCCGGCCTACGGACCGATCGTCGTCTCGTTGACCAAGACCGGCGACACCTCCCCCAAGAGCGGCCTCGCCGTCGACCGCTTCGACACCGCCCCCGGCGGCAAGATCGCCTACGAGCGCGGCAGCATCACGGTGTCGCCCGACGTGGCCACGGCCATCGCCAAGGGCCAGAGCGTCGTCGTCGTCCACGGGGTGGACCACAACCACAACGGCAAGTACGACGGCGCCACCAAGAGCGACCTCGACCCGAGCCTGCCGACCGAGGCCACCGACCCCGCCATCTGTGGCGTGCTCGCGGCGGCGCCCGCCGGCGGCGTCCAGACCGGTGGCGGCGGCACCTCGACCCCCAACGGGTCGCTGGGCCTCGCCCTCGGTGGCGGCCTGATCCTCACCGCCCTTGGTACCGGAGCGTTCGCCGCCCGCAAGGCGACCAACCGCATCTGATGCCGATCTCGACGACAGCTGGTGGCCGCCGCGGTGTCTTCGCCGCGGTGGTCACCGTCGTGCTGCTCCTGCTCGGCGGCGGGCTGGTGGCGCGAGCCCTCAGCGCACCCGGCCCACCGCCGCAGCCGGACAGCAGTCAGGGGATGGTCGCCCAGCCCACCATGTCGGCCTCGGCAACGCCATCACCACGCAGCGCCCCGACCACTCCGGCAGCCCAGGCGCCGGCCACCGACTTCGGTCCGATCATGGAGCCGAGTGCGCCTGTGGCGCTGCGGATTCCCTCCATCAAGCTCGTCACCAAGGGCCTGGTCGACCTCAAGCTCGACGGCAAGGGTGAGCTCGAGGCTCCGAAGAACTTCCAGCAGGCCGGGTGGTACGCCGCGGGGCCGACTCCGGGGGAGTTCGGCCCGGCGGTCATCGCTGCACACGTCGACAGCCACCTCGGCCCTGCAGTCTTCTACCGCCTGGGCGCCGTGAAGAAGGGTGCCAAGGTGATGGTCGAGCGCCAGGACGGTTCCACCGCAACGTTTGTCGTCGACCGCGTCGAGCGGTATCCCAAGGCGCAGTTCCCCACCTCGGCGGTCTACGCCGACACCGGCGGCCGCGCCGAGCTGCGCCTCATCACCTGTGGGGGTGACATCGACCAGCGCAGCGGCCACTACCTGGACAACGTCGTGGCCTACGCGCACCTCGCCCCTGAGCACTGATGCCGCCTGCCTGAGCGTTGCTGCCACGTCGCCGTTGGCGGATCGGCGCGAAGGGCGCAGTTGACGAGAGAGGTCATTCCCTGGTGTAGGTCACGTCGAAGTCGTGGATCCACTCGCCGTCCTGCACGAGATAGCAGGAGCTCTCGATCGTCCTGCCGTCTGCGGAAAGCGTGCCTTCAAAGCGCTGGTCGAAATCGTCAGGATCGGTTGCGTGACGCCACCACCGCCACACGTTGTCGTGGAACGTCATGTGAAGTACCCGCGATACCGCGCGCGAGTCGAAGTAGTGCGCGGTGAAGTCGCCCTCCGCGTTGTCGTCCGCGAGCATGATCAGCACGACGCCCTCGGAAACATCGGGTGCTCGACCGTCGAGCGTTGGAGGATCACCTTCTTGTCGCGGAGCCACTCGAGCGTCGTCTCGCCGCTGACCTTCTCCCGGAAGTGCCGGGGCGCATCGACGACCTCGCTCCATCGACCGATGAGCGGCTCGAGGTCTGAATGTCCAGCATCTCGCCGAGGCTACGGCCAAGAGCATGACCCGGTCGAGTTCAGCTTCTTCCTGGCGAAGGCCTGATGGCGAGGCGTCCGCGACGTCGGCGATGTGAGCCAGAACGACATCGAGGAGGTGGACGTGGTGAACCCTGGCCGCAACTACGGCTGGGCCGTCCAAGAGGGCAGCTTCCTCTTCGACAACGGTGGTGACGGCGCAGGCTTGGTCACCCAACGCTCACCCGGCGTCCCCGCGGGCCTGGTCGACCCCGTGCTCGAGTACGACCACCCGGCCCGGTGGGGTCCGGTGCGGTGGCGGCGCGCCCCCCAGCGCATGCCCGGGCATCGCGGTCGTGGGCGGGCACGTCTACCAGGGCCGCGACGTCAAGGCCCTGCGTGGGGCACTACGTCTTCGGCCACTACTCGCCTACCTTCGCGCAGCCCCTTGGGAAGGCTGTTCGTGAACAAGGGCTCGCAGGTCACCTCACTGCCCGACCCCGGCCTCGCCGTCTTCGGGTTCGCCCAGGACCGCCGCACCAAGGCATCGAGTCTCGGCGCCTCGGCGGCGTCAGGCTCGGGCGGGGATGGATCGCAGGAAAGTCGGATGGGGTGATTCGGAGCCGCGTGCGCACCCCTCTGTGAGCAGACAGGCTCTAGGGTTCCGGATGTGGGACGCATCTACGCCGACGCCGAGCAGCTCCGAGGGGTCTACTCCGAGATGTTCGACGACGTCGCCGACGACGAGGGGATGGACGGACTCGTCGCACAGCAGATGGTGATCAACTTCCGCTTGGACGACCCCTCGATCGAGATCTGGGTCGACGGCAGGACCCGGCCGGTCGCAACCACCTTCGACCCCATCGGGGTCGATGCGACACTCACCGCCGAGCTGAGCGCCGACTCCATGCACGAACTGCTTCTGGGCACACTGCCGCTCGGCAAAGCGCTGCTCTTCCGCAAGCTCAAGGTGTCGGGCTCGAGGTCACGGGCACTCGGACTCGAGCCACTCCTGCACGCGTGCCAGGCCGTCTATCCCGGGATCATCGACAGACGCCTGTGAGGGGGGCGCCCGTGAAGTCGGTGAGAGCGAACTCGTCGGTTCGGTTCGAGCCACACGGTGAGTTCGGGTCGGGGTGCAGTCGCTGTTCTGCGGCCCCACGGTGGAATGCCCGCTGGCATCGCTCTCGTGACTCCGGCGCGCAGTCGAGGCCACCACGGTGCGGTCTGGTGACGCCGTGGCCCGTTCAACTGCAGCGCCTGCGAGTGCTGCTGCTGAGGCGATCGGGGCCAGGCGCTCCTGCTGGACGGCCCGGATGAACTCGGGTGTGAAGTGAGACATGTCCCCTCCCTGCTTCCATCACGGCGCGATTCACGCGACCCCCGCGCACTCTCGTGGTGCGCAGCCTTGGTTCAGAAACGCTGTACGGGCCGGATCTCGACGACCGGATGAGCTGCGACCAGGCTCTCGGCAGCTTCGACCACTGCGTCGTAGTCGTTACAACTGACGATGAAGAAGCCGGAGAGCTGCTCCACTGAGTCACGGTGAGCGCCTGTCGTGACGCGTGCCCTGGAATCCTGACCACGCGTGAGCGTCCGGCCAGTGCTGGACCGGGTCAGCGCTGCCCCTCCGGTTATGCTGCCTCCTCGGGCGCCAAGGAGCTGTCCGAACTCGAAGTCGACGTCGAAGACGACCTGGCGGTCGGCATCGGTGCGGGAGGCTCTTTCGTCCTCGTTGTCTGCGGGAAACATCACGACGTACTCGGTCATGGCATCTTCCGTTCAAGTGGTGGTTTCAAGGTCTCGCGATCGCGAGGGAGTGCATGTATCGACGCCGGAGAGTTCGAGTCTCGGCTGGCGCGGGGCGTGCCCTCATCCGTTCGACGTTCAGCACCGGACGGATTCGACAGGGCCGCATCGGATTCTCTTTCCGCCGTTCGGTGCTGTCGACGCCGGGGGCCTCAGCCCCGGGTGCTGTCCGAGGAGCTCAGCTCAATGAGTGCGTTCGGCCCGGCCGCGCCGTGCCGGCACCGCTGGCAAGAACACGCGCCCCGGTGACCTCCAGCTCGTCGGCCAGGATTCGATGGGAAACGGCATGCGTAGCTCTCCACCGGGAGAGGTGGGTCAGCGTGCGGACTGCTGTTCGTACTCGGGTGTCAGCTCGGTCCAGCGCTGGTGCCACGCCGAGGCCGGTGACTGCTCGGACCAGCCGTCGGGGTGTGCGCTGCCACTGGTGTGCAGTGCGCGGGCGAGGTCTTCGAGGTGGACCTGCCAGCCGGCCCCGTAGAAGTGCAGCGCGCCCAGGGGCAGGCCGCGTTCCTCGACCACCAGCCGGGTGGTGTCGCCCTCGCGGGTGAGCCACGCCTCGATCTGGGCCTCGTCGTCGGTGCCGGGCCCGGTGGTGACCAGCAGGTGGTGTGGTGCGTCGCAGACCTCGATCCTGGCCGGGCCGCTCCAGGTGCTGGTGAACACGGCGTGCACCGTGCCGCCGACCCGCAGGTCACCGCAGACCTCGGCGATCCAGCGGGCCAGTCGCGGCGGCGTGGTGCACGCCTGCCACAGGTCATCGATGTCGGTGTCGTAGACGTCCTCGACACGGACCGCTCCACGGTCGTCGTCGATGCCGCGCATCGTTGCGGTGGTCCTCATCGTCTCCCCTTCTTTCCCCGTGCGATCTCGGTGTGCAGGGCGCCGAGGCGGTTGTCCCACAGCGCCCGGTAGTCCTCGAGCCAGTCGTCGACCTCGCTCAGCGCCTCCGGTCGAAGGTTGTAGATCCGCCGCTGCGCCTCCTGGTGCACCTCGACCAGACCCGCCTCGCGCAGCACCCGCAGGTGCCGCGACACCCCCGGCCGGGCGATCGGCAAGGCGGCCGCGAGCTCGCCGGCGCTGGCCGGGTGCTGCCGCAGGATCCCCAGCACGGTGCGCCGGCTCGGGTCGGCCAACGCCTGCAGCACAGCATCCATCGAACTAAGGTACCCAATCAGCTACGTAACCGCAAGGGTACCTAGATGTCAATGCACCTGCCGGTGGCTGTCCGGGCCACCTGTTTTGCTGTCTCTTCTTCGTCCACGCTCCGGGAGGACCTCGCCGTGACCCGCCACCCATCCCGTCATCACCTCGCTGACGTCTTCAGCGGCCGTCAGGGTGGCGCGTTGACGCTGCCGATCGGTCTGGGTACCAACACCTTTGGCCGCACCACCGACGCCACGGCATCCCACCTGGTGCTCAATGCCTTCACTGAAGCCGGAGGCACCCTGGTCGACACCGCCGACACCTACTCCGACGGCGCAGCGGAGTCCATCCTCGGCACCTGGATGCGCAGCCAGGGCAACCGCGACCAGATGGTCGTGGCCTCGAAGTGCGGCAACCACCCCGACTTCGATGGCCTGTCTGCGGGCAGCGTCGTCGCCGCCATCGAGGAATCCCTGCGTCGGCTGGGCACCGACCACATCGATGTGTACTTCGCGCACTACCAGGACGACCAGACCCCGATCGAGGAGAGTGCTGCGGCGTTCGACGCACTGGTCCGCGCCGGCAAGGTCCGCGCCATCGGGCTGTCCAACTTCACCGCCGATGCCGTGCGCGAGTGGATGCAGGTGGCGAACACCAACGGCCTGGTCGCACCGGTGGCGCTGCAACCGCACTACAGCCTGGTTCAGCGGCGGCCCTTCGAGCGCGAGCTGGCCCCCTTGGTGGGCGAGGTGGCTCTTGCGGTGCTTCCCTATCGCGCTCTCGGTGGGGGCTTCCTGTCAGGCAAGTACCGCACCGTCGAGGACACCGAGGGACGACCCAGGGGTGCCGGCGTACGGCCCCTGCTCACCGGCCACGGGTTCGGGCTCCTCGACACCATCGACGCGATCGCCGACGACCACCACGTCGCGGCGGGCGCCATCGCCCTCGCATGGTTGCTGCACCAACCTTCCGTCACTGCCCCGTTGGCCTCGGCCACCTCCGCCGCACAGCTCGAAGATCTCGTCGTGGCGCCGAAGATCACGCTGGGCCCCGACGAGCTCGACCGGCTCGACACGGCATCCGCGCACCTCGCATGACAGCCGGGATGTGAGCAGGAGGTTCCCACCGCGACGAGAGCGCTCGCCATGTCACTCAACGTGTTGGGACGCGGATGATCGCGCCGGCCCGGCTACGCACAAAGAAGCGGCTGAGCCAAAGGTCCTCGTCAGAAGCTGATTCCGGTGGCAAAGGCGAGCTGACGCGCAGCAGCGACGACCAGCAACGCGATGATGCCGGCCCATGGGGTGGCCAACGCGGCCGGCTGCACCTGGGACGGCTCGAGGCCGCGCATGAAGACCCGCACGAAGATGAGGAAGATCCCCGAGCTCAGCACTCCAAGGGCCTCGAACAGGACGACTGCGCCACCGACACCACCCGCGGTCAGCAGGCCCAGGCTGAGCAGCACGACAAGGCCGGCACCGACGAGCCATGCGAACAGGCCCAGCGCACGCAGCTGAGGCGCCAGGGGTTGGCCAGGGTGGGTGAACGCGACCAGCCGGCGAACTGCGTACCGACCCAGCAGGTAGGTGAGGACCCACCCGAGCAGGAACCCGAGCCAGCCCAGCACCGCCGGGGCGTCAGTGAGCGCGAGGGCCGACCCGATGTCGCCGATGTTGGCGAACGGACCGGTGATCAGGTAGCCCGAGAACTCCTGGACGCTGAGCAGTCCAAGCCACAGCACGGCCAGCCGCCAGAACGCCTCGAGCTTCGTCACGGGCAGGGCGAGGATGGCGAGCCCGGCCACCAGGCTCAGCACTGGTCCCGCCAAGGCTGTGGCGACGTGCTGACGGTCGGTGGCCGTGCGGCTGTCGACGCTGAAGCCGAACATGACCGGAGCGTTCCCCTGAGCCACGCTGACCACCGCGTGGCCGAGCTCATGCACGGTGATCATCACCAAGCAGGCCAGCGCAAAGGCAACAGCAGAGTTGACCAGCTGGGCCCGCGTCGTCATCGCGACAGTCAACCTCGGATCGGAACCCAGATGGCGCGGAGCAACACTGCTACCGCCATCCGCCCAGTGACCGAGAACGCTCACTCCCCCCAGCCAGGGGCTGAGCCGTGCCGGACCACGAACCCGAGCCCGTGCCTGGCTTGGCCATCAGGCCGGGTGCTCAGGCCCCCTGGCGCATCTGGACATAAGCCTGCAGCTGGTTGCGGGAGGTGATGCCCAGCTTGGGGAAGATCCGGTAGAGGTGAGAGCCGACAGTCCGGTGCGACAGGTAGAGCTGTTGACCGATGTCGCGGTTGGACAGCCCGGCCGCGGCGAGCTGCGCGATCTGCCACTCCTGCGGCGAGAGCTCCTCCTGCGTGCCCGCCGGCACGGGTGCTTCCTTGTCCCCTGCGGCTCGCAGCTCACGGCCCGCGCGGGCTGCCCAGGCTTGCGCGTGCAGGGCCCTGAACGTGTAGAGCGCGGACTGCAGGAGCGGACGAGAGGCGGTCGACTGCCGGTGACGACGCAGCCAGCTTCCCCTAGCCAGGTCAAGCCGGGCGCGGTACCACGGAGAGACCATTCCACCCAAGGCGTAGGCCTGCTCGAACATCAGCTCCGCGTCCGCCTCATCGCTGGCCAGCAGGGCGTGGGCGTAACGGACCGAGCGCACGACGCCGGAGGTGGGGACGTCACCGATGTCGCGTTCCAGATCGCAAAGGATCTCGCGGGCGTCGTCTGTCTGTCCGCTGGCGAGCGCTGCCTCCGCGAGGTAGTCCACCGCCCACGCGCGCTGGATGCGGTGGTAGGCCGCGTCGGTGTCGATCATCATCCGCCGGAAGTGCGTGTAGGCCTCTCCCGGTCGTTCCCGACCGAGCTCGGCCAGACCACGAGACAGGAGGACCCCGTTGAGCAGTGCGCCGTTGCCGGTGTGGACGGCGATCTGTTCGGCATCCTTCAGCACTTCTTGGGCCTTCTCGGTGTTGCCCTGCAGCCCAGCCAGATTGGCCTGGCCAAGGACGGCGCAGGCGTACCAGACCGGTTGTTGTGTCTCCTCTGCCAGGCGGCGGGCCTCGTCTGCCGCCACGCTGGTGACATCCCACCGGCCGGTGTACATGGCCGCGAAGGTCTGGAAGACGAGCACCTGGGCCAGTGAACCCAGACGGCCCTGTCGGCGCAGGTCGCTCAGTGCCGGGGAGCAGAAGGCCAGGACGCGGTCGAAGTCGCCGGTGACGAACGCCGCGCGCGCCAGTCCGCCGAGCTCCACCGCGGTCACGGTCTCCCGGTCCGCCCACCACGCCACCGCATCGTGAACCTCACGGTGTCGGTCGAAGCCACCGGCGACGGAGACGGTGGCGAGGTGCCGTGGGTCGTGCGGGCCGAGCGCCAGGCTGTCTGCGACATCCAGCAGCTGCTCGCGCACGGCATCCCCGGGGTCGCCCCACCAGCAGCGTGTGGCCGCGCCCACGAGCAGATGGACCGCGAGGTCGGCATCCCCACGGTCGCGGGCCGATGCGGCGGAGGTGATCAGGCGTCGCACCCCCTTCGCGTCGCCTGGTGTCCCGTCGTCGAACACCCCCTCCAACCACGCCAGTCGCGCACGCTCGTCGGGCCCCAGCTCGCGAGACTGCGCCCGGCGCATGAGCTCTCTGACGGTGCTCGGCCGGCCCAGCTCGAAGGCGACCTCGGCGGCTCGCAGCAACCGCTGGGAGCAGAGCTGCTCGCTCTCGGACAGCTCGGCGGCCTTCTCCAACCACTGCACCGCAGTGCCCGGCGCGCCACGTGAGAGTGCGCGCAGGGCTGCCCGGTCCAGGGACTGGGCGATGTCCTCGTCGGGAACCAGGGCGGCGCACGCCCGGTGCCACACCGACCGGTCGGCGTCCGCTGCCACGACCTGGGCCAGGGCCGCGTGTGCAGCGGCGCGGTCGGCCGCCGACGTCGCCATCCACACGGCAGAGCGCACGAGTGGGTGCCGAAAGGCGATGACCGCACCGTCGCTCGTGACGAGTCCGGCGTCGACCGCGGGCGCGATGTCGCTGTTCGCGAGGTCCCGCCCGGTGTCCAGCGACACGGCGGCCGCGGCCTCCGACAGCAGGTTGCCGTCGTTCACCGACGCGATGCGAAGCAGCGTCCGGGCAATGTCCGGAAGGTCACCCAGACGGGCCGCGAAGCTCAGCTCCAGCCGGTCGGTCAGCGGGATCCGGTCGCCGCTGAGATCGATCTCGGGCATGCCGGCCACGCGGACGGCGCGAGGGAGCTCCAAGAGTGCAAGGGGATTGCCGTCCGCCTGACGCAGAACGGCCTGTTCCACGGTCTCGGGAAGGCGGGGACCGCTGTGGTGCAGCAACCGTCGCGAGGTGTCCGGGTCCAACGTGCGGATCGTCCGCAGCGTGATGCCGGTGTCGGGGATGGAGGCGGCGTGCGAGATCGCAGCGTTGGGCCGTGTGGTGAGCAGCAGCACCGCGCGTTCGTTGGCGAGCCGACGTGCGATGAACGCGATGACGTCGCGACTGGGTTGGTCGACGGCGTGGGCGTCGTCGATGGCGATGACCAGGGGCTGGCGCGTCGCGGCCTCGACCACGAGCTCGAGGGCGGCGAGGGCGACGAAGAACGGCTCGACCGGTTCGTCGGACGTCGCGAGGCCGAACGCCCGTAACAGCGCATCACGGTGCACGGAGGAGAGCACCTTGGCATCGCCCATGATGGGACGGACCAGGTCGAACAGCACCGCGAAGGGCAGGTGCCGCTCCGACTCGGCGCCCCTGGCCCGCAGCACCGTGAAGCCGCGGTCCCGGGCCGCGGCGATCCCCCAGCGCAGCAGTGCGGTCTTCCCGATCCCGGGGTCACCGACCAGGATGAGCGTGCCGCCGCCCGACGCCGGTGCGGACGCGTCGGTCGCCAGAAGGCGGTCGATCAGCTCGGTGACGGCGCGAAGATCCTCGTCCCGTCCGAGCAGGGGCACAGCGGGCTCTGTTGGCACTGGTCACCGCCTCACGCCGTGCTGGTCCCCGGCCCTCCGCCCTCGGCCGGGGACCGCTGTGGTCGACGTCACAACCCTCCCACCACGCGCGGGTGTCAAGGCGCGGAAGGACCCGGCTTCGACAGCCCAGCCGACCGCAGCAACGGCACCGCGATCCCGGGAAAGATGACCACCGACAGCAGGCCGGCGGCGACCAGCGCCGCGTAGCTGTCGGGCGCAATGAGACCGAGCTGCACACCGAGCGCGCCGGCGACGACGGGAATGCTGAGCGATGTCGCCTGCAAGAGCCCAGCGGCGACCAGCTGTACGAAGCGCTCCGCCCACCGCCAGTACAGGAGAGCAGGCACCGCCCGTGCGAGCAGGAGACAGCCCAGGAACAGCGGCACCTTGGCCAGGGTGGCGGGGGTCGAGACCAGTGCCTGGACGTCAAGGGTCAGCCCGGTGGACACGAAGAAGAACGGCACGAAGATGCCGTAGCCGGCGCCTTCCAGCTTGGCCCGGAAGAGCTGGTGCGTCCGGGCTGGGTCCCGGTCCACGATGGCGATGGTGACCCCGGCGAGGAAGGCCCCGAGGATCGCCTCGATACCGAACCGCACGGCGATCGCGGCGTACGCCATCAACAGCGCGAAGGCGGCCCGCACCCGGATCTGGGCACTGGTCGCCTGCAGGTCCTGCAGGGTCTGGCTGAGGCGCTGCCACCGTTCTGCTCCCAGCACCAGCGAGAGCACCGCGACGGTGAGCACACCGAAGGTGACCAGCAGCACTGCTGCGGAGACCACGTCCTGCTCGCCCTGGGAGAAGAGCAGCGACAGGATGACGATCGGTGCCACCTCGGCGGCCGAGGCGCCCGCGACCACCAGCTCTCCGAACGAGCTGTGCGCCTCGCCGGCGTCGGTGAGGACGGGCAGGATGATGCCCAGGCTGGTCGCCGAGAAGATCACGGCGACCAGCACCGGTGAGCGCACCAGCCCGGCCGCGGTCAGGGTGGCACCGGCGCCCAGAGCGAGAGCGAACGATGCCGTGTAGCCGGTGACGGTGACCGCCAGCAGCCTGCCCCGCAACCTTCGCAGGTCGATCTCGAGCCCCGCCAGGAGCAGCAGGAACGCAACGCCCACCAGGGACAGCACCTGCACCGCCTCATCGGCAGTCACCCAGCCCAGCACCTGGGGGCCGACGGCGATGCCTACGGCGATCTCGACGACCGCCTCCGGCAGGTGGGCCCGGACCAGGCGCAACAGCACCGGAACTGCGAGGGCCACGGCTGCGACGACCGCTGCCGAGGAGAGTGAGCGCATCACGCCGCGGCCGGTCGCTCCCGCTGCGTCAGCGCAGTGTCAGGGCCGCCAGTAGTTGTTGGCGGCGGCGATGGTGGCGAACTCGACGGCGACCACATGGCCGGCACGGATGAGCGACTTGGGGTCGCTGGCGTACTTCGGGCGCCCAGCGACCAGCACGTCGAGGTCGGGCTCGATGGTGTGGATGGTGTGTCGGGCGATGGCGAGCGCGAGGGCTCGGCCCTCCTCTGCCGTTTCGGTGATCAACGTCCCCCCGGGGACGAGGGTGAGCTCGGAGTCTGGTACTCGGTTCATGGCGATGCTGGCCTTTCCATCGGGGTGTGCGGGTCGGAGTGGGATGCAGGTGTCAGAGCCCGTGCTCAGCGAGCCATTCGAGGCTGGCGTCGGCGATCTCCTTCCAGCCGTGGTCGATGGTCAGGGAGTGACCGCGGTCCTCGAACTCGATCAGCTCCGTGACGGCACCCGAGCCCCGGTACTGCTTCAGCGTCGCCTTCGTGATCGCTTCGGGCACCGTGTGGTCCTGCCCGCCCGTGACCAGCAGCAGGGGACCGCGGTGCTCGTTGTGCGTGTTGACCGCAGCCGGTGAGTGCAGCGAGAAGTTGGCTGCGGCGGCCTCGAAGAGCGGCCGGCCGGGAGCCGGGATGGTCCACTGTTCGTGCAGCTGGTCCGACTCGTCCTCGGGGATGGCGTTGCCGAAGCCGTAGCGGAACTGCTCGCGCGTCAGGGACACCGCGCGGTGCTTGTTCGCGGGGTTGCGGAAGACGGGCAGGGTCGCGTGCAGGGCCGACAACGGCAGGGGCAGCACACCCTTGATCTGCGCTGCGTCGACGGCTATGGCAGCAGCAGCCAGGTCCAGACCGAGCAGCTTCTCGGCGATCATCCCTCCGAACGAGTGGCCCACGACGATCGGTGCCGTGGGAAGCGCCGAGATGATGGTGCTGTAGTGCGCGACCACGTCGTCGATCCCGTGGTCAGCGATGGCGTCCGGGTCGGCGCGGGCCTCCTCGACGGTGTCGGCGACCCCGGGCCATCCCGGAGCCAGTGCGGTGTAGCCCGAGGCCTTGAACTGCTCGAGCCAGGGGGTCCATGAGCTGGCATGCAACCACAGACCATGGATGAAGAGGACGGGTGCGCCATTGGTGCTCATGAGGTGACCTTTCGCGGGTGCGGGCGTTGTGCGCCGCCCCTGATGGGTGGCGGGGATGGTGCGGTGCGCTCCTGGCGACCACGCCCGACGAAGCTGATGCCCCAGTGGACGAGGACGAGCAGGCGGTTCTTGAAGCAGACGAGGTAGATGAGGTGCACGAACAGCCAGAGGAGCCATGCGAGGGTTCCTGACACCCTGAGCCGGCCGATGCTGGCGACCGCCCGGAACCGCGAGATCGTGGCGAGGCTGCCCTTGTCGCGGTAGTGGAAGGTGGGCTGGGTGGGTCGCCCCTCCACTCGCGCCACGACCTGCCGTGCCACGAACCGACCGGACTGGATGGCGACCTGCGCCACCGCTGGAACGCCCATCTGCATCATGTCGCCGACCACGAAGACCTCGGGATGGCCACGAAGGCTGCAGTCGGGCAGCAGCTCCAGCTGCCCCGCGCGGTTGCGGGTCGCCCCGGTGGCGTCGGCCAGCAGTCCACCGAGCGGGGAGGCCCGCACCCCCGCGGCCCAGATCTTGGTGCGCGCCTCGATGCGCTCGGTACCTCGGCCGGCCTTGGTGCGCACTTCCACGCCGAACTCGTCGACCCCGACGACCGGGGTCTCCAGCCGGACCTCGACCCCCAGCCGCTCCAGGCTGGCCAGCGTGCGTCGGGAGAGCTTCGGCCCGAACGTCGAGAGCACCTGGGGTCCGGCCTCGAGCAGCACCACCCGGGCGCTTGCGGGGTCGAAGCTGCGGAAGTTGCGGTCGAGGCTGCGGCGGGAGAGCTCGATGAGCTGACCTGCCATCTCCACCCCCGTGGGGCCCGCGCCCACGACGACGAAGGTCAGCCAGGGCAGCCGCTCACCGGGGTCGGACAGCAGCTCGGCTGTCTCGAACGCGCCGTAGATCTGACCGCGCAGCCGCAGCGCGTCGTCGACCGACTTCATCCCCGGCGCGTGATCCGCGAACTCGGGGTTGCCGAAGTAGGAGTGCGTTGATCCAGCCGCGACGATGAGGGTGTCGTAGGCGGTGGCCGTCATCACCTCGCCGCTGTGCGACGTGACGACCCGAGCCGCCAGGTCGATGTGCGTGACCTCACCCACCATGACGCGGGCGTTGGCCTGCCGGCGAAGGATCTCGCGCGTCGGTGGGGTGATCTCCCCCTCGGACAGGATGCCGGTAGCCACCTGGTACAGCAGCGGCTGGAAGAGATGGTGCGGCGTGCGGTCGATGACGGTGACGGCCAGGCTCCGGTGGTTCATGGCACGGGTCGCGAACAAGCCACCGAAGCCCGAACCGATGACCACGACCCGATGTGGTTCAGCCACGAGGCACCTCCATTGCTCGACCAGGTGGCAACGGCAGCTCCCGATCCCGGTCTGCCGCTGACGCTTCGACGCTAGGTGGACGTCACCCGGTCCCGCTTCAGTCATCTGACTGAGCCGGGCGTCCTGTGCCGTCAGCAGCTGCCGTCACAACCGCTTGTCAGCCCGTCGACGACTGGCCGACGACTGCCGGACGGGTCGTCCTGGTGCCTTTGCAGTCAGATGACGCAAGCACGGCGTGCGACGAGCGACCTACGTTCGCTGGCAGCGGGCGCCCGGTCCGCGGAAGCAGTGTGCGGAGGACGACATGAACCGAACATCAGCGCGGCGGCAGAGCATCTCTGGACGACGGCGGATCCTTCCACTCCCGACTGCCCTGGTGCTGGCGGCCCTGGTCGGCGTTGCGACGCAAGGCTCCTCGGCGGCCGCCGAGCAGGCCGCCGGGTCGACGGGTGCTCGCGCCTCCGCCGCCACGAGCGGATGGGCAGCGCTTGCCCGGACCACCTCCTCGCGCCCGGCGGTCATTCGTCATGGCGCGATGGCGAAGCCCACCGTCGTGCTGGTTCACGGCGCGTTCGCTGACTCCAGCGGTTGGAGATCCACCATCGCGCAGCTGACTGACGACGGATATCCCGTCATCAGCGCCGCCAACCCGTTGCGCGGGTTGACGGCCGACTCGGACTACGTTCGGTCGGTCCTCCAGACCATCTCCGGGCCCATCGTGCTGGTCGGCCATTCCTACGGTGGAGCCGTCATCACCAACGCGGCCCGCGGAGTGCCCAGCGTCAAGGCCCTGGTCTACGTCGGTGCGTTCGTTCCAGCCGCCGGCGAGAGCATCGCCCAGGCCGCTGACCCCGCCACGTTCCCGGGCTCGCTGCTCGGCCCGGACACGACCATCGTCCGTCCCGTGCCCAACCCGGCTGCCGCAGGCGGCCAGGACGTCGACATCTACATCTCGATCGACGACTTCCGGGCCGTCTTCGCAGGTGACGTCTCCGTACGTCGGGCAGCGGTCATGGCGCGCACCCAGCGTCCTCTGACGGCCACGGCAAACTTCGAGCCCTCGGGCGAGCCGGCCTGGAAGACCGTGCCGAGCTGGGACCTGATCACCACGGCTGACAAGGCGATTCCGCCGGCCGCCCAGCGCTTCATGGCCTCCCGGGCCGGTGCGCACGTCGCCACCGTCGCCTCCGCCCACGACGTGATGGTCTCCCATCCGGATGCCGTGACGAAGGTCGTCGAGCAGGCCGCCCGCAGCGTCTCCTGAGGCGCGACCCAGCGGTCGCCACAGGCACCCCCCTCAACCGAGCGTCCACGCCACGCCACAGGAGGTCCCCATGCACCAGGCCCGCACGAACATCGGCACGCAGCAGCCGCAGCTCTACCAGGCGACGATCTCGATGAGCCAGGCGGCCGACTCAGCAGCGCGCGACGTCGGCCTCAGCCAGCAGCTCCTCGAGCTGGTGAGGATCCGGGTGTCGCAGCTGAACGGCTGCGGCTTCTGCCTGCGGATGCACACCCGCGATGCGCTCGCGAGCGGCGACACCATGGAACGGATCTCCGTCCTTCCGGCGTGGCGCGAGACCGGCTACTTCGACGACGTCGAGCGCGATGCGCTGGCGCTGGCGGAACGGGTGACCGAGATCAGCGGGTCAGCCAGGGCCGAGCGGCTCGAGCCGCCCACTGCCTTGACCCCGCCCCAGGCAGCTGCCGTCACCTGGGTCGCGATCGTCATCAACTCCTTCAACCGGATCGCCATCAGCAGCCACTACGCGATCACTCCGTCGTGACCGCGACTGATCGGGTCCGGCGGGCCGGCCACCCGGCGGAAGGGGTGGGGATCCTCGGTGATCCCGACCGGCGCTCCACGGCCCGACAACGTTCCACCGCCCGTCGTCCCCGCAAGGGCCGGACGGTGGTGAGGTGGGTGACCACGACCGACCACAAGGTGATCGGAAACCTGTACTTCGTCACCTCGTTCGTGTGGTTCATCCTGGGCGGGATCATGGCGTTGGTGATCCGCGCCGAGCTGGCGACCCCGGGGCTGCAGGTGGTGGACACCCCTGAGGTGTACAACCAGCTCTTCACCATGCACGGCACGATCATGCTGCTGCTGTTCGCGACCCCTTTGTTCGCCGGGTTCGCCAACGCGATCATGCCGCTGCAGCTCGGCGCCCCGGACGTGGCGTTCCCCCGGTTGAACATGTTCGCGTACTGGCTGTACTTCTTCGGCGGGCTGATCGTCGCGGCCGGGTTCCTGACCCCCGGTGGTGCGGCCGCGTTCGGCTGGTTCGCGTACGCCCCGCTGTCCGACGCCACCAACAGCCCCGGCGTGGGCGGGGACCTGTGGGTGTTCGGGCTGGCCCTGGCCGGGTTCGGCACCATCTTGGGCGCGGTCAACTTCATCACCACGATCGTGTGCATGCGGGCGCCGGGGATGACGATGTTCCGGATGCCGATCTTCACCTGGAACGTGCTGATCACCTCGATCCTGGTGCTGATCGCGTTCCCCGCCCTGGCCGCGGCCCTGTTCGCGCTCGGCGCCGACCGTAGGTTCGGGGCGCACGTGTTCGACCCCGCCAACGGTGGGCCGCTGCTGTGGCAGCACATCTTCTGGTTCTTCGGCCACCCCGAGGTCTACATCATCGCGCTGCCCTTCTTCGGGATCATCTCCGAGGTGCTGCCGGTGTTCTCCCGCAAGCCGATCTTCGGGTACAAGACCCTGGTCTACGCCACCATCGGCATCGCCGCCTTGTCGGTCAGCGTCTGGGCGCACCACATGTACGCCACCGGGCAGGTGCTGCTGCCGTTCTTCGCGATCATGTCCATGCTCATCGCCGTCCCCACCGGGGTGAAGTTCTTCAACTGGGTCGGCACCATGTGGGGCGGCGCGCTCGTGTTCGCCACCCCCATGCTCTGGGCCATCGGGTTCCTGGTCACCTTCCTGTTCGGCGGCCTGACCGGCATCATCCTGGCCAGCCCCGCCCTGGACTTCCAGCTGTCCGACACCTACTTCGTCGTCGCCCACTTCCACTACGTCGTCTTCGGCACCGTGGTCTTCGCCATGTTCGCCGGGTTCTACTTCTGGTGGCCCAAGCTCACCGGCCGCATGCTCGAAGAACGCCTCGGCACAATCCACTTCTGGCTGCTGTTCATCGGCTTCCACACCACCTTCCTGGTCCAGCACCTGCTCGGCATGCAAGGCATGCCCCGGCGCTACGCCGACTACCTGCCCGAAGACGGCTTCACCCTCGGCAACCGCATCTCCACAGCCGGGTCGGTCATCCTCGCCATCTCCATGATCCCGTTCTTCTACAACGTCTGGACCACCTGGCGCACCGCACCCCCGGTCACCACCGACGACCCGTGGGGCTACGGCGCCTCGCTGGAGTGGGCCACCACGTGCCCACCACCACGACACAACTTCGACAGCATCCCCCGCATCCGCTCCGAGCGACCCGCCTTCGACCTGCACCACCCCGAGGCCAGGATCACCGTCGAGCGACCCACGGTCGGCGGATGATGGTTGTTCCCCCCGACGTCCGCCGTGGGTGCTCGCTCGGTGCCGGGTCCACGACCGCCACGCCGGCAAGAACGGCTCCGACCGTGAACAGCGAAGCGCAGATGAGCATGGCGGTGCGGTAGCCGGCGTCGAAGGCGACCGGCTGGTCGAAGACCGTCCCGTCCAGGCCCGCTACGACCGGGATGGCGGCGATGGCCAGCAGGGCCGCCGATCGCGCCATCGCGTTGTTGACGCCCGAAGCCAGCCCGGCATGTTGGGGCGGGACGGCCGACAGGGCACTGGCCGTGAGCGGGGCGACCATGGCGCTGAGACCGAGACCGAAGACCGTCACCGCGGGTAGCACGTCACACACGAAGGTCGGCGTCGCTCCGATGCGCAGTCCCAGGAGCGCCCCCACCGCGCACAGAAGGGGCCCCGCGGTCAGCTGGAGGCGCGGCCCGATCCGACCCGCGAGGGCTCCGCTGCGCCGCGAGAGAGCCAAGGTCAAGATGGTGACGGGGACGGTCGACAACCCAGCAGCCAGTGGCGTCCACCCGCTCACGATCTGCAGCTGGAGCACGAGCAGGAAGAAGTACACCGCGACGGCACCGTAGACCACGAAGGTCAGCGCGTTGATCGCCGAGAACTGTCGGATCCGGAACAGCTGGAGTGGCAACAACGGCTGAGCAGAACGCCTTTCGTGGATGACGAAGGTAGCGATCCCGGCACCTGCGACGCCCCACGCCGCCGCGGTATGGAGGCCGGAGCGGCTACCGGCGTCGATGACGGCGTACGTGCTGGCGCCGAGGAAGGCCACGGTGAGCGCGGCACCGATCCAGTCCAACCGGCCGTGCGCCTCGCCGTCAGACGACTCCGGCACGTGCCGGATGCTGACCACGATGACGAGGATCGCCAGCGGCACGTTCAGGACGAAGACATAGCGCCAGGTGCCGAGGGCGAGGAGCCACCCGCCCGCCAGGGGTGCCAGGGCTCCGGACACTCCACTGAAACCGGCCCACGTGCCGATGGCCAGCGCCCGGTCGCCGTCGCGGAACGAGCTCTCCAGGATGGCCAGTGACGCCGGAGTCAGCAGTGCCGCGCCGACCCCTTGGAGGACCCGGGCAGCGATGAGCAGGGTGAGGGTCGGTGCAAGGGCGCAGAGCAGGGATGCCGTCGTGAACCACACCACGCCGATGAGGAACACCCGGCGACGGCCGAAGCGGTCACAGAAGGCACCGCTGAGCAGGATGAGGGATGCCAAGGTCAGCGTGTAGCCGGTGATGGTCCACTGCAGGCCGCCGAAGGTCCCCTCCAGGTCGTTGCCGATGGCGGGCAGGGCGATCGTGACGATGGTGCCGTCGACCGTGGCCAGGGCCGAGCCGAGCACCGTGGCGAGGAGCACCCACCTGCCCCCGGCTGACCGGTAGGCCAGCTGGGGGTCAGCGTGCATGACCGGGCGTCTGCGGCACGGCGCGGTAACGCTCGAGAACGGCATACTCGGCGAAGCTCCAGTCCGCGAAGCTGCCCGGCCGCATCCGAAACGCGTCTCCGTCAGCGACCAGTGAGACCTCCGGGTTTGCCAGTGCTCTGCGCGTGCTGGCGGTGATCACGTCAGCGATGTCTGCCTCCACGGCCGCACCGTCAGCGGTGAAACCGGCCCCGCCGGTGTGGCGCCGTGCGGCGGTCGCGGCACGTTCGATCAGCAGCGCCACGCGGGCGACATCTCCGCTGAGGGGAGGGGTGAGCGATGCCAGGACGGTGCTCGGTTCAGGCAGTGGCTGCATCCGTCCACCGTGCTGTCGAGCCAGCGCTCGACGCTTCAGTCTGACGACTCAACCCGGGTGTCCCCGGGTGATCAGCGCGCGGCCTGAGACGGAGGTGGAGCCGCTGGATCCACGCCCGTCCCTACGGTCCACTCGGCTTCGTGGTTCAGGAGTCAGAAGCCCGTCTCGCGGTCGGCGGCGGTGATCTGGTCGTGGAACCTCTGGTGCACCCAGTGCCGCTCGCCGAGCAGCTCGACCTCGGCCCACCGGCCGGAGACCGGGCCAAGCCGGGTGTGTCGCGGCATCCGGCCAACCAGCTCTTGCGGCCTCGCGCCGCCCGACCACTTGCTGCTCTCGAGCACGGTGATCGCGTCATCGGTCACCACGACGCACCGGTACTTGTTCCGGGACATGAAGCCGGTCAGGTAGGTGACGATGAAGTAGGCGAAGCTGGGCGCGGCCTGACCGATGAATGCCTGGCGGATCTCACGTCCAGCGGGCAGGAACGGCAGCGCTGCCTCGACCAGGTCCGGTCGTGGTTCGATGGTCGGGTCGGGTATCGAGGTCACCCTCTCAGTATCCGAACCGGTCGTGCCGGACGGGGACTCTTCAACGGACCGCGGCCCATGTAAAGCACACTTGACATACCTCAACGTGTCAAGCACACTTGTCACATGCGGAACTCGGTGAGGGACCACCGCCTCGGGTCGGGCTTGTCCCAGGCAGATCTCGCCGCCGCCATGGGGGTCTCGCGCCAGACGATCAACTCGATCGAGAACGGGCGCTACCTGCCTTCCCTGCCGCTGGCCTTCGCGCTGGCCAGGTACTTCCAGTCATCAATCGAGGAGATCTTCGATGTCCACGAATGACACCGCCAAGCCACGAGCCTCCCGCTGGGCCACCATCGCCCTCGGGGTCGGGATGGGGTTTGCCTATCTGGTCGCCGGATGGCTCGGCGACAACCTGGCCTTCGGCCTGTTCGGCCTGGCGCTCATGCTCCTGAGCACGGTCGCCTTCCTGGTCCTCAGCCGCTTCAGCGAGACCGCCGCGGGCCTGCTCGACCGTCGCGACGAGCGGATCAACAGCATCGACGGTCAGGCAACCGCCATCGCCGGCCTCACCGTGATCACGGCGGTGATCGTCGGCTTCGTCGTCGACATCGCCAAGGGCGGTGACGGCTCCCCGTACGCCGCACTCGGCGCCATCGGTGGGCTGGCCTACCTGGGCGCCATCATCTACCTCCGCATCCGCCGCTGAAGGGTCTCGACCAGCGAGTTGGGTCTCGGCCGTAGTGCCGATGCCGCGGGCCCTCGGCATCGGCATACCCGCCCTGTCGTCTCGCCGGAGCCGCGACTCCCAACCGGGAGAACCTCATCCCTACACTGCGGTCAATGACCCCTCGAGCGCTTCTGGTATCCGGTGCGGGTCGCTACGCCGACCCGTGGCACCCCTTCGCGCACACGTCCGCCGCCGTCGCCGAGGTGCTCACCGAAGACGGGCTCGACGTCGAGATCGCGTTGGATGCCGACGACGCGCTCGCCGGTCTTGCCGAGTCCGCGCCCGACCTGTTGGTCCTGAACATCGGTGACCCAGCCGGCCCGCGTCCCGCCGACGTCGTCGACGACGTACCCGACCCCGCTCGTGACGAGCTGTCGCGTTCGGGGCTGCTCGCTCACCTGGCGGCCGGTCGCCCGCTGCACGCGCTCCATTCGTCGTCCACCAGCCTGCGCTTCGTGCCGGAGTGGGAGAGCATCCTGGGCGGGATCTGGGTGCACGGGACGACGATGCATCCAGACCAAGGTGATGCGCGCATCGAGATCGACACCGACGCTCACCCGATCGTGGCCGGCATCGCGGACTTCGAGGTGTACGACGAGCGCTACTCGTGGATGCGCGTCTCTCCCCAGGCCCGCGGCTTGGCGTGGCACGAGCACGGAGGCGCACGGCATCCGTTGCTGTGGACGCACGAATACGGCAGCCCGCGAGTCGTTTACGACGCGCTCGGGCACGACGAGCGGTCGTACCTCAGCGCCCCGCGGCGGGCGCTGGTGTCGCGGTCAGCGCGCTGGCTGCTCGGGGACCTCTAGGGACGCTCCTGCCCGGGGCGTGCGGCATCCTGGAAGGTCGACGGGTCGAGCGGAACGGCGAGCAGGGCGGCCCAGAGCTCCTGCGGGATCGCGACCTCGTCGAGTGCGATCGACGCCTCGAGGTCGCCGACGGTGCGCATCCCGACGATGGTCGAGGTGATCCGCGGGTCTCGGGTCGAGAACTGCAGGGCGGCAGCGGCGAAGGGCACCCCCGCGTCGGCGCACAGCCGGCCCATCTCGTTGGCCGCCTCGACGAGCGCTGCCGGTGCCTCGCCGTAGGCGTACCGGGTGCGGTCGACGGGCCAGCGGGTGAGGATGCCGCCGCCGTACGGGGCGGCGTTGAGCACACCCAACCCCTGCTCGGCGGCGAGGTCGAGCAGCGGGTCCGCACTGCGATCGACCAAGGTGAACCGGTTGTGGGTGATGACCGCCTCGAAGTGGCCCGTCTCGAGGAAGCGCATCAGCAGGTCGACGGGTCCGCCCGACAGGCCGAGGTGCCCGATCAGGCCCTCCTCGCGGGCGGCGACGAGCGCCGCGACCGGTCCGTCGGGCGCCATGGCCCGCTCCCACGTGGTGTTCTCGGGGTCGTGCAGGAAGGCGATCGGCAGGTGCGTGAGGCCGAGCCGGTCCAGGCTCTCGTCGAGCGACTCGCGCATCCGGGAGCCGGAGAAGTCGCCGGTCGCCATGTCGCGGTCCGCCTTGGTCTGCAGGACGAAACCCGCCGGGATGCCGCCCGCGGCCCGGATCGCGCGGCCGATGCGTTGCTCGCTCTCGCCGTCCCCGTAGTTGTTCGAGGTGTCCAGGTAGCGCACGAGGTCGCTGCGGAAGAGCGCGTCGGCGAGGGCTTCCGACTCGGCCGGTTCGACGCCGCCGTGCGGGTGGTCGGGGGAGCACCACGCGGCGGCGCCTGCGCACAGCCGCGTCACCTCGATGCAGGTCGACCCGAGCTCTCTCGTGCGTGACATGGCGGTCAGGACTACGGGCGCGTCCCGAATCAGGCAGTGGCGCCGAGCCGGTGTCGCACCACCCGGCGGCGCAACGTGGGCGACGCCTCGACCTCGTAGCCGGCGTCGAGGAACACCTGGAGCAGCCCGACCGACGCCTCGTCCCAGATCACGGTCTTGCCCGGCGGCGGCTCGGTGGGGTAGCCCTCCATCACCCGAGCACCCACCTGCCTGCCGTAGTCGACGGTGGCGGCGGCGAGCTCGTACATCAGGCCCTGCCGGCGGAAGCCCTTGCGCACCACGAAGCAGGTGACCGACCAGACGCCCTCGAGGTCCGGGTCCATCCGCATCCACGCCTTTCGCCGGGCCCAGATCCTCGGGTAGTTCTCACGCGGCTCCACCGCGACCCACCCGGCCGGCTCGCCGTCGACATATCCGACGAGGCCGGACGTCGGGCCGCTCGTGCCACAGCCGGCCTGCTGGAGCAGCGCGGCGTCGCGCTCGTCCTGCGTCGTGTCGCGCCAGATCCAGCCCGGGGCCTTCAGTGCCTGGCACCGGCACTTGCGGGCGCCGCCGGCCTCGAACACCGCGTCGACGTCGTGGGTGGTCGCCTCGTTGGCCGGTCGCCAGCTGAACTCGGGCACACGGCGAGAGTAGTGCCGCGCCGGCGCCGGTTTCGGATGCCGTGACGCCCGATTCGTGCCCCGGCGGAGGTGGACAGGCCAGTGAGGTGGCGGGGCGCGCCGGAGGGCTGATGGGTTAGGTTGCAAGTCGTGGACCTCCCCGATGACCTGGCCGCTGACCTCACTGGCCGGCTGGAGGACGTCTACCGCGACCTGCACGCCCATCCGGAGCTGTCCTTCCAGGAGCACCGCACGGCCGGCATCGTCGCCGCGTGGCTGCGGCCGCTCGGCTTCGAGGTGCAGGAGGGCATCGGCGGCACCGGGGTGGTCGGGGTGATGGCCCGCTCGGCCGGGCCCGTGGTGCTGCTGCGCGCCGACATGGATGCGCTCCCGGTCGAGGAGGCCACCGGCCTGCCCTACGCCAGCTCGGCCCGCGGCGTCGACCCCGAGGGTCGCGACGTGCCGGTGATGCACGCCTGCGGTCACGACCTGCACGTGACCTGCCTGCTCGGCGCGGCATCCCGGCTCGCCGAGGACCCGTCGTGGACCGGCACCCTCATCGTGGTGTTCCAGCCCGCTGAGGAGGTTGCCGGCGGCGCGGTGGCGATGGTCGCCGACGGGCTCTACACCAAGGTGCCGCGGCCCGACGTCGTGCTCGGCCAGCACGTGGCACCGATCCCGGCCGGTTTCATCGGCCTCAGGTCAGGGCCGGCGTTCGCCACCACCGACAGCCTGCGGGTCACCCTGACCGGCGCCGGCGGGCACGGCTCGCGCCCGGAGGCGACCGTCGATCCCGTCGTCATGGCCGCGGCCACCGTGATGCGCCTCCAGACGGTCGTCTCCCGTGAGGTGGCCGGCACCGACACCGCCGTGGTGACGGTCGGTGCCCTGCGCGCAGGGACCAAGGCCAACATCATCCCGGACACCGCCGAGCTGCTCCTGAACGTGCGCACCTATGACCAGAAGGTGCGAAACCGCGTGCTGGACAGCATCACTCGCATCGTGAACGCCGAGGCCGACGCCTCGCGCGCCCCAGTCGCCCCGCGCATCGAGACCTTCGAGTCAGCGCCCGCCGTCGTCAACGACCCGGATGCCGTCGCGCGCACCTGGGCGTCGCTGGAGGCCGTCGTCGGTGCGGGCCGGGTCGTCGACCCCGGCCCGGTGACCGGCAGCGAGGACGTCGGGGTCCTGGCCGATGGTGCCCCCGCGCCCTGCGTGTTCTGGCTGCTCGGTGGGGCCGACCCGGCCGCCTTCGCGGGCGCCAGCGACATCGACGGCATCCGGGCAGCGATGGCGGCCCTGCCCTCCAACCACTCCCCGTTCTATGCCCCTGTCGTCAGCCCCACCATCGGACTCGGGGTGGCGAGCCTGGTGGGCGCTGCGCGGGGTTGGCTCACACCCGGCTGAGGCCAGCGCCCGGCGAAGAGGACGACTGGGATGCCGCCACGTGGCGCATAGGACTGGTGGAGCAGGGAGCGCGGCGGCTCGAGGGTGAGCGAGGCGAGGGTCACCGGCTCACCCACCCGGGCCAGGTGCCGGCACATCAGGCGGCCCGCGCGGTGCGGAAGCCGACGAAGATCTGCCAACGCATCGGGAAGTCCCAGTTACGGAACGTGTTCCGGGCCGCCAGTGGATCGATACCCAAGCACGGACGCCTGACAGCCCTCCCGCCATTCCCCGGCCCGGGCCATGATGGGGCGTGCGCATTCGGGTACTCGGCGGTTTTGCGGTCGACATCGAGGACACGGCGGTCGGTCCTCGTGAATGGCGGCTGAGCCGGGCGCGACACCTGGTGGCCATGCTCGCCCTCGCTCCCGGCCAGCGAGCTCCGCGGGATCGTCTCCTCGAGGCGCTGTGGCCGGCACAGGACCCTGCGACGGCGACCCACAACCTGCACCAGGCGATGTACGTGGCCCGACGAGCCCTTCGGCACTCCGGGCTCCCTGACCTGCTGACGATGGATGGGGACCAGGTGGTGCTGTGTCCCGCAGGGGTCGTCCGGGTCGACGCCTTCGAGTTCGAGAGCCGCGCCGCCGCCGCGCTGTCGGCAGGCGACGCCGCCCTCCTGGCCGACGTCGACCGGCTCTACACGGGCGACCTGCTCCCTGAGCTGCCCTATGCGGACTGGGCCGCCGAGCGCCGGGTGGCGCTGCGGGAGGCCCACCACGCCGTCCTGGTCCGGTTGGCCGAGACCCAGGCTGCGAACGGCAGCGCAGAGGCGTCCCAGCTGGTGCTGGGGCGGGTGCTCGTCGAGGACCCGGTGCACGAAGGCGCAGTGCGCGCGACGATGCGCCTCCTCGCCAGGGCGGGACGGCATTCTGCGGCACTCGAACGGTATGAGTCGCTGCGTGACGAGCTGCTCGAGAAGTACGGCACCGACCCCGATGACCAGTCGCGTCAGCTCTTCCGTGAGCTCCTGGCCACGCGGGCGCCGCCGGGAGCGCAGGGGGGCCGGCTCCCTTCGCCGACCAGTAGCTTCGTCGGGCGGGAACCAGAGGTGCGCGAGGTGCGTGAGCAGGTCCGCAGCCATCGGCTGGTGACGCTGACCGGCCCCGGTGGTTGCGGCAAGACCCGGCTGGCGGTCGAGGCCGCCCGCGCGGCCTCCGGCACTCATCCCCAGGGTGCGTGGTTCGTCGACCTGGGTGCTCTCTCGGATGCCGGCCTCGTGGCCGACGTCGTGGCCGATGCGCTGGAGCTGACGCCCGGCGCAGGTCCCGCCCCGGTGCGTGCTGTGGCCCAGCAGCTGCGGTCCTGGCAGGCGCTGATCGTGCTCGACACCTGTGAGCACCTCCTCGCAACGTGCGCCGAGCTCGTGGACACACTCCTCGCCGAGTGTCCCGGCATCCACCTGCTGGCGACCAGCCGGGAGCCGCTGCACGCCGGAGGTGAGCTCATCTTCCGAGTGCCCTCGCTGGCCCTGCCGCCCCGGGGTGCCGGCGGTGGCGAAGGGGAGGGAGGACGCGCCACTCGAGTGGCCGGGTTCGCCGCGGTGCAGCTTTTCGTCGACAGGGCACGGCAGGTGCGACCCGAGTTTGCCCTCACGGATGCCAACTGCGCAGCGATCGCGCGGCTGTGCCGTTCCCTCGACGGCATCCCGCTGGCCATCGAGCTGGCCGCGGCCCGAGTGGTGGTGCTGGAACCGATGGAGATCGTCGAGCGGCTCGATGGGGTTCTGTCCATGCTCTCGTCGGACGAACCGCGCACCAACCGACACGCCACCATCCGGGCCACCCTGGAATGGAGCCATGACCTGCTCTCCCCGGTCGAGCAGCTCCTCCTGCACCGGCTGTCCTGCTTCGCGGGCTCCTTCGACCTGCCGGCCGTCGAAGCCGTGTGTGGCCATGCGCCGCTCGGCCGCGACCTCGTGCACCTGCTCTCCCTGCTGGTCGACAAGTCCCTGGTGCTGGTCGTGCGAAACCCCGCGGGCACGCGGTACCGGCTCCTGGACACCGTGCGGCAGTTCAGCAGTGAGCGACTCGCCGAGGCCGGCGAGGTCGACGTCACCGCCGCACGGCACTGCGCGCACTACCTGTCGGTGGCGCGCAGCCTGGACCCTGACTACGGGGACGCAGCGCAGGACGACGTGCTGCGACGGTTCGACCGCGACCACGACAACTTCCGGACCGCACTTCGGTGGTCCGTCGAGCACGAGCCTGATGCCGCGCTCGAGCTGGCCGCGAGCCTGTGGCGCTTCTGGTTCCTGCGCTGTCACGTCGTCGAGGGTGGCCAATGGCTCGACCGGGTGCTCGAGGCTGCCCCCGCACCCAGCCGCTCTCGTGCCCACGCTCTCGTCGGCCTGACCGGCCTCGACGCGCGACGAGGGTTGTCCGACCGGATCCGCAACGAGGCCGCCGATGCGGTGCGGGTGATGGAACAGCTCGACGACCCGGCCGGTGTGGCCCTGCACCGGCTGGTGCACGCCAGCATGGTGTGGGCGACGCAGGACGTCGCCGAGGCCGAGCGGTTGGCTGCCGGGGTGGCCGTCGACGCCGTCGCGCTGGGCCGCCCGGAGCTGCTCGCCGCCTCGACCTGGCTGCGGGCGCACTGCGCCCTGACGCGGGAGGACTCCGCCGCAGCCGACCACTTGCTCGACGAGTGCCTGGCCCAGCTCGGCGAGGTCGATCCTCGCCGCGCGCCGTTCCTCACGGTCATCACACCCTGTGTCGTGCCGGTCCCGGTCGCCGGCCGGCTGGTGCCGTCGTACGAGGAGTCACTGCTGGTGGGACGGCGGGTGGGGAGCCCCCAAGGCGTCGGGTTCGTGCTGGCGGCCCAGGCGTACGCCCCACGGCTGCGCGGCGACCTGGGCGCGGCCTGGTCTGCAGCGACCCAGGCAGTGCGGCACTTCGAAGGGCTCGGCGACAAGCTGGGCCGGGCACAGGCTCTCAACCTGCTGGGCTGCATCGCGCGTGACGACCGCCGGTTCGACGACGCCGCCGGCCACCTGGCCGAAGCGCACGCGCTCCGGCACGAGGTCGGGGACCGTCGCGGCGAGTGGATGACGCGCGCCAACGCCGCGCTCTCCCTCACCCTGCGGGGGGAGGTCGTCGCCGGCCGTGGCGAGGCCCAGGCCTGCCTGGCGGCGTTCGAAGCGGTGGAGGACCTGCCGTCCGTCGCCAACACCCTGGGCCTCCTCGGGGCGCTCGCACTCGCCTCCGGTGATGCGGCGAGTGCTCGGGAGTGGTACTCCCGAGCGGTGACCGGCCTGGTCCGCCAGTCGTGGCCGCGCGTCGAAGCGTGGTACCGGATCGTTCTCGCGGAGCTGAGCCTGGAGGTGGGTGACCCCCGGGCGGCGCGACCGGAGGCCGATGCGGCCGCCAAGCTGCTGCAGTTGCAGCACTCCCAGCTCGCGCAGGGGCGCCTGGCCGCATTGCGTCAACGGCTCGACGGGGCAGCCGGCTGATGTTGAGCCGCTGTTGAGCGGCCCCTCCTAGCCTCGGTTCCAGGCGAGGAAAGGAGGCACCACATGCAGCATCAACTCGGAGCAGGCACGCTCAAGGGGTTCGCCGACCGGATGGTCGGCGCGGTGGTCTTGCCGAACGACGACGGCTACGACGAAGCGCGTGGCGTGTGGAACGGCGTGCACGACCGGCGCCCGCGGCTGATCGTGCGCTGTCGGACGGAGGCGGACGTCGTCGAGACCGTGAACCTCGCTCGCCGTGACGGACTTCTCCTGGCAGTGCGCGGCGGGGGGCACTCGATCGCCGGCTTCTCGACCTGTGACGGCGGTGTGGTCCTCGACACGGGCCCGATGAACCGCGTTCGGGTCGACCCGGCGGCCCGCCGGGCGCACGTCCAGGGGGGCTGTCTGTGGCGGGACGTCGACGCCGCGACGCAGCCGTTCGGGCTCGCGGTGACAGGCGGCCTGGTCTCGTCGACCGGCGTCGCCGGATTCACCCTGGGAGGTGGAATCGGGTGGCTCGCACGCCTGGTGGGACTGGCAGCGGACAACCTGCTGTCGGCCGACGTCGTCACGGCGGACGGCCAGTCGCTCGTGGCCAGCCCCACATCCCATCCAGACCTGTTCTGGGCCCTGACCGGAGGTGGTGGCAACTTCGGTGTGGTGACCAGCTTCGAGCTGGCGGTGCACGACATCGGGACGACGGTCCACGCGGGGGTGGTGCTGTACCCCGGTACGGAGGCCGACGAGGTGATCCGCCGTTACGGGATCGCCTGCGCAACCTCCGACGACGCCATGACCGGGGTGCTCAAGCTGACCACCGTTCCAGCGACGGCGGCGTTCCCGAGTGATCTGCAGGGCCGGAGCGCGCTCGCGCTTGTCGGTTGCTGGGCCGGCGACCCGGATGCCGCCGATGAAGGCACCGCTGCGTTCCGGCACCTGGGGACGGTATGGAGCGACACCTTCGCGGCGCGCGACTACACCCAGTGGCAGCAGGCGCTCGACGCCTCCTTCCCGCGCGGCCAGCACAACTACTTCCAGGCGGTCTTCGTCTCCGACCTCGGTGCGGCCGAGGCTGGGATCCTGCAGCAGGCTGCTGCGAC
Organism: uncultured Actinomycetota bacterium; assembly: GCA_963834965.1. GTDB lineage: Bacteria > Actinomycetota > Actinomycetes > Actinomycetales > Dermatophilaceae > Fodinibacter. The sequence continues at coordinate 227,581 of CAWIEI010000019.1, read as the reverse complement.
CCTGCCGAACGCGTTGACCGAGGTGGTCATCCACCAGCTGGGCGGTGCGATCGGGCGAGTACCGCCGGAGGGGACGGCCTTCGCGACCAGGGACGCCACCCACATCGTCAACGTGATCGCCCGGACCACCAGCGCAACGGGTTTCGCCGATGTCCGCACCTGGGCTCGCGAGCTCACGCAGGCTCTCCGCCCCGGAGGCGATACCTACGTGAACTTCACCGGAGAGCCCGGCCTGGACCTCACCAGGCGCTCCTACCCCGAACCTACCCATCGCCGCCTCGTCGGCATCAAGGACCGCTACGACCCGAACAACCTGTTCCGGCTCAACCAGAACATCCAACCCTCGACGGATACCGCTGCCGAGGCTCTTCCCGGCCCAATACCGGCTCGGGACAACATCCCCACCCCGTAGCCCATCGGCTCACGTCACTCGGAGCCGACGGCATCCGAGTCTCTCCCCGGAAGGATCCATCATGAACATCACCTCTACGAAGCGCGCCCGAAAGTCGGGCTCCGTCATCGCGGCCAGCGCGTTGCTGGCCAGTGCTCTCTCGGTGGCCACTCCCGCCGCCGCACAGCAGGCTGGGGCGTCAGCGTGCTCCCACGTCGATGGGACCGCCGTCGTTGCCTGGAACGCCTTGGCCGCCCAGGTGGTCGGGGTGGACAACGGACTGCCTGCACCCACGATGTCCATCGTCATGTCCTATGCCCAGTCGGCCGTGTACAACGCCGTGGCCGGCATCGAAGGAGATCGCCCGCTCTATCGCTGGCATGCCCGCGGCCCGCGATGCGCATCCACCGACGCAGCCGTCGCCACGGCAACCCGTTCGATCCTGCTGCGCTACTTCCCGAGCAGCGCTGCGCGGGTCGACCCCGCCTACCAGGCGGCCCTCGCCGCGATACCCGACGGGCCGGCCGAGGTCGACGGAGTCGCGTTCGGAGAGAGGGCAGCCGCGCACATCATCATGCTGCGGGCGGGAGACGGCTGGCAGGCGCCGGCCACGGTCACACTGAAGGAGCAGCCAGGCGAATGGCGGCCGACACCGCCCGCGAACGCACCGTTCCTGGCGCCCTGGCTCGCGACGATGAAGCCCTTCCTCATCCGAAGCGCGGACCAGTTCCGTCCCGCCGCACCGCCCGCGCTGACCTCCGGCCGCTACGCCCGCGATCTGCGTGAGGTCGCGGACCTGGGATCGGCCACGAGCACCACTCGAACCGCGGAGCAGACGGAGATCGCCCGCTTCTTCGCCGGCAACCTGACGGCCCAGCTCCAGGCGGGGTATCGCGACCACATCACCCGTCACCACCTCGACTCCGGCGAGGCGGCGGCGTACCTCGCGGTCGGCAGCCTCACCCAGTCCGATGCCGTGGTCAGCTCCTGGGACGCCAAGCTGACCTACCTGTTCTGGCGGCCGATCACTGCGATCCGGCTCGCGGACACGGACGGCAACGCCCTCACCACGGCCGACCCCACCTGGACGTCACTGATCCCGGCACCGCCGTTCCCCGAGTACGTCAGCGCCCACACCACCGTCATGGGTGCGGTCTCCACCGCCTTGAGCAGGCTCGAAGGCACGACCGTCATCGACCTGAACCTGCCGTCCAGCGTCACGGGCACCACCCGCCACTACCAGACCGGTGCACAGCTGCGAGCCGACGGCATCGGCGCTCGGATCTGGGGCGGCATCCACTTCCGCACCGCAGGCGAGGTCGGTGACCGGATGGGGACCTCACTGGGCCGTTGGATCGGCAAACAGGAGTCGATCGGAGGCCCCAGCGGCTGGTGACCCCCCACTGCGCAGCTGGCCCTCGGCCCTCGTCAGCCCTCCGTTGCAGGCGGGGGGCTGACGGCTGCCCCGGCGCTGGTGGGGGAGAGCGCGGGTCAGGACTCCAGGTAGGTCACGAGGGTGACCCGGCGAACCCCGTCGTACCGCAGGGCTTCCACGCCCGCCTCGCTCTCCATGACCGCCTGGAACGCAGCCATGTCGGAGACGTCCATGCCGAGGCCGACCTGGTTGGACCGGCTCGGGTCGACGAAGGTGCGGATGTCGTGCGCGACGCCACCGGAACCTCTTCGCGCTCGGGGGGACGCAGTCCAGTGCGCGACGTCGTCGACTTCGTGGGTCACGATCAGCTCGGGCATCCGGGTGTCCTTCTTCAGAGAAGTGACCCAGGGGAGAGCGGGTCGGCTCATGCCATGGACGCGTTGGTGCCGGCGCCATAGCCCGGTTGAGTCACCCGGGAACGGACCCGGAGGCTGGAAGAGTGGGCGGATGGAGATCCAGCTCAGCATGCTGATCCTCGAGGTCCGCGACCTTGCGACGTCGATGGCGTTCTACCGTGACCTGGGTCTGGACGTTCCGGACCCGCTCCCTGGGCGGCCGGTCGTCGTCCATCGAATGGGTAGTGGCGTCAGTCTGCTCCTTACCACCTCGTTCGCGGCCACCTACGACCCGACGTGGGCCCGGCCCGCCGGCGGATACCAGCAGCTCCTCGAGTTCTATGTCGGCGAGAACGCTGCGGTGGTGGAGCGTTGGGCAGCCCTGGTCGCCGCTGGCCATCCCAGCCGGATGCCACCCACGCAGACCGCCGGCCCCTTCGCCGCCATGGTCGACGACCCCGACGGCAACGTCATCCTGCTCACGTCCGACGAGGCGGCCCAGGTCGACGTGAACGACCGGTAGCTCAGGTCAGCTGCAGGCACTCGCTCGCCCTCCGATCGTCAGGCACCGGGCCGCGACGGTTCGCCCTACGCCGAAGGAGGACCGGGGAACCGATGCACCTCCTGTGGCCAGTCGAGGGCCACGGCCAGCCGGCCGGCCCAGTAGCGGGCCGTGCCGTCATCAGGGACGTCGATGACGGTGAACCCGCCCAGGTGCTCCTTGGTCTCGACGTACGGGCCGTCGACGAACAGCGGGGTGCCGCCCTTGGCCTCGACACTGCACACCACGGTGGACGAGTCGATGCCGCCGTTGGCGAACACGAAGGCACCGGCCGCCTCCATCTCCGCCAACACAGCCCGGCTGGCCACGCTCTTCGCGCGCAGCTCCTCCGCCGTGTGCTCGTGCACCCACTCGTCGTTGAATGCGATCAGGTACTGCGCCACTGCGTTCTCCTCCCGGTGACCGCGAACCCCTCGTGGATCCGCGTAGTGCGCCGGCCACGGCGGCCGGCGCTCACCACCTCCACGAACGACACCTCACGAATGCGACACCTGCCGGTGACCACGGTACGAGGAGGCTGTGCGGCATCCCGAGGGCTCAGACCAGTGAGCTGATGTCGACCGCGACCTGCTGCAGGGTGGCTCGTTCGTCCTGCCCGGTGTCCTGGTACCGCTGGACCATGAGCAGCCCGGTCAGGTTCACGAAGCCACCGATCACCTCGATGGCTCCGATGAAGACATCGCCCTCACCCCGTTCCTCGAGGATGCCGGTCAGGGTCTGGATGCCGAAGGCCGGGTCGTCGCCGCTGTCCATCCAGGCCGTCATGATGGCGATGGCCTCGCGTGTCAGGTCTGCTTGACGCGGCGTCATCGGGAGATCGTCGCCTGCGGGCGGTTCACGAACGGACGCGGGTGGGGCTCGGCGTCGGACCTGCCACGCGGCGACCGCTGGTCGTGCGGGTCTCCGGGTGCCTTGCTGTACGAGCCGACGCACGGCAGCGACGTGCCCAGGGTCGGGAACACCTGCCGGTGCTGAATGAGCCTGCCGTCGCGCACCAGGACGAGCTCCTGGCAGGCCCGGCAGATGGCCCCGCTGTGTCGGCCCACGCGCGTCTCCGTTTCGTGCTGGCAGGCGCGCTCGGCGTGCGCGCAGGCACTTCGCCGTAGCCATACCCACGAAGCCGGAGAAGATGCCGCGCCCAGCTGCGCCGTCCCACCTCGCCGCGCCCGCCTCCGTGACCTGCCCTCACGGAGCGGCGCGGCGCCAGGGTGGCGAATCAACTCCGGAACCGAGAGGGGTCAGCGTGCAGGCCTCGGTCAGTGACGTCGTCCACAACAACCGGCTCATGATGGATGCCGCTCGCGGCGCCGATGTGCCCACGCCCCTCACGGACGCCAGCCACCGGCTCGTCGAGCACACCGAGCTGCTCGGGCACGGGCAGGAGGACACGGCCGCGGTGCTGCGTGTCTTCGAGGCCCTCGACGGGTCACCACGGCACCGACCCTGAGCTCGGTGCCTGCCCGGGCGGGTGATCATGAGACGCCTTCAGCGCGGGTTCTGGGACGGCCATCTCGAGGTCAGCCTGTCCAGCTCGACGACGTCGCTGCAGGTCCGAAGGGGCAGGGCCTTACCGCACAGGCCGGGTGTCGCAGGTGTGAGCGCGGCAGTCGAGCGGTCGAGACATGGCCGTGAGAATCGCGATCTCGGGCGTGTCTTGACCCCTCGACCCGCCCCTCTGGCCGGAGGTGAGGCACCGGCCCCCGCCCTACCGCGCACCGTGCATCGCCCCACTGTTTCAGCGCTGTCCTGCGCGCCGGATGCCGCGCCCCTGGCAGCGCTCCCGTCCCCTCCTGCCGCGGCGCGCGCTCCGCGATCCTGCCGATCTGCGCGGTGGCGTCGGTTGACGGCTGTACGACTTCGCTCCGCCAATGCTGGAGCACAGCTGCCATACCCCGTCTGCGCGCCGGCAGTGCTCACAGTTGATGTCCGCGCCGTCACCGTTGGCGTCAACGACCGCCGCTGCGCGGTCACCGAGCGTGCGGACCGCCCGAACCACCGCGAAGCGCTTATCCCAAACGCCGACGTCGATGACGGATGCCTCGTCCAAGTCGCTCATCCAAGGATGATCGCAGCGCAGCAAGTGGTGCACGAGTCCACATTCGCCAGGCATCGACAGCGTCCACGCACTCATCTCTCGCAGCAGGAGCGATTGACCAGGGGAGCCTGATGGCCGTGTAACACCAATCACCCAGAGGGATCGAACGTCCGGTCGTGCCGCGCCGCGGTAGGTCGGCTGGAGCGATGCGCACAAGTGTTGGGGGAGTGCCTCTGTCGCGGGTGAGGATGGGCAGCGTGGATGCTTCGCTGCGGATCGAGATCTTCGTCGCCGATCTGGACCAGACCGCCGCGTTCTACGAACGACTGGGGTTCGAGACCACCGGCCGCTCCGACGGTCCGCCCCGATACGCAGCGTTTCGACTGGGCCAAGCACGCATCGGTGCCGCCGAAGCCTCAGCCATCGACCCGGCCCTGCGAGCCGTGCCAACGGGTGCCGAGATCGTGATCGACGTCGATGACATCCACAAGGTGCGAGATCGCGTTGTCGGTGAGGGTCTGGAGCTAGAGGCGGACCTGCAGGTCAGACCCTGGGGCCTCGAGGACTTCCGCCTGAGCGATCCAGACGGGTACTACTACCGCTTCACCAGCCGGCAATGAGCGAGAACTGGAGCAGACGGCGTCGTCGGTGGGGTGACGCAGCTGGCGGCGCACTCAGATGCCGCACAGCAGTCGCCGGCGTCGAGTGGTTCCATGGTTCATGGGAACCGACGGGCTGCCCCAGGGTGCACGTCGCCTGACCAGGCTCGGCCATGTGCTGGTGGGTGGGGCGGCGCTGGTGTTCGCTGGCGTGCTGATCGTGGCCGGTCTGGCACGAAACGCCGAGTTGGACGCAGTACTCGCGGGATTGGGCACAGCGCTCGCTCTGGCCGCCGCAGTCTTCACCTGCACGGCGATCGTCGCTCTGCGTCGTGCGCAGGATGGCGGAGGCGGCGTGCTGTCCGTGCTCCTCAGCATCGTCGAGCTTGCTGTCGGTGCTGCGATGGCCGCGGCTGACGGCCGTAGCCGTCCAAGGCTACGGCGCCTTTGAACCTTGGCGCTCTCCGCTCCTGCTGCCCTCGGCGCTACTGCTGGCTCTCGGCTTCGCTGGACTTGGTGTTGAGGCCGTCGCACACCGTCCGGCAACACACTGACCTGCCGCGTCGGGCGTGCTAGTGGGAACCAGCGTTCCATCTCAGATGACCGTGCCACCCTCACCGTTGCTGTTCGGCAGGTAGTTGCTGCCGGGCGGGCGGTTCGAGGCGGGGCCGTCATTGACGAGGCGCCCGAACTGACGAAGGACCCATCGCCCGCTCGACCGCACTGCTGAGCAGGACTCTGCGCATCGAAGGCTCCTCGTCGGCGCACATCCGCAGACACGCTGCAGGGCGTTCCGCGTAGCGAGTCAGGCGACCTTGTCCGCGTATCGCTGGCGGGCGGCTTCGCCGCTGGTACCGACGAATGCCCCGATCGCTGACCAGGACATCCCGGCGGTGCGGGCCGCTCGGATCGCGTCGATGACGTGCTGTTCGGCGGCCGAGCGTTCGTGGACCGCAACCCGTAGCAGGGCCACGGCTTGGGCGTGTTGCTCGTCGCCGGGCGTGGGCGCGTAGCCCTCGAAACGGGCGGCGAGCTCGTCGGCGTGCTTGAGGATCTCGTCGACAGTTCTAGGCATCGGGCATCACTCAAGGAACCTCTTCCGGGCGCGCATCGCGTGGTGATCACCACAGCGGGGCCGCCCTCGACGTAACCAACTTCGAGGATGATGGCGGCCGCGTTCGGGCCGAGTCATCGTGAATCCGTCACCGAGATCCCACGCTCGGATTGGGTTGCGGTAGGCGTGGGGGTTGTCCTCCTTGCCCAGACCGTGCTTCAGGGCCGATGGCGCAATGATCGGATCCTCGAGCACTGCTCCAAGGTAACTTGCGAGCCCCTGCATCTGCAAGGGCCCAGAACACGGCTGCCAAGCCTGGCCGACCCACGAGGGTCAGGGTGTGGTGGTCGGCGAGCACACCAGCTCGCCGTGCAGGACCGCGAACCAGGCTTCCGGAGAGGCGGCCCAGTGCCGCCAGCCCTGCGCAAGCCGCTCGAGGTCGTCGGCGCCGGCCATCCCCCGCTGGAGCGCCTGCTCGGCCATGCCGGACCCCACCACCCGCTCGGCCCACATCGCGCCCCACCACGCCACGTCCTGCGGCGAGGAGAAGCACCAGGCCGAGGCGGTGGACGAGACCATCTCGAGCCCCGCCGCCATCGCCCAGCCCTTGAGGTGGCGGCCGGCATCCGGCTCCGCGCCGTTCCCGCGGGCGACCGCCCGGTACAGGTCGAGCCACTCGTCGAGCTCGGGTACCGCCGGGAACCAGCTGAAGCCCGAGTAGTCGCTGTCGCGCACCGCGACGATGCCGTCCGGCGCGCAGACCCGGCCCATCTCGCGCAGGGCCGCCACCGGGTCACTCAGGTGCTGGAGCACCTGGTGGGCATGGACGACGTCGAACACGCCGCCCTCGTGGTCGAGCGCGTACACGTCGCCGACCGTGAACGCGAGGTTCGTCACGCCGGCCTGCTCGGCCGCCGTACGGGCCTCGTGGATGACGGCCACCGACCGGTCGACGCCGACCACGGACCCATCGCTGGCCGCCCGCGCGAGGTCGATCGTGATGGTGCCCGGCCCGCAGCCCACGTCGAGGATGCGGGAACCCTCGTCGAGGCGCGGGAGCAGGTATCCGGCCGAATTCTCGGCGGTTCGCCACCGGTGCGACCGCAGCACCGACTCCACGTGACCGTGCGTGTAGACGTCCTCGGGCGGGCTCATGGGCAGGATCGTTCCACGCAGCGGGCCGGTCGGATCCGCGGAGGTCGGCCGCGCCGATCTCAGCCTTCACACAGGGCGGGACGCCCAGGCCCGGCTATGGTCGGGCGGTGGGAGCGGCCAAGGACATCGGGTACGAACTGCTCGATGGGTTCCTCGTCGAGGCCACCGGCAGGCACCAGCGCCCCGACCCCGCGCCTCCGCCCACGGGCGGTCCCGCCGGCAACGCCGTGCTGACCGCCTGGACCGGGCTCGTCCTGCTCGTGCTCTTCGCGGCCGAGCTGCTCACCCTGTTCGACGTCCGGGGGCTCGTCTCCTGGCACGTCGCCATCGGCGCCCTGCTCGTGCCCCCGGCGCTGATGAAGACGGCGACCACGGGGTGGCGGGTCATCGGGTACTACACCGGTCGCCAGCCCTACCAGGTCGCGGGGCCGCCGCCCACCGTGCTGCGCTGGCTGGGGCCGCTGGTCGTGGCGTCCACCCTCGCGCTGCTGGCATCCGGCATCCTCCTCGTCCTCCTGGGCGAACAGAACGGTCGGCAGCACGTCCTCACCGCGCTGGGCTTCGGCATCAGCTGGGTCAGCGTGCACCAGGGCGTCTTCGCGGTGTGGTGCGGGGCGACCGGGCTGCACCTGCTGGGGCGGATCGTGCCCGCGGTGCAGCTGACCGTGCGCCGGAGCGTTCCCGGGCGGGTGCCGGGTGCGCCGGCCCGCGCGATCCTGCTCGTGGTCGCGGGCGGCGCGGCCGTGGTCCTCGCGGTGGTGCTGGTGCGGGCCGACACCTCGTGGCAGCAAGGTCGGTTCCCCTCCGACCACGCGCGCGCACCGGCATCCTCGGCCCCTCGAGGCTGACGGTCGTCGCCAGAGCGTCGGGCCGGTGCGCCGCTAGGCTGGAGCGATGGCCGACCTGGGGGACGTGGAGCGGCTCGTCTCCCTGCTGCCCGAGGTGAGTGAGGGCGCCCGGTACGGGCACCGGACCTGGCTGGTCGGGGGCACGGCGTTCGCCTGGGAGCGGCCGTTCAGCAAGGCCGACCTCAAGCGCTTCGCCGACGACCCGGTGCCGGGGGGTCCCATCCTGGCGCTGGTGACCGACGGGCTCGACGACAAGGAGTCGCTCCTCCAGGCCCACCCCGACTTCCTGTTCACGATCCCCCACTTCACGGGGTACCCGGCGGTCCTCCTGCACCTGGCGAGCGCGAGCGACGACGACCTGCGCGAGGCCCTGCTCGACGCGTGGCTGGTCCACGCCCCGGACGACGTGGCCCGCTCCCACCTCCAGGGGCGCGGCGAGTAGCGCCGGCGACCGGGTCGGGTCGCCCGCGCGCCGGCTGGGTGGCCTGCAACGTCATCGACATCACGGCGCACGTCCGCCGAAAGGGTTGCCCCCGAACGGCTATCGTGCCGGGGCTGCACCATGCCCACGACGTCGTCCCCAGGGAGAGCCAGTGCTCAACGTGATGCTCGCGGGCGGAACCGCCATGCTCGTGGCGCTGCTCGGGACACCGTTGTTCATCCGGTTCCTCGTCCGTCGCGGCTACGGCCAGCCGATCCACGACGACCTGGTCCTGCACCACGTCAAGCGCGGCAAACCCACCATGGGCGGCACCGTCATCATCGCGGCGACGCTCATCGGGTACCTCGGCTCGCACGCCGTCCTGGCCGCCATGGATGCCGGTGGGCTGGCCCGGGTGACCCGCGACCCGGTGTCCGTGAGCGCCGGGCTGGTGCTGTTCCTCCTGGTCGGGCTCGGCGCCGTCGGGTTCCTCGACGACCTCATCAAGATCCGGGCGGAGCGCAGCCTTGGCCTGCGGTCGTGGCAGAAGCTCGCGGGTCAGACGCTGGTCACCGTGGTCTTCGCCGCCCTTGCCCTGTGGACCACCGACGAGCACGGCCGCGCACCCGCCTCGACAGCGATCTCCTTCGTGCGGGACACCCGGCTGGACCTGGCGTTCGCCGGTCCGGTGCTGGGGGCTGCGCTGTTCCTCCTGTGGTCCAACCTGCTCATCACCGGCGCCTCGAACGGGGTCAACCTCACCGACGGCCTGGACGGCCTCGCCACCGGCGCGAGCGCCATGGTCTTCGGGGCCTACACGATGATCGGCCTGTGGCAGCACAACGAGAGCTGCGCCCTCGCGCCCGGCCCCACCTGCTACCCGATCGGCGACGCGCTCGACCTGGCCGCCGTGGCCGCCGCCCTCGCCGGGGCGTGCTTCGGGTTCCTCTGGTGGAACGCCGCCCCCGCCGCGATCATCATGGGCGACACCGGGTCGCTCTCCCTGGGCGCGGCGATGGCCGGCCTGGCCATCGTGACCCGCACCGAGCTGCTCCTGGTCGTGCTCGGCGGGCTCTTTGTCATCATCACACTGTCCGTCATCATCCAGGTCGCCAGCTTCCAGCTCACCGGGAGACGCGTGTTCCGGATCGCCCCGCTGCACCACCACTTCGAGGTCGTCGGCTGGGCAGAGATCACCATCGTCATCCGCTTCTGGATCATCGCGGGCATCTGCGTGCTGGCGGGGCTGGGGCTGTTCTACGGCGAGTGGGTCGTCACGCTCTAGCCCGAGAAACGCTCGTAGCCGAGGAAGACGCAGCCCGACGACGACCGCGTCGACCTGGTGAGGGTCAGGCGACGCAGGTCGGTGTCGTCCACGAAGAGGCGACGTCCGGTGCCGGCGAGCGTGGGCACGACGACCGGCTCCAGCCGGTCGACGAGGTCGGCGGCGAGCAGGCTCTGGGCGAGGCGGATGCTGCCGTGCACCGCGATGTCGCCGCCACGGCCCTCCTTGAGGGCTACTGGCGGGCCATGGCGACCCGGAACCGCTCGTCGGGGCTGATGGAGTGGCCGGCGTCGTGCGTCCTCGCCGAGGTCGATCAGCACCCAGCTGACCTTGCCGGTGAACACGCGGGAGCCCGGTCGTCTCGGACCTTCGGTAGCGTCGCTGGATGCCCATCACCCTGGAGAACGTCGGTATCGCCGTACGCGACCTGGAGGCGACCATCGCCTTCTTCACCGACCTGGGGCTCACCGTCGTCGGTCGAGACACCGTGAGTGGCGAGTGGACCGACACCGCAGTCGGCCTCGACGGCAACCACGCCAACATCGCGATGCTGCAGACGCCGGACGGCCAGGGTCGCCTCGAGCTCTTCGAGTACCTCCACCCTGACGCCATCGACACCGAACCCACCCGACCGAACGAGATCGGCATGCACCGCGTGGCCTTCTCGGTCGACGACCTCGACGCCGCCCTCGAGATCGCCGCGACGCACGGCTGCCACCCGCTTCGTGGGGTGGCGAACTACCAGGACATCTACAAGCTGACCTACGTGCGCGGCCCCAGCGGCATCATCGTGATGCTCGCCCAGGACCTCACCAAGAGCTGACTCGTCACGACTGAGCGACCGCAGGTGATGCAAGGGGCGCGCCCAGCCGCGCGGCGTGCATCACCCGGCGTGCGCTGACCTGCTCGCCCGTTGACCGGGCTGCGCCCGCTGCGCCGCTCGCGGAGCCCGCTGAGCCGGCTGCGCCCGCTGCGCCGGCGCGGAACAGGGCCGATCAGGAGCAGGGCTACGCTCGGCAGGTCGAGCTGAGGCAGGAGGCGCCGCCGATGCCGGACACTCTGGTCGAGACCAAGCTGGTCGTGCCGCGGGCCCGTCAGCGGACCGTCGACCGGCCCAGGCTCGACCAGCTGCTGGCGCTGGGTGCCGACGTCCCCCTCCTGCTGGTCTCGGCTCCGGCCGGCTTCGGCAAGACCACCCTGCTCGTCAGCTGGCTGGCTCGGTTGCGGCACCCGCACCAGGTGGCCTGGGTGTCCCTCGACGAGCGCGACCGGGACGGTGCGACCTTCTGGACCTACGTCCTGAGGGCCGTCGACCGCGCGGCGCCCGGTACGGCCACGGCATCCCTCGCGCTGCAGCACGGCGGTCAGGCGCCGGTCGAGGTCGTGCTCACCGCGCTGCTCAACGAGCTCAGCGTGCTGCCGGGTGACCTCACCCTGGTGCTCGACGACTACCACCTCGCCGAAGGTGCGGGCACCAGGCCCGGGATGGTGTTCCTGCTGGAGCACCTGCCGGCGCAGGTGCACGTGGTGGTGAGTTCACGGGCCGACCCCGCGCTTCCCCTCGCGCGGCTTCGTGCGCGCGGCGAGCTCGTCGAGGTGCGGGCGGCCGACCTGCGCTTCACCGGGAGCGAGGCCGCGGCGTACCTGAACGAGCTGAACGCGCTGGAGCTCTCGGCCGACGACGTGGCGCTGCTGGAACGCCGGACGGAGGGGTGGGCGGCAGCGCTGCAGCTGGCGGCCCTGTCCCTGTCCGGACGCGACGACCGGTCGCAGTTCATCGCCGGTTTCGCCGGTGACGACCGTTTCGTCGTGGACTACCTGGCCGACGAGGTGCTCGACGCCCTGCCGGCGGACGTCCGACGGTTCCTGCTCGAGACCTCGGTGCTCGAGAGGCTCACCGGTCCGCTGTGCGACGCGGTGACGGCAGGGACGGGCGGCCGCGCGGTGCTCGAGTCGCTGGAGCGGCAGAACCTGTTCGTCATCCCGCTCGACGCGCACCGGACGTGGTACCGATACCACCACCTGTTCGCCGACGTGCTCCGCGCCCACCTCGACGACGAGCGGCCCGGCGACGTGCCCACCCTTCACCGGCGCGCGGGGGACTGGTACGAGGCCGCGGACGACCCCCAGGCCGCCGTGCGGCACTCGCTCGCCGCAGGTGACGTCGACCTTGCCGCCACCCGGGCCGAGCTCGCCGTCCCGATGTTGCTCCGGGAGCGCCGTGAGTCGGTCATCCGTCTCTGGGTCGACCTGCTGCCCGCCGACGTCGTGGAACGCCGCCCGGTCCTCGCGGTCGGGTTCATCGGCGCGCTGGCGGCGAGCAACGAGTTCGACTCCCTGGACCGCAGGCTCACCGACGTCGAGCGCGTGCTGGCCGGGCCAACCGAGGCACTCGTCGTGGCCGACACCGCGGGCCTCGCCCGGCTGCCGGGCGCCGTCCAGACATACCGGGCCGCCCTCGCGCTGGTGGGCGGCGACCTCCGGGGCACCGTGCGGTACGCAGAGCTGGCGCTCGACCTGGCCACGGCCGACGACCCGCTGACGACGGCGGCGGCATCCGCCCTGGTCGGTCTCGCCTCGTGGGCCGCGGGCGACCTGGCCGTGGCACACTCCGCCTACCGCGTCGCCACCGAGGAGCTCCTCCGGGCCGGACACCTGTCGGACGTGCTCGGCTGCACCGTCTCGATCGTCGACATCGAGCTCGCCCGTGGCCGGCTGGTGGATGCCGAGCGCAGCTGCCTCGAGGCCCTCGCGCTCGTTCCGGCCGCCGCACCGCTGCGGGGCGCGGCGGACCTACGCGTGCAGCTGAGCCGGGTGGCGATGGCGCGAGGCGACCTCGCCGAGGCGGCCGCGCAGCTGCGCCTGGCGGAGCAGCTCGGTGAGGTGGCCGGCCTGCCACAGCACCCTTACCGGTGGCGGGTCGCTCTGGCCGAGGTGCGCGTTGCACAGGGGGACCCGGCCACCGCACTCGGGCTGCTCGAGGACGCGCAGCGCGTGTACGTCGCCGACTTCGCACCCCAGGTGCGCCCGGTGGGTGCCGTGCACGCGCGAGTGCTCGCCGCTTCTGGGCGGGTGGCCGAGGCCAAGGCGTGGGCACGGGGCCGTGGCCTCACGCCCACCGACGAGCTGAGCTACCTGCACGAGTACGAGCACGTCACCCTGGCGCGTGCGTTGCTCGGGGACCACACGGCATCCGGCGGCCGCGCCCCGCTCGACGCCACGAGCGAGCTCCTCGAGCGGCTGCTGGCGGCCGCCGAGGCGGGCGACCGGCCGGCGGTCGTCATCGAGGTGCTGGTGCTCCGGGCGCTCACCCAGGCTGCGGGCGGCGACGACGGTGCGGCGATGGCGACGCTCGAGCGGGCGATCGGGCTCGCCGAGGCCGAGGGCCAGGTCGGCGTCTTCACGGCCGAGGGACCGCCGCTGCGCCGGCTCCTGGAGCTGCTCGCCCGTCACGACCGCGGCGGCGGTCTCGTGCCGCGGCTCCTGGAGGTGATGACCGCCGCGGCGGTGGAGCCCTCCGCCCACAGCGAGGGGAGCGGGGCCCAGCCCCTCGTCGACCCGCTCAGCAGCCGGGAGCTCGACGTGCTGCGCCTCCTCGGCTCCGACCTCGACGGCCCGGCCATCGCCCGCGCCCTGGGCGTGTCGCTCAGCACGGTGCGAACCCACACCCAGCACGTGTACGCCAAGCTCGCGGTCACCAACCGGCGCGCCGCGGTCCGCCGTGGACATCAGCTGAACCTGCTCTCCCGCAACGCCGTTCGCTGACCGTCGTCTCGGGAGGCGGCCGCCCCTCCTTGCGGGCACCTCCGGAAAGTTCATCAGCCGCACTCGTCACCTCTGATGACGACGACTCATCACCGTGCTTCCTACCGTGACGGGATCACGACGAACCGCCACCACCCCGGCGGACCGTCCACCACCGGCAGGAGGCGCTCCCCATGTCCCACACAGCGCCCATCCGGCCACACGACGCCGACTGGTACGAGATCCGTGTCCAGGGCCGGCTCGACCCGCGCTGGTCGACCTACCTCGGCGGCGTGAACCTCACACCCGCTGGCGACGGCACCACCGTGCTCACCGGCCGGGTCGTCGACCAGGCGGCGCTGCACGGGTTGCTCGCCGGCCTGCGAGACCTCGGCCTGCTGCTGCTCTCGGTCACCCGGATCGACCCGGCCGGCGTCGACCACCCCCACCACCCGCACCGCGACCACCCAGGAGAACCGACATGAGCACCACGACCGCACCGTCCACGCCCGACACGAACGACGTGGTGAGCAGCACCGCTGCGCCCCGATCCGACCGCACCCGTGGGAACTCCCGCGCCGCCGGCATCTTCTACCTGCTCACCTTCGCCGCCTCCATCCCCGCCCTGCTGCTGCTCGACCCCGTGCTCAACAACCCGGGCTACGTGCTCGGCGCAGGGCACGACAACCAGGTGCTGCTCGCCTGCCTGCTCGACGTCGTCACCGCACTGACCGGCATCGGCAGCGCCGTCGCGGTGTTCCCGGTCGTCAAGCGGGTCAACGAGTCGATGGCCCTGGGCTTCGTGATGTCTCGCATGGTCGAGGCGGCCGTCATCCTCGTCGGGGTCGTCGCCCTGCTCACCGTGGTCGTGCTGAGACAGGACGCCGCCACCGCATCGGCCGACGCCGCCTCCCTGGCCACGACCGGGCACGCCCTGGTCACTGCCCGCGACTGGACCTTCCTCCTCGGCCCGGGCTTCATGGCCTGCCTCAACGCCCTGCTGTTCGGCACGTTGCTCTACCGCTCGCGGCTGGTGCCCCGCCTCATCCCCACGATCGGGCTGGTCGGCGCCCCGGTGCTGCTCACTGCCAACTTGCTGACCTTCTTCGGCCAGACCACCCAGACCGGCTCGCTCACCATGCTCGCCACCCTGCCCATCGCCACGTGGGAGCTGTCGGTCGGCTGCTACCTGGCCTTCCGGGGCTTCCGCCCCGCGGCCGTCGCCGTCTTGGACGCCTGAGCCGCCTGGCCCGGCATCCCCGAACGTCGCTGACGAGCCGCAGGTCACCACCCGGTGGCCTGCGGCTCTTCGGTGGCCGACCCGTGTCATGGGGCGCGTCCCGGTGCACCCTTGGGGGATGCCGGTGCGTCCTCCTCTGGTGCTGACCGGACCGCCGGCTGTGGGCAAGAGCAGCGCCGCACGGTCGCTGGCCGCCTCGCGAGGACGGTGTGCCGTCATCGAGGTCGATGACCTGCGGCAGCTGGTGAGGGTCGGTGCGGCCGCCCCGTGGGACGGCGATGCCGGTGCGCGGCAGCGTCTGCTCGGCGTCCGGAACGCGTGCGCGCTCGCAGCCAACTTCCTCGCCGAGGACATCGACGTCGTCATCACCGACGTGCTGAATCCCGACACCGCAGCGGTTTACCGCGAGCTGTTGCCCGGATGCCGGGTGGTACGGCTGAGTGCCCCGCTCGACGAGGCGCGACGGCGCGACGCCACCCGGGCGCAGTGGCTGACCGCCGCCGAGTTCGACGCGATGCACCGGGATGCCGCACGGCGCCCGCCACCCGCCAACGTCACCGTCGACGTGGGGAGCCTCGACCCGTCGCAGCAGGCCGCGGCGATCGAGCGCTGCTGGGCGGACCACGTGGGCTGAGGGGTCGCACGAGGCGGGACGTCCCGGCCATCGTGAGCCGGCCCGCGGCTAGGTTTTCCCCATGCGCTATCGACTACTGGGCCGCAGCGGGTGCGCGGTCTCCGAGCTGTGCCTGGGCACCATGACGTTCGGGGCCGAGACCGACGAGGCAGGCTCGCACGAACAGCTCGACGTGTTCATCGACGCCGGCGGCACGCTCGTCGACACCGCCGACGTGTACTCGGCGGGTGTGTCCGAGGAGATCATCGGGCGCTGGCTCGCGGCGCGTCCGTCAGACGTGACCGAGCGCGTCGTGCTCGCGACCAAGGGCAGGTTCGCCACCCGCCCGGGCCCCAACGGCAACGGACTGTCGGCGCGGCACCTGACCCGGGCCCTCGACGCCTCGCTGCAGCGGCTCGGCGTCGACGTCGTCGACCTCTACCAGGTGCATGCCTTCGACCCGCACACACCGCTGGAGGAGACGCTGCGCACGCTCGACGGCTTCGCCCGGGCCGGGAAGATCCGGTACTACGGACTGTCGAACTTCACCGGGTGGCAGCTGACCAAGGCGGTGCTCACCGCGCGTGCGCTGGGCCTGCGCGAGCCGGTGACCCTGCAGCCGCAGTACAGCCTCATCGTCCGAGAGATCGAGTGGGAGATCGTGCCGGCCGCGCTCGACGCCGGCCTAGGCCTGCTCCCGTGGAGCCCGCTGGGGGGTGGCTGGCTGTCCGGAAAGTACCGCCGCGACCAACGGCCCACCGGTGAGACCCGGCTGGGGGAGGACCCGGGCCGGGGGATGGAGGCCTACGACCGACGCGGCCGCGACCGCACGTGGCGGGTGATCGACGCGGTGCAGCAGGTCGCCGACGGCCGGGGCATCTCCATGGCCGAGGTCGCCCTCGCCTGGGTCAACAACCGCCCGGCCGTGGTGTCCCCGATCCTGGGTGCGCGCACGACCGAGCAGCTGACGACGAACCTGCGGGCGGCCGGTGTCGAGCTGTCGGCCGAGGAGCGCGCGGTGCTCGACGACGCGAGCGACCTCGGCGCCAGCGACTACCCCTACGGTGAGCTCGGCATCGACCAGCGCGCTCGTGACCTCGCCGGGGGCTGAGTCGGCGCTGGCCACCTCGACGAGTCGAGGGGTCGCGACATGCCCGAGATCGACGACTCTCATGGGCAATTCATGACCGGTCGACTGCCGAAGCTGTCGTTTCGACATTCGGCGTGCGGGTAGGCGGTCGGATCGAGCAGGTGGCCCGTCGTTCCATGGTCATCCCCGGCACCGTCGAGGGGTGGCGGGAGTGGACGGGCCTGCCGTTCGACGAGACCGGCCCCGTCGTGGTACCTGGCGCCCTTGCCCCCGTGCACTGCGACCTCGAGCACGGGGTGGCAACCTACGTTGAGCCCAACCTCTGGGTCGTGCACCGCACCCCACTCTGAGCACGCAGCACGACCGGCATACCGCCTCGGCGAGGCATGGCCCCGATGCCGGGTGCCCCTCTAGGGTGCGGGCATGAGCATGCAGCGCTCCACCTTCACCTCGCCCGTCGACGGCCTCGAGCTGACCACCTACGCGTGGGAGGTCACCGACCCGCGCGCGGTGGTGCAGGTCGCCCACGGGCTGGCCGAGCACTCCGCCCGCTACGACCGGTTCGCCCGCGCCCTCAACGATGCCGGGTACAGCGTGCGAGCCTTCGACCACCGAGGGCACGGCGACTCGATCGCCGGCTCGCCCGGCGACTTCGGTGCCGCGGGGTTCGACGGGTTGATCGCCGACCTGGCGGCCTACGGTGCCAGCCTGCAGGGCGAGCTGCCGCTGTTCCTCTTCGCCCATTCGATGGGCTCGTTCGCCGCCCAGTCGGTGCTCCTCACCCACTCCGCCCAGTACGCCGGGGTCGTCCTGTCGGGCAGCACGGCCCTGGACCTGCTGGCCGCAGGTCTGGCACAGGCCGAGGGGCCGGTCGGGCTCGAGGCCTTCAACGCCGGCTTCGAGCCGCGCACCGGGTACGAGTGGCTGTCTCGCGACGAGGCCGAGGTCGACCTGTACGTGGCCGACCCGTTGTGTGGCTTCGAGCTGCCCGACGGGACGGTGCCGATGCTCTTCGGTGCCGCGGCGACGCTCGCCGACCCGGGTGCACTGGCCGCCATCCGGCCCGACCTGCCCCTGTTGATCGTGTCCGGCTCCGACGACCCGCTGGCCGGCGGTGGTCAGCTCGTGCAGGTGCTCGGCCAGCGCTACCGGGATGCCGGCCTGGCCGACGTGACGGTCACCCTCTACGACGGAGCCCGGCACGAGATCCTCAACGAGACCAACCGCGACGAGGTCACCGCCGACGTCGTCGCCTGGCTCCGCGCCCACGAGTGACGCTATAGGCGGGGGCGGGATGTCGCACCGGCACTCAGCGTGACCTCGCCCGGCCCAACCGTTCAGGCGTGCCGCTCGCTCCACCGTGTCGAGGGCCGCAGAGGCGTTCTCCACCGACATTGCAGCAGTGTCGTGGCGGCAGGCCAGGAGCATTCTGCGCAGCCGGGTCCGGTCCTTCCTCGACAGTTCTTCTTCTCGGAAGTCGCGGGCTGAGATCAGGTTGGCCAGCACCTCGAGGTCGGTGCGGTGACGCGTGCTGCCTCTGTCCTTGGCGACCTCGGTTCTCGCGGCAGCCTACCGACGAGCGCGCCGACCAGGTTCGGGCGCAAGACCGTTCCGGTGCGGCTCGCGACCCGGATGGTGACCGGCTCGGTGCGGTTCAGTGCCTGTGTGGTGCCGGGCGCAGCGATGGTCGGTGCCCCACCGGCACCAGTTCGCGCGGTTGCCCTCACGCCCAGCCCTTCGGGGATGAGGACATCGAGCTGGGCTTCGTCGCGGCGCCACCGGTGTTGGATGCCGTCACCGGTGATCTCAGGGTCGAACCCCATGTCCTTGAGCGCACCGGTGAAGCCAGTCGGTGCTCACGCGCTCGTAGAGGTCCATCACCGCGTGCCAGGCCTGCGTCTGTGCCACGTTCATGGCAGGTAGCTCGACGGGCTCAGCCACGTTCGGCTCCAACGAGGTGCGCGGGCAGGTTGCTGACCGCGCGGATCGCCTCGATCTTCTCGCGGACGCCGTCGTGCTCGGCCAGGTCGGCCGCGAGGGCGAGCGGAGAGCGTGACACGTCGCTGAGCGCGGGATGGTGCGCCCAGGAAGGGGCAATGTGAAGGATGACGTTGGCGCGGGAGTGGGGGGCCGGGGAGAGCAGGTAGTGCTCGACGAGGTCATCGACGTCATCACGCGACACATATCCCTCGGCGACATCGCCGACAGACATGTTCGACGCGGGCAGGGAGACGCCGGAGAGGTGGACGCGTGGGTCATCGCGGACGTCTCGCAGGTCACGAGGCGAAGCGGCGAACAGGGCGCGCTCAGCCCGGTTGCGCAAAGCGTGCAGGATGAGGGCGGCGGCGTCGTCGAGCTCGGCCGAGGAAGCATCGGCCAGCAGGTTCCGCAGTCGCGACCGGGCCCGCGACCTGGCTGACGGGCTCAGCCTTGACGCGTCCTGATCGCGGGCTGCAACGGCGAGCAGGTCCCACGCAGACTTGGCCGACAGGGGGCGCCCGGGCCGAGCAGGATGCTCGATTCGACGCAGGTCGCTCATCTGGACTGCCCACTGGTGCCCGATCTTCGCCGCGGGGAGGGAGCCTTCTCGGATGCGCTGATGGATGCGTTGCGGGTGCACGCCAAGCAGCTTGGCGGCTTCGGCCACGCTGATGGACGCGTCGGACATATTGCGACTTCCCTATAAGATCTTAAAGGTTTGCAGCAATTCTATAAGAACTTATAGAGTTCAGAGTTAACGCACTGCGCGGCCTCTCGAGTTCTGCAGGGGCTCGGCGGCTACCAGACGAAGGGCACGAGGCGGGCGCGGGTCGCCGCGAAGTCGAAGTATGCCCCGTCCAGGGCCTCGGTGAGGGCCCGCTCCTCGACCCGGATGCGGTAGACGATGGCGGCCCCGACCCAGGCAGAGCACACCAGGACCCCCACCCAGTTGCCGCCCATCAGTGGGTCCGGAAGGACCACCACCGCAGGACCAGGCCCAGCCAGGCGCCCACGACACCGACCACCGACGCGGCCTGCGGCCAGGGATCTGGGCGCCGGGCGCGATCGACCGCGCCAACGGCAGGGTCAGGATGCCGGTGACGAACCCGAGCCGGAACAGCACCTCCGCGCCGAGGTCGGCGTTGCGCAGTGGCCACCCCGCCACCATGGCAGGTCGACCCCTGCCTGAGGCGACTTCGGGGCCGTGGGAGGGTTGGGCATGGTCTCTGTGGACGACAACGAGCTCGATGCCTTCTGGGCCATCGCCCGCGAGCACGCCCAGCTGTCAGGCATCCCCACCTACATGGGTGCCAACCCGGTGCGAACGCTCCGGCCGCCCGCGTGGTCGTTCGGCTCGACTCCCGAGGTGTCCGACGAGCTGCTCGGCCTGGTCCTCGCCGGCACGAAGACGGCAACCTCAAGCCTGCGCGCTGACTACGACGAGGAGGTCGACCCGCTTCCCGAACCGGGGATGCTCGGCATCGTCCTCGACGGCGCCGGCCACCCGCGCGCCCTGGTCGTGACGACCGAGGCGCGGGTCGTCCCCTTCGACCAGGTCGACGCCGACCACGCCCGCGAGGAGGGGGAGGGGGACGGCAGCCTCGAGCACTGGCGGGAGGTCCACCAGCCCATCTTCGCCGAGCACCCCACCGCGGGTGGATTCGAGCCGGACATGCTCGTCGTGCTCGAGCGCATCCGCCTCCTCTACCCGACGGACTGACCGCACGCCCAACCTGTCTCGGCTGACCGGGCCCCGGGGCCACTTGAGACGCAGGTCACGGCCCACATCGGGTTCAGCCGGTGCATTGCGGGCAGACGTACTGCATGAGCAACGACAAGGCAGCACAGGCCCGCGAAGGGCTCCTTGACAGCGTCAAGGGCAGGGCCAAGGAGATGGCCGGCGCCGTCACCGGCAAGGACGACCTCGTGGAGGAAGGGCAGCTGCAGCAGGCAGCGGCCAGTGACCGCAAGGCCGCCCTCGCCGACGAGGCGGTAGCCGACGCCAAGCGCGAGGAGGCCACCGCCGAGCTGCGCGAGGCGAGCCGTGAGGCGGCCGAGGACCAGGGCGCTGCGCGTTCCCGGGCCGAGCGCGAGGAGTCGGCCGTGAAGCGCCAGCAGGACAGCGAGCACGCGGTGGCCGACCGCCAGGCGCGCCAGCAGGAGGCTGCTGACCGCAAGGCTGCCGAGCGTCACGCCGACGAGCTCGCCGAGACCCGACTCGACCAGGCCGAGGAGATCGCCGCCGACGCGGACTCCACCGAGAAGAAGGCCGCCGCCGACCAGCGTCGCCTCGAGCGGCAGGCCGCCGCCGCCGACCAGCAGGCCGCGCAGCTGCGCGGCGACACCCAGAAGTGAGGACCACCATGATCAGCACCGTCATCGCCCTTCCCTACGAGATCGCCCGACTTCCCCTGGTCGTGCTCGACACCGGCCTGTCCGCCCTGCCGGAGTCCTCCGCGCCGCGCGTGGCGGTCGACCGGGTGCTCGGCAGGTCCGACCAGCTCGCCGGCCTCGTGCTCCGCAACGGCGCCATCGCTCGGCGTGGCGCCGACCGGATCGAGCGCTCCCACAAGCTCCAGCTGGCGACCGAGCTCGAGCAGGATGCCGCCCAGCGCCGGGAGCAGGCCCGCCAGACCGCCGCTGCCGGCACCCGTGCGGCCGCCCAGCAGCGCGGTGCCGCTGAGAAGCGGGCCGTGTCGGGCCTGAAGGAGGCCGACGCCGCCGAGAAGCGTGAGAAGCAGCAGGCCGAGGCCCAGGCCACCCGGGCGGCCGCGGCCAAGAAGGCTGCCGCCACCAAGCGAGCCAACGCCCGCACCGCTGCGGTGAAGCAGGGCAAGGCGCGTGTCGACTCCGCCGCATCGGCCAGGAAGCGCGCTGCTCAGCGCTCTGCGAAGTCCGAGCTCGACCGGGCCCGCAGCAAGAAGCAGGCGGCCGCCCGGAACCGTGCCGACGCGGATCGTCTCAGCGACCTCACGGAGGCCAAGAAGCAGGAGCGCACCCAGGGCTGAGGATGCCGGCCGCCTCCGCCGCCGATGGCGTGGACGGCCTCCGCGGTTCACCGACGGCCAACCGGTCGTCGCAACCCTGTTCGGCACACCGTTGCCGAGCCCACCACATGGGCGGTGCTCTGCGTCGCCGGTTGCGTTGTCGTCATCCCGAAGTACCTCGTGGCGCGCGGCGCACCATAGGGCGGTCGCATCTCTCCGGCCCGCCCGCGGTGCCGTCCGGAGTCGCGCTGGCTGTTTGCCCCTCAGGCGAGGGGGTACGACGAAAGGCACTATGCCGCTGGAACCGCTGCCCGAGACCCGCGAGGCCCTGCTCAGCATGGCCCACTGGTCGGACCGTGACCTCACGTTCGAGCTGGTCCGCCAGGGGGAGCTGGCCGAGGAGATCGTGCCGAACCTGGTCGGGCTGAGCCTGGCGCTGGTGAGAGACGGGCTGACCTTCACGATCGCCGCCTCCCCCGACCGGCTGGCGCTGCTCGACGCGATCCAGTACGCGTTCGGCGGCCCGTGCGTCGACGCCGCGCTGCACGACGCGACCGTCCTGAGCGGCGACAGCGACGACGGCCTGCTCGACGAGCAGCGCTGGGTGCAGTTCGCCCGGGCGAGTGCGGCGCACGGGGTGATGAGCACGCTGTCGATGCCGATCCACGCCGACGGGCGGGTGGTCGCCGGCCTCAACCTCTACGCCTCGACCCCCAACGCCTTCGCCGGGCGGGAGGAGCAGCTGGCCGCGCTGCTGGGTGCCTGGGCGCCGGGAGCAGTCCACAACGCCGACCTGTCCTTCGCCAGTCGCGCGGCAGCGCGTGAGGCTCCGCGGGTGCTGCACGACAACAGCGTGGTGGACCAGGCCACCGGCGTGGTCGTCGCGACGCACGCGGTTCCCCAGGCACAGGCCCGCGAGATCATCGCCGATGCCGCGCGTCGGGCCGGGCAGAGCGAGCTGACGGTCGCCCACGAGCTCGTTCGCCGGTTCCTGCCGGACCAGGACGCGGCGACGTCACCCCACGAGTCGAAGGACTGAGTGGTCACATGTCACGGCACTCACTCGCCGGGTCGCTGGCTCGTTGCGCACCGAGCTGCCCTGGAGGCACCGGCTGATGACGCACTCCCAGGACGAGCGTCGCGATGGTCGGGTCGTCGGCACCGTTGCGCAGGTCGACCTGCGCGACGTGGCCGTCGCCATGCGGTCGCTGTCGGCCGAGACGACCGGCGACAGCTCGCAGAGCCCCCTGCAGCGGCTGGTGTCCGTCGCCGTCGAGCGGGTGCCAGGCACCAGGTGGGCCAGTGTGAGCCTGCTGCGCGCCGGCCGCTTCACCACGCCGGCCGCGACCGACGACGTCGCCGAGCGGGCCGACTCCCTGCAGTACGACCTGGGGTCCGGCCCCTGCATGGATGCCGCACTCGACGACTCGGTCTATGTCACCGGAGACGTCGGCGCGGGCGACCGGTGGGTGGCCTGGGGGCAGCGGGTGGCCACCGAGCTCGGAGTGCACAGCGTCTTCGCGCAGCGCCTGCACCTGATGGACGACTCGGAGTTCATCGCGAGCCTGAACATCTACTCCGACCGGCGAGCCGCCTTCGACGACCACGCCGTCGGCATGGGGCTGGTGCTGGCCACCCACGCCGCCCTGATCCTGAGCGAGATGATCGCGAGGGACCGCGCCGACAACCTGCGGCGAGCCCTGGAGAGCAACCGCGAGATCGGCGTCGCCATCGGTGTGCTCATGCACGAGCACCGCATCACCCGGGAGCAGGCCTTCGACCTGCTCCGGGTCGCGAGCCAGGACACCAACCGCAAGCTCGCCGATGTCGCGGCGGACGTTGCCGACACCGGTGTGCTCACGATCCGCCGACGCGCCGGCACCACCTGACACCCACGTCTCAGGCGACCCGACACGACGGGCGGACCAAGGCGGCATCCTCGTGGTCGCGGGTGATCGAACCGCGCCCACGAGGACGCCTGACCGGCAGGACACTCGGCTTGGATCCGCGCGGCTAGCAACGTACTACCCGGGCCCGCCGAGCCGAATCCAAGCCCCGGACAAGCCGTTTGCGTACCCGGGGGCACACGTGCGCCCTCCCTGTCGCGGCGATTCGATCAGGCGTCCGTCGAGTGGCTCTCACGCAGAGGTTGACATCCCGCCCGAAACGGACGCTAATAGAAACGCCTCCAACCGCGCGGGGCTGGTCGGCACCATCGGTGCCACAGCTGATGAGGTATGACGATGATCCCAGCGCCCAGCACCACCCCCTCCGTCCGCGAACTCATCGCGGAGTACGCCGCCATCGAGGACCGCGTCCGGGACATCGAGGCGCGGGTGCTCGGCGGCTGCGCACCACCACTGAACCCGGAGCTCATGCGGCTCGCCCAGCGTGAGCGCCAGATCCTGGCCCTGCTGCGCCGCCACCCGTCGAGCGTCTGACGCCAGTCCCGTCCGGGCGTTCACCGAGGGCGCCGGGCCGGCCGGCATCCCGCCGCACGGCTCACCCTCGGGGGCGAGCCGCTTCGGGCGCGGCCACCGCGGCAGTGTCGTCTGGCGCAGTTCCCCGGGCCGGCCCGGCGGCGGGCACCGAGGGTTCCGCCACCGGCTCCTCCGCGTCGACGAGACTGACCGAGCCGAGCTGGAAGGGCACGTTCACCACCATCAGGCCGGGGATGAACAGCAGTCGGGTCTTCAGCCGAAGGGCGCTCTGGTTGTGCAGGAAATGCTCCCACCAGTGGCCTACGACGTACTCGGGGATGTACACGGCCACGACGTCGCGGGGGCTCTGCCTGCGGATGTGCCCGATGTGGTCGATGACCGGTCGGGTGACGTCGCGGAAGGACGACTCGAGGATCGTGAGCGGCACCGGCAGGTCGCGCTCGAACCACTCTCGGCGCAGGGTCTCGGTGTCGCGGTCACTCGTGCGCACGGTCACGGCGGTCAGCGTGTTGGGACGTGTCGCGCGGGCGTAGGCCAGCGCACGCAGGGCCGGGGTGTTGATCCGCGACACCAGCACGATCACGAGGATGCGGCTGGGGAGGACGATCCCGTCGGGGCGCGGGGCCAGCTCGGTGGCCACCTGGTCGTAGTGCTTGCGGATGCCGGTCATCAGCAGGAAGACGAGCGGCATCGTGATGGCGACGATGTAGGCGCCATGGGTGAATTTGGTGACCAGCACCATGAGCAGCACCACAGCCGTGGTCGCGGCGCCGACGGCGTTGACGACCATCGAGCGGCGCATCTGCTCCAGGGCGGCCGGGTCGCGGTTGAAGCGCATCAGGTCGCGCCAGTGCCGCACCATGCCGCTCTGGCTGAGGGTGAAGGACACGAACACCCGATGATGTACAGCTGGATCAGCCGCGTGGTGCTCGCGTTGAACGCGACGATGAGCGCGATCGCGAAGACCGACAGGATGACGATGCCGTTGGAGAAGACGAGCCGGTCGCCGCGTCGGGCGAACTGACGGGGGAGGAAGCCGTCCTCGCCCAGGATGGAGGCCAGGATCGGGAAGCCGTTGAACGCGGTGTTCGCCGCCAGGACGAGGATGGCCGCGGTGAAGGCCTGCACGACGAAGAACCCCACCGAGTTCTTCCCGAAGACCGCGGCCGCGAGCTGGGCGATGACGGTGCGCTGG
The DNA here is from genome assembly GCA_963834965.1 of uncultured Actinomycetota bacterium. Lineage (GTDB taxonomy): Bacteria > Actinomycetota > Actinomycetes > Actinomycetales > Dermatophilaceae > Fodinibacter. The sequence continues at coordinate 202,171 of CAWIEI010000019.1, read as the reverse complement.
GTGCAGCCCTCGGGCGCACCCACGAGCTGGGCGGCCTCGGCGGCGACGTGCACGCGGGTCATCAGCGCCAGGGCGGTGATGCCGACGAACATGGCGACCGTCAGACCGCCCATGACCGCAAGCGCCGAGGCGGCGTTGCGGCTCTTGGGCTTCTTGAAGTTGGGCACGCCGTTGCTCACAGCCTCGACACCGGTCAGCGCCGTGCACCCGGAGGCGAACGCGCGCAGGATGATCGCGACGACGAGCAGCCCACCTGTGGCGTGCTCGGCCTTGATGCCGATGGCGGCCGACTCCGCGACCGGCGCGTTCGGGCCCAGCATCTTCAGCAGGCCGAGCCCGATCATGACCATCACGTACACGACGAACCCGTAGGTGGGCACGGCGAAGACGGTGCCCGACTCCTTGATGCCGCGCAGGTTCATCAGGGCGAGCCCGATGACGAGTGCCACCGACAGCAGCACGACGTGCGGGGCCAGCGACGGGACCGCGGAGACGATGTTCGCCACGCCGGCGCACACGGAGACGGCGACGGTCAGCACGTAGTCCACGAGCAGCTCGCTGGCGGCCACGAGAGCGGCGGTGCGTCCGAGGTTGGCGCGGCTGACGGCGTACGCGCCCCCGCCGTCGGGGTAGGCGTGACAGGTCTGGCGGTAGGACAGCACGACGATGACCAGCAGCAGCACGACCGCCGCGGCCACCCAGGGGGTGACGTGCAGCAGGGCCAGCCCGCCCAGGCTGAGCATGAGGAGGATCTCCTCCGTCGCGTACGCGTTCGACGACAGGGGGTCGGTTCACGCCCGCCCCGCCGGCGGATGCCGTCGGCCGGTCAGTGACGGCTTGGTCTCGCCGCCGACGCACGGCGGCCCCCGTCCCACGAAGGGACGGGGGCCGACTCGTGCGGTGTTGCGTCAGACGCGGGTCGTACGACCGGCGATGACGCGTTCGTAGACGACGATGAGGATGGCGGCGACGATGACGCCCAGGATCAGGGCGATCCAGTCGATGCCGGAGGTGTCGCCCTTGTGCAGGACGGCCGTCCACAGCCAGGAGCCGACGAGGGCGCCGATGATGCCCAGGATGACGGTCACGAGCGTGGAGATGTTCTGCTTGCCGGGAAGGACGAGCCGTGCCAAGGCGCCAATGATCGCACCGAGGATCACGGTGACGATGATGGTGGTGAGCATGTGTTCGACTCCTTTGCGGGTCCAGGACCCGAACTGATTTCCTCGACCGGTGATCGAACCCCCCGGCCGGCCACCCGGTTGGGGGGCAGAGGAAATCTAGTTCAGCCGCCTCGCCGCCAGCGGGTCACTGACGGACCGATTTCCATAGCACCCGAGGCGAACCAGTGGGGCCGTGGCACAGTGCAATCGGTGTCGTGCCGACCGCGTCCCGATCAGGCGTCGAGCCGTGGCCCGTGGCGGGCCGCCACCTTGCCCTGGACGCTCCGCAACCCGGTGTGCTCACAGTTGAGGGCGGCGGCGATCTGCGCGGCCCAGGCGTCGATGGCCGGCCAGTCGCGGAAGTCGCCGGCCGGGAGGGCGGCCTTGCCCGCCGGGAGCAGGGACAGCATGCGCTCGCCGACGGTGGCGGGCCTCGCCTGCGGGTCGTAGGAGCCGAAGAAGACCTGCACGCCCCGGGCGCGGACCAGCGCACTCAGCTCGCAGAACTCCTTGGGCTGGCAGGTCTGGAGCAGGTCGGCGCCGTCCCTGTCGACCAGGTCGGTGCCCAGCGGTCCGCTGCTGAACAGCCACACCGGGCGCTCGCGCAAGGCCACCCGGTAGGCGCGGGCGAAGTCGGTGGCGTCCTGGTGCCAGTGGGACAGGTAGGCGGCACCGCCGAGGACGACCGCGTCGAAGGCCCGCACGTCGCGGACCGCCTGCACCGGCTGGACCTCGGTGGGGATGCCGCTGTGGCTCAGGTCGGAGGCGATGCGCTCGGCGATGCCCGCAGTGGCTCCGTGTCTGGTGGCGTAGGCAACGAGCACGACCATGTCGCATCACTCCCCAGGTCGGCGACGGCACCGGCCTCTGACCCCTTTCTACGCCCCGGGGCACCGGTTGGCTACCCCTCGGAGACGTACAGCACACGACCGGACGGCAACGCCCGGATGCCGCCGCAGGTGAGGTTCGGCAAGGGGGTCGCCAAAACCAGCGCCGGGGGCGGAGGATGGCGGCGTGGAGACCTGGGACGCCCTGCGGGCGCGACGAAATGTCCGGCAGTTCACCGACCAGCCGGTACCCGACGAGGTGCTCGACCGCATCCTCGAGGCCGGCCGCCGAGCACCGTCGGCCAGCAACTGGCAGCCGTGGGACTTCGTGCTCGTGACCGACCGGGCGCAGCTCGGCGAGCTGGCGAAGGTCTGGCAGGGTGCCGGGCACGTGGCCGGCGCCGCGGCGGCGATCGCGATCGTGGCCCCCGAGGCTGTCGACGACCGGCAGTCGGCCCTGCTCCAGTACGACCTCGGCCAGGCGACCTACGCGATGACGGTCGCGGCGGCCGACCTCGGCGTCGGAACGGGCCACGCGGCGGCCGCCGACCAGGAGCAGGCCCGCAAGGTCCTGGGCTTCCCGGAGGGGCACTTCCTGGCCTATGTGCTGTCCGTCGGTTACCCAGCCGACAAGCCACTGGCCGTCATCGAGCGGCTGAACCGGCGCCCCTTCGACGACGTCGTGCACCGCGGTCGCTGGTGACCTCGCGCCCGGTCGGGTCCGTCAGGCCGCCCTCGCCCGCAGGGAGCGCACCAGGCTGGGGATCATCACGCCTGCGGCGGCGAGGTGGAACCGCTCGGCCGGGCGTGCGCTCCACCGGAGAGCCCCCGCGCTCGCCGGCCGTAGCCGACGGCCGGGGCCGAGTTCAGGCTCGCGTCGACCCCGGTGTCACTGCTGCTGCGCATGCTGCCCACCCCCTCGGGCCTCAGGGAACTCGGTGCCGTCAGGCGGCAGGGACTCGGGCAGTCCGAGGCTAGGGAACCGGTCGGCGTGGAACGTGGTGATCTCACCGACGGCGTCACCACTGATGCGGAGCACGTCGAGGGTGAGCGGCAGGTAGGCGCCCGACGCCGGTTGCCACTGGTAGAAGGCGAGGGCCGGCTGCCGGTTCACGGAGGTGTCCACGGCCCGCAGGCCCGGCATCCCCTCGAAGCCGCTCTCGGTCCAGTAGCGCACCACCGTGTCGCGGCCGAGGTACAGGCCCGGGGTGGGCGGCATCGAGCAGCGGGCGTCGTCGCGCAGCAGCGCGGCGAGCGCCTCGATGTCCGTCGCCACGCTGGCCTGGGTGAAGCGACGCACCAGCTCGCGCGTCGCCGCGTCCTCCTCGCCGCCGCTCCAGTCCTGCCGCTCGGCGGGCAGGTGCTCGCGCATGCCGGCGCGCGCCCGCTGCAGCGCGCTGTTCACGGAGTTGACGGAGTCGCCCAGCAGATCGGCGACGTCCTTGGCCGGCCAGCCCAGCACGTCACGCAGGATCAGCACGGCTCGTGGGCGGGGCGCGAGGTGCTGCACCGCCACGAGGTAGGCGAGCTCGATGGTCTCCCGCGCGACGGCGACGTTCTCCGGCCCGTCCGCGGCGTCCGTCGGCAGCTCGTCGAGCAACCGGTCGGGGTAGGGCTGCAGCCACGGCACCTCGCCGCCGGATGCCGGGTCTGGGCGTCGTTTCGCGAGCAGGTCCAGGCAGGCGTTGGTGGCGATCCGGTAGAGCCAGGCCCGGAACGTCGAGCGCCCCTCGAAGGTCTCGCGTCGTCGCCAGGCCCGCAGGAAGGTCTCCTGCACGGTGTCCTCGGCATCCTCGAACGAGCCCAGCATCCGGTAGCAGTGCACGTGCAGCTCGCGCCGGTGCCGCTGCGCCAGGCCCGAGAACGAGGGCTCGTCGACCTCGACCATCCGACCCTCGTCCACATCGCTCATCCGGCGCTCCTCCAGTCGCGTGTCCGCGCTCATCCTCGTCATCCTTCCGTCGTCGTACCGGTGAGACGGGTCTGCGCGCGACAACTCATCACTTCCGGATGCCGGCCCGCTCGCGCCGGTGCGGGTCGGCCTGCTGTTGCTCGGCGGCGCGCTCTACCTCGCGCAGCGGCTCATGGCCCCAAGGGGCCTGTGGTCGGATCGACGCAGCGGCCACCGACCGGCATCCCCCGACGGAGCGTGAACGCCGTGAACGTCGTCGTGACCACCGACGGGTCGACCCAGTCACTGTTGCTGCACAGGCGTTCACGTCTTCACCGACCTGAGAAGATCAGCGAGATCTTCGTGGTCGCGGTGATCCGCCCCCTCGCGACGGTGTCCTTCGCCGACGACCTTCCAGGCACCGACCCGCAGACCGCCAGCCTGGACGAGCACCGCACAACAGGTGCAGTCGTATGCGGAGTGCCCCGTGCTCGTGGTCCGCGAGCTGAGGCATCACCGTCGCTGACGGCTTGCACGCCCGGGCCGGCTGACGACCCCGTCGGCCGGAGGTCGGCTACTCGACGAGGAAGTCGTGGACGACCCGGGACAGCGCCTGGCGCTGTGGGCCGAGCCAGTAGAAGTGGCTGAAGGCGCCGGTCTCGACGAGCCGAGCACTGGGCACCGAGTCCACCAGGTCGAGCGCGTGCTCGAAGCCGACACCGCCGTCGTGGCGGGAAGCCGTGACCAAGGTGGGGCAGGGAATCGACCCGAGCACCGTTCGGCGGTAGGAGGACCGCTCGGGTGTGCCCTGCCGCAGGTCGGTGACGAACCCCGACCCGGAGCCCATGGCGCAGAACGTCGTTCTGGCCGAGGCTCGGTCTGCCGGAGCCCAGGTGGGCCACCATGACCGGACCGGGAGCGTCGACAGTCTCGACATCATCAGCCGCAGGCCCCGGTCCGAGGAGGTCAACGCCCTGACGGCCCGCCAGGTCGTCCCCTCGGCGCCGGGCGAGAAGGCAAGGGGACCCGCCAGCGCCTCCAGCCGTGCGTCGGGGAAGGGAAGGGTCGAGGGAGCGCAGCTGTGCAGCACGAGCCGGGGCGCCAGGCGGGGCAGCGTCACCGCGACGTGTGCGGCCTGGAGACCTCCGAAGCTGATGCCCGCGGCCGCGGCCGCCCCCCTGATCCCGAGCCCGTCGCACACCTGCGCGACTGCAGGGACGAACTCGGCCGCCGTGAGGGGACCGACGTCGGTTCGGCCGTAGCCGGGCCGGGAGAAGGACAGTGCCCGAAGACCTCGGGAGGTGTAGAGGTCCGACCCCACCGGCGTCGCCGCCGAGCAGTGCCCGCCGGGGAAGACCAGGACGACGTCACCACCGTCGGGACCGGTCAGGGAGACCTCCACCGGGCCATTTGACGTGCTCACCACCTGGGTCTCCACGCCCCGAGCATGGCATCGCGTGTTCTGCCTGCCACCGCGGTACTCGGCGGGCGAGCCCAACGTTGAACAGCGCTTGTGGGCGGCCTCCTGCGTGGCTAGCGTCCCGTGCACCATGGCCACTGCTGAGATCGTCGCCCGAGACCTGAAACGTTCCTTCGGCACCACCCAGGCGGTCGCCGGGGTCGACCTGTCGGTGGAGCGCGGCGAGATCTACGGCTTCCTCGGCCCGAACGGCGCCGGCAAGTCGACCGTCACCCGGGTGCTGTGCACCCTGCTCGCGCCCACCGGCGGGCAGGCCACCGTCGCCGGGTTCGACGTGGCCACCGACCCCGACCAGGTGCGGCTGCGCATCGGGGTGGCGCTGCAGGAGGCCGCGCTGGACCCCAAGCAGACCGGCGTCGAGATGCTGCGCCTGCAGGGCCGCTTCTACGGGCTGTCGAAGGCCGACACCGAGCGCCGCCTCGCCGACCTGCGCACCCTCATCGACATCGGCTCGGCCCTCGAGGACCGGGTGGCCACCTACTCCGGCGGCATGAAGCGGCGGCTCGACCTCGCGCTCGCCCTCGTGCACAACCCACAGGTGCTGTTCCTCGACGAGCCGACGACCGGGCTGGACCCGGTGAGCCGGGCCAAGGTGTGGGAGGAGGTGCGCCGCCTGAACGCCGACCTCGGGATGACGGTGTTCCTGACCACCCAGTACCTCGAGGAGGCCGACGAGCTCGCCGACCGGGTCGGCATCATCGACCAGGGCAAGCTCGTGGCCGAGGGAACGCCCGAGGAGCTCAAGCGGTCGATCGGCACCGACCTGGTCGTGGCGCTCGTCGACGGTGACCCCGAGATCGCGCGGCGCGCGCTCGAGCCCCTGGCCGTGGTGGAGCGGGTCGACGTCAATGGCCCGGAGGTGACGGCCGCCGTGACCGACGGCCCGGCCGCGGTCAGCCCGGTCGCCCTCGCCCTCGCCGATGCCGGAGGTGGGTTGCGGGTGCGCGAGCTGTCGCTGCGCACACCGACGTTGGATGACGTGTTCCTCTCGGTGACCGGTGCGCGCATCGCGGACCGCGACGGCGACGGCGACCCGGCACGCACGAACGAGGAGGCCCGATGACCACGGAGGCGACCGGGCGCACCCCTGCATCCGACCCCCACGCCGGCGACGTCATCGCGCGGCACGCGGGCTTCGTCAAGGACCTGGTCTCGGTGGCTACCCGGGCGCTGCGGCAGATCCCGCGCGAGCCCGAGGCCGTCATCCCCGCCCTGATCATCCCGGTGTTCTTCTTCGTCGTGAACGTGGGGTCGCTGTCGAACGTGGCGGAGGCGGCCGGCATCACCGACTTCAAGGCATTCCAGCTGCCCGTGGCGATCATCTTCGCGGTCACCGGCGTCTCGCGTGCCAGCGCGCTGGTCACCGACATCAACGACGGGTACTTCGACCGGCTGCTGCTCACCCCGATGAGCCGGCCCGCCCTGCTGCTGGGGCTGATGGTCGCCGACTTCTCGCTGGTGATCGCCCTGTCGATCCCGGTTCTCATCCTCGGCGCCGTCGTGGGCGTGAGCTTCTCCACCGGCATCCCGGGTGCGCTGCTGTTCCTGCTGCTGGCCGGGCTGTGGGGGCTGGCCTTCACGGGCTTTCCCTATGCGATCGCCCTCAAGACCGGCAACCCGGCCGCGGTCAACTCCAGCTTCCTGCTGTTCTTCCCGTTCGCCTTCCTGACCACCGCGTTCCTGCCGCAGGAGGCCCTGACCGGCTGGCTGTCGACCGTGGCCACCTACAACCCGGTGACCTACGTGCTCGCGGCGCTGCGCTCGCTGCTGACCGGGGGCTGGCAGGCCACGCCGCTCCTGCAGGGGCTGCTCGCCATCCTCGCCGTGGCCGCGGTCAGCCACACGCTCGCCTTCCTCGCGCTGCGCGGGCGCGTCTCTCGCAGCTGACGGCTCGCGACGCCGGCCGGGTTCAGCCCTGGTACGGCGGCGCGACTCCCCAACCCCAGCGCGGCGTCGGCGCCTGCTCCACGGGCCGGGCGCCGCGCTGGGAGTTCTCCATGGCCAGCCGGGTGCCCCACTCGAGGTAGCCGATGATCGCCGCGCGGAACTCCGGGTCGCCCGGCAGCCCGGCGTCGTCGGCGTCGTCCGCGGCCAGGCTCATCGTGGCGGCGAACCGGTGCCGCTGGGCGGGTGTGATCGCGAGCCCCAGGTGGTGGCGGAGCATCGACTCGTACCCGCCGTGCTGCTCGGTGTACGTCGTGGGGCCCCCGAGCACCTCGGCCCACCAGTCGGCGACGTTGGCCCGGTGCTGGGTCGAGACGCCGCCCGGGAAGAAGGCGGACAGCTCGTCGTCCGCCTCGACCCGGTCGTAGAAGCAGTCGATCATCCGGCGCAGCGGCACCAGGCCCCCCGCCCACTCGTACAGCGTCGGCACCACCGGTTCGTCGACCTGGCTCATCGCGCCAGTCCACCCCACCGCGGGCCCGGGCGCACCCGGGGCGCCGAAGGCGCTCAGCCGCGGAAGGGGATGCCCGAGCGACGCACTGGCACGTGCGGCATCCCGTGGCTGTGCAGCAGCGCCAGGAGCGACTCCTCGGCCATCTGGCCGTTGGGCGACGGCGAGATGGCCACCGCCCGGATCGGCAACGGCTTCGGCACCGACGTGACCGGGCCGCGCGCGGCATCCGAGCTGCCGGTGAGCCGCAGGTAGGGGGCCATGCCGTAGGCGGTGTGCCGGAACCTGGCGATCCCCGACAGCGCTTCCGCCCGGGAGCCCGCTCCGAACACGACGGTGGTACGGCGGGTCTCCTGCTCCTCGCTGAAGCCGGAGTGCTTGATGAGCAGCAGCGCCTGCTCGGCCGCCTGGAGGGTGTCGGCGAGGGCGTCGAGGTAGTCGGTCGTCGACGCGTCGCCCCGATCGTTGAGGGCGGCGACCGCGTCGAGGTCCTCGGGCAGCTCGGCGTAGACGGCGTCGATGAGCGCGTCCTGCCCGGCGCGGTCGTAGCGCACCGGCATCCAGGGCTGCCGGCGGATGAGCACCCGCTCGGCCACGGAGACGTCGTCGACGAGCACCACGAGGTCGGCCGCCGGGTCGAGCCCGATGGCGTAGGACTCGCCGCGCCCCCCGTAGCTGCGCCACATGGCCAGCGAGTCGGGCGACACCGAGGCGCTGAGGATGAAGAACCAGCCCGGTGAGGGCCCCTGGGCGGCATCGGACTGGGCCAGCCGGTCGCGCAGGTCGGAGTAGATCGGGTGCCGCGAGTCGGCCAGCGCTGAGAAGCGCTCCAGCAGGAGGTGGTTGCCCAGCTCGACCTCGGAGGTGTCGTTGAGGTAGCCGGATGCCGTGGCCCACAACACGTTCCCGGCCAGGATCGACAGCAGGCCGGGACCGTCGGTGTAGTGCCAGACCAGCCCGTCGTCCGGTGCGGGGTCAGGGGGTGGCTGCTGGGGCGGTGCCACCGTCATCGCGTACCTCCGTCGTCATGGCGTACCACCGTCGTCACCGAGCACCACCGTCATCGATGCCGGCGCGTCCAGTCTGGCGCACCGTCGATCGGCGCAGACGCCACAACGGTTCGAGCAGGAGCAGCAGGGCCACCCCCAGGAACACCACGACGGCGAGCACCGGGAGGAACACCGCGACACCGGTGGACAGGGCCCGCAGGGACACCGCCCCGCGCCACTCCCGCTCGAACCGCATCAGCTCGGCGTCGGCGTGGTCGTCGGCCGGCAGGGACCGACACCATGACCGCAGCGAGGGTGAGGTTGATGCCGAACAGCACGGTGACCGTGCGGTCGTCGGTGCCGTTGAGGTGGGTGGCCATCAGGTTCGTGCTGAACGGCAGCATGGAGACCAGCAGCAACAGCACCAGGTTCAGCTGCATCCAGCCGCCGTCGACGGCCCGCAGGAGGCCGGTGGTGGTGCGGTGCGCGATCCACGAGCCGCCGATGAGCGCGAAGCGGGCGAGGTGGTCGGGCACCGTCCGACCCTGTGGCACGCGGGCCTCGCCGGTGGTGGTGGCAGCGTGCGTTCACCCTCCTGGGTGACATGTCCGGGCCTCGAGGAGGCCGTTCAGCGAGCAGCTCGGCGCAGCTGTGGCATGCAGACGGAGCCGTGGCCGTGGCGCTTGTCACACCCACTTCTTCGACGCTCTGACCGTTCGTCCGGGCTGTATCCGTCGCCGGAGGGGCACAGGGCGTGCGGCCCGAGCTGGGCGGGCCGATGCCGTGAAGCGTCATCTCCAGCCGGTCGACGACGTTTCTGCAGTTCCCCGCAGTGAAACATGACCCGTTGACTGCCCACCCGTGGTCTGGCTGCACCCCAGGCGAACTCGGCCGGCGGGGGGATGCCCCCGGAGGTATAGGGACCGCCGGCCTCTCGAGGCGGCCGTCCTGTGCCCTTCCTGGATCCGTCGACGGATACCGGAACCGCACGATCCTGAGACGCTGGTCGGGCAACAAGGCATGTCCGGGTTTGCAGGGGACCTGTACGTAGGGCTCAAGCGCAGTCGAAATCCCCTGGAGGAACCGTGAAAATGCTTGGCTTGGAACGGGCAAAGATCTCGAAGGTCGCTTTGCTGGCAGCTGGACTGACAGCCGTGACAATGGTGGCCACCGTCCATCCAACCGTCGCAGACGCCTTCCCCAACAAGGTCCAGAACTGCGCCAACTGCCACGCTGCAGGCGGCTCGACGACCGCCACCGCGAGCACGACCACCCCTGGGCCCGGCACCACCTACACGGTTGCCGTCGGCCTGGCGGCCAACCCTGCGGGCGGGAACACCGGCTACGCGATCGTGCCGGTCACTTCGGGCACGGGCCAGACCTACGCCGGCAACACGTCGTCGCAGCTGGGCTTCACGGCGAGCATGACTGCGCCCGCGACGCCGGGGACGTACACCTACCACGTCTACACCAACCAGGGGCTCACTGACCCCGACGGCCAGGCGAGCGGCACCACCTACACCATCACCGTCCCGGCCCCGCCGGTCCAGGTGACCACCACGACCTCGCTGGCGATGTCGCCGGCCACGGCGACCGCGCCTGCTCCCGCGGCTCGTACGCTGACTGCGACGGTCACCGGTGCGGGTGCTGCGGGCACCGTGCAGTTCTTCAACGGTGTGACCTCGCTCGGCACCGCCACCGTGGCGGGCGGGTCGGCGTCGTTGTCGCTGAGCAACATCGCTGAGGGCAGCTACAGCTACCACGCCACGTTCACCCCGACCAACGCCGCAGCGTTCACCTCGAGCACCTCGGGCAACGTGGCCTTCACGGTCACCGCGGCACCGCCGGTTCAGGTGACCACGACGACCTCCCTGGCGATGTCGCCCGCGACGGCCACAGCGGTTGCCCCGGCAGCTCGCACGCTGACCGCTACGGTCACCGGTGCCGGTGCAGCCGGCACGGTGCAGTTCTTCAACGGAGCCACCTCACTCGGCACCGCCACCGTGTCGGCCGGGTCGGCATCGTTGCCGCTGACCAACATCACCGTGGGCAGCTACTCGTACCACGCGGTGTTCACCCCGACCAACGCGGCGCTGTTCACCTCGAGCACCTCGGGGAACGTGGCGCTGACCGTGACCGCGGCTCCGCCGGTGCAGGTCACCACGACCACCGCGCTGGCGATGTCCCCCGCGACGGCCACAGCTGTTGCCCCGGCAGCTCGCACGCTGACCGCCACGGTCACCGGTGCCGGTGCAGCCGGCACGGTGCAGTTCTTCAATGGAGCCACCTCGCTCGGGACCGCCACCGTGGCGGCCGGGTCGGCATCGTTGCCGCTGACCAACATCACCGTGGGCAGCTACTCGTACCACGCGGTGTTCACCCCGACCAACGCCGCGCTGTTCACCTCGAGCACCTCGGGCAACGTGGCGCTGACCGTGACCGCGGCCCCGCCCGTCCAGGTCACCACCACCACCGCGCTGGCGATGTCTCCCGCGACTGCGACCGCGGTTGCTCCGGCGACCCGCACCCTGACCGCTACGGTCACCGGTGCCGGCGCAGCCGGTTCGGTGCAGTTCTTCAACGGAGCCACCTCACTCGGCACCAGCACTGTCGCTTCCGGGTCGGCATCGTTGCCGTTGACCAACATCGCTGAGGGCAGCTACTCGTACCACGCGGTGTTCACCCCGACCAACGCGGCGCTGTTCACCTCGAGCACCTCGGGCAACGTGGCCTTCACGGTCACCGCGGCCCCGCCGGTTCAGGTCACCACCACCACCGCGCTGGCGATGTCGCCCGCGACGGCCACCGCGACCGCCCCGGCGGCTCGTACCCTGACCGCGACCGTCACCGGTGCGGGTGCTGCGGGCACCGTGCAGTTCTTCAACGGTGCGAACTCGCTGGGTAGCGCCACGCTGACCGCTGGCTCGGCCGGCATGTCCCTGACGAACATCCCCGTGGGCAGCTACTCGTACCACGCGGTGTTCACCCCGACCAACGCCGCGCTGTTCACCTCGAGCACCTCGGGCAACGTGGCCTTCACGGTCACCGCGGCCCCGCCGGTTCAGGTGACCACCACCACCTCCCTGGCGATGTCGCCGGCCACCGCGACTGCGGTTGCCCCGGCAGCTCGCACGCTGACCGCGACCGTCACCGGTGCGGGTGCTGCGGGCACCGTGCAGTTCTTCAACGGCGCCACCTCGCTCGGGACCGCCACGCTGACCGGTGGCTCGGCCGGCATGTCCCTGACGAACATCCCCGTGGGCAGCTACTCGTACCACGCGGTGTTCACCCCGACCAACGCGGCGCTGTTCACCTCGAGCACCTCGGGCAACGTGGCCTTCACGGTCACCGCGGCCCCGCCGGTTCAGGTCACCACCACCACCGCGCTGGCGATGTCGCCGGCCACGGCCACCGCGACCGCCCCGGCGGCTCGTACCCTGACCGCGACGGTCACCGGTGCGGGTGCTGCGGGCACGGTGCAGTTCTTCAACGGCGCCACCTCGCTGGGTAGCGCCACGCTGACCGGTGGCTCGGCCGGCATGTCCCTGACGAACATCCCCGTGGGCAGCTACTCCTACCACGCGGTGTTCACCCCGACCAACGCGGCGCTGTTCACCTCCAGCACCTCGAGCAACGTGGCGCTGACGGTCACCGAGACGGTCCCGCCGTCGCCGTCCCCGGCATCCATCAACCGCCTGTCGAAGTACGAGGGACACGTGGGCGACCGGGTGACCATCACTGGCAAGGGCTTCGGCCGACCTGGCGTCGTGAAGTTCGGCTCGGCCAGCGCGAAGGCCGTCTCGTGGACCACGACCCGCATCGTCGTCGTCGTTCCCGCGACGAACGCGGTGTCGCTGCCGTCGCGGTACGAGCACCTGAGGATGCGCTGGTACACCCACGAGTACAAGGTGCTGGTCACCGTGACCCCGAAGGGTGCGACTGCATCCAACGGTGTGCGGTTCGAGATGAAGCCCCGCGCCACACGCGGACACAAGGACGACTGACGACCGAGGTCGGCTCGCCGACCACCGCACAGCCCGGGCCGCCCGCCGCTGGAGGACTTGCCAAGTCCGACGGCGACGGGCGGCCCGGGCTCTCGTGCGCGGCGAACCGGCATCCCGGCGGCTGTCGGCCCCCGGCCGTAGCCTCGTCAGCCATGACGACCACCCTGCGTGCCCTCGACGATGCCGACCTCGACTCGGTGTTCGCGTGGGAGAGCGACCCGCGAGCCAACCGCATGGCGGTGTTCACCCGGGAGGACCCCACCAACCGCGCGGCCTTCGACGCCCACCACCGCAGGCTCCGAGCCGATGAGTCGGTGCTCGTCCGGGCCGTGGTGCACGACGGGCGGCTGGCCGGCACCATCGGCGCGTTCAGCATCGACGGCGAGCGCGAGGTGACCTACTGGATCGACCCGGCCTGCTGGGGCCAGGGCATCGCCACCGAGGCGCTGCGGCAGCTCCTCACCATCGAGACCCAGCGGCCCCTGCACGCGCGGGTCGCCGGGGCCAACCTCGCTTCTCGTCGCGTGCTCGAGAAGGTGGGCTTCCGGCTCGTCGACGAGCCGCCGGCGACCGTCGACTGGCGTGGGGTGCAGGTCACCGAGCTCGCCCTCATCCTGGAGTGAGACACGTGGAGCCGTGAGGACGACGACCGGCTCTCGAGTTCCGTGCGCGCCGGGTCAGGCGCATGCTGACCCGCATGGCAGGAGCGCGCAGCCCGGGGGATGGTTGTCCCGCTGGCGGCGTTCGGTGCGGGTGCCGTCGTCGCAGTGCTCGTCGTGGTGTTCGACACGGTGCACGACCCGACCCTGGTTGGCACGACGACCCTGGGCTTCCGCGTGGCCCTGGTCGTGAAGGTGCTCGCGGTGCGGTCCCTGCGGGCACCGGGGTGGTTCCTGCCGGCTGCCGGCGAGTTGCTGTTCGCCCTCCTCGTCAGTGCGGTGCTGACGTCGGCGCTCTGGTACGTCGCCGCGAAGGGCTGGCCCGTGAGGAGTGGCCCCGGCTGACGGGAGCGGGCGCCGCGTGCCACCATGGCGGGGATGCCGACGGGTTCCGGGGACTTCGAGCTGACGATGGCCGAACTGCGCGCGGTAGCCGCGTACGCTGTGGCCTGCGCGGCGCCGGCTCTGGTCATCTTCACCAAGGCGTGCCCCGACGACCCGCGCCCCGCGGCGGCCCTGGATGCCGCGCGCACGTTCGCCGCCGGAGCGCCCCGGTCACGCCTCCAGCGCATCGCATCGGCCGACGCACTCCGCGCCGCGAAGGAGGCCGCCACCCCGGCCGCCAGCCACGCGGCCACCGCTGCCGGTGCTGCGGCCGCGGCGGCCTACCTCCATCCGCTGGCGAAGGCGACCCAGGTGCGCCACATCCTCGGCTCCGCCACCCACGCGGCCCGGGCGGCCGAACTCGCCCGCGGCGACGACCCGGTCGTTGCCGAGTACGTCATCACGGCCGCGGCCACCCGGGCGACACCGGTTCTCGTCGACGTGCTCACCCGCTACCCGCGGGCGGAGACGGGGCGCACCCGGGTGGCCGTGCTGATGCAACGCCTCGACAACTTTTTGCGCGACCCACCGCCGCCGCCCCGGGTGGTCGACGACCCCGGCCCGTTCTTCCACGGAACGCGTGCCGACCTGCGGGCCGGCGACCTGCTCACGCCCGGCTGGAGCTCGAACTACGGCTCGCGGCGCCCGGCCAACCACATCTACCTGACGGCCGGCAGCGAGGGCGCGCCGTTGGCCGCCGAGCTGGCTCGCGGCGAAGGCCCCGCCCGGGTCTACCGGGTCGAGCCGGTCGGCACCATTGAGGACGACCCGAACGTCACCGACAAGCGCTTCCCCGGCAACCCGACCCGGTCGTACCGCACGACCCAGCCGCTGCGCGTGGTCGAGGAGGTCACCGGATGGGAGCCTCCTGCGCCCGAGCTCGTCGCCCACCTCCGCGAGCGGATGGGCGAGCTGGCCGAGCTCGGCATCGAGGCGATGGACGACTGACCGCCGACGCGTCGGGAGTAACGCGCGGCGTGTGCCTGTTCCCTTCCTGCACGCCCGCGGCATCCGAGCCGGTCGGTCGTGGAGTCGGTTCCGGTCGAGAGGACCAGCAGTGGACGCGAACAGCACGTTGGACGACGTCACCCGGACGGCGCTGAACCAGAGCCAGGTCATCGACCTGACCACGACCGGCCGCAGGTCCGGGCAGCCGCGCCGCATCGAGATCTTCCTGCACCATGACGACGGCCGGCTCTACATCACCGGGATGCCGCGCGCCGACCGCACCCGCGACTGGATCCACAACGTTGCCGCCGATCCGCACGTCGTCGTGCACCTGAAGCAGTCGGTCGTGGCCGACGTGCCCGCGACGGCACGGGTCGTCACGGACCTCGACGAACGCCGGCCGTTCATCGAGGCGGCGGCCACGCGGTGGCGGCGCACCGACGTGCCGGAGATGCTCGAGCACAGCCCGCTCATCGTGCTGAGCATCGACGACGCACCCCCGTCGGTGTCGCCCGCACCGTGATGATAGAGCCCTCGGATGCCGGTCACCGGGGCTTCCAGCGCGGCCCGCGGCCCGCTCGGCGCTGACCCGGTCAGAGCCGGGCTCCCAGCAGGTCGACGCCGGGACCTTCGAGGTCGTCGAGGGCGGCCGCGCGTCCGGTGACGGCCATGGTCAGGGCCTCGGTGCTGCCGGCGACGCGCAGCCCGGACCCGTGTCGCCACTCGGCGTCGGTCGCGCCTTGTCGCGCGCCTGGCATCACTTGGTGCCTCGATCACCGGTGGGGTGGTGCGCCGTGCGCGCCCTGCCTCGCGCCCGGCATCACCTGGTGCCTCGATCACCGGCGCGGTGATGCACCGAGCGCGCCCTGCCGCGCCTCCGGCATCACCTGGCAGCCAGCCCGACGAGAAACCCCTTCGGTCTCGGACGCCGGGGAAACCTACGATGCTCGGATGAGTGCGGACCTGGTCGTCAAGAACCTCGCCGGTGGCCACGCCCATCGCACCCTGTTCGAGTCGCTCGACCTCACGGTGGCGCCCGGGGACGTCGTGGGGGTGGTCGGTGCGAACGGCGCGGGCAAGACCACGCTGCTGCGGATCCTGGCCGGTGACCTCGAGCCGCTGGCCGGCTCGGTCTCGACCGCGCCCGCCGACGCCTTCGTCGGCTGGCTCCCGCAGGAGCACGAGCGCATCGTGGGCGAGACCGTCGGCCACTACGTCGCCCGCCGCACCGGAGCCGCCGCGGCGACCGCCGCGATGGAGCAGGCCGCGGCCGCCCTCGGCGAGGACGACCACACCCGCGCGGCGGAGGACGCGTTCGCGCACCGCCTCGACCACTGGCAGGCCAGCGGCGCCCCTGACCTCGACGACCGGCTGGGCCCGATGCTGGCCGACCTCGGTCTCGACGTCGACGCGGACGCGGCGATGACCTCCCTGTCCGGCGGGCAGGCCGCCCGCGCCGCCCTGGCAGCCCTGCTGCTGAGCCGCTTCGACGTCGTGCTGCTCGACGAGCCGACCAACGACCTCGACCTCGCCGGGCTGGAGCGCCTCGAGGGGTTCGTGCGGGGCCTGCGCGCCGGGGTGGTGCTCGTCTCCCACGACCGCGAGTTCCTCTCGAGGGTGGTCACGCGCATCGTCGAGCTCGACCTCGCCCAGGGCAGGGTCGCGGTCTACGACGGCGGGTACGACGCGTTCCTCGAGGAGCGGGCCGCCGCGCGCCGGCACGCGCGTGAGGCCTACGAGGAGTTCTCCGACAAGAAGGCCGACCTGGTCAGGCGCGCCCGGGTGCAGCGGGAGTGGAGCTCGCAGGGCGTGCGCAACGCCATGAAGAAGTCGCCCGACAATGACAAGATCCGCCGCAGGGCGCAGATGGAGTCCTCGGAGAAGCAGGGCCAGAAGGTGCGTCAGATGGAGTCGCGGATCGCACGCCTCGAGGAGGTCGAGGAGCCGCGCAAGGAGTGGTCGCTGCAGTTCACGATCGGCAACGCCCCGCGCTCCAGCTCGGTCGTCGCGACGCTCGACGACGCCAGCGTGCGCCTGGGCCGGTTCACGTTCGGCCCGGCATCGCTCCAGGTGAGTGCCGGCGACCGGATCGGCGTCACCGGCCCCAACGGTGCCGGCAAGACGACCCTGCTGCGGCTGCTGCTGGGCCGGCTCGCCCCGGATGCCGGACGGGCCGGCCTGGGTGCCTCGGTGGCGGTGGGCGAGATCGACCAGGCCCGCACCGGACTGGCCGAGGACGCTCGCCTGGGTGACGCGTTCGAGGCGGTGATGCCCGACCTGGCCCCCGCCGAGGTGCGCACGCTGCTCGCCAAGTTCGGCCTCAAGGCCGACCAGGTCTCGAGCGTCGTCGGCCGGCTCTCGCCCGGCGAGCGGACCCGTGCCGCCATGGCGCTGCTCCAGGCCCGGGGGTCAACCTCCTCGTGCTCGACGAGCCCACCAACCACCTCGACCTGCCGGCGATCGAACAGCTCGAGGAGGCCCTGGAGTCCTACGACGGGTCGCTGCTGCTCGTCTCGCACGACCGGCGGCTGCTCGACAACGTGCGGCTCGACCAGCGTTGGCACGTCGCGGACGGCACGGTGAGCGTCAGCCAGGTCGGCTGACGCCGGCCCCGACCCGTCATCCCGCCTACGCGGCCCCGGTATCCCCCCCGGGTGTCAAGCCCCGACCTCGTGCGACTTACGCACGGTTCTCGCACCGGAGGACCCCGAAAACCGTGGGTAAGTCGCACGAAGTCGGGGTGGGGTGGGTGGGTCACCCTCGACAACGTGGCTGGTCAAGGCGTCGTCATCGATCTCCGACGAGTAGGTTCGGACGATGAGCGAACGATCTGTCGACGACGACCGGGTCAGCGCCCGCGCCGAGCTCCTGCCCGAGGAGGCCGCGGTGGGCAGCCCCGACCCCGAGCTGCAGGCGCGCGCCATCCTCGCGGAGTCCGACGAGCGTACGGAGCACCCGGAACGCACCAGGCACGAGTCGACCCAGACGCCGGACGAGCCGCACTGACCCGGATGACCGACGTGAGCGACCCGGCGGAACCCGCCCCCGAGACGATGGACCCGGCCGCAACCGAGGTGGCGGAGGCCAACTCCGACGTGGGGGTGGGCTCGCCCGGCCAACGGGGGCGGACGGCATCCGACCGGCGCCAGCCGGACCTGGGCGACACGGGACTGTGGGCGGGTGTCCCACCGTCGCGGATCGAGGACTACGCCGTCGTCGCCGACCTGCAGACGGCGGCGCTGGTTGCCCGCGACGGCTCGATGGACTGGCTGTGCCTGCCGAGGTTCGACTCCTCGGCCGCCTTCGCGTCACTGCTCGGTGGCCCCAAGGCCGGCCGTTGGCGCATCGCCCCGATGAGCGGCGGGGTCTGCACCCGGCGCGCCTACCGCGACGACACGATGATCCTGGAGTCGACGTGGGAGACCGCCGGGGGCACCGTCACGGTCATCGACTTGATGCCGATCCGGCAGACCCAGCCCGACCTGATCCGCATCGTCGTCGGCGTCAGCGGGCGGGTGCGCATGGGGGTCGAGCTGGTGGCCCGGTTCGACTACGGGCGGGTCGTGCCCTGGGTGCGGCACGCCGGTGGCCGATGGGTGGCGGTGGCCGGGCCCGACTCGTTGTGGCTCGACTCGCCGGTGCACCTCGAGGGACGAAACATGCGGAGCCTGGCGGAGTTCACCGTCGAAGGCGGCCAACGAGTTCCGTTCGTGCTCACCTGGGTTCCTTCGTACCAGGACGAGCCACCGCGCTACGACCCCGAGGTGGCACTGGAGGAGACCGAGCAGTTCTGGACGAAGTGGATCGGCCGGTGCACCTACGACGGCCAGTACGGCGATGCCGTTCGGCGCTCGCTGCTGGTGCTCAAGGCGCTGACCTACGCCCCGAGCGGTGGCATCACGGCGGCAGCCACCACTTCGTTGCCCGAACAGATCGGCGGCCCGCGCAACTGGGACTACCGCTACTGCTGGCTGCGCGACGCCGCCTTCACGCTACAAGCGCTCACCGGCGGCGGGTACACCGACGAGGCCAAGGCATGGCGCGACTGGCTGCTGCGAGCCGTGGCCGGCGACCCCGAGGACCTGCACATCATGTACTCACTGACCGGGCGTCGCCGGCTGCCCGAGACCGAGCTGCCCTGGCTCGACGGGTACGAGGGGTCGGGGCCGGTGAGGGTCGGCAACGAGGCCGCCGGTCAGTTCCAGCTCGACGTGTACGGCGAGCTGCTCGACGGCCTGTACAGCGCTCGCGCTGCCGGGCTCGCCAGCCACCACGACGCCTGGACCCTGCAGAGCCTGCTCACCGACTACCTCGAGGGGGCCTGGCAGCGCCCCGACAGCTCGCTGTGGGAGGTGCGTGGGCCGCAACAGCACTTCGTGCACTCCAAGGTCATGGCGTGGGTGGGCCTGGACCGGATGATCGACACCGCCGAGGCATCCGGCCTGAACGCGCCGTTGAAACGGTGGAGGGCGACCCGCGACGCCATCCACGCGGAGGTGTGCGCGCGGGGCTTCGACGCCGAGCGAGGCACCTTCACCCAGTACTACGGGTCCACGGGCCTGGATGCCGCGTTGCTGCTCATCCCGCGCGTCGGGTTCCTCCCGCCCCACGACCCCAGGGTCGTCGGCACGGTGGATGCCGTGCAGCGTGAGCTGTGTGAGGACGGGTTCGTGCTGCGGTACCGCACCGATGCCGACCCGACGTCGGAGCACGGCACGGTCGATGGGCTTCCCGGCTCGGAGGGCGCATTCATCGCCTGCAGCTTCTGGTTGGCGGACGCGCTCGCGCTCACGGGCCGCGAACGCCAGGCGCGCGATCTCTTCGAGCGGCTGCTCGAGCTGCGCAACGACGTCGGCCTGCTCAGCGAGGAGTGGGACCCGCACGCACAGCGACAGCTG
Source organism: uncultured Actinomycetota bacterium (assembly GCA_963834965.1). Taxonomy (GTDB): domain Bacteria; phylum Actinomycetota; class Actinomycetes; order Actinomycetales; family Dermatophilaceae; genus Fodinibacter. The sequence continues at coordinate 182,533 of CAWIEI010000019.1, read as the reverse complement.
GGCAACACCCCCCAGGCGTTCAGTCACGTCGGGCTGGTCAACACCGCCCTGACCCTCGAGCGCGACACCGACCACGTCGTCACCCGCACCCCCACCCGCACCCGCGCCGGCTGACCGCGCCCCGGGCGCCCGCAGCGTCACTCACCCCCAGAAGTCGGCGAGCTGCCGTGCGAGAGAACCGCCCTGGGCGTACCCGGATCGGGCGGCCGGCGCGCGAGTCGAGAGGTCCATCAGGTTGTCGCCGAAAGCGTTGCGGGAGTTCGCATCCGGCAGGATCGTCTCGACGGTGCTGCCGGCCCAGCGCAGCTCGTCGACCTGCGCAGCCAGGTTCGTGCCCCACTCCAGCGGGTGGCGGGTCCGCCCACCGAGGGGTGAGAGCACCAGCACCCGGGCGAACCCGGCGGCCAGGTCGGCGTTCTCGTTGCGGCGGTAGCCCCCGTCGAGGTAACGGTTCTCGCCGATGGCGTACGGCGAGCCGCTGGACGTGCTGGCAGCGACGGCATCCACGAGGTCGACCCCGCTGTGGCTGTCGAAGACCACCGGCTCACCCGTGCGGGCGTCGACCGCCGTGATCAGCAGCGGTCGATCCGGCCAGCGCGTGGTGGGCAGCCGGGCGGTGACCGCGGCGCGCCACCGCGCCGACCTCGAACCGTCGGACCCGGCATCCAGCTCGAGCGCCGCCGCGCCCAACCGGCGCCGCATGTCGGCCGGGCCGTCGGCGGCCGCGATGATGCGCCCGGTGCGCTCCAGGTGGTTCACGACCGGCGCCCCTCGATCGCGCCCGGGGCCCGTCGCGACCCTGGTCGGTGGCGGCTGGGCAGCCAGGATGCCGGCCAGCAGCCCGACCGGGCTCGCACCGGTCAGCTGGGCCGCGGCGGTCGCACCGGCCGAGGTGCCGACGACCAGGTCGGCGCCGGTCGCGTCGAGACCGGCGTCGGCCAGGCCCGCGACGACGCCGACCAGCCAGGCGTTGCCGGCCGATCCACCCCCACCGAGCACCAGCGCCCGTCCATCCATGGTCAGGCACTCTAGGCAACCGGCACGGTCGACGGCGACCGGTTTGTCGCTTCGGCGGCCGTCGGCGGCGAGAGGCCCGCCTGCGGCCGCAAGCGTGCCGGCCCGGGGACGGCCTCGGTTCAGCCGTAGGCGAACGACCCTCGGCATCCGGGATGCGCCGGGTGATCATGGGGCATGCCAGTACCACTTCCGGGGGCGGGCGCCGCGCTGCTGACGACTCCGTCACCCGCCGAGATCGGCCACATCTGGCGGGCGCTCGTGCAGGCCGTCGGGGGCGGGGCGGCCGGGCTGTCCCCACTTCAGGACCTGCTGCTGCGCTCGGTCACGGTGGCCCTGACGGGCGCGAAGGACCTCCCGGAGCCCGAGACCATCACCCCCGAGGAGTTCGCGCACGCCCTGGAGCGCCGCAATGCCGCCTTCCGCGAGCGGGTGTGCCAGGTGATGGCGCTCGGCGCTCTGGTGCGGCGCCCCCCGGACCCCGCGGCCTTGCGTCGGGTGTCCGAGTTCTGCGAGGAGCTCAGCATCAGTGGGCAGCTCCTCGAGCTGACCGCGTCGTTCGCCGACGGTGGTTTCGACCTCGCTGTCGCCGACTTCGACCGGCTGGGGCACCTCGGCACCACACTGCCGCGCGACCTGCTGCCCCACCCCGACGGCGGGTCGGGCTCGGGCGAGCAGTCGGCCCTGAGGGACTCGGTCTGGGTCGCGCAGGAGGCGGACCCGCAGCTCGCGCGCCGGTGGACCGACCTCGGTACGCTCGAGCCCGGGACCATCGGCCGGGGGGTGCACGACTTCTACCTGGCGAGGGGGTTCGCCGTCCCGGGCACCGCGGGGTCGGCACCTCCGCTGCTGGCCCAGCACGACTGGGTGCACGTGCTGGCCGACTACGGCACGGCGCTCGAGAGCGAGCTCGAGGTCTTCGGCTACATCGCCCGGGCCAACGACGACCCGCGCGCCTTCAGCCTGCTGGCGATGGTGGTCAGCCTCTTCGAGACGGGTGTGGTGCGGCACGGGATGGGGTTGTTCGACGCCGACCCGGGCCACCTCGAGCACAGCGGCATGGCGGAACGCCTCGCCGACGCGATGCGCCGCGGGGCCCTCACCGCCGGCAGCCAGGACTTCATGACCCTCGACTGGTTCGCCGTGGCCGACCGCCCGGTCGACGTGCTGCGGCGCGAGCTGGCCATTCCCGAGAAGTCGCCGCGGGCACTCGCCCTGGGCAGCGCCGGGCCGTGGGAGCCCGGGGGCATCTCGCCGTTCCAGCTGGCGGCCGGGCGGCAGGCCGCCGAGCGCGGCGGCCGCCCCTACGACGAGCCACCCGCTCCTTAGGGTGGGGCTGCGCGCCGGTTGTCCCGCACCGAACCGCTGAGCGGCAGGCATGACCCCCGACCCCACCCCAGGCGCATGCCGTGGAGGCCCTGCGCCCCTGGACGACCCTGACCGCGTCGCCTTAGACGTGCGCGAGGTGCCGTTCTCCCGTGGCGGGTGCTGGCTCAACCTGTCGCCGGTCGTCGCGCCACACCGCACCAGTGACCGGGTGCACCACGTCTCCCACCGCAACGGCTTCCACGCGGTGGTCGCGATGACCCCCGAGCCTGGCCGTCCGTGATCTGGCCCACCCAGCGCGATGAGCTGCTCACCGCCCTGCTCGACGAGCTGTTGACCGGCTCCGAGCTCGTGGCCCGCGGTGTGCTCCCGGGCCGAACGAGCACGGCCTGGCCACGGAGCTGCCGAGCTCCCCGCGGTACGAGGACGACGGCTACTGGCGTGGCCCGATCTGGGCCCCCTCAACCGCCCTGCTCGAGGACGGGTTGCGGGCCAGCGGGTTCACCGACCTCGCGGATGCCGTGAGCGCCCGGTTCCGCGCGCTGTGCGAGCGCTCCCGGTTCGCCGAGAACTTCGACGCGCGCACCGGTGCCGGGCTGCGTGACCGGGCGTACACCTGGACGGCCGCCATCTACCTGATGCTGGCCGCCGACCACACCCAGCGCACGCCGTGACCTGCGTCCCACGACGTGCGGAGGCATGGGCCTCGGGTCGCGCCGCTGCCATACTGCGCTGTGATCACAGCCATTGCGTGGGCGCTGTTCGCCGCGGTGCAGCCCGTCGGCATCGTCGCGTACATCGTCATCCTCACGCGCGGCGGGCGCCGCGACGGCTGGGGGTTCGTGGTCGGCTGGGTGCTCTGCGCCCTGGTCGTCATGGTCCTCACGATCACCGTGGCCGGAGACGTACAGCAGAGCTCGAACTCCACGGTCGCGGTCGCGGGCTGGGTGCAGATCGCCATGGGCCTCCTGGCGCTGGCCGTGCTGGCGGTCCGCAGGATCCGCGGACCCCGGAACGCATCGGAAACGCCCGACAAGCCTGAGGAGCCTGAGGTCTCGACCACCGAGAAGAACGCCGGGCTGGTCGGCTCCGCGGTGATCGCCGCCCTGACCCAGGGCTGGCCCATCGTCGCCGCGGCGGTCGCGGCCGTCCTGAGCGCGACGAGCGCGGGCGCCAGTCAGGTGCTCGGCATGGCGGTCGTCATCGTCGTCTGCTCGTCGACCTACCTCGCAGCCCAGATCTTCTCGAGCCTCTATCCCGAGGCCACCGACGCGCGCCTGCAGACCCTGCGGCGACGCATCGAGACCAACCGGCAGACGGTCATCGACGTCGTGCTGGGCGGCGTCGGGGTCTGGCTCCTCGCGAACGGGATCATCGCCCAGCTCGCGTCCTGACCCGCCGCCCGACGGGCCCGACGGGCCCAGCCGCTGGTCGGTCAGCCGAGCGCCGCGCTGAGCAGCCGGAGGGTCTCCTCGCGGGCCGGGGACCGGTCGGTGGCCGTGCCGCGGATCGCGCCGGCTACAGGGTGCACCATCACCTCGTCGACCCCGAACGTGGTGGCGAGTTCGCTCACCTGCGCCGCAGCCGACTCGGGCGTGCCGACCACCCACCGGTCCAGCATCTGACGGGCCAGGTCGCCGGTGGCGAGGTCGAGCCCGCCCTCCTCGACGTCCTCCACGAGCTGCTGCGCGTGCAGCGGCTGCCCGGTGCGCAGGGCCACCATCGACCGCAGGTTCGGCAGGGCGAGCCGGTCGGCCTCCTCCTGCGTCGCGGCCACGACGGCATTGACCGTGAGGAAGGTTCGAGGACGGGAGAGCTCCGCCGAGGGCTGGAACTCGGTGCGGTACAACGCCAGCGCCTCGGCCGTGCCTCGGCCCGAGAAGTGGTGCGCGAAGACGTACGGCAGCCCCTGCGCGGCGGCGAGCCGGGCCGAGTAGTCCGACGAGCCGAGCAACCAGACACCCGGCACCGAGATCGCGCGCGGTGTGGCCCGGAGGGTGTGGGTGCCTGTGGCGAGGCGCAGGCCGACGCCCTCGGGCGAGAGCATGGCGGTGATGTTCTCGACGTACTCGGGGAAGCGCCCCACGGCGTCGTCCTCCACGCCGCCGCCTCCGTGCCGCAGCGCCCACGCGGTCACCGGGTCGGTGCCCGGTGCCCGCCCGATGCCGAGGTCGATGCGCCCGGGGTGGGCGGCCTCGAGCAGGGCGAACTGCTCGGCGACGACGAGCGGTGCGTGGTTGGGCAGCATCACGCCGCCCGAGCCGACGCGGATCTGCTCGGTGACTGCGGCGACCATCGCGACCAGCACCGGGGGGTTGGTGGCGGCGACCGCCGGCATGTTGTGGTGCTCGGCGAGCCAGTAGCGCCGGAATCCGAGCTCGTCGGCGAGGCGGGCGAGCCGACGGGTCGCGGCGAGCGCGTCTGCGGTGCTCTGGTCGCTGCGCACCGGCACGAGGTCGAGGACGGACAGGGCGGGGGAAGGGTCGCTCACCCATCCTCCAGCCACGACACGGGCGCGGCTATTCCGCGCAGGCGCCGGCGCGCGTCATCCGGGCTGGTCAGACGCGCTCGGCGTACCAGGCCTCGTTGATGGTGCGTCGCCGGTTCACCCGGGTGCGGGTCTGTGCGACGAAGCCGACGACGGCCAGCACCAGCAGGGTCACCGACCAGCCCCAGCTGCCCTGCAGGCCGTTGATCATGGCGCGCTGGGTGAACTCGGCGGAGTTGAGCGAGCCGAAGACCAGCATCAGGCCGCCCACCACGCTGGCTGCCCCGGCGAGGGAGCTCACCAGCGCGAGCACGATCATCGGCATGTTCGCGAACACCGACACCACGCCGAGGATGGCGCCGACGGCCAGCCCCGCGAGGATGGCGACCCAGTTCCAGTCGATGCCCAGGGCGACGACGAGGCCGGCACCGATCGCGAAGCCGAAGGCGGCCATGGCCACGATGACGGCCACCGCAAAGTAGAGGTAGGCGAGTACCGCGAAGATCAGGGCGAAGACGAACCCGGAGACCCAGCCGAGCAAGGTGCCGAGCACGCGCTCGTCCGCGAGCGCGGCGAACAGCCCCGAGCCGAAAGCGAACCCAGCGAAGAACCCCCAGATCGGGAGGACGAACCGCAGCACGAACTGGCCGGCGAAGAGCATGACGACTCCGGCAACGATCGCGAAGAGCCCCAACAGGATGTCTGCCATACCTGCAATCTAGGACTCGCCGGACCGGAACCGAGCAACGACACGGTGCCGCGGCGCCCGGCAAGATGCGGCCCTCCGCACGCAGGACTTCGGATGCCGCGCAGCAATTACGGCGCGACATCCGAACTTCTGCGTTCGGGACTTGACCCGGGACCGTGCGCGCGCGGCCGGCATCCGGCAGTGGTCAGGCCGAAACGCAATGGCCCGGTCGGGCCATGTGCAATCGGGTGAGGTCTGTCAGCATCACCTCATGAAGCGCCTGGTGGTCTGCTGTGACGGCACGTGGAACAAGCCCGACAGCCAGACCGTGACGAACGTGGAGAAGATCGCGCGCACGGTGCAGACCGACCCCGTCGCCACCGGGGGCGTCCACCAGCTCGTGTACTACGTCAGCGGGGTCGGCGCCGGCAGCTACGGGGCCGACAAGGTGCTGGGTGGTGCCTTCGGTTTCGGGCTGTTCCACAACGTGATTGCCTGCTACCGGTTCCTGGCGCAGAACTACGAACCGGGTGACGAGGTCTTCATCGTCGGCTTCAGCCGGGGCGCGTACACGGCGCGCTCGGTGGCCGGCATGGTGGGCCGGGTCGGCCTGCTCACCAGGGTGTCGCTGGTCGAGGAACGGCTCCCCAGCGCTGTGCACATGTACCAGCGCACCCAAGGGCCGCACGGCGCCTTCGGCGACAGCGTCGAGGAGTTCAGGCACGACCACTGCAATGCCGTGAAGGTGAGCTTCCTCGGGGTCTTCGACACGGTCGGGGCGCTCGGCGTGCCCGGGCTGCAGCGGGCGCCCCGGTTCCACGACGTGCAGCTGAGCGGCCAGGTGCTGCAGGCGCGCCACGCGTTGGCGATCGACGAGACGCGGCTGAAGTTCGCCCCCACCTTCTGGGAGGCCGCTGCGGACCGGGCCGATGCCGCGACGGAGGACCCGCGGGTCAAGCAGGTGTGGTTCGAGGGGGCGCACTCCGACGTCGGGGGCGGTTACTCCGACACCGGGCTGTCGGACACCTCGCTGCTGTGGATGGCGCGCGAGGCCCACGCCGCCGGCCTCGTCTTCGACGTGCCGTTGCTCGCCCACTACGTCGCCAGCGGTTCCGACCCGATCCGGCACAACCCGCTCAACCTGATGTACAAGGTCGACAACCTCGTCATCGGGACGAAGGGCAAACTCGGTGGCAAGGCCGCGGCGAGCCCCTTCTCCGGTGGGCTGCGCCTCATCCGCAACGACCGGGCACTGTCGGTGCGGGTCGCCAGCAGCGCCGTGAACCACTTCCTGGAGGGCGGCTACGGGCCGGCGAACCTCAAGGTGTGCGCCGAGGTCAGCCACGGGTTCGCCGACCTGGTCGAGCCGGTCACCGCGCTGCCCGAGAGCGGGGTCGACCTGACCCCACTCGGCAGCCCGGCGACCCCGCAGACCCCGCCGGCCCCGGCCGACAGCGGCTGAGCGGCCCTAATTGCAGACCAGCCGGCACGGGCCCAGCTGCGGTGAGCTCACGTCGATGCGCAGCCCGGGCCGCAGGTCGACCGGCGCGGTGATGCCGCCGGTGAGCACGATCATCCCCGCCTCGAGTGCGGCACCACGGCCCGCCAGCTGCCGCACGAGCCAGGCGACGGCCTCGGCGGGGGAGCCCATCGCCGCGCTGCCGCGCCCGGAGCGCTGCTCGCCGTCGAACGCCATGGTCAGCTCCAGGTCCTCCGGCGCGACGTCGACCGCCACGAACGGCCCCACGCAGTACGCAGCAGCCGACGAGCCGTCGGCAGTGTTGTCCAGCCAGGTGAAGTCGTAGGACTCCCAGCGAGGGTCGACGACCTCCAGGGACACGGCCCAGCGCCCCGCCCGTCGCACGGCGCCGGCATCCACGTCGGGTCCGGACAGGCGCGAGTCGGCGCAGAACGCGAACTCGGGCTCGGCCTTCGGGTGCCGCAGGCTCGACACCGCCAAGGTGTCGACGCTGGCCATGTCGTCCCAGAGCGACCCGAAGTTGGGCGTGTCGATGCCCAGCGCCTCACGCATGGCCGCGGAGGTCCAGCCCAGCTTGTACCCGGTGTGGTGCCGGCCGCGTTCGCCCTGTCGCCGGTCGACCTCGGCCGCGACCGCCCAGGCATCCTCCTCGGTCAGCCCGGTCGCCTCCCGGGAGAAGGGGGTGAGCCCGGTGAGGTTCCGGCGCGCGTGCTCGAGACGGTCCGCTGCGGTACTGACGTCCATGACCACTCCCTTCCGAGGTCCCGGCCGGGTGCCGGCCACCCGAGTGTCCCGCCCGGGGCGCCATTTGTCCCGTGGCTAGAGGAACGCCGCGACGACCCTCTCGCGGTCGAACGTGGCGATGATCCAGCGCATCAGCACGATGTCGAGCACGGCCAGCACGATGCCGAGCACCGCGAACAGGGCCGGCCCGAGGAGCATCACGCCGGTCGCCTGGCCGAGGACGAGCAGGATCAGCGGCAGCACGGCGAAGCCGGCGATCGAGTTGGCCGACTGGTAGGAGCCGACGCGCGCCGACACCCACACCACGCAGGCGGTGACGAACACCGCCACCGCGGGCACGACGAGCAGCATCATCACCCACCAGTTGAGGGTCGGAAAGTACCACTGCCCGACCAGGGGGTTTCCCAGGACGTTGACCAGCACGGCGTAGACGCCGAAGCACGCCCACGACACGACGACGGCGGGCAGGACGGCGCCCAGGATCTTGCCGACGACCAGCGCGGTGTCGCTGACCGGGGTGTAGAGCACCCCCTCGAGCGTGTGCCGCTCCTTCTCGCCGGCGAAGCTGTTGGCGGCCAGCACCACCGCCACCATGGTCGGGATGATGAGGAAGAAGCCGGCGAACAGGTAGACCGTGGCGAGGTAGGCGGCCTGCCCCTGCGCGGTCAGCTCGCCGGTCCCGGGGAAGGCGGAGGTGGGGATCTTCGCGATGAGGTCGCGCGCGTCGGCCGCACTCATCGAGCGCAGGGCGAGCAGAAGCCCGACCGGGTAGAGCACGACGAAGACGAACGGGACGATGGCCACGGGCGCGAGCACCTGGCTGGTCGCGGTGCTCTCGCGCAGGTCCTTGGCCGCGATGGTCCAGACCACGCTGCCGCGCCTCATGCGCCACCGCCGGAGGCGGGCTGCTCCTGCGCGCGGACGAGGCGCAGGTAGGCCTCCTCCAGCGTGGGCGGCTCCTCGGCGACGCCGAGGAGGTCACCCGGCATCCCGGCGATCGCCCGCACCACGGCCGGAACCTCGGGCCGGCTGCCCAGCTCGACCACGGCGCCCCCCTCGACGGCCGTCACGGCCCGCACGCCCGGCAGGGCCGCGACCGCGGGCTCGTCGAGAACCCCGCCGGGCGCGAGCGTGACCCGCACGCGCACCTCCGGCACCAGCATCCGGGCCACGTCGGCGGGCGCGCCCTGTGCCGCGATCCGGCCGCCGGACAGCACCCCAACCCGCGTGCACACCGACTCCATCTCCTCGAGGCGGTGCGAGGTGATGAAGAACGTTCGGCCCTGCTCGGTGGACAGGTCGTGGATGTAGGCCATCAGCTCGTGCGCAGCCTCCGGGTCCAGGCCCGCCGTCGGCTCGTCGAGGAAGACCAGCTCGGGGTCGGAGACCAGCGCGCGGGCGATCAGCGCCTTCTGCTTCATGCCCTTGGAGTAGGTGCCGACCCGGTCGCCCTGCCGGTCGGCCAGGCCGAACCGGTCCAGCAGCGCGCGTGCCGCCTTCTCGGCATCCGGTCGCGACATGCCGTACAGCCGGCCGAAGTAGGTGAGGTTGTCCAGGCCGGTCAGCCGCTCGTAGAGCGCGGTGTCGGTCTGCACCCCGATGTGCGGGCGCACCTGCGCGATGCCGTCGGGCAGGTCGTGACCGAGCACGCGCAGCCGGTCGGCCCGGTCGGGGTGCAGCACCCCGGTGAGGACGCGCACGGTCGTCGTCTTGCCGGCGCCGTTGGGGCCGAGCAGCCCGAACACCCCACCCGGGTCCACGGCGAGGTCGACCCCGTCGAGCACCGCGGTGCCGCCGAAGGAGCGGGAGAGGTCGGCGACCTCGATGGCCAGCGCGGACGACCCGGGGGCCACCGGGTCACCGGCGGGTCTGCGGTCGTGCAGGGCGGTCATCGGCCGCCGCTCTCGGCACGGCGCTTGACGCCGAGGAGCATCCGCCGCTCCATGACGAACCCGACCGGCTCGACCAGGTGCCACAGCACGTGCATCCCCACCGTCGGAGGATAGGACAGGCGCTGCCGGCTGAGCAGCCGGGTGCGACGCCCGTCGGATGCCGGGCGCAGCCACCACTGCCAGGTCGCCACCCCGCCCGGTGCGTCGGCGGAGGCGGCGGCGTGTGGTGGGCGCGGGTCGGCGCCCACGAGTACCAGGGCTGCGCCGGGCTCGACGCCGGCGACGCGGAAGCAGGGGTAGCCGACCGGGCCCAGCCGCACCAGGTCGCCGGCCTGAAGCTCCTGGTGCTCGGGCAGCACCCGGTCCGCGCTGTGGATGTCGCAGCCGACGAGGTTCTCCAGGCCGTCGAAGCTGTAGAGCCCTCCACGCCCCTGCCCCATCTGCACCAGCCACGGCCAGACCCGGTCCGGAGGCGCGTCGATCTCGATGGCCCGCGTGTAGCCGAGCCGCGGCCGCGGCACCAGCTCGTCGCCCGGCATCCGGCCGTTGACCTCGGTGTCGAAGGCGCCCCACCGGTTGTACCTGCGCCGGCCGACCGGTGCCGTCAGCACCGACGCCAGCACCTGGCTGCCACCGACGACGACCTCGGTGGCCCGAGTGCTTCCCATGGTCCGTCCAGCTGTCCGTGTCGTTGCACGCCAGCCGCCGGCGGCGGTGGCGCCTGCTCCCATTCTGACGCGGGTGACCCGGCCCGGGCGTGGCCTGTGGCTCGCTTCACGTCACCTCGGCGGTCGGCCCCGCCCCCGGGTGATCGGTCACCGATGTGTCGCGTTCTCGCCCGGCCCGGCCCGGCTCGCGTGGGTCAGGCGGGTGGTCGGCTGACGCCTGGCGATGGCGACCGCCAGCAGCACCATGGTCGTGGCGACCACCGCGGTGCAGCCGTAGAGCGTGGACACGTCGGCCCCGGCATCGACGAGCGGCCCGACACCGAAGGCGGCGATGCCGCATCTGACCTGGTGACAAGCGATCACCGCACCCGGGACGGCGCGCGGATCTCCACCGTCGAGGCCATGGCCCGCTCCGCAGTGCGCCCGGTCAGCCGAGTCGGGAGAGGATGTGGTCGCCGACTCGCAGCGCGTTCGCGATGGCGGTGAGAGCGGGGTTCACCGCTCCGATGCTGGGGAAGAAGCTGGTGTCCACGACGTAGAGGTTGTCGAGCTCGTGCGCCTTGCAGTCCGAGTCCAGCACCGAGGTCGCCGGGTCGTTGCCGAACCGGACCGTTCCGGACTGGTGGGCGCAGCCCGCCACGGGGATGTCGTTCTTCATGTAGACGTCGCGCGGCACCAGGTGGTGCGGGTGCATGCCGAGGTGGTCCAGGTGGTGCTTGACCCGGCGGTAGAGCTGCTCGAGGGGCTCGCGGTTGTTGGGCGTGTAGCTGAGCGTGACGTCCCCGTCCCTCGTCAGGGTCACCCGGTTGTCGGCGGCGGGCAGGTCCTCGGTGGACAGCCAGAAGTCGACGGCGTGCTCGGCCACCTCGCCGAGCGCGAACAGCGGTGCCAGCTCGGCGATCTTCTTCTCGCCGCGGTACATCGGTGCGGAGGACTTGCCGACCATCTGCACGTTCCCCATGGGGTACTCGAAGTCGTCGTCGCCCAGGTACCAGTCGTTCAGTCCCAGGGTCTTCTGGAACCGGGTGTCGTTCTTCTCCTTCGACACGGCGAGGAAGGCGCGGCTGTTGTGGAACATGTAGTTCCGGCCCACCTGGTCGGAGCCGTTGGCCAGGCCGTTGGGGTGCTTGTCGTCGGCGCTGGCCAGCAGCAGCTTGGCCGAGTTCGCGGCACCGGCGGACACCACGACCACGGACGCCGAGAACCGTTCCTCGACCCCGTCGACCTCCGCCACCACTGTGGTGACGGTGCGGCCGCTCGGATCCGTCTCCAGCCGGCGCACGTGGGCGTTGCGCAGGAGGGTCAGGTTGTCGTACCGCAGTGAGGGGCGCACCGCGACCACGTCGGCGTCGGACTTGGCGTGCACGAGGCACGCGAAGCCGTCGCACGTGCTGCACCGGATGCACTGGCTGAAGGCCGGGTTCGCTTCGTCGAGCATGATGCCGTTGGGGCTGTGGAAGGGGTGCAGCCCCACCCGGGCGAGGTCGTCGAAGAGCTTCTGGATGCGCGGCTCGTGCGAGACCGGCGGGAAGGGGTACGGGTCGCCCGGAGGGTCCGTGGGGTCCTCGCCGCGGATGCCGTGCACCTGGTAGAGGGCCTCCGCCTGGGTGTAGTAGGGCTCGAACACGTCGTACCCGACCGGCCACGCGGGTGAGATGCCACCGTGGTGCCGCAGCTCGCCGAAGTCCTGCTCCCGCAGCCGGTACAGAGCGGCACCGTAGAACTTGGTGGCACCCCCCACGAAGTAGTGCACCTGCGGCTGGAAGGCCTTGCCGTGCTGGTCGTACCAGGTGTCGGCGGAGACGTAGCGGTTCTCGACGAAGACCGCCGTGGCATCCCAGTTCTGCACCTCGCGGGGCAGCCAGTCACCGCGCTCCAGGAGCAGCACCCGCTTGCCGGAGGGGGCCAGACGGTGCGCCAGCGTGCCTCCCCCGGCGCCCGATCCCACGATGATGACGTCGTAATCCTGCGCCATGACGATCTCCCTCACACGCTGTCGGTGCTGCTGGTGGTCTGGGTGCCCCGGATCGGGTCCAGGACGATGTGCGGCTGGTCTTCCCCGGCGTCGGCCCACGCGTGCCGTCGCGGCGACGTCGTCGCCTCGACGGTCGCGGCGTGGTCGCGGTCGAAGTAGTCCCAAGCCCATTCGACGAAGGCATCAGTCGTGCTGTGCACGCCGCTGAGAAGACTCGCGTGAACGCCGAGCCAGGCCGCGAACGCGATGGGGCCCTCCACCTGGTGGCGGTGCCGCCCGACCTCGGCCACGGCGGCGTTGCGGCCGATCATCGCCATGATGCCCTTGTCCTTGTACTCGAACGGCTCGGAGGGCTCGCCCCGCAGGTCGCGCACGATGTTCATCGCGGCCCACCGTCCGGACTGCTGGGCGACCGACCCGAGCTGCGGCAGGGCGTCGTCCTTCGGTCCGTCGCCGGAGGGGATGTTGGCGACGTCGCCCACCGCATAGGTGCCCGGGAAGCCGGGCACCGAGAGGTCGCGTGCCACGTCGATCCGGCCGCCGCGGCCGGTGGCCGCAACGCTGTCGGCCGCGATGGCCGCGCCGGACTCGCCCCCACCCCAGACGACGGTCTGCGCCGCGATGGTGGTTCCGTCGTCGAGCACGACCCGGTCTGCGTGAACAGCAGTGACACCCACACCGAGGCGGACCTGTGCGCCGGCCTCGGTCAGCTTCTCGAGGGCATAGTGGTGGGCCTTGTCGGAGAACTGCCCGAGGAGGGTTGGGCCGAGATCCACGAGGGTGACGACGCCGGGCCTCTTCAGCCGGCCCGTCTCGGACAGCGCGCGCATCAGCTCGGACAGGGCACCGGTCGTCTCCACGCCCGTTGGGCCGCCCCCCACGACGACGACGTCGACCAGTCCTGCGGCGGGCGACGAGGGTTCGGCCATGGCCTCCCGGAGCAGCCCCTGCAGGTGCAGGCGCAGCCGCTCCGCATCCGCCACCGAGTACAAGGGGAAGGCGTTCTCGGCAGCACCGGGGATGCCGAAGAAGTTCGGCTGCGCACCCGCGGCGAGGACCAGGTGCGACCCACCCAGGCTGCGGCCGTCGGTGAGCGTCAGGGTGCGAGCGGAGAGGTCGACGCCGCCCACGGTCTCCGTGACGACCTGCACGGTGGGCTGGTCCTTGAAGATGGCGCGGTGCGGCCGGGCGATGTCCTCGGCCGGCAGCTGCGAGCTGGCCACCTGGTAGAGCAGCGGCTGGAACTGGTGGTAGTCGTTGCGGTCCACCAGCGTGACCTCGACGCCCCCGGCACCCAGGTGACGCGCGCAGGCGACACCCGCGAGGCCACCGCCGAGCACGAGGACAGGGTCACCCACGGCTGCCGCTTTGCGACGCAGCCCTGCTGTTCGCGGTCATGGTCGTTCCCTTCGGGTCAGAAGTGCGGGCGGCCGCTAGACCGACATCTCCTCGCGCCGGTCCGCCAGGACGATCCGGCCGGCGGCCTCGATCAGGGCCAGGTGCGAGAACGCCTGCGGGAAGTTGCCCAGGTGCCGCGCGCGGTCGACCTCGAACTCCTCGGCATACAGGCCGAGGGGGGAGGCGATGCGCAGCAGCCGCTCCATGAGGTCGGTGGCCCGACGCATCTCGCCGACGATGGTCAGGGCGGAGACCAGCCAGAAGGAGCAGATGAGGAAGGTGCCCTCCTTGCCGGAGAGGCCGTCGTCGGTCTCGTCCGTGACGTAGCGCAGCACGAAGCCGTTCTCGGTGAGCTCGTGCGAGATCGCGTCGACAGTGCTCCGCAGCCGCTCGTCGGTTCCTGGCAGGAACCCGAAGAGGGCCGCGAGCAGGGTGGAGGCGTCCAGGGCGTCGGTGTCGTAGTGCTGCCGGAGCACGCCCCGCTCGCTGACGCCGTGCTCGAGGATGTCGGCACGGATCTCGTCGGCGGCGGCTCCCCATTCCTGCTCGAGCGCGGGGTCCTCGCGGATGCCGGCCAGCGCGGCCGCGCGGTCCAGCGCCACCCAGCTCATCAGCTTCGAGGACACGTAGTGGCGGGGCGCCCCCCGGGCCTCCCAGATGCCCTGGTCGGGTTCGCGCCACGAGGCCAGCGCCCCCTCGGCCTGCGACTTGACCAGAGGCCACAGCCGACGCGGCAGTCGCTTGCTACGGCGGGTGTGCAGCAGGATCGAGTCGAGAACCGCGCCGTAGACGTCGTTCTGGCGCTGGTCGAAGGCGCCGTTCCCGAGGCGCACGGGTCGGGCGCCCTCGTAGCCGGACAGCTCGTCGCGGGTCGACTCGGTCAGGTCGCGGCGGCCGTCGATGCCGTACATGATCTGCAGCCCGCCGTCGGAGTTGGGCTCGAGGTCGGCCACGAACTGCATGAACTCGTCGGCCTCCCAGTCGAGGTTGAGCAGGTGCAGGGCCCGCAGGGTGAAGGTGGTGTCCCGCATCCACGTGTACCGGTAGTCCCAGTTCCGTTCGCCCTGAGGCGTTTCCGGCAACGAGGTGGTCAGGGCGGCGACGGTCGCGCCGGTCGGCATGTAGGTCAGGCCCTTGATGGTGAGTGCGGAGCGCTCGATCGGGTGCCGCAGGGGGTGGTCGGGGATGCGCGCGCGGGCGAGCCACCCGCGCCAGAACGCGACGGTGTCCTCGATCCGGGACACCGCCTCGTCGACGTCGACCGGTGCGTCCAGACCATCGGCCCAGGACAGCGCGGCGAAGGCCCGCTCGCCCTTGGCCAGCCGGTGCCGCCCGCGCACGGCGCTGCCCTCGACGCCGAGGGCGAGGTCGGTGCTGAGCCGAAGGACCTGCCCGGCGCCCGACGCGTCGGCGACGTGACCGTCGTCGTCACCGAGGGTCCAGCTGGCGGGGGCGCGGCCGTAGTCGAACGCCGGCTCGCAGACCACCTCGACCTCCACCCAGCCCTCCACGCACTCCGCCACCCGTACGAGCACGTGGTCGGCGTCGGCATCCGAGGGGGGCCGGGTGTGCGGGGTGACCAGGTCGGCGCCGGAACGCCGCGCCAACGTCAGCGCGTCGTGCACCACCAGCCAGCCCCCAGGGGTGTGCCACGTCGTCGTCATCACGTGCGTGCCGGGCACGTACGACCGCTGGGCCGGCACGTTGATGCCGTAGGGGCCTATCCGGAACGAGCCGGCACCTCGGTCGAGGAGGTTGCCGAAGGCGCTGGGGGAGTCGAAGGCGGGCACGCACAGCCAGTCGACCGAGCCGTCCGGGGCCACCAGGGCGCCGGTGTGGCAGTTCGAGAGGAACGCGTAGTCGGCGATCGGTGGAAAGGGCGACGTCGAGAGGCTCATGCCCCGACCTCCTTCGCTGGTGGGCCCGCATCGACGATGACCCACAGCCCCACCGAAGGCAACCCCCAGCGTCGCGAAAGAGCCCGAGTCATCCCAATCGGGCGATGCCGCGGCACCCCGACCCCGGCTGCCGCGCTGAACCCTCGGCCCGGGTCTCGGCTGGGCGCGGTGGCGGCCGGCCGTCGACTGCATGTCCGTGGGAGCACCCCGAGCACCTGCCGCGGTGCTTCGCGAGGGGGCGAGGGGTCAGTTCCGGCAGTCAGGCTGGCCGGAGAGCTCGAGGTCTGGCTCCCGCCGCAGATCGAGGTGGTCGCCTGCCTCGACGGTCGTTCTCGGAGGAGGGGTCATCCGGTTCGGGCGATGTCCGCGGGTCCGCGTCGGCGTCAGGGTGTGCAGCAGACGGGCGCGACCGGCGGGGCGCCCAGAAGGAGACGAGCCCGATGAGACACCACGACGAAACCAGAGGCGGGCGGCCGTGACGGCCCTGCACCTCCTCGTGACCGCGGGCATCCCCGCGGCGGTCGACCCGGTGCCGTGGGCGAGGTCGCAGATGGCGTTCACGCTCGCCTTCCACATCGTCCTGGTCCCGCTGGGCGTCACCTGGGCGGTGATGGCGCTGATCGCGAACTACCGCGGCATCCGTAAGAACGACGCGGATGCGATGCGGCTGGCCCAGCGCTGGTCGAAGTACATGGCGGTCACCTTCGCGGTCGGCGCCGTGACCGGCACGGTCCTCTCCTTCGAGTTCGGCCTGCTGTGGCCCAGGTTCATGGGCCAGTGGGGGGCGGCGTTCGGGGTGCCGTTCGCCTTCGAGGGCATCTTCTTCTTCCTCGAGGCCATCTTCATCTCGATCTACATCTTCGGGTGGCGACGGCTGAGCCCGTGGGCGCACTTCTGGACCGGCGTCCCCATCGCCGTCACCGGCATCCTCGGCAGTGTCTCGGTCGTGGCGGCCAACGCCTGGATGAACTCACCGGAAGGGGTCACGCTCGACTCCAGCGGGGCGGTGGTCGAGGTGGACCCGGTCGGCGTCATCTTCAACAGCGCCATGCCCCTGATGGCAGCCCACATGGTCGTGGCCGCCTACATGGTCGGCGGCTTCCTCATCGCGTCCGTCTACGCGGCCGGGATGCTGCGTGGTCGCCGCGACCGCTACCACCGGCTCGGGTTCATCATCGGGTTCTCCGTGGCCGCCATCGCGACCCCCATCCAGATGGGGGTCGGCGACGGCCTGGCGCGCTGGGTGTACAACGACCAGCCGGCGAAGTTCGCCGCCATCGAGATGGTCACCCAGACCAGCAGCGACGTGCCGGAGATCCTCTTCGGCCACCTGAACTCGCAGGGACAGGAGGTCGGCGGCATCCCGATCCCGGGCCTCGCCTCGATTCTGTCCGACCCCGCCACCGGGACGTCGACCGTGGTCATGGGCCTGAACGAGATCCCCGCGGACAACCGGCCGACCGACGCCACCGTCAACGTCACCCACCTGGCCTGGGACATCATGATCGGCCTCGGCACCCTGCTCTTCCTGCTGACGCTGTGGTGGTGGGCGAGCTGGGTCTTCCGGCGACGGATGCCGGGCAGCGTGTGGTTCCTGCGCCTCGCCGCGATCTCGGGCGTGCTCGCCGTGGTCGCCCTCGAGGCCGGCTGGACGGTCAGCGAGGTGGGCCGCCAGCCGTGGATCGTGTGGGAGCTGATGAAGGTCGACCAGGGCGCCACGGCGAACACCGGCGTCTGGGTCACGTTCATCGGCGTCGTGGTCCTCTACCTGGGGCTCGGGGTCACCACGGTGCTCGTGCTGCGGATGATGAGCCGGCGGTTCCGGCGCCAGGACGAGGCAGGTGGGGCCTTCGACGAGGTGGACGTGCCCTACGGCCCGCGCCAGCCGGCCGACGAGCTGAAGGCACCGAGCCGATGAGCACCGCAGCCGCCGTCGTGCTCGTCGTCGCGACCACGCTGTACGCCGTCTTCGGCGGGGCCGACTTCGGGGCCGGCTTCTGGGACCTCCTGGCCGGCGGCACCCGCCGGGGGGAGCAGCCCCGCGCGGTGATCGACCACGCCCTCGCCCCGGTGTGGGAGGCGAACCACGTCTGGCTGATCTTCGTGTTCGTCGTGCTGTGGACCTGCTTCCCGCAGGCCTACGCCTCGATCACACTCACGATGTTCGTCCCCCTCACCCTCGCGGCGCTGGGGGTGGTGCTGCGTGGCGCGGGCTTCGCCTTCCGCAAGGTGGTCCAGCGCACCAGCGACCGCCGGGACTTCGGCGCCGCGTTCGCCATCGCCTCGGTGCTGGTGCCGTACTGCCTGGGGGCGGTCATCGGTGGCATCGCGTCCGGGAGGGTGCCGGCGGGCGGCGTCGCGGGCGACCCGTGGAGCAGCTGGGTCAACCCGACCTCGGTCGTCGCTGGCCTGCTCGCGGTCAGCCTGTGCGCCTACCTCGCCGCGTTCTTCCTCGTCACCGACGCCCGGCGGTTGGCCGACGACGCGATGGTCGAGTATTTCCGGCGCCGGGCCGCGGCATCCGCGGTCGCCGCCGGACTCGTGGGTGTCGTGGGGATCTTCGTGGTCTCCGGCGACGCCCCCTATGTCTACGGCGGGCTCACCTCCCGCGCGCTGCCGGTCGTCGTCGTGTCGGTGCTGTGCGGCATCGGGGCACTGGTGCTGCTCTTGCGCCACGCTCGTCGGGGCCCCCGCCTCGTGGCGGTCGTGGCCGTCGGCTCGGTCATCGTCGCGTGGACCGTGGCCCAGTGGGACTACCTGCTGCCCGAGACGCTCACTGTCTCGGCGGGCGCGGCGCCGTCCGGCACGATCACCGCCGTCCTCGTGGCGACGGCGCTCGCGGCGGTCGTGCTCGTGCCGGCGTTCGGGCTGCTCTACGTGCTCGACCAGAGGTCGCTGCTGCCGGAGGAGGGCCTGGACGACGCCCGGATGCCCGCCGCCAGCGACGGTTAGTCTGGCGCGGGACGCTACCCGGCACGGGGTGCAAAACGCCTTGGGGAGGGGAGCATGTCAGACGACACGGCTGTGACGACTCAGGTCGGGTTCCTGGTGGACCTCGCCCGGGCGCGGTTCGACTTCGACCGGCAGAACGAGCGCGGTGTGCGACGTGAGCGTGGCGCCTCGCCTGCCGAGACGGTGGAGCGCCTCCGGGAGGTGGTCGAGCGGACGTCGACGCCACCGGCACCTCGCGACAGCCGCATCGTCGAGACGGTCGTGCCCGAGGAGGACATCCGCAGGCCCCTCGGCCTGCGCCGTGACCATCCGCCGGGTGCCGTGGTGCGGGCCCTGCACCTCCAGGCCCGCACGCCGGTCGGCTTCGGCGGTGCCAAGGAGCGCGTGCCGGCCCTGCGGGTCACCGCGACCGACTCGGACGTCGACCTCGGCGACGGGCCGCAGGTGTCCGGACCGACGCTCTCCCTGCTGCTGGCGCTCTCCGGCCGGCGGGTAGCCCTCAGCGACCTCGACGGGCCCGGTGTGGGGTGGCTCCCCGACCTGCTCTGACGCAAGGGTTGACAGCGGCCTCGGACAGGACGACCTTGGGGTCGCATCCGGCAACTGGACCAGGAGGGCCTCATGGCCATGTCGATCTTCGCCCGCATCGGGGCGATCAAGGGCGAGTCGCGCGACGACAAGCACAAGGACCAGATCGACGTCCTGGCCTGGTCGTGGGGAGTCTCGCACTCCAGCAGCACCGTGGGCCCCGGAGCAGGGGCTGGTGCCGGTGCCGGCAAGGCGAGCTTTCACGACCTCGCCTTCAGCCATCAGATCGACAAGGCCTCACCGCTGCTGATGAAGGCGTGCGCCACGGGTGAGCGACTTCCCGACGCGACGATCACGGTGCGCAGAGCAGGCGAAGGGCAACACGACCACCTCGTCATCACCATGACCGACGTCCTCGTGACCGGCGTGTCGACCAGCATGGCCGCCGGCGGGGACGCCGGGGACGAGGAGGTCGCGCTCTCGTTCGCGAAGGTCGACCTGGAGTACAAGCCGCAGCGACCGGACGGCGCCCTGGATGCCGGCATCCACTTCGCCTACGACGTCCGGGCGCAGCGCGCCGGCTGACCGCCACGGCTCCGAAGGGCCTGGTCGACCCCTCGACCCCAGCCTGGCCTGGGGGCTAGCGTGGCCGGATGGAGCTTCCCGAGCCGGTGCGCGTCATCCGCGACGAGGAGCTGCTCGAGGCCGACCCGACGTCGGGGATGCTGCGCCAGCGCGCGTTCGAGACGCCGGGGTTGTGGGCGGGCCAGGTGGTGACCGAGCCCGGTGCCTTCTCGGGGTGGCACCACCACGACTCCAACTCCTCGATGCTCTACGTCGTTCGCGGCGTGCTCCGGCTCGAGTGCGAGGGCGTCGAGGGCTGGGTCGACGCCGTCGCGGGCGACTACGTGCGCGTGCCGGCCTTCACCGTGCACCGGGAGTCGAACCCGGGTCCGGAAGCATCACTCGCCGTGATCGCCCGCGCCGGGGCCGGCATCCCCACGGTGAACGTGCCGCTCGCCCCTCCACCGCACCGCTGACCCGGCCGCGAGCACGCGCCCGCCCGGCCCGCATGCCCTTGCCGGACCGCGCCCGGGTCGGAACACTGGACCGGAGCGCCCTGCGCCGAGGAGGGCGGACGAGTCTCGGGGAGGGACCGCCGATGTCCGAGGGAGCCATCCACCTGCTGGTGGGCACCACCAAGGGTGCCTTCGTGCTCGACGGCGATGCCGGTCGCAGCCGCTGGAGCGTCCGCGGGCCGTACTGCGACGGCTGGCCGATCAACCACGTCATCGGCGACCCGGCCACCGGCACGATCTGGGCCGGGGGCGGCGGCGACTGGTCCGGGGCCGGGGTGTGGCGCTCGGACGACGGTGGCCGCACCTGGCAGCTGAGCAAGCTGACCTCGGGGCAGGTGGACACCTGGGCGGCCGACGACCCGGCCTTCGCGGCGTCGATCGGCTGGACCGAGTCCTCGGCGCCGTTCGGTGACCGCTTCTCCCAGGTGTGGGCACTGGCCCGGGTCGGCTCACGGCTCTATGCGGGCACCAAACCTGCGACCCTGCTCGTCAGCGACGACGACGGGGACACCTGGGAGGCCGTCAAGGGGCTGACCGACCACCCGTCGGCAGCCGAGTGGGGCCCGGGGGCCGCCGGGCTCGTGCTGCACACCATCGTCGCCGACGCCGAGGACCCGGAGAAGGTGTGGGTCGGCATCTCGGCCGCGGGGGTCTTCGCCACGCACGACGGTGGCGTCACGTGGGAGCGGCGCAACGACCTCGCCGACCCCCGCGACGGTGAGGGGCACGCGCACCCCGCGGCGGCATCCGACGGCCACACCGGGTTCTGCGTGCACCACGTCGAGCGGGCGGCCGGCGACGGCGACGTGCTGTACCAGCAGAACCACCACGGTGTCTGGCGCTCGGCCGACGGGGGGCTGAGCTGGCACGACATCACCCCGGGCCTGCCGTCGACCTTCGGCTTCCCGCTGTGGGCCCACCCCCGCGACGCCCGGACGATCTGGACGCTGCCGCTCAACGGCGACACCGAGGGCCGCTACCCGCCGGATGCCGCCGCCGCGGTGTGGCGCTCACGCGACGCCGGTGCGTCGTGGGAGCCGTTGCGGGCCGGCCTGCCGCAGGAGGCGTGCTTCTTCACGGTGCTGCGTCAGGGCATGAGCGGCGACCGGCGCGAGCCCGCCGGGGTCTACTTCGGCACCAACACCGGCTCGGTCTTCGCCAGCCCCGACGAGGGCGACACCTGGGCGGAGGTCGCGCGCCACCTGCCCACCGTGCTGGCCGTCGAGGCCTTCGAGCCGGGCGGTGCCGGGGCCGCCACGGCCGGCGCGTGAGGCGCCACGGCAGGGGTGGAAAGCGTGGCGGCGCGGCAGTAGCGTGAAACGTTCCCGTCGTTCGGGACGGGGGGACCAGGGGAGGAACGACGGGGGCTACGTCGTCCGGCACTACGACATCACCGGCACCTACGACCCGGCATCCGACGTCTGGTCGGCGACCACGGTCAGCTCGGCGCGGGCGACCCAGAACCTCTCGCGCTTCGACCTCGACTTCGACGGGATGACGATCCGCCGGCTCGAGGTCAACGGCTCCCGGGCCGGCTTCGTGCGCGACGGCGCCGAGCTGGTGGCGACCCCGAAGCACAGGATCCGGGCGGGCAGCGAGATCCGGGCGCGGGCCACCGACTCCGGTGTGCCCAAGGAGTTGCTGCTGCCGCTGGGCGGCACGAGCCTGCGCGCCGGGTTCATGGCCACCGCCGGGGCCGTGGCGCGCCGGTGCTGGAAGAATCGGCCCATGCCTGACGCCCCGCTGGTCCTGCCCGGCTACGCCCACGTCTACTCAGGCAAGGTCCGCGACCTCTACGCCCCGGTCGACCCGGCCAGCGGCGAGCCGCGCCCCGACCGGCTGCTGCTCGTCGCCTCCGACCGCATCTCGGCCTACGACTTCGTGCTCGACACCGCCATCCCCGACAAGGGTGAGGTGCTCACCCGCCTGTCGCTGTGGTGGTTCGCGCAGCTCGAGGACCTCGTGCCCAACCACGTGGTCACCGCCGACGTGCCGGATGCCGTGCGCGGCCGTGCCGTGCTCGTCGAGCGTCTCGAGATGCTCCCCGTCGAGTGCGTCGCCCGCGCCTACCTCACGGGCGGCGGCCTGGGCGAGTACACCTCGACCGGCGCCGTGAGCGGCATCCGGCTGCCCGCCGGGCTGGTCGACGGCGACCGGCTGCCCGAGCCGATCTTCACGCCGTCGACCAAGGCGCCGATGGGTGAGCACGACGAGCCCATCCCGTTCGCTGTCGTGGCCGGCCAGCTGGGGGAGGCGCTCGCGGGTCGGGTGCGTGACCTCACCGTGGCAATCCTGCAGCGGGGCAACGAGATCGCGACCGAGCGCGGCATCCTGCTGGCCGACACCAAGGTCGAGTTCGGGCTGCGGGGTGACGAGGTGGTGCTCGCCGACGAGGTGCTCACGCCCGACTCCTCGCGGTTCTGGCCGGCCGACCAGTGGGAGCCCGGCCACGCCCAGCCGAGCTTCGACAAGCAGTACGTGCGCGACTGGCTGACGTCACCGGCATCCGGCTGGTCGAAGTCGTCGGGGGAGCCGCCGCCGCCGCTTCCCGATGACGTCGTCGAGCAGACCCGGGCCAAGTACGTCGAGGCCTACGAGCGGCTCACCGGCGAGTCCTTCTGAGGCCCCTGCACCCGACCGGCTGAGCCCGCGACCGACTCGATCTCGCGCCGGACCAGGTCGGTCCAGCGCGCCATCGCCAGGTCGGCGGCCGCCCGGTCGCCGGTCACGGCCACCTCGAAGAGCAGGCCGCGCGCCATGGCGAGCGACTGCAGCGCGAGGGTCCGCGCCCGGTCGGCCGGCGCCCCCAGCTGCACGAACCCGGTCTGGATGGTGTCGAGCCAGCCGGTGCGCAGCCAGCTGCGCAGCGCCGTGGCGTGCGGCTGGTCGCGCATCGCGTGGGTCGACAGCTCGAAGAACAGCGGCGCGAAGACCTCGGCGCGGTCGGCGACCCGGGTCCAGAACGCGGCGCCCGCCTCGAACGGGTCGTCGTACTGCGCCGACAGCTCGAGTAGTGCCGCCTGCTCGCCCTGCTCCACCGCCTCGACGACGGCACCGAGCAGGCCCTCGCGAGAACCGAAGTGGTAGTTGAGCATCCGGTGGCTCGTGCCGATGCCGGCCGCCAGCGTGCGCAGGCTGGTGTCCCCCACCCCGTGCTCGCTGAACCAGGCGACCACCCGGCCGAGCAGCTCGTCGCGGGCCGCCGACGCCCGGGGCGCGGTGGGCGTTGTTGTACCCGGCGAGGCCGGCGCCTCGGTCCCCTCCGGCGCGACGGGCGCCTCAGGCACCGGTGGCCGGCTCAGCGGCCTTCGCGGTGCTGTCGAGGGCCGCGGCCTCACGGGTCACGTAGTCCAGGCTCTTGTGCCCCAGGGTGAGGCGGATGAGTGGCGCCAGGACGCCGGACCACTCGATGCCCAGCCTGATGGTGGTGGTGCCGTCCGGCCCGGGCGTGAGGGTGTGGGTGCCCACGCTGCGGATGCCGGGCCGCGCCGACTCCCACGTGAACGAGCGGCCGGGCTCGATGGCGGTCATCGTCCAGACGGCCCGGGGCATCCCGGGCTGCTCGACGGTGTAGCTCGCGCCCACCTCGTCCGGGCGGTCGGGCTCGAGGGGCGTCACGGCATCCACCGTCGGCAGCCACTGCGGCCAGCGGCGCACGTCGGAGATGACCGCCCACAGGCGGTCGGCCGGTGCGGTGCTCTGTCGGGTCACGTCGATCATGTTCCAAATGGTACAGACGCCCGGAACGCCGTGGCAAGACCTGCTACCGGGGGCCGGACGGCGCACGGGGGTGCGCGCCGACCCCGGTAACCTTGGGCACGGCATCCGCCCCGCTCCACCGACCGGGAGACCGCACCCATGGCCTCGTCGCACGACCTCGTGCTGACCACCGTCCCGGGCGGCAACGCCCTCTCCCCGTTCCGCGCCGCCGCGCTGCTGGCGAGGCTGCAGCGGGTCGTGCCCGGCCTCACCGCCGTGTCGGCGCGGCACGTGCACTGGGTGGCGAGCGAGGAGCCGCTTGACGAGGCGACGACCGCGACGGTCGAGCGCCTGCTCACCTATGGCCCGGGGGATGCCGGTGACGCCGCGGGCGCGCACGTCGCGGTGGTCGTCGTGGCCCCACGCCTGGGCACGCTCTCGCCGTGGGCGAGCAAGGCCACCGACATCGCCCACAACTGCGGGGTCGACGTGCGCCGGGTGGAGCGGGTCACCGAGTACCTCCTGGCCACCGACGAGCCCATCGCCGAGGGGGAGTGGGCGGCTGCCGCCGACCTGCTGCACGACCGGATGACCGAGGCCGCCCTGCCGAGCCGGGCCGACGCCGCGGCCCTGTTCGACGAGCGCGAGGCCGAGCCGATGGAGCGCGTCGACGTGCTCGGGCGCGGGCGGGCGGCCGTGGAGGAGGCGAACACCGCGTACGGGCTGGCGCTGTCCGATGACGAGGTGGAGTACCTCGTCGACGCGTTCACCGGGCTGCGGCGCAACCCCACCGACGTCGAGCTGATGATGTTCGCGCAGGCCAACTCCGAGCACTGCCGGCACAAGATCTTCAACGCCGACTTCGTCGTCGACGGGGTCGTGCAGCCCCGGTCGCTGTTCGGGATGATCCGCCACACCGAGGAGGTGGCGGGCGAGGGCACCGTGGTCGCCTACGTCGACAACGCCTCGGTGATGGTCGGCGGGCGCCGGGTGCGCTGGCTGCCCGAGTCGGCCGACGGGCCAAGCCGGTACGCCGGGCGCGAGTCCGAGGTGCACGTGCTGATGAAGGTCGAGACGCACAACCACCCGACGGCGATCTCGCCGTTCCCCGGGGCGGCGACCGGCGCCGGTGGCGAGATCCGTGACGAGGGGGCGACCGGCCGGGGGTCGCAGCCCAAGGCGGGGCTGACCGGGTTCGCGGTGTCGAACCTGCACCTTCCCGGGCTCGAAGAGCCCTGGGAGAGTTCGCCGTACGGTGCGCCGGGGCACATCGCGACGCCGCTCGAGATCATGCTCGAGGGGCCGATCGGCGCCGCGGCGTTCAACAACGAGTTCGGCCGGCCGGGGCTGGGCGGGTTCTTCCGGGTCTACGAGCAGACCGTCGACGGCGTGCGCCGCGGTTACCACAAGCCGATCATGAGCGCGGGTGGGCTGGGCACGATCGGCGCCGACATGACCGAGAAGGTCATCTTCCCGGCGGGCACCCTGCTCGTGCAGATCGGCGGGCCGGGCATGCGCATCGGTATGGGGGGTGGCGCGGCCTCCTCGATGGCGGCCGGCGCCAACGCCGCCGACCTCGACTTCGACTCGGTGCAGCGCGGCAACCCCGAGATCGAGCGGCGGGCGCAGGAGGTCATCAACCACTGCTGGAGCCTCGGTGACGACAACCCGGTGCTGGCGATCCACGACGTCGGTGCGGGAGGGTTGTCGAACGCCTTCCCCGAGCTGGTCGACGGGGCCGGGCTGGGGGCGCGCTTCGACCTGTCGGCGGTGCCGCTCGAGGAGAGCGGCCTCGCGCCGAAGGAGGCGTGGTGCAACGAGTCGCAGGAGCGGTACGTCGTTGCGCTGGCGCCCTCCTCGATGCCCCTGTTCTCGGCGCTGTGCGAGCGGGAGCGGTGTCCCTACGCCGTGGTGGGGGTCGCGCGTGGCGGCGGCCAGCTGGTGCTCGGTGACGGCCCCGACGACCGCGACGACGAGGACCGCTCCATCGACATGCCGATGGAGGTGCTGCTCGGCAAACCGCCCCGGATGACGCGCGACGTGCAGCGCGTCGCTCGCGACGGCGGGTCGCTCGACCTGACCGGCATCGACCTCCGCTCGGCCGCGTACGCCGTGCTGCGGCATCCGACGGTCGCCTCGAAGCGCTTCCTGGTGACGATCGCCGACCGCACCGTCGGCGGGCTGACGCACCGCGACCAGTTGGTCGGCCCCTGGCAGGTGCCGGTGGCGGACGTGGCGGTCACCCTGGCCGACCACGTCGGGTTCGCCGGTGAGGCGATGGCGACGGGCGAACGGATGCCGCTCGCGGCGGTGGACGCGCCGGCATCCGGCCGGATGGCGGTCGGCGAGGCGCTGACCAACCTGCTCGCCGCTCCGGTCGCCGGGCTGAGCAGCGTCAAGCTGTCGTGCAACTGGATGGCCGCGTGCGGGGAGGACGGGGAGGACGCCGCGCTCTACGACACGGTAGAGGCGGTGGCCATGCAGCTGCTGCCCGAGCTCGGGGTCTCGGTGCCGGTCGGCAAGGACTCGCTGTCGATGCGCACCCGCTGGACGGATGCCGTGTCGGGCGAGGCGCGGCAGGTGATCTCGCCGGTGTCGCTGGTGGTGACTGCCTTCGCGTCGCTGCCGGATGTGCGGAGCACCTGGACCCCGCAGCTTCGCGAGGGGTCGGCGCTGGTGCTCGTCGACCTCGGGGCAGGGCGCGACCGGCTCGGCGGGTCGATCCTGGCCCAGGCGAACGGTGTCTTCGGTGGCGCGGTGCCCGACGTCGATGACCCCCAGCGATTGAAGTCCTTGGCGACGGCGTTGGTCGAGATGCGTTCTCGCGGAGTCGAAGTGGCGTACCACGACCGGTCCGACGGTGGCCTGTGGGCGGCGGTCTGCGA
This sequence comes from uncultured Actinomycetota bacterium, assembly GCA_963834965.1. Taxonomy (GTDB): domain Bacteria; phylum Actinomycetota; class Actinomycetes; order Actinomycetales; family Dermatophilaceae; genus Fodinibacter. The sequence goes on along the minus strand of CAWIEI010000019.1, from coordinate 155,819 downwards.
GATGGCGTTCGCCGGCGCGGTCGGGGTGGAGCTCGAGGTGCCGTCGGCCAGAGCGCTGTTCGCCGAAGAGCTCGGAGTGGTACTCGGCGTCCCGTCCGACGACCTCGTGGTGGTCGATGAGGTGCTCGCCGCCCACGGACTGGGCGACGTCAGCGCAACGGTGGGGCGCACGGCATCCGGTCGGCGGGTGCGGGTGGCGGTGGCCGGGGAGCCGGCCCTCGACGAGTCGGTGCGCGACCTCGCCCAGGCGTGGGACGAGGTGTCCTGGCGGATCGCGGGGATGCGCGACAACCCGGCGTGCGCACAGGAGGAGCACGACGCGGTCGGTGCGGACGGCGACCCGGGGCTGGTGGTGGCGCCGTCCTTCGACCCCACTGACGACGTCGCGGCGCCCTACCTGTCCCTCGGGGTTCGGCCGAAGGTGGCGATCCTGCGTGAGCAGGGCGTCAACAGCCACGTCGAGACAGCATTCGCTTTCGACAGAGCGGGTTTCGACACCTATGACGTGCACATGACCGACCTGCAGACCGGTCGTTTCAACCTCGCCGACGTGGTCGGGCTGGTGGCCTGTGGTGGGTTCTCGTACGGCGACACGCTGGGCGCCGGGGAGGGTTGGGCGCGGTCGGTGCTCTTCAACGAGCGGCTCACCGAGGGCTTCTCCGACTTCTTCCACCGCGACGACACCTTCGGGCTGGGGATCTGCAACGGCTGCCAGATGTTCGCGGCGCTCGCCGACCTCATCCCCGGCGCCGAGGCGTGGCCGCGGTTCACCCGCAACCGTTCCGAGCAGTACGAGGCCCGGCTGACGCTCGTCGAGGTGCTCGAGTCACCGTCGATCCTCACCGCCGGGATGGCGGGCAGCCGGGTGCCGATCGCGGTCGCGCACGGGGAGGGCTTCGCCGACTTCTCGGCCCGGGGTGACTCGGGCCGGGTCGCGCGGGTGGCCCGGTTCGTCGACCACGCTGGCGAACCGGCGACGGCGTACCCGTTCAACCCCAACGGTTCTCCCGACGGGCTCACGGCGGTGACCACGCCGGACGGCCGGTTCACGGCGATGATGCCGCACCCCGAGCGGGTCGCGCGCAACGCCCAGATGTCCTGGACGTCGGCCCCGGTCGAGGCCGAGAGCCCCTGGCTGCGGATGTTCCGCAACGCGCGGGTCTGGGTCGGCTGATGGGGCGGCTGCTGAGCACGGAGGACGTGCTCAACGCCACGTTCGCCCAGACCCAGTTCCGCGAGGGGTACGACGAGGGCGAGGTCGGGGGTGCTGTTCTGGGCGAGCCGGCACTGCCGGCCGCGCCGGTCGCACCCCCGCCGACTCCCATCACCAGGCCTCCGGCGTCAGTCACGTCGCACGTGCTCGGGTTCCTCCGCGGCGACAAGGGCTGACGCCTGAGCCGGTCGAGCCTCGCACCGTTTCAGTCGCGGCACCGAGCGGGCAACCCTGCGGATGGCCGATCACGAGGCCCGGCCGCACGTCATACTCCTCGCACCGACAGCGACGGCCGTCGCGACGAAGGAGCGAACCCATGTCCGAGGCACTCCCACCGGCTCCGCCGATCGCACCAGTGGTCGCGGCCCCAGAGCCCCCCAAGTCACCCATCGTCAGGCTGAAGACCTGGGTCAACGTCGTGCTGGTGTTGATCCTGCTTGCCTCGTGCTCCGGGGCGAGCAGGATCAGCGACCTGGTCATCCAGACAGGTGACGGCGCAGGGGTCGCCTCCCAGGCCGAGGTCACCGACCTGTGCCGCCTGCTCGGCGCGGTCGCGGCGAAGCAGGCCATCGACCTCGCCACCGTCTTTCCCGAGTCCGGCACCACGACACAGTGCCAGGACGCCGCGCGAGGGACGACCACCCCCTGACCTTCAACGGCGGCGCCAGGCGCCGCGCTCGGGTGGCTCCGGAGAGGACGCCGTCTCGCCGTCGGCCGCGCTGAACGGCTGAGCGCCGGGACGGCGCCGCTCCACCTCGTCCCAGGACAGCACCCCGGTCGGCAGCGCGGCGGATGCCGTGGCGCGCCGAAGCGTCCAGAGGTCGAGCGGGCCGGCCGACCCGACGAGCACGAGGTTGCCGAACCGCTTGCCCTTGAGCACCTCGTGCAGCCCCACCAGAGCGACGTGCCCCAGCGCTGTCCGCGCGCCGGCGGTGACCCGAGCGGCGTACCGCATCCCCGGCTCGTCCGCGACGTTGGCCACCAGCAGTCCGCCGGCCACCAGCACCCGGCCGACGTCGGTGAACCACTCGACCGTCGACAGCTCCGGGGGCACCCGGCCGGCGGCATAGGCGTCGACGACCACGACGTCGGCGCTGGCATCGCGAAGGGCCGCGACCCCGGTCAACCCGTCGACGGCCCGCACCCGGATCCGGTGCCCCCGCGGCAGCGGCAGCTCGCGGCGCACGGCCTCTGTCATGGCGGCATCCGGCTCGAGCACGACCTGCGGAGAACCCGGCCGGGTGGCCTGCACCCAGCGGGCCAGCGTCAGCCCGGCCCCTCCGACGTGCGTGACCCGGAGCGACCCCTTCGGGGCGAGCGTGTCGATGCACAGGGCGAGGTGCTGCACGTACTCGAAGTCGAGCCGGTCGGGGTGCTCGAGGTCGACCGCCGACTGCGGCTGGCCATCGAGCACCACGGTCACCAGCGACCCCTCGCGCTCGAACTCGGCCTCGCCCATCCCGGCAGGCTACGCGGCGCCGCCGGCCGAGCCTGCGCAATCCGGCAGCAGCGGCGGTCCGCGGGCACCCGGGCGCTCCAACCCCCCACGACTTCTTGGGGATCCTCTCGCCCCAGGGCCCGCCAATGGACGCGCGGATGCGCAATCAGTCGGGTCAGGGGGCCCGAGCGCCGAGCGGAGGATCCGCAATGGGTCGGGTGACCGGGCCCGCGCCGAGGGGAGGATCCGCAATGGGTCGGGTGGCCGAGGCCGCGCCTACGATGCCGGTATGCCGCCCCGGAGACGCACCGACCCCGGCGTGGGCCGCGCCGCCCTCGCCGCCTGGCGAGCCGACCCGGAGGGCGTCGACCGCATCACGCGCGGCACAGCCGTGCGCTACACGCTCGAAGAGCTCGGCGCCCGCGCCCCCGGCCGAAGCGTCGAGGTGCGGGTGCCTCCGTTCGGCGCCGTGCAGTGCGTTGAGGGACCGCGGCACACCCGCGGCACCCCGCCCAACGTCGTCGAGTCCGATGCCGAGACCTGGCTGCGCCTGGCCACGGGCGAGCAGCGCTGGGCGCAGGCCCTGGCGGACGGGCGGCTGCGGGTGAGCGGGACCCGGGCCCACCTCGACGCCCTGCTGCCACTGACCGACGCGGTGCCCTCGCAGTCCCCCGCGCCCGCTGACGACACCGAGGATCTGCGATGAGCGAGACCACGAGCGGGGGCAGCACCCAGCTGCACCGGCACGGCATCCGGCACGGCATCGTCGTCGTGCCCGAGCTGCGCTGGCGCGAGGCCGCGCCGCTCTGGTCGGCCGCCGAGGAGCTCGGCTTCGATCACGCCTGGACCTACGACCACCTCGTGTGGGGCGGGCTCCCCGACTCGCCGGTCTTCGCGTTCGCGCCGACCCTGGCCCTCGCCTCGACGGTCACCTCCACGATCGGCCTCGGCACCTTCGTGACGTCCCCCAACTTCCGGCATCCCTATGTGCTGGCCCGTGACGCCATCACCCTCGACGACGCGAGCGGTGGCCGCCTCCTGCTCGGCGTGGGTGCCGGCGGCGACCTCGACAGCCGCATTCTCGGCGATGACCTGACGCTGCGGGAGCGCACCGAGCGGTTCCACGAGTTCACCCTGCTGCTCGACCGGCTGCTGCGGGAGGACCACGTCGACCACGACGGAACCTTCTACGCCACCCGCGACGCCCGCACCCTCCCCGAGCCGGTGCGCGACCGCGTACCGCTCGTCGTGGCCGGCAACGGACCCCGGTCGGTGGCGCTGGCCGCCCGGCTCGGTGACGCGTGGGCCACCTACGGCGGCAAGGGAGACACCGTCGACGAGTGGTTCGACCACCTGGCCGGCCTCGTGGCCCGCTTCGACGACGCGTGCGCCGAGCACCAGCGCGGGCCACTCGACCGCTACCTCCTGGTCGACGCCTCGCCGCGCTACGCCCTGGAGTCGGTCGACCTCTACGCCGAGATGTCCGGGCGGGCCGCAGAGCTCGGATTCACCGACGTGGTCACCCACTGGCCGCGACCCGACAGCCCGTATGCCGGTGACGTCGCGGTGCTCGAGGCGGTCGGCGCCACGGTCCTCACCCGACGCTGACGCATTCGCAATTAAGTCGGGTAGCAGGTGGGGTGGATCATCCGCAATCGGTCGGGACTACACGAGGGGGAGGACCACGAGGGGGTCGGTCGTCGGTTGCTGCGAGCCCCCGGTGGGCTCGACGCTCACCGCCACCTTGTCGGTCGCCGTCGCCTGCCCGGCCAGGAGTGCCTGACCGTTGCCGTCGGCGTCGACCGCGAACAACCCGGCCGAGGTGATCGTGCCGCCGGCCCCGATGTACCAGAGCTGGTAGGTCTTTCCGCTCGGGGCGGGCGCCAGGCCCTTCACCGAGATGGCGGCCTTACCGAGCTGCTTGCTGTAGACCACCTCGGTGGTGACGCCACCGCGGGTGCTGCTGGTCCGCTGGGCATCGGTGGCAGTGGTCACCGCCGCCAGCGGTGACGGTGGTGCGGTGTCGTCGGACCACGGGCTCCAGACGATGCCGCCGATGGCGAGCACCGCGGCAGCCACGGCCGCCGCCAGCCAGGCGGTGCGGCGGGGACGACGGTGGCGACCGATGGGAACGACGGTCTCCCCGGCATCCGGCCCGACCTCGCCGGGGCCGGGTTCGGTGACCTCGGCAGGCGGGGCCAGCGTGCTCGGAGGGGTGGGCGCGCCGGTGGCGGCCGCAGCGGGAGCCGGCGCCGCGGCATCCTCGGTGAGCGGCGGCAGCGGTCGCACCCGGGCGATGCCGGTCAGCACCGCGGCACGCAGTGCGGGTGGGGGAGCGGTCTCGGTGAGGGAGCCCAGCGAGTGGGCGGTGGCCGAGAGCTCGGAGACCTCGGCGCGGCAGTCGGCGCACACGGCGAGGTGCTGCTCGAAGGACGTGCGCTCGGCGTCGTCGAGCGCGTCGACCGCGTACGCACCGGAGAGGTGGTGCAGATCGGGGCTCATGCCGGAACTCCCAACGTGTCGCGCAGACGGATCAGGCCGTCGCGGATGCGGGTCTTGGCGGTGCCGAGCGGCAGGTCGAGCAGGCGGGCCACCTCGGTGTGCGTGTAGCCACCGAGGTAGGCGAGCTCGACCGCGCTGCGCTGGGCGTCAGTCAGGGTGGTGAGGGCCCGCCGTACGCGTTGGGCCTCGAGGGAGGCCTGCGCGGTCTCGGCGGTGGTGTCGAACTCGACGTCCTGCGAGGTGGCCGCATGGGCGTCGTCGCGGCGGCGGGAGGCCTCGCTGGAGCGGACCCGGTCGACGGCGGTACGGTGGGCGATCGTCATCAGCCACGACATCGGGCTACCCCGCTCCGGGTCGAACCGCGCGCTCTGCCGCCACACGTCGAGGTAGACCTCCTGGGTCACCTCCTCCGACATGGCGTGGTCGCGCACGATGCGCAGCACCAGCCCGAACAGCCGTGCGGCCGTGGCGTCATAGAGGGCGGCGAACGCGGCCTCGTCGCCGCGGGCCGACCGGCGCAGCAGGCCTGCGAGGTCGGCTCCGGTCGCGGAGCCGGCGGCCCCGGCGGTGGAGGCCGCCGCCCCCCCGGACGCGGACGCACCCGGGGAAGCAGCTGGCATGTCACCCATCATGGACTGTGCGGTCAGCTCGCGGGGAGCAGGACGCCGTCGACAATGTAGACGGTGGCGTTCGCGGTCTGCACGTTGCCGCAGACGACCTTGGCCTTGCCGACGGTGAAGTCCTCGCCCATGCCGTCGACCGTGATGGTCGTGCCGGCGAGCGTCTTGTGGCTGCCGGCCAGCTTGTCGGGCGTCAGGCGGCCCTCGACCACGTGGTTGGTGAGCACGGTGGTGAGCAGCCCCTTGGGGTCGCCCATCGCCTTGTCCATGGTGGCCTTGTCCAGGGCGGCGAAGGCGTCGTTGGTCGGCGCGAAGACGGTGATGTCCTTGGCCGTGTTGAGGGTCTCGCCCAGCCCCGCCTTACCGACCGCGGTGACCAGGGTCGACAGCAGCGGGTTGTTGCTGGCGGCAGTGGCGACCGGGTCGCTGGCCATGCCGGTGAACGAGCCGGCGCCGTCGGCCGGGACCGCCGCGCAGCCCGGGCCGAAGGGCATCGAGGCGTTGGACGCGCTCATCGACTCCGAGGGGCTCGGTGCCGCGGACGAGGTCATCGGGGTGCTCGAGGAGGCGGCACCGGAGCCCGAGTTGGCGTCCGAGGAGCCGCAGGCGGCGAGTGAGAGGGGGAGGGCGAGGGCCAGGGCGGCGATCGTCAGGCGGCTGGTGCGCATGGGAACTGCTCCTTCACGAGTGTGGGACTGCGTGCGTACACACGTGGTTCGCCACCGGCATCCACTGCGGATTGGATTGTGCGACAACTTCTTTCGCGTCTCCGTCGAGCACGCGACTTCGTGCGACTTACGCACGGTTCTCGCACCGGGAAGGGCGCGAGAACCGTGCGTAAGTCGCACGAAGTGGGGGAGCTCCCGGGAGGAGTGAGCTCAGTTGATGATGACGACGATGCTGTGCCAACCGGTGGCGCCCTTGGGGAAGGGGTCGGCCCGCTGCTCGGGCTGGGTGTTGCCCTCGAGGTCGGTGGCGCGCACGGTCAGCTCGTGGCGCCCGGGCAGCGCGTCCCACGGCAGGTACCACTGGCGCCAGTAGTCGATGCCGGCGTCGGGCCCCAGTTTGGCCTCCTGCCACGAGTTGCCGTCGACCCGCACCTCGACCTTCGCGATGCCGCGGTGCTGTGCCCAGGCGACGCCGCCGATGACGACGCGGCCGGCACCCAGCTGGTTCAGCCCGCGCGGGGTGTCGATCCGCGACTGGGTGAGGACCGGGGCGTCGGTGGCCCAGCCGCGGTCGGTCCAGTAGGCGCTCTCGGCGGCGTAGGTGGTGGCCTGCATCCGGGTGAGCCACTTGGTGGCCCCGACGAAGCCGTACAGGCCCGGGGTGACGAGGCGGGCGGGGAAGCCGTGCACCGCGGGCAGCGGGGCGCCGTTCATCGCGACGGCGACCAGTGCCTCGCGGTCGTCGATGAGCGCCTGAACGGGCGTCGAGATGGTCATGCCCTCGGTGGAGTGGCTGAAGATCTGGTCGACCCCGGGGCGGATGCCGGCCCGCTCGAGAAGGTCCTTGGTGCGCACCCCGAGCCACCGGGCGCTGCTGATGTACGGCCCGCCGACCTCGTTGGACACGCAGTTCAGGGTGATGTCGCGCTCGACGAGCGGCATCGCCAGCAGCTCGGCGAAGGTCAGGGAGTAGGGCCGGTCGACGTCGCCGTCGATGGTGAGCTTCCAGCCGTCGGTGGAGACGCGGGGGATCACGAGTGCGGTGTCGATCCGGTAGAAGTCGGCGGCGGGTGTCTGGAAGGCGGAGACGCCCCCCACGGTGCCCTCGAGCCCGGTGGGCAGCGGCTTGAGCGCCTCGGCCGCGGCCGGCAGTGCGACGGCCTCGGGTGTGGCGCCGCGGCCGAGGAGCTGCCCGAGGGAGCCGCCGGCCGCCGCCACCACGCCGAGTCCGGCAGCCGCGGCGAGCACGTGCCGCCGGTCGCTGCGTCCGTCCTGGTGGGCCGTGTGGTCAGCACCGGCACCGGCCGCCGGGTCAGCATCGGCCGCACCCAGCTTGTCGAGCAGCCCGAGGTACCAGCTGGCGAAGGCCACCCCGGCCAGCGCGGTGACGAACCCCGGGAGCATGTCGACCGAGGTGCTGGCCGGCCGCACCACGGCGGCGAAGACGGAGGTCAGGGCCAGGGCGGCGAGCAGGGCCAGGCCGAGGGTGCGCCGCCTGCGGGCCACGAGGCCGATGCCACCGGCGAGCAGCAGGGTGACGATCGTGACCGACCCGATGAGGATCGGCTTGTCGGCGGTGCCGAACTGCGCCGACGGCCCACTCCTTGACGGGGGTGGGCGTGAGGTCGACGACCGTGGACCCCACGGCCAGCACGGGCGAGGCCTCGGGCGAGAGGAAGCCCGCGACGAGGTGCCCGATGCCGGCGCCGGCGGCCGCGCTGAGCACCGTGCCCAGGGCGTACCAGACCCCGCGCGGGCGTCGCGGGGCAGGAGTCGGCGGGGTGGTCGTCATGCAGCAGGTTCGGAACGGGAGGCCGCGGCGGATGTCGTCACGCCCCCAGTGTGCGCGGCCGACCGTCGAAGGTCACGACCAGCTCACGTACCGTAAGAACCGTGAAACCTGCTCGTCGCCCCCGCTTCCTGCCCTTCATCCTCACCGGGGGCGTCCTGGGGTTCTTCGTCGGTGCCGCCCTCGCGCTCGGGGGGTGGTTCGCCGACCCCGACCCTACCGTGGCCTCGAACTACGCGCCCAGCGCCGGCGTCGGCTACCTCGGCGTCATCGGCGCGCTGCTCTTCGGGCTGGTCGCCGCGGTGGTCGCCGTCCTCCTCGATCGGCGGGCAGACCGGACCTGACCGGTGGGTGTGGGAGAATCGGCGTCGTGCCACGCGGAGACGGACGCCTCACCCACGACCTGATCCCCGGCGAGAAGGGGCCGCAGGACGCCTGCGGGGTCTTCGGAGTCTGGGCCCCCGGCGAGGATGTCGCCAAGCTCACCTACTACGGCCTCTACGCCCTGCAGCACCGCGGGCAGGAGTCGGCCGGCATCGCCACCTCCGACGGCTCGCGGCTGCTCGTCTACAAGGACATGGGCCTGGTGTCGCAGGTGTTCGACGAGCGCTCGCTCGCGTCGTTGCGCGGCCACCTCGCCGTCGGTCACTGCCGCTACTCGACCACTGGCGGCTCGACGTGGGAGAACGCCCAGCCGACGCTGGGCGGGCACGCCGGCGGCACGGTGGCGCTGGCGCACAACGGCAACCTCACCAACTCCGCGGAGCTGCGCGACCTCATCGACGGCAAGCGCGGTGACGACGCCCACCGCGGTGAGCTGGCCCGCGGCAACACCACCGACACGGCGCTCGTCACGGCCCTGCTCGCCGACGACCCCGACCGCACGCTCGAGGCCGCGGCGCTCGACGTGCTGCCCCGGCTGCGCGGCGCCTTCTGCTTCGTCTTCATCGACGAGCACACGCTCTACGCGTGCCGCGACCCGCACGGCATCCGGCCGCTCGTCATCGGCCGGCTCGAGCGCGGCTGGGTCGTGGCGTCCGAGACCGCAGCGCTCGACATCGTCGGTGCGTCGTTCGTGCGTGAGGTGGAGCCTGGCGAGCTCGTCGTCATCGACGAGGACGGCCTGCGCTCAAGGCGTTTCGCCGAGCCGACGCCGAAGGGCTGCGTCTTCGAGTACGTCTACCTGGCCCGCCCCGACACCACGATCAACGGTCGGGTGGTGCACGAGGCCCGGGTCGAGATGGGCCGCACCCTGGCCCGCGAGCACCCCGTCGACGCCGACCTGGTGATGCCGACCCCTGAGTCGGGCACGCCGGCCGCGATCGGCTACGCGCAGGAGTCCGGCATCCCCTACGGCCAGGGGCTGGTCAAGAACTCCTACGTCGGGCGCACCTTCATCGCGCCGTCGCAGACCATCCGCCAGCTCGGCATCCGGCTCAAGCTCAACCCCCTCAAGGACGTCATCCGCGGCAAGCGGCTGATCGTCGTCGACGACTCGATCGTGCGGGGCAACACCCAGCGCGCCCTGGTGCGGATGCTGCGCGAGGCGGGGGCGGCCGAGGTGCACGTGCGAATCTCCTCGCCGCCGGTGCGCTGGCCGTGCTTCTACGGCATCGACTTCGCCACCCGCGCCGAGCTGATCGCGACCGGCCTGGGCGTCGAGGAGGTCTGCAACTCGATCGGCGCCGACACCCTGGGCTACATCTCCGAGGCGGGGATGATCGCTGCCACCAACCAGTCCGAGGACCGGCTCTGCGCGGCCTGCTTCACCGGCACCTACCCCGTGCCGCTGCCCGAGGACGGCCTGCTCGGCAAGGGCGTGCTCGAGCTCGAGCTGCCGATCACGGCGGGCCCGGTCGGGCGGTCGACCGGCGAGCGCCACCCGCAGCGCCACACCCCGGTGGTCGACGTGCCACTGCTCGACCTGCCGCTCGACGTCGAGGGCGTGTCGACGGCGGCCGGTGGTGGGGCGGCCGAGGCCCTCCTGCGCCCCTGACGCGACGGCACCACGCAGAAGTTCGGACGGCATCCGGTAATTGCCGCGTGCCACCCGAACTTCTGCGCGCCGGGTGGGTCAGGTTTTCGGTGCTGCGGAGGAACGGGCGGATCGGGCTGTGCTCAGCCCCGTTCGGACCAGTGCGCCGGCGGGTAGAGCGGGATCTCGTCGTCATCGCGGGGGGCTCGCACGACGGGGATCTCGCCGGTGTCGCCGAGGTGCAGCGGGTCACCGAGGTTCGAGCTGCGGTACCACGACTCCGGCCGGCTGACCGGGCTCGCCGGCTCCTCGCGCCCGCTCGGCCGCGGCACGCCACGTGCGCCGGCGGGAGGCGACCCACCGGCATCCGGGCCGCCGGTCCCCCCACCACCACCGCCGCCACCGGGGCCGCCGTCGTTGCCCGTCGGAGGTTGCTGCGGTGGAATCTGGTTCGGCGCGAAGCGCAGCAGCGAACCGGGGCCGAAGAGCTGGGTGCAGATGGCCTTGTAGTGGACGTCGGCGTCCGGCACGTGGTCGATGTTCGACAGCGCCTGGTCCTGGCCGGCCGACTCGAGCACGAAGTTGCCGTAGCCGAGGATGCGACCCAGGATCGAGCGGTCGTACGTCATGTCGGTGACCTTCAGCAGCGGCATCATCGCGACCCGCCGCCGGATGAACCCGTAGAAGAGCAGGAAGCGCTTGTCGGTGGCGACGAACCAGTCGCGGCGCCAGTTCAGCACGCGCCACAGCAGCCACAGCGCCGCCCCCCACCAGATCAGCAGGCTCACGTTGTGGAGGAGCTGGCCGGCCGGGCTGAGCGAGACCTTGACGTCGACCCAGAACGCGAATGCCGTTGCGGCAGCCGCGATCAGGATCTCGCGCGCGAGGTGTACCCAGTGCAGCCGGACGGCGACGATGATCGTCTCGCCGTCGACGAGGTAGCGCTCCAGCTCACTGTCGAGCCGTAGGCGGCGCGCCATTTCACCCGTTGATCAGTGACGTGAAGAACGACGTGACGTTGCTGACCGCGTTGACCGTGAAGTCCCAGGCGGCGCGGAACATGCTCGCGGCCTCGGTGGGGGCGGTGAAGATGGCGTACAGCAGGAAGATGACGACCAGCCACATCACGATCTTCTTGATCGGGGGCATGCTCACGTCCTCCTGGATCGGGTGTGCCGAGCGCACGCCTCAGCCAGCATGGTGTCAGATGTGACGGGTGTGACGGTTGATGCGATCGAACCGGGCGTGTCGCGATAGGCATCCGGATGCCGTGCCGTCACCGGCCGTCGCCGCAGCCGGGCGCGCTCCGGCCGCATTCACTGCGCCAGGCCGTAGAGCCGGTCGCCCGCGTCGCCCAGGCCCGGCACGATGTAGCCGACCTCGTTGAGCCGCTCGTCGATCGCGCCGGTGACCAGGGTGATGCTCGGCGCGACGTCGGCCAGCGCCTCCTGCAGGTGCGCGATGCCCTCGGGGGCGCTGAGCAGGCAGACCGCGGTGATGTCATCGGCGCCGCGCTCGATGAGGTACTTGATGGCGTCGGCCATCGACCCTCCGGTGGCGAGCATCGGGTCGAGCACGTAGACCTGCCGCCCCGAGAGGTCGTCCGGCAGCCGGTTCGCGTACGTGATCGCCTCGAGCGTCTCCTCGTTGCGCTGCATCCCGAGGAAGCCGACCTCGGCGCTGGGCAGCAGGCGCACCATGCCCTCGAGCATCCCGAGCCCGGCGCGCAGGATCGGCACGATGAGCGGCTTGGGGTTGCTCAGCTTGATGCCGGTCGTCGGCGCCACCGGGGTCTCGATCTCGAACGGCTCGACGCGCACGTCGCGGGTGGCCTCGTAGGCGAGCAGCGTCATCAGCTCCTCGGCGAGCCGGCGGAAGGTGGGGGAGTCGGTCCGCTTGTCCCGGAGGTAGGTCAGCTTGTGGGCGATGAGCCGGTGGTCCGGGTTGATGACGCGCATGGGTGAAACTTAGCGCGTGCCCCCTCCGCCCGATCCTGCGCTGGCCGCGTGGATGCGCCGCGCCCTGACGCTGGCGCAACAGGCTGCGGATGCCGGTGACGTGCCGGTGGGCGCGGTGGTGGTGGACGCCTCCGGCGAGGTGGTCGGCGAGGGCTGGAACCTGCGTGAGGCGCAGCAGGACCCGACCGCGCACGCCGAGGTCGTGGCGCTTCGCGCCGCGGCTTCCCGGCTGGGGTCGTGGCGTCTGTCGGGCTGCACCCTCGTGGTGACGATGGAGCCGTGCCCGATGTGTGCCGGAGCCACGATGCTGGCCCGGGTGGACCGGATCGTGCTGGGCGCCTGGGACCCCAAGCTCGGGGCGTGCGGGTCGGTGTGGGACGTCGTGCGCGACCGGCGCTCCACCCACCGCGCGGAGGTCGTGGGCGGTGTGCTCGAGGACGAGTGCGGCGCGATCGTGCGCGCCTTCTTCGGCGGTCACCGCGGCTGACGCCTGCCGTTTCGCGGCGGTGCTACGGGGTAGTTCACTCAAGGCCGTGATGTGGTCCGCAGGCCGCCGAAAGTCGGCCGTCACGGAGGCCCAACCTTCGACAAAGGTTCGGGTAGCGTCGCGCGCCGACGGTTTCCCGATCGGGAACCGCGAACCCTACGAAAGGCACTTCCCCCACATGGGCATCATCGGCTGGATCATCATCGGCGGCCTCGCCGGCTGGGTCGCGAGCAAGATCATGAACACCGACGCGCAGCAGGGCATCATCTTGAACATCGTCGTCGGCATCATCGGTGGCCTCCTCGGCGGATGGCTCCTGAGCCTGGCCAACATCAACGGCAACAGCGGCCTCATCGTCAGCTTCCTCACGGCACTGTTCGGTGCCTGTGTCCTGTTGTTCGTCGTCAAGGCCGTCACGCGTCGGGCCTGACCACCCGGCCCCGACCGCTCGCGGTCGGCCGCACGCACCGCGCCGTCTCCCTCTCGGGAGGCGGCGCGTTCGCGTGCCGCCACCGATTTCGGGGCCGGCCGCCGGAGCGGGTAACCTCTCCGGCGGTGGCGTGTCCGAGCGGCCTAAGGAGCACGCCTCGAAAGCGTGTGAGGGTTTACGCCCTCCGTGGGTTCAAATCCCACCGCCACCGCCAGACAAAGAACGCCCCGCGGCAGCGGGGCGCTTCTTTGTCTGGACGATGGCAGGGGGATGCCGGGAGCCGAAGCCGGTCGGGTGACGAAGGAGCACGAGCGGCGCCGGCGGTTCCCGCCACCGCCCGGCGCCAGCTGGGCGACGACGCGTTCCACCGCGACCGCCACCGACGTCCCACGCTCTGCGTGCGCCGAAAGAGCGTGGAGGGCGAAGTAGGGCCCACCGCCACCGCCACACGAACCGCGGACGCGCACAATCCTTCCCGTGCCCGACGCCCGTCACCGTAGCGACCAGCCGCTGCACCCGTGGCTGATGCTCCAGCCTCCGGTATGGGTGCCGTTCGCCTGGTGGGCACTCCTGCTCGGCTCCGTCGTGGTGAGCATCGCCGGCGACCCGGGCGCCGACTGCTCGACGGCCTCCCCGTGCCAGCCCGATGCCATCTTCCCGATGGTGGTCGCCCTCGTGGGCATCGCTGTCGTGGCGTTCTGGTGGGAGCCGGTGGCGGCCCTGGCTGCCGGGGCCGGCTACGGCGGCCTCAGCCTCGCGTTCGACCCGAGCACGCCCGGCCGCTATGCCGGTCTTGTCGTCGCCGGCGCGCCGTCGGCGGCATCGCGGTCCTACGGTCGGTCCGCACCCGGCAGGCGCAGTGCGCCGACGCAGTGGCGGATGCCGACCCGAGCACCCCGGCATCCACCTCGGCGCAGGTGACGGCGGCACGTCGCGCCCGGTGGGCGGCCACCACAGTGCCCGGCGTCGCGATCGCCCTCGCCGTGGCCGCCACAGGTGTCGTCCTCGTGGCCGCCTCCCTGCTCGGGTACCAGTCGCAGACCCGCGGCGAGCAGGCCCATGTGGACCGCGCCGAGCGCACGAGGGCCCACGTGGTGGCGCTGGCCGACCACGACGTCCGGCAGGTGTTCGAGCTCGACGACGGCCCGCGTGCCGGCGAGCGGGTGCGCATCGAGGTGAACGCGGAGCTCGAGGCGGGCAGCGGGGCGGTGGTCCTGCTCGACCCGACCGACGCCGCCTGGTCGCGACTGGTGAGCGAGCCGCAGGGCTACACCTACTGGTTCGGCTGGGCGGTGATCGGCGGCTTGCTGACCGGATGGGGGGCGTTTCGGCTGCTGGCCGCACGTCGGGCTGCCCGGCGAACGGAGCGCCCGGTCCTGCACCGGGTGAGTGTCAGCCGCGGAAGGGCCGAGCTCCTCCTGGCCGGCGACACGCAGCCGGTGGCGTGGGTGCGGCTCCTGGACGTCCACCGTGCCGCCTCGTCCCGACGGGCGACCGCTCTGGCCCGCGTCAGTGGCCCGGTGGCCGACGGCAGCTGGGTCGGCATCGAGACGGATGCCGGGGTGCTTCCGGTCGTGGGACCGGTGCGCGCCGCACGCCGATGGCGTGACGTCACCGTCGATGCGCATGCCCACCCACGCATCGGTGCCATGGCCGACCGCAGCAGGAGCGTCGCGACGGCCGCGTCCCAGGTTCTCTTCGTGGCACTCGGCTGCTTCCTCCTGTGGTTCGCGCTCGGCGAGGCGGGCCCCACGTGGAACGCCGCCCACGGTCGAGGCGTCGCCGGCAGCCTCACGGTCACCGCCGAGGAGTGTGGAGGACGAGGCCCCTGCCATCACTTCGGCGACTTTCGCAGCACCGACGGCCGGTACTCGTTCACCGACGTCGAGCTCGTCGGCGACTCGGCCGACCTGGGCCAGTCCGTCGCAGCCCTCTACGAGGGGCAGGGTGAACGACCCGACTCGGTGTTCGCTCCGGGGTGGACCGGGCTGGCCGAGAACGCCTTCTTCCTCGCTGTCGCGCTGAGCCTGTTCGTCGGGCCTGCGCTGTGGTTGCTGGAAGGGCTCGCGGTGCGCCGCGGGCCGGTGACCGGGCGCCACGGGCGACGGCGCGGCTGAACGCTCCGCGGGGAGCGACACCGGCCGGAGGGCTGGAGTGAGCGAGCGCGTCGAGCGGGGCGAGGGCCACGCGGGCGGCATCCGTGCAAGGCTCCAGGGCACTGGCACGACAGCACCCGTCACCCCGCCGCGCTGGTCTCGCGGCGACCCGGACGACACGCGGGAGGTTTGATGACCGAGCAGGCACTCGCTTGCACGCGGCGCTCGCTGCACGCGGTGGCGGAGCTGGTGATCGCCGGCCCGCAGCAGGCTGCGACCGGGGACATCCGGCTGCAGGTCGTGCCGGGTGGCTTCGCCGGCACGGCATCAGGGGTGCGCGTCGACGGCGCCGACCTGGTGTGGGGCGGCGGCCGCACCCGGCTCGCCGGCACCTGCCGAACGCTGGCGGCCGCCGCCGGCCTCACGGCGGCCGCGCCGGACGCCTACGAGCACGGCTCGGGGGTCGACCCCGACGACGAGCTCGAGCTCGACCCGGAGGCCACCGCCCTGCTGCTGGGCTGGTTCGCCCGGGGTGACGCGGCGCTGGAGGCCTTCGCGCCCGGCGAGGAGCGGGTGCTCTGGCCGGAGCACTTCGACGTCGGGTACGCGCTGGACGAGGTGAACTACGGCGTGTCGCCGGGCGACGGCGGCCACCCCGCGCCCTACGCGTACGTCGGCCCGTGGACGCAGCGCAAGGGGCCCTTCTGGAACGCCCCGTTCGGCGCCACCCGCGCCGAGGCCCACCTGCCCACGGTCACCGACGTGGTCGAGTTCTTCACGCAGGGACGGTCACAGGCCCACGGCACCTGACGCCCACCCGGCGAACGCGCGCCGCCTCAGGCCGTGCCCGGCGGAGACGCGGGCAGATGGAGGGTGAACCGGCATCCACGGTCGACGTTGACGACCTCCACCGCCCCACCGTGGGCCCGGGCCACCCCCGCGACGATCGCCAGCCCGAGCCCCGACCCGGCGGTGGCGTCCGGGGTGCGCGCGCTGCTGCCGCGGTACCCCGTCTCGAAGACCCGGCCGAGCACGTCGTCGGGGATGCCGCCGCACTCGTCCTGCACCGCGATGGCCACGCCCTCGCGCTCGGCGCGGACGGTGGTGGTCACCTCACCGCCGCGCGGGGTGTGCCGGATGCCGTTGGCCACGAGGTTGGCGACCGCCCGCCCCACCTCGGCGGGGGCCACGCGGCACCGGACGCCAGCGTCGGCCGACCCGCCGAGCCGCACCCCGGCGGCATCCGCGATGGGCGCGAGGCCGGCGACGGCGTCGGAGACGAGGTCACCGACATCGGCCTCGGTCATCGGCAGGTCGGGGTGGGCGGCCTGCAGGCGCGAGAGGGCGAGCAGCGCGTCGACGAGGTCGCCCATGCGGGACACGGCATCGCGCACCTGGCGCATGGCGGCCGGCACGTCGGTCGACACCCCGTCCTCGACCGCCTCGCTGATCGCCCGGATGCCGGCGAGCGGGGTGCGCAGGTCGTGCGACACCCAGGCGACCAGCTCGCGCCGGTCGGCCTCGGCGCGGGCCTCCTGCTCACGGGTCATCCGGTCGGCGGTGGCGGCCCGGTCGGCGGCGATGACCCGCCGGGCAACCAGCGCACCGAGCACGGCAGCGACCGGCACCGCCGCGAGGAGGACGAGGAGCACCGTCGCCGAGTCCTCCGGGCGCAGGAACATGGCGCGCGAGCTGGCGTAGACACCTGCCGCCACCGCCACGACGACGACCACCGGAGCGGCCACAGCGGCCCTCCCGACCGACCGGCGGCCGAGCGCCACCACGACGACGACCCCCAAGAGGCCCACGACGAGGGTGACGGCGGCGGACAGCGCCACCGCCGACAGCTGCGTCGACATCAGGCCGCACCCGGCGGCCGGGCGTCCCAGCGGTAGCCGACGCCGAATACCGTGACCAGCCGGCGCGGTGCGGAGGGCTCGGCCTCGACCTTCTCGCGCAGCCGGCGCACGTGCACCGTGACCGTTGACTCGTCGCCGAACTGCCAGCCCCAGACCTCCCGCATCAGCTCGTCACGGCGGTAGACCACCCCCGGGTGGGTGAGGAACCAGTCGAGCAGCGCGAACTCCCTTGCTGTGAGCGCGAGCTCGTGCCGGTCGCGGGTCACCACGTGCGCGCGTCGGTCGAGGACCAGGTCGCCGTCGGTGCTCACGGCTCCGGCCGCGCTGCCGCCCTCACCGGTGGCTCCGGCCGGTGCGTCCGTCCCGGGCGACGCCCGGCGCAGGACGGCCTGCACGCGCAGCACGAGCTCACGTGGGCTGAACGGCTTGGTGACGTAGTCGTCGGCACCCACCTCGAGCCCGAGGATGCGGTCCTCCTCCTCGCCGAGCGCCGTGAGCATGACCACCGGCAGGCGCGGGTGGTCGCGCCGCAGCAGACGGCACACCTCCAGCCCCCCGATGCCGGGGAGCATCAGGTCGAGCACCACGACGTCGGGGGTCGCGTCCGCAGCGAGGGCCAGCGCCCGGATGCCGTCCGCGGCCCGGTGCACGTCGAAGCCGGCCCGGCGCAGGTACGCCTCGACGACGTCGCCCACGGTGGGGTCGTCGTCGACGACCAGCGCGGTGCTCATGGTCGAAGGATAGGCAGCGTGCGGTGTGCCCCAGCGGCACCGGACGGCCCGTCAGCACCTCGTAAGGAGGCGGTGGCCACGGCAACGGATCCACCGGGACGAGCACCGGCATCCGCAACGCCGGTTCGGAGTTGGGTGCGTCACGCGCTGGCAGGAGGTTCTCAGACTCGACTCCTATCCTTGACGCGTGACGACAACGGTCGGCGACCCACACGGCGCCCATGCTCAGGCGCGCTGTTCGGCGCTTGCGGGGCTCTCGGGTCTTCCGCACGCCCGCGCACTGCCGTGAGGCGCGACAGCGGAGGGACGCTGCGTCGACTGGTCGGAGGCTTCGGTGAGCTGCTCATCACCATCGGTGTGCTGCTGCTGCTGTTCGTCACGTGGCAGCTGTGGTGGACCGACGTCACCGCAAACCGCGAGCAGGCCGGCATCATCTCGGGCCTCGAGCAGGACTTCGGGGACTCCCAGCACGGGGGTCTCGGCGGCGACCCGGCGCTGGCCACGCTCAAGAACCTGCCGTTCGGTGAGGCCTTCGCGATCGTGCGCATCCCGAGGTTCGGGGCCGACTTCGCGAGGCCGGTGATCGAGGGCAGCAGCCGCGACGTGCTGAAGAAGGGCGTCGGGCACTACCCGGGCACCGCGATGCCGGGGCAGGTGGGGAACTTCGCGGTGTCCGGACACCGCACCACGTACGGTCGGCCGTTCCACAACATCGACAAGCTGCGCAAGGGCGACTTCATCATCGTCGAGACCAGGAAGAGCTACGTCGTGTACGCGGTCGACCGGCACGTGCTCGTGCGCCCCTGGCAGGTGGAGGTGATCGCCCCGGTGCCACAGCACCCCGGCGCCAAACCCACGGCGTCGATGATGACGATGACCTCCTGCCACCCGAAGTACCGGGCCACGCATCGCTATGTGACCTTCTCCCACCTCGTGAAGGTCATCCCGCGGTCGGACGGGCTGCCGGCCTCGTACATGGCTGTCCCGGCCGGGGCGGTGACCTGACGTGTACGCAGCACTGTGGCGATCGCTGCCCGGACCCTCGTGGGTCAAGGCCCTGCAGTGCCTGGTCCTGCTGCTCGCCGTCGTGGTGGTCTGCTTCGTGTGGCTGTTCCCAGCCGTGGCGCCCTACATGCCGTTCAACGACAACTCCGTCGAGACCGGCACCCAGACAACTGGTCAGGCGCCATGAGCGGCGCGACGAAGGATGCCGGCCTGGGCGCCCCAGCCGCCGACGACTCGGCGCCCGCTGCTGCGGGCGCGCAGCCTCCCGACGCCGGCCCTCGCGGCCGGCGCAGGTCCAAGACCCTGCGCCGGGTCGTCCTCGCACTCCTGCTGGTGCTCGTCGGCGTCGCTGCGGTGCTGGCGTGGGTCGGGATCGACGCGCTGCGTGCCCGAGGTGAGCTCACGAAGGCGGCGGCGCAGGTCACGGTGCTGCGGGCGCAGGTCGAGAAGGGTGATCGCGCGGGGGCCGCGGAGACGCTGGCATCCCTGCAGTCGCACTCCTCCGCCGCTCGCGCCAGCACCCATGGGCCGCAGTGGTCGGCGGTGGGGGCCCTGCCGTGGGTCGGGCCCAACGTCGCGGCGGTGCAGTCCGTCAGTGAGGTCATCGACGACCTGGCCGTCAACGCCCTGCCGACCCTGATGGACGCCACGGCGCTGGTCGACCCGACCACCCTGGTGCTGGACGACGGGCGGGTCGACGTGCAGGCACTGGCCAAGGCCGCCCCGGCAGTCGTCGCCGCCGACGGCGAGGTGCAGGCGGCGGTCAAGAAGCTCGACGCGATCAACCCCGGTCCGCTCCTGCCGGCCGTCGCGGCACCGCTGGGCGACCTCCGCCGCCAGGTCGGCACGGTCGCGCTGACGACGGCGACCGCCGCCCGCGCGGTGCAGCTGCTGCCCCCGATGCTGGGCGCCGACGGCCCGCGCCAGTACCTGATGCTGGTGCAGAACAACGCCGAGCAGCGCGCCACTGGTGGCGTCTCCACCCTCATCGTGCTCAAGGCCGTGAACGGCAAGGTGACGGTCACCGAGACGCGCTCGGCCGGCGGGAACCTGGCATTCCTGCCCAAGCCGATCCTGCCCCTCACGGAAGCCGAGCAGGCCCTGTTCGGCACCGGGCTGGGCATCTACATGGCCGACGTCACCTTCACCCCCGACTTCCCGCGCTCGGGCCAGCTGGCGGCCGCGATCTGGAAGCAGCAGGTGGGAGCCGACCTCGACGGCGTCCTGTCGATCGACCCGGGCGCGCTCGCCGAGGTGCTGGGGGCGACCGGTCCGGTCACACTGAAGTCCGGGCAGGTGCTGAGCTCGAAGAACGCCGAGCGACTGCTGATGAACACCGTGTACCTGAAGATCCTGGACCCGCAGAAGCAGGACGAGTTCTTCGCGGCGACCGCCGGCACCGTTTTCAAGGCGATGCTGGCCGGCCAGGGGAAGCCTGGCCCGGTGGTCGACGCGCTCGCCCGGTCGGCCCGCGAGGGCAGGGTCATGGTGTGGTCGGCACACCCGCGGGAGCAGGCGCTGCTCTCCGGCACGGTGCTGAGCGGTGAGCTGGCCGGTCACGACGGCACGTCCCCAGTGATCGGCGTCTACCTCAACGACGGCACGGCCGCGAAGATCGGGTACTACCTGCGCACCGACGTGGACGCCGCCACCACGACGTGTCACCCGGACGGCTCGCAGTCCGTGCACGTCACGGTGTCCATGACGAACACGGCGCCCAAGAATGCAGCGGATCTTCCCCCGTACATCTCCTCGGGAAACGTCATCCCCAAGGGGGAGGTTCGGATGAATGTCCTTCTCTATGCGCCGACCGGTGGCCGGGTCGATGACGTCCGGGTGAGCAGTGGCGCCCCGGGGGTCTTCTCACAGACCCACAACGGCCTGGCCGTCGTGGGTCGGACGGTGCAGCTCAAGCCGGGCGAGAGCCAGACCATCGACTACGACGTGCTCACCGGGCCAGCGCAGCCCGGCGTCCCAATCTTGCGTGTGACGCCACTCATATTCGGTGAGCACCATACCGTTCAGTCAGCACGATGCCGCTGATGGGCCTAGTGTTCACAGGGAGTCGTCCATACTGAACGACACGTACAGCAACAGCCAAGGGGAATTCCCATGTTCCGACGCGTCTTGATGCTGGTCGCTGCTGCGGCCCTGCTCGTTCTCACCCCAAGTGCGGCCATGGCGTATGAGGCTCCTGGGTTCACCTCCACGGTCTCCGACGCGACGCCCGCCTCCGGCCAGTGCATCACCATGACGGTTGACGGCGGCGCCGCCAACGCGGGCAAGGTGTTCACGCTCAACGTCACCGGCCCGAGCACGACGTCGCTCACCGCGACCGCAAGTGCCAGCGGCGTGGCGAGCTTCCAGGTCTGCCTGACCAAGGTCGGCGACTACACGCTCACCGTGACCAACGCCGACGGCGCGGTCGTCGCCGACCAGACCATCACGGTCCACGCGGCCGGCGCCGCCGGGGGCGGCTCCACCGATGGCAGCCTCAGCCAGACCGGTTCCAACGTCCTGGCGATCGGCCTCGGCGGACTGCTCCTCGTCCTGCTGGGCGCCGGTGCGGTCGTCGTCGCCCGCCGTCGCCACGAGCCCGCGATGGACAGCTGACCGACACCAACCAACGGTTCACGGACCGGGGTCCCCGCGCTGACGCGCCGGGACCCCGGTCCTTTCGTGCGGCCTGTGCACTCGTACGACGGTCGAGGTGGCCTGCTGGAGCGCCCTTGTCGGAGGCCGGGGTCGGGGCGTCGGGCAGCGACCCGGCATCCGCTGACCCTCACCGCCAGGGGACGTGACCGCGGGCGCCCACCGTCATCGCGCCGTCACCCACCTGGGTGCGGGCGGCGTCTGCCCGAACGGCCGGGTGAGCGCCCACGGCCGCGAGGAGCTGCCGCTCCATCAGGTGCACGGGCAGAACGTGCTGCACGACCAGCGTGGCCGCCCCCCGTGCCGCCTTCGACGCGGCGTTCAGCTCCTTCGACGCTGCGTTCAGCCCAGGCGACCGAAGCCGCGACGCGGATGGAGACGCAGCGAGGCGCTGCCACCCGCCGGTGAGCGGGTGACAGCGCCTCGAGGGGTCAGACCAGGTGGCTGTTGCCGTGCTGGCGGTAGTAGTTGCGCCAGATCAACCGGTGCACCGGAATCCACTTGGGGATCGATCGCAACCCGGGGATGAACGGGAAGAAGATGATGACCAGTCCGATGAAGCCGATGATGTAGAAGATCCAGGCATCGGCGTTGTCCTGCAGCGACGTGGTCGTCGTGGCGTCCGCGGGGGGGTTGAAGAGCGGGATCTGGTACCAGAACGACGCCCACCACAGCCACGGCTGCCCGGGGTAGCTGTTCGTGCCGTTCATCATCCCCCAGGTGTTGCCCTGGAGGTTCTGTGCGGTCGCGGCGTCGTCGAGGTAGGAGCCGTCACCCATGAACAGGATTTGTTTGGTGTTGTCGGTGGTGCCGTAGAAGCTGCTCTGGGCGACCATCGCGCCGTCGAGGGCGCCGGACGCGGCCATGCCGGTCAGGGCCTTCGCGAGCACCGGTACGGGTCCGTAGTCGCCCGTGGCGGCCTGGTCCGGGTGGAGGGCGCCGTCGCCGTCCGCCGTCGCCTGCACCGCGTCGTCGTAGGCGGTTGCCCAGGTCGTGCGCTGGTCGGGCGTGGCGCCCTCCCAGGCCGCGATGGCCGAGGTGACCTCCGCCGGCTGCTCCTGGCTCTTCAGCGGCGTGATGACGAAGTCGTTGGCCGCGTCGACAGGGATGCGCACGCCCATCCACTTCTGGGGCTTCAGCGGTCCGACGGCGAGACCGTCACCCTCCTGGTACGGCGGCCCGTAGGCGGCCGACTCGGTGGTGCCGGCGAGCTCGCCGACCGCAACGGCGTAGAAGTTGTCGGGCGCGGTGGTGCCCCAGCCCTTGAAGGTCAGTGCCTTCTCGTCGGGCGAGCTGAAGGCGACCGCGAGCCCGACGGCCAGCACCGCCATCACGACGAGCGCGATGACGAACTCCTTGACGATGTCGTAGCGCCGCTCGGGCCCGGCCCAGGGCAGCGCGGCGACGTCGGTCGAGGCCTTGCGTGCAGCGCTCATGACCGCACCTCGGCGGCCGGCGCGAGCTCGTCAGCCGGGTCGTGCTTCAGGGGGATGGGTGGCACGACGCCGTGCTTGCGCACGAGCAGCACATGCCACACCACGATGAAGCCCACAACCAGCGGCAGCAGGCAGACGTGCCAGAGCAGCATCTGGCCGGCGTTGGCGACGTTGAACCAGGCCCCGGCGCCGACGGCGTTCAGCCCGTCCTTGCCCTCGAAGGCGATCCACTGCGACTCGAAGTTCGACTGCACGAGGAAGCCGGTGAACGCGGTGCCGACGGAGGTGAAGAACGCGATCGCGCCGGTGATCCAGGTCATCGCCCGGCGGCCGCGCCAGGCGGCCATCCAGAACTTGCCCCAGAGGTGCACGACCATGGCGATCATGAAGAGCTGCACCGACCAGAAGTGGATGCTGTTGACCAGGTGCCCCGTCGACGACGTGTGGTACCACGACGGCCCCTCGAGGGTGAGCAGCAGGCCGCTCACGATGAGCATGATCAGCGCGGCGATCGAGGCGACGCCGAAGACGTAGATCCACGAGGCGACGTAGGCCGGCTGGCGGTCGGGGAGGAGCTTCTCGGGCGGGTAGGTGCCGAAGAACTTGGTGCGCAGCCGGTTGGTCCACATCCGGCTGTCGTCGACCTCGGCGGCCGATGTCGGCTCAGCCGGGGTGCCGGTCTCCTCGATGATGGCCATCAGTCGTCGTCCCCGTGGTGGGGGAACGGCAGCAGCACGGCCAGCACGAAGATCGCGATCGTGAGCAGCATGACGGCGAGGTTGGAGAGGGAGATGCCCAGCCATCCCCAGCTCAGGTAGGTCGCGGGGTCGTTGAGACTGCCCGCTGCGAATGCGTTCGGCATACGTGCTCCTCCGAGGCGCCGGCCGCGGCTCGGTCGGATTCCCCCGTTATACGCCCGGGGGTTTGGGGCGTCCAGCCCCATGTGGTGCTGTTCACGTCTGGGGCGCATGTGGCTCAAAGAGTGCTGTGGGGCATCCGGCCGGCTCAGTGCCAGAACGGGTCGACCGCCGCCAGCACGCGCACCGCGTCGACGGCCTCGTCGACGAGTCGCTGCTCGTCGACCTCCGGGGCCGCTGAGCCCACCGCGCGCAGCAGGGCGTCGGCGGTGGCGTGGTCGTTCACCGCGCCCAGCGCGGTCTGCACCTGCTCCACGTGCCAGGCGAAGGCGAGCGGCCCGGTGAGCCGCTCGCCCGAGCCGGTCAGCACGGTCGGGGCATCGTCGCGGTACAGCGACGCGAAGAACTCGCACCCGTAGCGCAGCTTCTTGCCCTCGATGCGTACCCGGTGCCGAGCGATGGGGGGCATTTCGGCCAGCCGGTCGACGTGGCCGACGACTCGTTGCCACCGCTTCTCGAGCGCTTGGGCGGCCAGGTCCCGCACTGGGGGGTCGGCGACACCGTGCCACGGCGCGAGGAGGACGAGGCCGTCGAGGGAGCGGACGGCATCCGCCCAGTCGGGAGAGGTCAAGATGGCGTGCACGACGTCGTAGGCCGCCTCGCGGTCGGCCACCAGCCGGGCGACCTGCTCGTCGTCGAGGTCGTCGACGAGCAGGCCGGAGAGCAGCACGTCGAGGTCACGCGCGCGACCGAAGGGCAGGGCGAGCCCCCGCAGGCGATGGGCCATGAAGAACGCGCCGGGCACCTCGCGCAGCAGCGGCCGGAACATCGAGAACGACGAGCGCAGCCGACGGATGCCGACCCGGGTCTGGTGCAGGTGCGGCATGGCCCGCGACTGCAGGAGCAGATCAGCGTTCGTGCGCCAGTGGTCGGTGCACTCGGTGGCCACGACGACGAACGCCTCGGATGCCGTGAGCGTCGCGTCGAGCGTGACCGGGCGCGACTTGCGCGCCTCGGCGTCACTGCCGAGCTCGACCGCTGCGCCCATGGCTCAGGACGGGGACGGCGCCGGGCACATCGGGAGTGCCGTGGTGGTGGGCACGGGCGGGAGGGTCGTGAACTTGGCGCCCAGGGCGAGGTCGACGGTCGCCGCCTTGCGCTTGTCCTTGACCAGCGTGGTGCCCTTGGGCATCGAGGTGCGCAGCAGCTTGGCCTGCGCCGTGCCGTTGGGGCCGTAGCGGATCTCGGCCACCTTCGGCGCCGCTCGCTTCGAGGGGTCGTTGGCGACCGCGCCGATCACGAAGTCTCGCTCCTTCAGGCTGCGGGCGACCGAGCCGGCGAGGCCGTTGCGGTTGGAGGCGTTGTAAACGTTGACCTTCGTCTTCTCCGGTGTGGCGACCTTGGGGTCGTACGGCGTGCACTCGGCGGCGGGGGGACGGGCGGCCAGAGCCGAGGTGTCGGACTGGTAGTAGGACCACGCGTACCAGAACGCGAAGAACAGGCCGAGCACGACGACCCCTAGCACGATGAGCTGGCGGCGCTTCCTTCGCTTGCTGACCGACACCTCGGCCTCGGTCGTGTAGTCGCTCATCGGTCTCCTAGAGTGCCAGCACCCGCGCGTGGAGCGTCGGTCGCTGGTGCAGGGCCGCCCGCAGGGCCCGGTGGAGACCGTCCTCGAGGTAGAGCGTCCCCTCCCACTCCACGACGTGCGCGAACAGGTCGCCGTAGAACGTGGAGTCCTCCGAGAGCAGCATCTGCAGGTCGAGCTCACGCTTGGTGGTGACGAGCTCGTCGAGGCGGACCAGCCGCGGCGGCACCGTCGACCACTGGCGCGTGGAGTACCCGTGGTCGGGGTACGGGCGCGAGTCGCCGACGGCCTTGAAGATCACGGAAGTCACTGTATGCCGGGAGGTCTCCCACAACGCGAGCGACGCGTGGGTGCGGGCTAGATTGACCTGCGTGAGCGAGCAGACGGGCACTTCCCAGGTCGACGAGATCCGTGCGGGCTACGCCTTCGAGGGGCCGTCCCTGGAGTTCGGGGCGGCGGTGGTCGACGGCACGGCGCACGCCGACGCGACGGTGCGCATCCCGCTGTCGGCGATGAACCGGCACGGCCTGGTGGCGGGGGCGACGGGGACGGGCAAGACCAAGACGCTGCAGCTGATGGCCGAGCAGCTGGTCGCGCAGGGGGTGCCGGTCTTCCTCGCCGACATCAAGGGCGACCTGTCGGGCATGGCGACCGCGGGGGAGCCCAACGACAAGATCACCGCCCGCTCGGCCGACGTCGGGCTGCCGTGGCAGCCCACGGCGTACCCGGTCGAGTTCTACGCGCTCGGGGGGCAGGGCACCGGCATCCCGGTGCGGGCGAGCGTCTCGACCTTCGGGCCCACCCTGCTCTCGAAGGTGCTCGGGCTCAACGACACCCAGGAGTCCAGCCTGGGGCTGGTCTTCCACTACGCCGACACGAAGGGCCTGTGGCTCGACACCATCGCCGACCTGCGCGCCGTCGTGCAGTTCCTCACCAGCGACGAGGGCAAGGCCGACCTCAAGGAGCTCGGCGGGCTGTCGTCGGCAACCGCGGGCGTCATCCTGCGTGAGCTGGTGAACTTCTCCGCCCAGGGCGCCGACCTGTTCTTCGGGCTGCCCGAGTTCGACACGGCCGACCTGCTGCGGGTGGCTCCCGACGGGCGTGGGGTGGCGTCGCTGCTCGAGCTGCCGGGGGTGCAGGACCGCCCGCAGCTGTTCTCGACCTTCCTGATGTGGCTGCTCGCGGACCTCTTCCACGACCTGCCCGAGGTGGGCGACCTCGACAAGCCCAAGCTGGTCTTCTTCTTCGACGAGGCGCACCTGCTCTTCAACGGCGCGAGCAGGAGCTTCCTCGACGCCATCCAGCAGACCGTGCGGCTGATCCGGAGCAAGGGTGTCGGCGTCTTCTTCGTGACCCAGTCGCCCAAGGACGTGCCGTCCGACGTGCTGGCCCAGCTCGGCAACCGGGTGCAGCACGCCCTGCGCGCCTACACCCCCGACGACGCGAAGGCGCTCAAGGCCGCGGTGCGCACCTACCCCAACACGGCGTACGACCTCGAGGAGCTGCTCACCCAGCTGCCCACCGGTGAGGCGGTGATCACGGTGCTGTCCGAGAAGGGGGCGCCGACGCCGGTGGCCTGGACCCGGATGCGCGCGCCGCAGTCGCTGATGGCGCCCTCGGATGTCGCGCTGCTCACCTCGACCGTCGCCGCCTCGACGATCGCGGCGAAGTACGTGACGTACGTGGAGCGGGAGTCGGCCTCGGAGATGCTCGGCAAGGCCGAGGTGGCCCGCACCGAGGCCCAGCAGGCCGCCGCGGTGGCGGCCGAGAACGCCAAGGTACAGGCGGCCGCGGCTGCCGCAGCCGAGAAGGAGCGGCTGGCCGCGGAGGCGGCGGCCGAGAAGGCGCGCGTGGCCGCGGAGGCGGCGGCCGAGAAGGCGCGCGTGGCCGCGGAGAAGCAGGCCGCCAGGGATGCCGCGGCGGCCCAGAAGGCGCAGGAGGCCGCCGCACGCAAGCAGGCGGCCCAGCCCAGCATGGTCGAGGCGGTCGTGGGGTCCAGTGCCTTCAAGTCGGCGCTGCGCTCGGCCGGAACGGTGCTCGGCCGCGAGATCACCCGCTCGATCTTCGGCACCTCACGCAAGCGCTGACCACGGGCGGTGGCCCGGTGCTCGGCCACCCGGGCTCTGGTCCGTTCGCTGGAGTGGCGATGTTCTGCCGCGGTGGCGACCCTGTGGCATCGCCACACCCGCAGATCACCGCCATCCGGGCAGGTGAACCAGAGCCGGCGCCTGGGTCAGTGGGTGAGCGGGGTCAGAGGGAGAGGACGGCCTTGGCGTAGGCGCACTCGAGGTCGGGGTCAGTGACCGCGTGGACGTACCCGGGGCGCACGGCATACGTGACCTCCCAGCCACCCTCGGTGCGGCGCACCGCCTCGAGCCGGTCGCCGAGCAGCTCGCGCAGCTGGTCCTCACGGGGCAGCCACAGCGACTGGTCGAGGGTGACCGAGTCGAGCGCCCACTCGGTGGTGCCGTTGAACCCGAGCAGCGACTGGTCGCGGTAGGTCTGCACCTCGACGGTGAGGTCGCTGATCCAGAACACCTCACCGGTGAGCAGCTCGGCGTCGATGACGAAGCGGTCACCGGCGGCGGGTGCCCAGAGCACCCCGGCGTCGCGGAGCAGGGCGCGGGCGAGCTCGACCGTGATCATCGGGCCATTCTGGCCCAGCCACCCGCACCGGGCTCGACGAGCACCGGGGCAGACACCGGCCGGCTCAGCCCAGGATCCACACCACCAGGGTGATCAGCGGCACCGCCCCGACCGTCGTCACCAGGATGGTGTCGCGGGCGAGGGTGGGCGCGCGGTCGTAGCGGGTGGCGTGCACGAAGATGTTCTGCGCGGTCGGCAGGCTCGAGCAGACGACCACGGCGAGCAGGGCATGACCCGACAGGCCGAGCACGAGGTGCGCCACGGCATACGCCACCAGGGGCTGTACGCCCAGCTTGAGGGTGCTGGTCAGCGCCAGCTCGCCGGCCGGCACGTCGCCACCGAACCCCGGGCCGAGGCGCAGCGCGATGCCGTACGCGAGCAGCATCCCCGGCACGGCCATCGCCCCGATCAGCTCGATGGGGTCGAGCACGATCGGCGGCAGCTGCCACCCGGTGATGGACAGCAGCAGCCCGATGAGCGTGCCGATCGTGAGCGGGTTGGTGAACGGGCGCACCATCATGTGCCGCAGGGTCGGCCGCCGGCCGCTCACGTCGGCATCGAGCAGGGCCAGCGCGAAGGGCTGCAGCACGAGCAGCTGCAGCAGCAGGGTCGGCGCCACGAGGGCGGCGTCGCCGAGCACGTAGGCGGCGACGGGCAGGCCCAGGTTGCCGGCGTTGACGTAGGAGCTGGCGAGCGCCCCGATGACGCGCTCGCCGACCGAGCGCCGCCACCTCCACCACGCGACCGTGACGTAGATGACGGCGGGCACCACGACCCCCACCACCGTCGCGACCAGGCTGCGCGAGAGCACGTCGTGGGTGTCGGCCTTCGACACGGTGGTGAGCAGCAGCGCCGGTGAGGCGACGAAGAAGGCGATGTGGCTGAGCACCTTCTGCGCCGACAGGTCGACGACCCCGAGATGAGCGATGAGGGCACCGACGCCGATGACGGCGACGATGGTCGCGAACCCCAGGACGACACCCTCCACGCCGCCATCCTCGCGGGCGGGCCGGCGCGGGTGGGCGCCGGTTCCGCACGCCGGTCCCGTGGACGCGTGCGGGCTCGGCCGGATGCCGGGTGGAGACGAGGGCGGTCAGCCCCAGTTGGCCGCCTGGGTGAGGCAGAACGGGTGGCCGCTCGGGTCGAGCAGCACCCGCCACGTCTCACCGGGCTGCTCGTCGGGCAGGGTGGCGCCGAGCCCGACGCACTCGGCGGCGGCGGCGTCGAGGTCGTCGACGGCGAGGTCGAGGTGGAACTGCTTGCTGCCGTGCTCGTTGGGCCAGCCGGGCTCCTCGTGGTCGGGCAGGGTGCCGAACCCCAGCGCCATGCCTCCCGGCCCGGTCAGCATCGCGTACTCCTCCTGGGCGTGGGCCACCTCCCAGCCGAGCAGGGCCGACCAGAAGGTCGCGTCGCGCTGGGCGTCGGAGCTGTCGAGGGTGAGCATCTTCAGTGCGGCGATCGCCATGGGAGGGCCTCTCGTGCGGTCGGTCAGTGCGGACGGGGATGTCGTCCACCCTGCCTACGCTGGGCCGGTGCCCGATAGGACAAAGGCGACAGCCGCACCGACCGCCTCCGTGGCAGGGGTGCTACGGCCGGGCGAGCTCGCCCGCCACGTCGACCTCGTGCGCGCGCCGGCGGGTGCCCCGGCCGAGCACTGGGTCGAGAACCGCTGGTCGCTGCGCTGGAGCCTGCCCGACGGCCGCTGGTACGACAGCGAGGTCCTCCCGCACCCCACCTGCTCGCTCACAGTCGAGCTCGGCAGCCACCCCCGGTCCGGGATGCCGCCGGGCGAGAGCGTCGTCGTCACCGGGGTGTGCACCCGCCGCTTCGACGTCGAGGTGCGCGGATGGGGGCGCGTCGTCGGGCTGCGCTTCCGCCCCGGCGGGCTGACCGCGCTCACTGGCCACCCGGCATCCGCCTGGACCGACCGGTCGGTCGCCGCGAGCGAGGTGCTGCCCCGCGGGCTCGTCGCCGAGCTGGCTGACCCCGAGCTGGCGCACGACGGCCCTGCGTGGTCGCACACCGCCGAGGCC
Source organism: uncultured Actinomycetota bacterium (assembly GCA_963834965.1). Taxonomy (GTDB): domain Bacteria; phylum Actinomycetota; class Actinomycetes; order Actinomycetales; family Dermatophilaceae; genus Fodinibacter. Next base: position 125,836 of record CAWIEI010000019.1, on the reverse strand, counting down.
GGCCTGGCCGCCCTGGCGCACGACCGGCGCGACCCCCGCTACGACCTGCTGCTCGACGTCGTCGCCGACATGCTCGCCGACCACTCGCTGCTCACGGTGGCCGACGTCGCCGAGCGGCACGCCGTCACGGTGCGCACCCTGCAGCGCCTGTTCACCCAGTACGTGGGGGTCGGCCCGAAGTGGGTGCTGGCGCGCTACCGCCTGCACGACGCGGTCGCCGACCTCGACGCCGGCCGGCCCGGCTCGCTCACCGACCTCGCCATGCGCTATGGCTGGTACGACCAGGCGCACTTCACCCGCGACTTCACCGCCCTGGTCGGTGTCACACCGGGGCAGTACCGCGACCGCGCGGTCACCGCGGATGCCGGCCACCCGGCATCCGCCCGCCGCTGACGTTCGCGCACGCAGAAGATCGGATGGCGCCCGGCGACTACCGCGCGCTACCCGAACTGCTGCGTGCCGGAGCCGGTCAGGCGGGGCGCAGCACCGACGCGAGCGCGTCGAGCACCGAGACGTCCTCGATGGTGCCGGGCACGGTCGGGGTCTTGCCGTCGGCCATCTCGCGCATCGTCTTGCGCAGGATCTTCCCCGAGCGGGTCTTGGGCAGGGCCGCGACGATGTCGACCTGGCGCAGGCTCGCGACCGCGCCGACCTCGTCGCGCACCCGCTGCACGAGCTCCTTGCAGATGCGGGCGCCGTTGTCACCGCTGGCGTCGATGCCGCCCTTGAGCACGACGAGCCCTCGCGGCACCTGGCCCTTGAAGTCGTCGGCGACGCCGATGACCGCGCACTCGGCGACGTCGGCGTGGCCGGCGAGTGCCGCCTCGATGGAGCCCGTCGACAGGCGGTGGCCGGCGACGTTGAGCACGTCGTCGGTGCGGCCCATGACGTAGACGTAGCCGTCGGCGTCGATCATGCCGCCGTCACCGGTGAGGTAGTAGCCGTCGTAGACCGACAGGTAGCCGGCGATGTAGCGCTCGTCGTCCTGCCACAGGGTCGGCAGCGTGCCCGGCGGCAGCGGCAGGCGGATGGCGATCGCGCCCTCGACCCCGGGCGCCACCGGCTGGGCCGAGTCGTCGAGCACCTGCACGTCGTAGCCCGGCACCCGCACCGAAGGCGACCCGGCCTTGATCGGCATCGGGTCGAGGCCGCGCAGGTTCGCGGCGATCGGCCAGCCGGTCTCGGTCTGCCACCAGTTGTCGACGACGGGCACACCGAGCAGCGCACTGGTCCACTCGTAGGTGTCGGGGTCGAGCCGCTCGCCGGCGAGGAAGACGCACTTGAGCGAGCTGAGGTCGTGGCCGGCCATCAGGGTGCCGTCGGGGTCCTCTCGCTTGATCGCGCGGTAGGCGGTGGGGGCGGTGAACATGGCCTTGACCCCGTGGTCGCTGATGACCCGCCAGAAGGCGCTCGCGTCAGGCGTGCCGACCGGTTTGCCCTCGTAGAGAACGGTGGTGGCGCCGGTGAGCAGGGGTGCGTAGACGATGTAGGAGTGCCCGACGACCCATCCGACGTCGGATGCCGTGAACCACACGTCGCCCGGGCCGATGTCGTAGACGTTCTCCATCGACCAGCGCAGCGCCACGGCGTGGCCGCCGTTGTCGCGCACGATGCCCTTGGGCCGGCCGGTCGTGCCGGAGGTGTAGAGCACGTAGAGCGGGTCGGTGGCCTCGACCTCGACGCAGTCGGCCGGCTCGGCGTCGGACACCAGCTCGTCCCAGTCGATCTCCTCCCAGTCGGTGTCGCGCACCCCGACGTCGGCGCGGCACTGCTCGCGCTGCAGCACGATCACGGACTCGGGCTTGTGCTCGCTGCGGTCGAGCGCGGCATCCAGCATCGGCTTGTACTCGACGATCCGGCTCGGCTCGATGCCGCAGCTCGCCGCCACGATGACGGTCGGCTTGGCGTCGTCGATCCGGGCTGCGAGCTCGGCCGGGGCGAACCCGCCGAAGACGACCGAGTGGATGGCGCCGAGCCGCGCGCAGGCGAGCATCGCGACCACGGCCTCGGGAACCATCGGCATGTAGACGACCACGCGGTCGCCCTTCTCGACCCCGAGCGAGGCGAGCGCGCCGGCGAAGGTGGCGACCTTGTCGAGCAGCTCGGCGTAGGTGAAGGTCTGCACCGTGGAGGTCACCGGGCTGTCGTAGATCAGGGCCGCCTGGTCACCACGGCCGTCGCGCACGTGGCGGTCGAGGGCGTTGAAGCAGGTGTTGAGCGACCCGCCCCGGAACCATCGGTAGAACGGCGGGTTGGAGTCGTCGAGCACGCTCGTCGGCTCGGTGATCCACTCGACCGCCTTCGCGGCGTTCCCCCAGAACGTGGTGGGGTCGGAGATCGACTGTGCGTATGCCGCTGCGTAGGCGCCGTTGCTCATGACCCCATCGTGGACCCACCTGGGGGGAGGTCCGCCACCGGTTCGGTCGGCATCGTCCACCTAACGGGCGTAAACCGCGCCGAACGGACCCGGCCGTCGACCCCCATCAGGCCGGTTGCGGTCCTATCGTGCTCAGCGGAGGTGGGGGAGATGAGCACGTTCGTTCTCGTTCCGGGCGCCGGCGGGGATGCCTGGTACTGGCACCGAGTCGTGCCGCGGCTGGTCTTTCGTGGGCACGTCGCCGTGGCCGTCGACCTGCCGTCGGCCGATGAGTCGGCGCGCCTGGAGGACTACGTACGCAGCGTGGTGCAGGCCGTGCCGCCGGGGTCGACCCGGTCGGCCGGTGGGGCCGGCCTGGTCATCGTCGGCCAGTCGCTCGGCGGCCTGGTCGCACCGGTGGCGGCTCAGCGGTGCCGTGCCGACCTCCTGGTTCTGGTGGCCCCGATGGTGCCCCGCCCTGGGGAGAGCGGCGGTGACTGGTGGGAGGCGACCGGGCAGGGGCCGGCGATGCGCCGCTTCGCCGTGGAGCAGGGCCGCGACCCCGACGCCACCGACGACGACACCCTCTATTACCACGACGTGCCGCCGAGCGTGCGCGCGGAGGCGCAGCGCCGCCCGTTCGCGCAGACCGAGGGTCCGCTGCGTGACCCGTGGCCGCTCGACGGGTGGCCCGACGTGCCCACCCGCGTGGTGGCCGGGCGCCAGGACCGGCTCTTCCCGCCCGACTTCATGACGAAACTGGCTCGGGAGCGCGTCGGCGTCGAGCCGGACCTCGTCGACGCCGGCCACCTGTCGGCGCTGGCCGACCCCGGCGCGCTGGTGCGCCTGCTCGACCGCTACGCGCACGAGGTCACCTCGGCCTGATGCGCGGGTCGGCGGCTTTCGCGCTGGGAGCCGCGCTGCCAGACTCCCGCCATGGAGCTGCCGCAGCACTGGGTCACCGCGCAGGGGTTCAGCCCGCAGCTGGGCAGCGGGGGCGGCCCGCTCACCGTGTGGGGGTGGTCGTCGGAGTCCGAGGTGGATGCCGCACGCGTCGCCGCCGAACGTCTGGCCCAGGCCCTGGAGCGGGTGGCCCGGGAGGGCGGGCTCCCACCGGGCCACGGCTACTACCCGCGGATGCCGTTGCGCGAGCCGGTGCTCGAGGAGGTCGAGGCGGCATCCGGGGCCGTGCTCGGCGTGGTCACCCGCAACCGGATGGGCTGCGAGGTGCTGTGCACCGACCTGCTCTTCATCGCAGACGTCGACGTGCCCGAGCTCGAGGATGCGACGGCCCGGGGCTGGGGGGCGGGTGACGGCCCGGGCGGGTCGGGTGTCGGTGGGCCGACGCCTCGTCGGCGGCCCGGCACCGGGGTGGGTGGCTTCTTCCGTCGACTGCTGTCGGGGGACCCGGCGCCCACCCCGATGACCTCGCCGGACGCGGCTGACGAGGAGGGCGCGGATGCCGTGCCCGCCTCACCGCGGCCGGGTGGCACCAGCGTGGCCGAGTGCCTGGCGTGCGAGCCGGTGTGGGAGTTCGCCCGGCGGCATCCGGAGCTCGGGGTGCGGGTCTACCGCACCGCTGCCGGGCTGCGGGTGATCGTCACGGGCGTCGCGGCATCCCCGGGCTCGGACCGGGCACGCGCCCTGCTCACCGAGCTGGGGTCGGACCCGCTCTACGTCGAGCTCTGCGCCACCCACGACAGCTACCGGGCCCGGCTGACCCCCAAGCCGTTCCGGGTGGGCACCCGTGCGCTGCCGGTGTCCTGGCCGTTCGCCGACGAGGGTGGGCGAGGCCGGTACGAGGAGTGGGTCTCGGAGTACGACGGGCGCTCGTCGGGGCATGCGGTCTGCCGGCTGGTCAGTGCGTCGGGGCCGGAGCCGGGGCCGGACGAGCACCGGCTCGTCGCTCTGCACGACACCCGCTGCCGGGTGGGGCAGCGGCTGCCGCTCGCTTGAGCCGCACTGGCCGTGGGGCGGCGGGTGCGCCTGGTGACATGCAGTAGGGCTGACCTCGGTCGGAGTCACGCCTGAAGGCTGGATCCTTTGTCGGCGACTGCATGTCGTGGGGCGCGCTTGACGGTCGGTGTGGAGGATGGGGGACCCGCGCTGGTCGCGAGCTCCTTCGTCGCTCCCGAGCCAGCGTTCCCGACATCCCATCCTCCGCCAAACGACAACGGCACCGCTGCCGCGGTGCCGTTGTCGTTTGGCGGAGGATGGGGGATTTGAACCCCCGAGGGTTTTATCCCAACACGATTTCCAATCGTGCGCACTAGGCCACTATGCGAATCCTCCGCGGGTGAGGTTACTAGAGGGCACACCACCGCCCGAAATCGTCGCGCTCGCGACCCCGTGCTGCCATGCTCTCGGGATGGGGAACGAGGAGCTTCCGCTGGGCGCCGGTTGGGGGACGACGGCGCCCGGCGGCCTGCCGAACGGCGCGGCATCCGGGTCGACGACCCAGGACACGGTCCTGGCCGAGCCGACGGCGCCGCCCACCGACGACGGTCGCGGCAGGCTCGAGGTGGTGCGGTCGACCTTCGCCGGCGTCACGTCCCGCCAAGCAGTGGGCTGGCTGCTGCTCGTCGCCTGGGCGGTGTGGCTGGTCGCGCTCTGGGTCGCCCAGCCCCGGCTGGTGTCCCAGGACTTCATGGCGGCCGACCTCGCCCAGGGGCGGGTGATCAGCTACCGGCTGGTCACGATCAACGAAGACGGGGCGCGGGGGCTGATGTCGGGGCCCTACCGCCTCGACGTGTACCCGGCATCCGAACCCGTGAACGACGCCCTCGACAGTGACGCCGACGGCCGGCGGGTCACCATCGCCTACTGGGTCGACACCCCGGTGGCCGGCCTGCGCGTGCTCGATCCCGACCAGCTCTCCTCCGGCGCCCCCGCCGCGCTCGCGAGCCTCCGGTCAGCCGGCGCCCCCGAGGCCCCTGCCACCGCGCTGTTCCGGGGCTCTCCGGCGCAGACGGTCTACACGGCAGGCACCCTGCTGCTCCTGGCCTGCGCCCTGGTGGTCATTGTCGGCCCGCGACCGAGGCGGGGCACCCGGTGGTTCTGGTTCTGGATGACCGGCGGGCCGTTCTCCGTCGGGGTGCCGATCTTCGCCGTCGTCGAGCTGCTGCGCCCGAGGTACGAGTCCCCGGACACGGTGCACCCGTCGGGGGTCGCCGGGCGGTGGAGCGGCCTCGCGGGGTTCGGCATCGGCATCCTGCTCTCGATGGGCGGGGGCCTCGTCGTCATGAACCTCACCGCGCTGTCGCCGATCTGGTTCATCCGCGGCTGACCCGCGGGCGCCTGGACGGGCGGCCACCGGATTTCTCGGGATGCCGGGTGCCCGCCTAGGATCGTGCCCGGCACCCCGCGTGGTGGTACCCCGCTGAACTCCCCCAGGGCAGGAATGCAGCAAGGGCAGGTGGGCTCTTCCAGGTACGCGGGGTGTCCTCGTACCCGCACCCGGCCGACGCGGCGGGTGCGGCGGCCGCAGCAGCGGGCCGCCCGGCATCCAGCGCCGTGGGCGTGCGGCTCAGCGGGCGGCGGGAACGCTCTCCTGCGCCGCCGGCTCGGTGGACCCGCACGCGCCACCGCAGCCGTCGGAACCGCAGCCCTGCCCGGCATCCTCGACGGTGTCGGACGCCTCGGCGCCGGTGCCGCAGGCGCCACCGCAGCAGCCACCACCACAGCCGCCGCCCCCGGCGACGGGCTCGGGCTCGGTGCCCTGCAGGTCCCAGACCTGGCGGATGGCGTTGAGCATGACCTCGACCGGCTGGGCGCCGCTGACGCCGAACTTCTGGTCGAGCACGAAGGTGGGCACCGAGGTGATGCCGATCTGGTTGGCGAGCGCGAGGTCGGTGCGCACGTCGATGCCGTGGTCGTCGCCGGCGAGCAGCTCGCGCACGGCGGACTCGTCGAGGCCGCCCTCGACCCCGAGGCGCACGAGGGTCTCGGGGTCGCCGATCGACTCGCCCTCGGTGTACCAGGCCCGCATCACGCGCTCGGTGACCTCGTCCTCGCGGCCGACCGAGCGGGCGAAGTGGAGGAGCCGGTGGGCGTCGTAGGAGTTGCCGCCGCGCAGCGACTCCCACTGGAAGTCGAGCCCGACCGCGGCGGCGTCGGCCGCCATCCGCTCGTGCTGGGCGACCATCTGCTCGCGCGGGACGCCGTACTTCTGCGCCACCCGGTCGATCGCCGGGGTGTCGTCGACCGCGGGCGCGGAGCGGTCGAGCTGGAAGCTGTGCCAGACGACCCCCACCTCGTCGCCGTGCTCGAACTGCTCGAGGGCGAGCTCGAGGTGCCGCCGGCCGAGGTGGCAGAACGGGCAGAGGATGTCGGACCAGACGTCGATGCGCACGTCATGAGGGTAATCCGACGACCTGTCCGTGGCCGAACCGGTGTCCGCCTCGTGACATCGGGGCCAGAAGCGGCGAGCACCGTGCGGCGTGGCCCCCTCAGGCGGACGTCGAGCACCTGGTCGCTGTGCCGCCGATCTCGACCCTGCGGTCGGTTCAGCGCCGCCGGGTGCGGGCGATGAGCCCCTGTAGGCGTGCCCGGATCACCACCGGTGAGGCCGATGTCGTGATGTAGTCGTCGCAGCCGCGGGCAAATGCCAGCAGCTCGTCTGCCTCGCGCGTGCTCGAGGTGGCCAGGACGAGCATCGACGGCGTGAAGTCCCGCAGGGCGAGGCAGGCACGGTGCCCGCCGTCCGCATCCTCGCCGCACGCCACGACGACGAGGTCGAACAGGAGGAATGCCGGGCAGTCGAGGAGGTCGTCGATCTCGGCGTCGACGGACCGAACCACGCCGTCCATGCCGGTGAGGGACTCGCACACGGTGCGGGCCGTTTCAGTGCCACCGCGCGTCTCGACCACCAGAACAGCCACGAGTCTTCTCACTTCGTCAACCGGGGACGCAGGGAAGTCCAGACGGGTTCTTTGCTTTCACCCCACTGTTCCTCGGGTCCGCCATGGGCTCAACCCCCCGATGGAACTACTCCCGGCGTGTCGCGGTGTGACGCGCCGCACCTCGGCTGCACAGCAAGACGGGAGCGCCCAAGGGGCGACGCCGGGACCCGCGAGGGGGTAGACGCGGGAGACGAGCACTGGCGTGGACGGGATGACGGGTCTGCCGGGTCCACTCGTCCGAAGGCGCGCGACAGACCGGTCAGACCCGGTGCTCGTCGGCCGCCGACCGCAGGGTGCGCCGGCCCCAGAGCCAGCTCAGTGCCACCGCCGTCGCGAGGCTCAGGCCAGTGGCTCCGAGCACCCCGCGGTCGGCCGCCCGGGCGGTGAGCAGCCCCCCGATGAGGGCACACAGCACGAGGGAGCGCGCGAACCACAGCGTCATCAGCATCGGGCCGACGTCGGGCAGGAACGCCAGGAACGGCGGGCGCCCGCGGAAGGCGGCGACCCACTGGGCGCCCAGGGCCAGCGCGCCGACGCCGACCACCCAGACCACGACCTCGAGGAGCCCCACCGGTGAGCTCGGGACGAGGGTGCGCACCAGCACGGCGAGCGGGAGCCCGAGCACGAGCAGGAACGCGGCCGGTAGCACCGTGTGCGCGGCGGCCTCGGTGCCCAGTGCGAGGCCGCTGAGCCGGGGCGTGCCGAGGGTGTCGCCGAGCAGCCGCAGGCCCTCGGCCCACACCCCGACCCCGAGGTAGAGCGCGGCCACGGCGACGACGCCGATCGCGACCGGCACCTCGGGGTCGCTGAGTGACCAGGCCACCCCGGCCACCCCGGGGGCGGCGAGCAACGCGCCGGACAGCAGCAGCCCGGGCTGGCGGCGCAGGCCGAGCAGGTCGCGGGCGACGACGGTGACGTGGGGTCCGCGCGAGCGCAGCCGCAGCCGGCGCCCGCGGTGCACCGGGGTGGCGGCCTCGAGCCGGGCCGCCCGCAGGTCACCGGCCAGCACCGCGCCGCCCAGCCGGGTCGAGCGGATGCTCTGCGCGCGCAGCTCCGGCAGCCCCAGGCGGCGCAGCGCCGCCGACGGGCCGAGAGCCCGGATGCCGCGTCGCCCTGCGGGTGCGCTGCCCGGCATCCGGTCGGGGCCGTCCGTACCGGCACCGACCTGACCGGCCAGCCAGGCTGCCGCAACCACGGCCCCGAGCGCCGGCCCGACCAGCATGGCGACGAGGAACGCGGTCGGCCCGGTCGTGCCCGAGGCCCACAGCCCGCCGCCGAGCACGCCCGCGGTGACGGTGGCACCGGCCACGAGGAGGGTGGCCGAGACCAGCCACCACTCACGCAGCGTCGTGGCGCGGTCGAGGGGGCCGGCGACGACGTGGTCGACCCACGGCAGGGGTGGGACCACCGGCCCACGCCGCCGCCCGATGCCGTGCACGAGCACCGTGAGCGCGCCGGCGAGGGCGAGGGCGACGACCGCCGCCCACGGCCCGAGCAGGCGGTCGTGGATCCACCCCCGGTCGGTCGTGATGAACAGGGCCCGGGCCACGGTGAAGCCGTAGGTGAACGCCAGCAGGGCGAGGAGGTAGACGGCATACAGCACCCGCTGCACGGCACCGGTGCCGTGCGGGCCGTGCAGCACGTGGGTGATGTCCTGCAGGCGCTCGGCGTCCTGCGCCCGCTGCTCGGCGGCGGTCAGGTCGGGGCTCATGCCGGGTCGCCGGGCGTCATCCCGCGCCGCCGACGTCGACCACCTCGTCGGCGACCGCTGCCGTGAGCACCGGGTCGTGGCAGGCCATCAGCACCGTGGTGCCGGACGCGCACCGGTCGAGGACCAGGTCGCCGACCATGGCCCGCCGGTCGGTGTCGAGGCGCTGCTCGGGCTCGTCGAGGATCAGCAGCCGGGCCGGCCGGAACCAGGTGAGGGCCAACCGGAAGAGCTGGCCCTGCCCGGAGGACAGCTCGTGGGGGAAGCGCTCGCCGAGGACGCCGAGGCCGAAGGTGTCGAGCTGCCGCTGTACGCGCCGCGCACAGCTGGAGGCCTCACGCCCCCAGGTCGCGTCGACGAGGGTCAGGTGGTCGGCGAGGGTGAGGTCGCGGTAGGCCGCCGGGGGGCCGATGAGGGCGGCGACGTTCTCGCGGGTGGACCGGCGGCGCTCGTCGGCCGGGTCGCCGTCGATGGTCACCGACCCGGTGGTCGGGGCGAGCAGACCGGCGACCAGCCGCAGCAGGGTGGTCTTGCCCGACCCGTTCGGCCCGCGCACCACGATGCACGACCCCGGCTCGGCGACCAGGCTCAGGGGCGCGAGCAGGGTCGCGACGTCGAGCACCTTGGACACCCCGTCGGCCACGACCCGGCATCCGGGGACGGTTCCTGCCGTCACTGTGGACACCTCCGCGTCGTCCTGCACCGGTCGTCGGAACCCTAGCGCGACCCGGCGGTGCGGCCTGCACCATCACCTCTCGACGGTCCTCGACGGTCCTGGACGGGGGTGCCGGTGAGGCGGCGTCCACAGCCCGAAGCGCGGCGTGCCGGGTGTCCGGCATCGCGGCTAGGGTTCGGGTGATGAGCACCGCGCTGTACCGCCGCTACCGCCCCGAGACGTTCGCCGACGTCATCGGGCAGGAGCACGTGACCGAGCCGCTCATGCAGGCGCTGCGCACCGGCCGGGTCAACCACGCCTACCTGTTCAGCGGTCCACGCGGCTGCGGCAAGACCACCAGTGCGCGCATCCTGGCCCGCTGCCTGAACTGCGAGCAGGGCCCTACCCCCGAGCCGTGCGGCGAGTGCGACTCGTGCGTGGCGCTGGCCCGCGGCGGGTCCGGCACGGTCGACGTCATCGAGATCGACGCCGCCAGCCACGGCGGTGTCGACGACGCCCGCGACCTGCGTGAGCGGGCGTCCTACGGCCCCGCCCAGAGCCGCTACAAGATCTACATCATCGACGAGGCCCACATGGTCACGCCGCAGGGCTTCAACGCGCTGCTGAAGATCGTCGAGGAGCCGCCCGAGCACGTGAAGTTCGTCTTCGCCACCACCGAGCCCGAGAAGGTCATCGGCACCATCCGCTCGCGCACTCACCACTACCCCTTCCGGCTCGTGCCGCCCGCCCGGCTGCAGGCCTACATGGAGGAGCTCTGCGTCAAGGAGGGCGTCGCGGTGGCGCCGGGCGTGCTGTCGTTCGTCGTGCGCGCGGGCGGCGGCTCGGTGCGTGACTCGCTGTCGGTGCTCGACCAGCTCATCGCGGGGTCCGGGCCCGAGGGCCTCACCTACGAGTCGGCGGCGGCCCTGCTCGGCTTCACCGACGGCGAGCTGCTCGATGCCGCCATCGACGCCTTCGCCGCCGGCGACGCGGCCTCGGTGTTCCGATCCATCGACAAGGTCGTCGAGACCGGGCTCGACCCCCGGCGCTTCGTCGAAGACCTCCTCGAGCGGCTGCGCGACCTCATCGTCGTCGCCGCGGTCACCGATGGCGCCGGCTCGGTGCTGCGGCACGTGCCCGAAGACCAGCTCGAGCGGATGCGGCGACAGGCGGCGGCGTTCGGGCCGGGGGCGCTCTCCCGGGCGGCCGACGTCGTCAACTCCGGCCTCACCGAGATGACCGGTGCCACGGCCCCGCGGCTGCAGCTCGAGCTGATCGCCGCCCGCATCCTGCTGCCCGGTGCTGCCGGCGAGGCCGGCTATGCCGCCCGCCTCGACCGGCTCGAGCGCCGTCTCGACGTCGGCGGGGTGCCGACCGCGGCGGTCTCGTATGCGCCGCCGCCGCCGGCTGCTGCTCCCTCCGGGCCTGCCGCGCCCGCGGCCCCGCTCCAGCCGGTGCCGCCGACGGCCCCGGTGTTCTCCGCCCCGCCCGCTGCGGGGTCCACCTCGGTATCGGCGGCTCCCCCGGCAGCGGGCGTGGCTGCTCAGCCCGCCCCGGCTGGGCCCGCCTCGGTCGCCGATGTCGAGCCGCCCCCCGACGACGCCGACGCTGCGGCCTACGGGGTGCGCGAGCCCGCCGGTGCGGCACCGGCATCCGCGTCGTCGGCCGGTTCGCCACCGGTGCCGCCCGCCCCGGCTGCCGTCGACGAACCGGCCCCGGTCGCGCACCCGGTGGGGCCTGGCGGCCTCGACACCGACGCGCTGCGCCGCTCGTGGCCCGACGTACTCGACTGGCTCAGCCGCAACAAGCGGGTCACCTGGACCTTCGTCGCGCAGAACGCCCAGGTCGTCGACTACGACGGCCAGCGGGTGCTGCTCGGCATCTCCACCGTCGGGCTGGCCGAGACCTTCCGCCGCGGCGCCCACGCCGACTACGTAAGGCAGGCGCTCATCGACGTCCTCGGGGTCGACGCGAGGGTCGAGGGGGTGCCCTCCGACGATGCCGGCGCCGCCGGCCGGGGCGCGCCGACACCCGCGGTGCCCTCCGGTTCCGGCCCCAGCCCCTGGGATGCCGTGCCGGGCCCGGCATCCCCCGGCGGCACGGGGGCAGCACCTGCGGCACGTGCCGCAGGCGGTTCCGGCCGCCGCGGGGGCTCGACACCCGCCACGAGCGAGGGGCCGGGCACGGGCGGTGGCGCACGCACCCGGGAGCCCGCCAGCTGGTCCGACGCCCCGCCGCCGCCCGACACCGCGCCGTCGTGGGCCAGCCCCCTCGAGCAGGCGAAGGCCGCGGTCGCCGTCGAGGACAACGCCGAGCTCGTCGCGGCCGAGCACGTCGTCGACGACACGGCGATCAGCGACGACGACGAGTCGATCGACGACCTCACCGACGTGGGGGTCCCAGTGGTCGAGCGCATCCTCGGAGGCACCGTCATCGCGGAGGACCCGCGGTGAGCGCACGGTCCTACCGGGTCAGCCACAGCGTGGTCGCACCCCTGTCCAAGGCGGTGTGGCGACCCACCATCACGGGCACCCAGAACGTGCCGCCCACCGGCGGTGTGCTCATCGCGAGCAACCACCTGTCGTTCATCGACTCGTTCGCCATCCCGATCGCGGCGCCGCGGCCGGTGGCCTTCCTCGCGAAGTCCGACTACTTCACCGGAACCGGTGTCAGCGGGGCCGTGCGGCGAGCCTTCTTCGCCAACTCCAACGCCATCCCGGTCGACCGGCACTCGTCCCGGGCGGCGCAGGAGTCGCTCGACGCCGCCCTCGTCGTGCTGCAGGAGGGCCGCGGGTTCGGCATCTACCCCGAGGGCACCCGCTCGCGCGACGGCCGCCTCTACAAGGGCCGCACCGGGGTGGCCTGGCTGGCCCTCACCGCCGGTGTGCCCGTCGTGCCGGTCGGCCTGGTCGGCACCGACCGCGTGCAGCCGATCGGGGCGAGCTTCCCGCGGCTGGCGAAGGTGCGGGTGGCGTTCGGCCGGCCCATCTACCCGGCATCCTTCGCGGGGATGCCGGCCGGCAAGGCCCGGCGCCTGCTCACCGACGAGGTCATGGACGCCATCGCCGCCCTCTCCGGCCAGGAGCGGGCCGACACCTACAACGAGCTGCCGCCCGAGTCCACGGGTGCGGCAGTCGGTATCTGAGAAGGAGAACACCATGTCGACGACCCAGCGTTTCGAGGCCACCGGCCTCACCTGCGGGCACTGCGCCAAGGCGGTCAGCGACGAGCTGATGGCCCTCGAGGGCGTGCTCGACGCCCAGGTCGAGGTGGTCGACGGCGGCGCGTCGACCGTCACCGTCGTCACCGAGCGCGACCTCACCGACGACGAGGTGGTCACCGCGCTCGACGAGGCCGGCGAGTACGTCCTCGTCCGCGGCTGACCACCCACCGGACGCTGCGGCATCCGGGCGCGGCGGCGGACGACACCGTGGGCGCGAGGTCGTAGTCTCGACGTGTGTACGAAGGCGCGGTCCAGGACCTCATCGACGAGCTCGGCAGGCTGCCGGGCGTCGGTCCCAAGAGCGCGCAGCGCATCGCGTTCCACCTGCTGCAGGCCGACCCGGCCGACGTCGAGCGCCTGGTGCACTCGCTGACCGAGGTCAAGGTGCGCGTGCGCTTCTGTGAGCTCTGCTTCAACGTCGCCGAGGCCACCCGCTGCCGCATCTGCCTCGATCCCCGCCGCGACGTGCACGCCATCTGCGTGGTCGAGGAGCCCAAGGACGTCGTCGCCATCGAGCGCACCCGCGAGTTCCGGGGCCGCTACCACGTGCTCGGCGGGGCGATCAGCCCGATCGACGGCATCGGCCCCGACGACCTGCGGGTGCGCGAGCTGCTCGCCCGGCTCGGCGACGGCGTCGTCACCGAGGTGATCATCGCCACCGACCCCAACCTCGAGGGCGAGGCCACCGCCAGCTACCTCTCGCGCATGCTCAAGGTGTTCGGGCTGCGCGTCACCCGCCTGGCGTCCGGGCTGCCCGTCGGCGGCGACCTCGAGTACGCCGACGAGGTCACCCTGGGCCGCGCGTTCGAGGGCAGGAGGCTGCTCGATGTCTGACGACTGGACCTCGTTGTCCGAGCAGTCCGCGGCCGACGCCCAGGTCTTCCTGCTCACCGTGCGCGAGATCGCGTCGGGCAACAGCCCCGAGGCCACCTTGCCGATGGCGCTGCTCGCCCTGTCGCAGGTGCTCGTCATGGGCGCCCGGCTCGGGGCGGTCGAAGACGTCGTGCCGGTCGCGCGCTTCGAGCCCGACCCCGGCCCGGATGTCGAGCTCGACCCGCTGCGCGAGAGCCTCGCCAACGTCTTCGAGGGCCTCGACGAGTACGCCGACGTCGCCGACCCGGTGGTCGACCCCGAGCCGACCGTGGGCTACCTCAGCAACGACCTGGCCGACATCGCCTCGGCCCTCACCCACGGGCTCAGCCACCAGGCCGCCGGCCGCCCGGTCGAGGCGCTGTGGTGGTGGCAGTTCAGCTACCTCTCGCACTGGGGCGAGCGCGCGGCATCCGCCCTTCGGGTGGTGCAGGCGCTGCTCGCGCACGTGCGCCTCGACGCCGACCCGGATGCCGTGTCCGAGGCCGAGTTCGACGCCCTCCACCCCTGAGCCCTCCCGACTCCTTGCGAATTTCCCACCCCTCCACGGGCCCGGGGCGTCCCGAAATCGACCAATTGGTCACGGGAGGGACGCTCGCGCTGTCCCTCCCGTGACCTATTGGTCGATCTGCGGACGTTCAGGGGGATGCCGGGAGGTCGCCGCTCGCGACCGCGGCGCGCAGGTCGTCGGTGGCGTCCCAGTCGTTGGCGTGCATCGCGGCCACGACCCGGCCGTCGCGCAGCCAGAACGCCCGGAACTGCAGGCCCTCGAGGTCGCCGTGCACCACGACCTCGTCGTCGGCACCCGCGTTGCCGACGTACTCCATGCCAAGGTCGTACTGGTCGGTGAAGAAGTAGGGCATCGCGTCGTAGACCTCGTCACCGCCGGCCAGGTTGTGCGCGGCCACCTTGGCCTGGTTGATGGCGGTGTCCCAGTGCTCCACCCGGATCCGCCGCCCGAGCACCGGGTGCGCGTGGTTGGCGATGTCGCCCACGGCGAGCACGCTCGGGACGGACGTGTGCAGCCCGGCATCCACGAGCACGCCGTTGTCGACGGCGAGCCCGGCGGCCTCGGCCAGCGCGACGCGCGGGGTGACGCCCACGCCCGCCACGACGAGGTCGGCGTCCGCCAGGTCCGCAGCGGTCACCTGGGTGCCGAGGCGCAGGTCGACACCGTGGCTGCGGTGCAGCTCGGCGAAGGCCGTGGCCACGGTCGGGCCGAGCACCCGTAGCAGCGGCAGGTCGGCCGTCTCGAAGACGGTCACGTCGCAGCCGGCCGTGCGGGCGGCCGCGGCCACCTCGAGCCCGATCCACCCGGCGCCGACGACGGCGATCCGGCCGCCCTTCGCGAAGGCTGCCTTGAGCCGGTCGCTGTCCTCGATGGTGCGCAGGTAGGCCGTGGCCACCCCGCTCTCCTCGGCAACCGCCAACCGACGCGGCTCGGCACCGGTGGCCAGCAGCAGCCGCTCGTAGGTGACGTCGCCAGTGCTCGTGTGCACGACGTGCGCGTCGGTGTCGAGGGCGGTGGCCTCGACGCCGAGCCGCAGGTCGACGTCGTGCTCGGCGTACCAGTCGAGCGGGTGCACGAAGGCGTCGTCGATCGGGTCGCTGCCGAGCAGGTAGCCCTTCGACAGCGGCGGCCGCTCGTAGGGCGCGTGCTGCTCGGCCCCGAGCAGCACGACCTGGCCCTGGTAGCCCTGCTCGCGCAGCTCGGTGGCGGCAGTGCCGCCGGCCAGGCCGGCGCCGACGATGACGATCGACATGGAACCCTCCTCGGACGGGGTCGTGCGCGGTCGCACGGGAGTGCTCGCGACGCTACGCCCCCCCGCTTGCCGCCACCCCCTCGTCCCCGACTTCTTGCGGATCTCCCACCGGGCCGGCAGCCGGGGCATGTGGGAGATCCGCAAGAAGTTGGGCATCCGGGCTGCGCAGGGAGGAGATCCGCAAGAGGTCGGGGACCCACCTGCCGACCTCGTGCGACTTCAGTGCGGTTCCTGAGCGGTCGAGCCGCGGAAACCGCAGGCAAGTCGCACGAAGTCGGGGTGGGCGGATGCCGGAGGGGTGGAGGGTTCGCGCGAAGTGTGGGTTCGGGGGATGCCGTGGGGTGGGGATCCGCAAGAAGTCGGGGGTCTGCGGGCGGAGGATCCGCACGAGGTCGAGAGGGGCGGCGGATGCCGGCCGACCGGCATCCGGGCGCGGTGCCCGGCCCGTGGGGCTGCGGTTAGAGTGGTCGCCGACCCCCCACGTACCACTGTCCCGGGAGTAGCGCGTGCCCCTCGTCGTCCAGAAGTACGGCGGTTCCTCGCTGGCCGACGCCGAGAGCATCAAGCGGGTCGCGCGGCGGATCGTCGAGACGAAGAAGGCCGGTCACGACGTCGTCGTGGCCGTCTCCGCGATGGGCGACTCCACCGACGACCTGCTCGACCTCGCGCGCGACGTCAGCCCGGTGCCCCCGCCGCGTGAGCTCGACATGCTGATGACGGCCGGCGAGCGGATCTCGATGGCCCTGGTCGCCATGGCGATCTCCGACCTCGGCTTCAGCGCCCGCTCGTTCACCGGCAGCCAGGCCGGCGTCATCACCGACGGGGTGCACGGCAAGGCGAAGATCATCGACGTCACCCCGGGCCGCATCACCGAGGCGGTCGGCAAGGGCCACATCGTCATCGTGGCCGGGTTCCAGGGCGTCAGCCAGGGCACCAAGGAGATCACCACCCTGGGCCGCGGCGGCACCGACACCACCGCCGTGGCGCTCGCCGCCGCGCTCAAGGCCGAGGTCTGCGAGATCTACACCGACGTCGACGGCGTGTTCACCGCAGACCCCCGCATCGTGCCCACGGCGCGCAAAATCGGCCGCATCTCCAACGAGGAGATGCTCGAGCTCGCCGCCTCGGGCTCCAAGGTGCTGCACCTGCGCAGCGTCGAGTACGCCCGGCGGTTCGACATTCCCATCCACGTGCGGTCGTCGTTCTCGCAGAAAGAGGGCACGATCGTCACGGACCAGCCGGACCCTGAAGGAGACGCCGTGGAAGCCCCGATCATCGCTGGTGTGGCCCACGACCGCAGCGAGGCCAAGGTGACCGTCGTCGGCGTGCCCGACCGCACCGGCATGGCCGCGCAGATCTTCGAGGCGGTGACCCTCGCCCAGATCAACCTCGACATGATCGTGCAGAACGTCTCGGCCACCGCCACCGGCCTCACCGACATCTCGTTCACGCTCCCCAAGGACGACGGCACCGCGGCCGTCGAGGCGCTGCAGCGCATCCAGGGTGAGGTCGGGTTCTCATCCATCCAGTACGACGACCAGATCGGCAAGCTCTCGCTGGTCGGTGCGGGCATGCGCTCCAACCCCGGTGTCTCGGCGACGTTCTTCAAGGCGCTGGCCGACGCCGGGGTCAACATCGAGATGATCTCGACCTCGGAGATCCGCATCTCGGTGATCACCCGCGACGACCTGCTCGACGAGGCGGTGCGGGCGGTGCACACGGCGTTCGGGCTCGACTCCACCGAGGGGGAGGCCGTCGTCTACGGGGGCACCGGCCGCTGACGTGGCTGCCACCGGGGAGGGGACCACGGGGGACGCGCTGCCGACACTGGGCATCGTGGGGGTCACCGGCGCCGTCGGCCGGGTCGTGCTCGACGTGCTGCCCACCCGCCACCTGCACTGGGGTGCGGTGCGGCTGGCCGCCGGCGCCGAGGACGTCGGCACCACCCTGCAGGTCGGCGGCGAGGACGTCGTCGTCGAGGCCCTGACACCGGAGTTCTTCGACGGCATCGACGTCTGCATCTTCGACATCCCGCCCTCGATCGCCCGGCACTGGGTCGAGCTCGCGGCGGCGCACGGCGTGGTCGCCATCGACAACAGCACCGAGTTCCGCATCGAGCCCGACGTGCCGCTCGTCGTGCCCGAGGTCAACCCGCGCAAGGTCGCCGACCGGCCGCGCGGCATCATCGCCAACCCCGGCGCCACCGTGATGACGATGATCGACGCGCTTGCCGTGCTGCACGGCGTCTGGGAGCTCACCGAGCTCGTCGTCACCACGTTCCAGGCGGCATCCGGCCTGGGGCGTACCGGCATGACGCGGCTGCACGACGAGCTCGATGTCATCTCCGGCCACCGCGAGCTGGGCACCCGGCCCGGTGACGTGCGCCGCCTCATCGAGGAGGAGCTGGGTGAGTCACCCTTCCCGGCTCCGTTGGCGCTCAACGTGATTCCGTTCGTCGGTCACCACGTGGGGGACGGCTGGACCTCCGAGGAGGTCAAGGTGCGCGACGAGACCCGCAAGATCCTCGACCTGCCCGACCTGCCCATCTCGGCGACCTGCGTTCGCGTGCCCGTCGTGTCGTCGCACTCGGTCACCATCCACGCGACGTTCGCGCAGCGGGTGAAGGTGTCCGACGCCCGGCGTGCGCTGATCGAGGCACCCGCGGTGGTGGTGCTCGACGACCCCGACGAGCCGGAGTTCCCCACGCCCAACGACGTCGTCGGCGCCGACCCGCGCTTCGCCGGGCGGCTGCGCCAGGCACCCGAGTCGCCGCACACGCTCGACCTGTTCATCTGCGGCGACAACCTGCGCAAGGGGGCCGCGCTCAACATGGTGCAGACCGCCGAGCTCGTGGCGCGAGAGCTCGGCGGCGGCTGACCGGCATCCGTGACGCTCGGATGGCCCGTGACACACCGGGGGTGCACGGGGGCGGAGCCCCCCGGTGGGTGGCCGGGTGACCGGTGCGGTGCCCGACGCGTCACAATGGGGCAGCCGGATGCCGTGGCGCCACCCGGCGCCCGTGTCCCGGCACGATCCACCTCCGCCACGACCCTCGCACCGCAGGAGCGCACCATGACCGTCCGCACCGTCGCCATGCTCACCGCCGGAGGGCTCGCCCCGTGCCTGTCCTCCGCCGTCGGAGGGCTCATCCAGCGGTACACCCAGCTGGCCCCCGACGTGCGGATCATCGCCTACACCAACGGGTATGCCGGCCTGCTCAAGGGGGAGTCGATCGAGGTCACCCCCGCCGTGCGCGAGCGCGCTCACCTCCTGCACAACTTCGGCGGGTCGCCGATCGGCAACAGCCGGGTCAAGCTCACCAACGTGGCCGACTGCGTCAGGCGCGGCCTCGTGCAGGAGGGCCAGGACCCGCTGCACGTCGCGGCCGAGCAGCTCACCTCCGACGGCGTCGACGTGCTGCACACCATCGGCGGCGACGACACCAACACCACCGCCGCCGACCTCGCCGCCTACCTGCACGAGAACGGCTACGAGCTGACGGTGGTCGGGCTGCCGAAGACCGTCGACAACGACGTGGTGCCGATCCGCCAGTCGCTCGGTGCGTGGACCGCCGCCGAGCAGGGCTCGGTCTTCGCCCAGAACATCATCGCCGAGCACACGTCCAACCCCCGGATGCTCATCGTCCACGAGGTGATGGGCCGCAACTGCGGGTGGCTCACGGCTGCCACTGCCGAGGCGTACCACAACTGGGTCGCCGAGCAGGACTTCGTGCCCGGCATCGGCAACGACCCGCGGGCCTGGGACGTCCACGCCGTCTTCGTGCCTGAGCGCCCCATCGACCTGCACGCCGAGGCCGACCGGCTGCGCGCCGTCATGGACGAGCTCGGCTGCGTCAACATCTTCCTGTCCGAGGGCGCCGGGGTGGCCGAGGTCGTCGCCGAGCTCGAGGCCGCCGGCCAGGAGGTGCCCAAGGACCCGTTCGGCCACGTGCAGCTGGACAAGGTGAACCCGGGCGCGTGGTTCGCCAAGCAGTTCGCCGAGCTGCTCGGCGCCGAGAAGACGATGGTGCAGAAGTCTGGCTACTTCGCCCGCTCCGCCGCCGCCAACGACCGCGACCTGGCCCTGATCAAGGAGTGCACCGACCTGGCCGTCGACTGCGCGCTGCGCGGCGAGGCGGGCGTCATCGGGCACGACGAGGAGCGCGGCGACCAGCTGCGCGCGATCGAGTTCCCGCGGATCAAGGGTGGCAAGGCGTTCGACGCGAGCACCCCGTGGTTCACCGACCTGCTCGGTTCCATCGGCCAGGGCTGACCCGGGGCTGGGCCGTGGTCGACGCCTGGTGGGTCGCGGTCTGGGTCTACGTCATCCTGCTCGTCGGCCAGCGGCTGTGGCGCGCCCGCCGGTGGGTGCCACCGGAGTGGCCCGACGCCGACTACGGGTGGAAGGTGACGCACCTGCTCTGGGTGCCCTTCAACGTGCTCGACGTCGTGTTCGGGGTGCCGCTGGTATTCGCGCTGATCTTCGCCCTGCTGGCGATCTGAGTCGGGTCCGGCTGCCGCTCAACGGTTCCGCCGAACCCGGCACGGCCGTCACGGTTCGACGGTGACGCCCTTCCAGAAGGCGACCCGGTCGCGGATCTCCGCCGCGGCATCCTTGGGCTCGGGGTAGTACCAGACGGCGTCGGCGTTCGTGGCGCCGTCGACCTCGAGGCTCCAGTACGACGCCGTGCCCTTCCACGGGCAGACCGAGTGCGTGTCGGAGGGCCGCAGCAGGCTCTGGTCGACCGCGTCGGCGGGGAAGTAGTGGTTGCCCTCCACGACGACCGTGTCGTCGGACTCGGCGATGACGGTGCCGTTCCAGGTGGCCTTCATGAGCTCTCCTCGAGATGTGGTGCGCGGATGCCGTGTCGAACGGCCCGATCCCGGGTCAACCGCGCGAGGCGGGAGTGTGTTCCGTGCTGAGCCACGGCGGCACGTCGGCCGACCCGCGCCGAGGAGGGCGGGCGAGTGACGAGGAAGTTCCCACGGCGGTGGGTCGCACGCCGTCCGTGCGACCCACCGCCCACGGGACGATCGAGGTCGACCAGGCCCCGGGTGGGCGTGCACCGTCCCCTGCGACGGTCACGGCCTCTACTGTGCCTGACGGCTCCGACGGCCCGCGCGGGTGCGCCCATCCGAACTCGTGGTGGTGCTGGCACCACCAGGCAGCATCGAGCCACACCAGGTGTCGAGCGGTTCAGCGTGGCCGCAGGGTGCCGGGCGCGAAGCGCCCCTCGACCGTGGTGCCCTGGCCCGGCGCCGAGGTGATCCGCAGCTCGCCGCCGGCGGCCCGGATGCGGTCGCGCATCCCGGTGAGGCCGTGCGCGGAGCGGACCACATCGGGGTCGAAGCCGTGCCCGTCGTCGGTGATGCTGAACCGCAGCCCCGGGCCGTCGTCGTCGTTGCTGGCCCGCACGGTGATGAGCGAACCCCCGGAGTGGCGGTCGGCGTTGTGGATGGCCTCGGTGCAGCAGAAGTAGACCGCGGCCTCCACCGACGGAGAGTGCCGCCCCAGGGAGCGCACGTCGACGGTGCACGGCAGGGTCGTGCGGCGCCCCGCAGCCGGCAGCGCCCCCACGAGGCCACGCTCCCCGAGCAGGGGCGGGTAGATGCCGTGGGCCAGGTCGCGCAGCTCGCGGATGGCCGCCTCGAGCTGGCCCTGGAGGGAGAGCACGATGCTGCGGGCCTGCGGCGGGTCCTTCTCGAACATCCGGCTGGCCCGTCCGAGGTCGACCGCGATCGTGGCCAGGCGCTGTTGCGCGCCGTCGTGCAGGTCGCGCTCGATTGCGCGCCGGGCCTCCACCGCAGCCACGGCCAGCCGGGCCCGCGACTCCTCGAGCTCGCGGGTGTGCTGGCTCAGCTGCGTGATGTAGGTGCGCAGCCCGGCCACGAGGGCGCTGACGAGCACCGTCACCAGCACGGCCACGAGCATCATGGTCCACGCGTTCACCGGGTGCACTCGCTCGTAGGCCGGCCTCCGGGCCACCCCGGTGCCGGCCAGCACACCGCTCAGCACCACGGTGGTGACGATGGTCGGGGTCAGCAGTCCGGGGCCCAGGAGGTCGGCGACCATGACCAGCGGGAGCAGCAGGGCGAGCAGGCCGACCGGCGCCAGGAACGGGCTGACCCAGACGATGGCGAGCGCCGTGCCCCAGGTGGCGAGCGTGGTGACGGCGGCAGCGGCGCCGATGCGCTGGCGAACGGCCAGCACCTCCGCGGCCACGAGCAGGATGCCGTACACGATCAGCGCGGCGAGCTCATCCAGGACCGTGGGCGTGGGGTGCAGCAGCACGTGCAGCAGCCCGAGGGCCGCGATCGAGAACCAGACCACCGCGAGGCTGGAGCGCAGGTAGCGATGCAGCCGTGCCAGTCGGCGTTGGCTGGGCGGACGCCAGGCGTCGCCCGGCGCGACGCCTGTCACGTCAGACCGCCGGCCCGGCCGCTGCCGTGGCCGGGCCGGAGCCGCTGTCGCCGAGGTAGAGCAGGACGGCGGCCACCCGACGGTGGGTGCGGTCGCCGGTCGGCAGGTCGAGCTTGGTGAAGATCGAGTTGATGTGCTTCTCGACGGCCCGCGACGTGACGTGCAACGACGAGGCGATCGCCGAGTTGGACGCGCCGGTGGCGATCAGCCCGAGCACCTGGCGCTCGCGGCTGGTGAGTCGCGCCACCGGGCTGGCCTCGAACCGCAGCCGGTGCCGCATCAGCGCGTCGACGACGTGCGGGTCGATCACGCTCTCGCCGCGGCGCACCGCCTCCAGGGCCGAGATCAGGTGCTCGACGTCGGCGACGCGCTCCTTGAGCAGGTAGCCGCGCCCGGTGCTGCCGCCGGCCACCAGCGCCAGCGCGCCCTCGGCATCCGCGTGCTGGGACAGCACCACGACCCCGAGCTCGGGGTTCGTGTGACGGAAGCGCTCGGCGGCGCGGATGCCCTCGTCGGTGTGGGTGGGCGGCATCCGGATGTCGGCCAGCACCACGTCGGGGTCGTGCTCGACCACCGCCTGGAGCAGCTCACCGAGGTCACCGGCCTCGATGACCTCGCTGACGGCGGGGTGTTCGACCAGCAGCGCGACGAGACCGCGACGGAGCAGCACGCTGTCCTCCGCGAGCACCACGCGCATGCCGGGCATCCCCTCATGGTAGGAGGCGACGCTGTCAAGTACCGGAGTTCGTCGAAGCAGGTGCCAAGTGCAGGTCGCAGCACCTCCGACCGGCAGGATGGCGCCGTGCTGCCAGACCTCTTCCTCCGGCCCGCCGAGCGGGACAACCCCCACACCGTCATCGACGAGCACCACCCGGAGGGCGTCGCGTGGAGCGAGGGCAACCGGGTGCGGATGATCGCCCACGGCCGTCCGTACATGGCCGAGCTGCACGAGCGGGTCGAGGCCTTGGGGGAGGGCGACCTGCTCTTCTTCGCCGACTGGCGCGGTGACCCCGACCAGCGGCTGACCGACGACCCGGGGTCGACGGTGTCGGCGACCTTCGCAGCGGCCGCCCGCCGGGGTGCCATCGTGCGCGGCCTGCTCTGGCGCTCGCACTGGAACAGGCTCGGCTTCCACTCCGAGAAGTCCCGACTGCTCGGCATCGAGATCGACGAGGCCGGCGGGCAGTGCCTGCGCGACATGCGGGTGCGCACCGGCGGCTCGCACCACCAGAAGTTCGTGGTGCTGCGGCACGGCGACGACCCGGCGCGCGACATCGCCTTCCTGGGCGGCATCGACCTGTGCCACAGCCGGCGCGATGACATCGCCCACGAGGGTGACCTCCAGGTGATCGCGATGCCGCAGGCGTTCGGGCCGCGCCCGGCCTGGCACGACGTGCTCGTCGCGATCGAGGGCCCGGCGGTCTTCGACGTCGAGACCACCTTCCGCGAGCGGTGGGAGGACTCCACGCCGCTGACCCTCAACCCCGGTCGGCTGCTGTCGAGCCTGGTGCAGCGCGAGCCGCTGACTCCGCGCCCGCTGGCCGAGCAGGCACCGCCGCCCCCGTCACCGGACGGGGCCGCGACCGAGGCGGTGCAGATCCTGCGCACCTATCCCTCCATCCTGCCGAAGGGCTACGACTTCGCGCCGCAGGGCGAGCGCAGCGTGGCGCACGCGAACACCAAGGCGGTCGCGCACGCCCGACGGCTCATCTACCTCGAGGACCAGTACCTGTGGTCGGAGGAGGTGGGCCGGCACTTCGGCGCGGCCCTGCGCGAGAACCCCGAGCTGCGGCTGATCGCCGTGATCCCCCTCGTGCCCGACGAGGACGGCGCCCTCACGCTGCCCCCGCAGCTGTACGGGCGCAAGCTCGCGATGGACCTGCTCCTGGATGCCGGGGGCGACCGGGTCGCGGTCTACGGCCTGACGAGCGAGGCCGGGTACCCGATCTACGTGCACTCCAAGGTGTGCGTCATCGACGACGTCTGGGCGAGCGTGGGCTCCGACAACTTCAACCGGCGCTCCTGGTCCAGCGACTCCGAGGCGGCCTGCGCCGTGCAGGACCTGCGGGTGTCCGACCGCTCGACGCCGGTGCCGCGCGACTCCTTCGCGCTGCGGGTGCGCCGCGAGCTGGTGGCCGAGCACGTCGGCATCCACCCCGACGACGTGCCCGACGACCCGGATGCCGTGTGGGACCTGATGGCGGCCGCCGCCGCCGCGCTCGACGAATGGTATGCCGCTGGGCACGGCCCGCGCAGCCGGCGGCACCTGCCGCGCCCCAGCGCCCCGCGGAAGGGCACCGCGGTGCACTGGCGGCGCCGCTGCGGCCCCTCGACCGGCGAGGTGGGTGCCGAGCGGCCTCCCGGGCGGCTGCGGCGGCTGTCGCCGCCGGAGCTCAGCCGCAGCCAGCTGCTCTGGGCGCCCCGGCTCTACGACCTGTTCGACCCCGACGGCACGGTGCTGCGCGACGACCGCATCTGACCCGGGGCAAGGTCGACCTATCGGTCGACGCTGCCCCAGCAGTGCAGGATGCCGGGACGGCCCACCCCCTGTGGGAACCTAGGTCTCGACCTGCGGCACCCGCCGCCCGCCCGCACTCTCGACCCCGGAGGACCTCGCGTGCCCGACGCCCCGGCCACCGACTTCCGCCCCGTCATCCTCGGCGGCGACATCACGGCCTACAGCCTGGTGCGCACCTTCCACGAGGCGTACGGGGTTCGATCGCTCTGCGTGAACATGACCGACGGCGGCCCGATCGCCATGAGCCGGGTGTGCGACCACGTGTACGTGCCGGGGCTCGAGCACGCCGACCAGATGATTCCGGCCCTCGAGGCGCTCGGCCGTGAGCACGCACAACCCGGGGTCAACCTGCTGCTGGTGGCGGCGGGTGACTTCTACGTGCGGATGATCATCGAGAACCGCGACCGGCTGAGCGAGTGGTTCACGATCCCCTACATCGACCTCGACCTGCTCGACCGGATCGTGCGCAAGGACCTCTTCTACGCGCTGCTCGACGAGGTCGACGTGCCGTACCCGACCACCGTGGTGGTCGACGCCGCCCGCGACCTCGGCGAGGAGCACGACCTGCCGTTCGGATTCCCGGTGGTCATGAAGCCCGCCGACAGCGCGGCCTACCACTACGCCGAGTTCCCCGGAAAGCTGAAGGTCTTCATCCACGACACCCCCGAGCAGCTGGCGACGGCGCTCGCGGCGGTGCGGGCGTCGAACTACGACGGCAAGTTCCTGCTCCAGGAGTTCATCCCCGGCGACGACACCAACATGCGCGTGCTCACCTGCTACTCCGACCGGCACGGCAAGGTGCGCTTCGGCGCGGTCGGCCACGTGCTGCTCGAGGAGCACCACCCGCTGGCCGTCGGGAACCCGTGCGTCATCATCAACACCGAGATCGACGAGATCGTCGAGCAGGCCACCCGGTTCCTCGAGCACGTCGGCTACGTCGGGTTCTCGAACTTCGACCTCAAGTACGACCGGCGCGACGGCACCTTGAAGTTCTTCGAGATCAACGTGCGCCTGGGCCGCTCCAACTACTACGTGACGGCCGGTGGCAACAACGTGTCGGAGTGGTACGTGCGCGACTGGGTGCGCCACGAGGAGATGACCGGCGTCGAGATCGCCCGCGGTGAGCACCTGTTCGCGTTCGTGCCGAAGTACGTCATCAAGCACTACGTTCTCGACCCCGTGCTGCGCGACAAGGCGCTGGCGCTGATGAAGGCCGGCCGGGCGAGCGACCCGAACTGGTACGCGCCCGACCTCACCCTCAAGCGCCGGGCCTACAACGTGGCGTACCACGTCAACCACGCCCGCAAGTTCCGCAAGTACTTCGTGGCCCGATGAGCGCGGGCACCGTGCGTGAAGAGCCGGTCGGCGTGCTCGGGGGGATCGGTCCGGCCGCGACCGTGCACTTCATGGCGCGCGTCGTCGAGCGCACCGACGCCTCCCGCGACCAGGACCACGTCGACCTGATCGTCTGGCAGCACGGCAGCATCCCCGACCGGTCGGCCTTCCTCCTCGGCCGCGGTGAGAGCCCCGAGCCGGTGCTCGTGGCGGATGCCGTGGCGCTCGAGCGCGCGGGGGCGCGCTTCATCGCCATCCCGTGCAACACGGCGGTGGTGTGGGTCGAGCAGATGCGTGCCGCGGTGTCGATCGAGGTGCTCGACACCGTGGCCGAGACCGTCGCGGCGTCCACCCGGGCCGTGCCGGGCCTGACCCGTCTCGGCGTGCTCGCCACCGACGGCACCCTGCTGGCGGGCACCTATGCCCGGGCCGCCGCTGCCGCCGGGCTCGACCTGCTCACGCCCTCGGCCGACGTGCAGCGCGAGGTGATGTCGATCATCTACGACGGGGTCAAGGCAGGAGTGCCGGTGTCACGGGAGCGCTTCGACGCCGTCGTGGCACACCTGCGCGACCAGGGCGCCGAGGCGGTGGCCCTCGGCTGCACCGAGCTGTCGGTGCTGCACGAGGACCTCGGCGTCGACGACCCCACCATCGTCGACTCGATCGACGCCCTCGCCCGCAGGGTCGTCGAGCGCGCCGGCGCCCCACTGCGGGCCTGAGTCGGGCACGGACGGGCATCCCCGGCTCTGGTCCGTCTGCTCAGGTGGTGCTGGTCTGCCCGGGTGGTGATGCCATGGCGACGCCACTCGGGCAGAAGACCGCCACGCCCGAGAACGGACCAGACCGGGGCGCGCCCGGATGCCTGCTCGGGACGGGCGGATCAGGACGGTGGTCGGCGGCGGCCTACGATCACGACGTGATCGCCGACCTGCTGCCCCTCGCGCTCGGCATCGCGGCCTCCCCGTTCCCCGTCATCCCGGTGATCCTGCTGCTGCTCACCCCTCGCGCCACGGCCAACGCGGGCGCGTTCCTCGGCGGGTGGCTGACCGGCATCGTCACCGCCACCGGCGCCTTCGTGCTGTTGGAGGCGGTGCTCGAGAAGTTCGACGAGCCGCCGACCTGGCTGGCCTGGGTGCGCATCGCGCTGGGCGCCGCCCTGCTGGTGCTCGGGGTGCGGCAGTGGCGCTCGCGCAAGGAGGAGCGACCGACACCGGCCTGGATGCAGTCGCTGGCGTCGGCCACGCCGCGGTCGGCGGCTCGGCTCGCGGTGCTGCTGTCGCTGGCCAACCCCAAGATCCTGCTGTTCTGCGCCGCCGCCGGGATGACGATCGGCGTCACCACCGCCGCGCCCGCGAGGGCGGTGCTGGCGGTGGTGCTCTTCTCGCTCGCCGCATCGGTCACCGTGGCACTGCCGTTCGCCGCGCACCTGGTGCTGGGGGAGCGGGCGACTGCACCGCTGCAGCGGGCGAACACCTGGCTGGCCGAGAACAACGCGACGATCATGGCCGTCGTGCTGCTCGTCATCGGCGCCCTGGTGCTCAGCAAGGGCATCGGCGGCCTCTGACCGGCGCCCGGCTCTGGTTCGTCTACCCGGGTGGCGGTGGTCTGCGAGGCCGGTGGTGCTGTGGCACCGCCATCCCGGCAGATCAGCGCCACCCACGCGATCGGACCAGAGCGGGGATGCCGTCAGCCGGGCACCGAGGTCCGTGACCCGGCCGGGGCCGGGTCGCGGGCGTCCGAGCAGGCGAGCACCGACACGGTGAGCACGACCTGAACCGGCGACCCGACGGCATCCGGAGGGTCGAAGCCGGCCACGGTCACCACGAGTGCCTGGTCGACGAGCCCGTCGTCGAGGTCGAGGTGAGCCGTCAGCTCGGCCTCTGCGGCCGCCTCGTCACCGCCGACCCAGGTCGTGCACGGCCCGGTCACCCCCAGGGCCACGGAGATGCGCCCGGTGACGCTGTTCGACAGGGTCCACGGGAAGGCGCCGGGCGCTGCCAGTGCGTAGCCGGTGGTCTGCGCAGCCCGCCAGAAGGCGAGGGCCTCGCGCGACCCGCTGTCCGGGGTCGCCACGTGCAGCGCCACCCGGTCGCCGCGGGGCAGCGGGGCCTGGGCCTCGCCGAGCCGGGCGGCCACCCAGGCGGCCAGGGCCTCGCCGGCGACGTCGAGCGGGTCGCTGGTCCAGCGGTGCGTCACGGCGGTGGTCGACGTGGTCGTGGTCATGCGGCCCTCCCGAGCGCGAGAGCGGAGTTCAGGCCACCGAAGGCGTAGCCGCAGCTGAGCACCCAGTCGAGCCCGGGCGCGTCGCGCGCGGTGAGCACGACATCGACGTCGAGCGACGGGTCGACCTGCGTGACACCGGCATTCGGCACCACCATGCCGGTCTCCAAGGAGCGCACCGCGACCACGGCCTCGAGGGCCGTGGCGGCCCCCAGCGCGTGGCCGAGCGCCCCCTTGATGCTCGAGACCGGCGGCCCGTCGCCGAAGACGGTGTGCAGCGCCAGCGACTCCGCGGCGTCCGAGCGTGGGGTGCCGGTGCCGTGCGCGCTGACCCACCCGATGTCGGCCGGTGACAGGCCGGATGCTGTGAGGCTCGCCCGCATGGCCGCGGCCATGCCGCTGCCGTCCTCGCGCGGAGCGGTCGGGTGGTGGGCGTCGGCGCTCAGCCCGAGCCCGCCGACGACGGCGCGGGGGGCGACGGCATCCGCACGTCGTTGCAGCACCACGAAGGCGGCGCCCTCGCCGAGCGTCATGCCCCGACGGCCCAGCCCGAAGGGCGCACACCCGTCCGGCGCCATCGCACGCATCCGGGCGAAGCCGACCATCGCGATCCGCGAGAACGGCTCGACGCCGCCGGCGAGGGCGATGTCGATGCGTCCCGAGGCGACCGCCCGAGCGGCGGCCCCGATCGCGTAGTTTCCTGCCGCACAGGCGGTTCCGAGAGTGCGAGCGGGGCCCGTGAAACCGAACGTCGAGGCCACCGACGTCGCGAACACCTGCGAGCCGCCCTGGGCGAGGTCGAACCCGCTGGCGGGGGTCGCGCCCTCGTAGACACCGGACTCGCCCATCGTCGTCCCGACGAAGACCCCCACCCGGGTGGGGTCGACCCCAGCACGCAGCCGCCCGTCAGGGCCCAGCAGCCCAGCGCCGTCGAGCGCCTCACGGGCGGCGCGCTGGGCCAGGGCCCGGCCTCGCACCTGGGTGCCGGGCACGCCGCCCGCCCACACCGTGTCGTCGACCCGGCACGCGACGTCGAGCGCGTGGCCCTCCGCGGCGAGGTCGGCCCAGTGCCGCACGGCCGTACGCCCATCGAGGATGCCGTGCCACGTTGCCTCGACGTCCCCGCCGAGGGCGCTGACCGCGCCGGTGCCGGTGACGACGACCTGGACGGGACGGGTCACGGCGCGCCGACCAGCGCGGACTCGAGGAAGTCGGCAACGGCATCCATCGAGGTGAGCGCCGGCCATGCGTCGTCGGGCACCGCGATGCCGAACCGGTACTCCAGGCGCGCGACGAACTCGAGCACGGCCAGCGAGTCGACCTCGAGGTCGAGGCCGAAGTGGGCGGCGGTGTCGGCGTCCGGCGCGACGTCGGGAGCCGCGACGGCGAGCTCCTCACGGATGACGGACAGGATCTCCGAGCGGTTCATGATGCCTCCTCGAGGGGGTGGGGATGCTGCGTCGGCTCGGCCGCGGGTGCGTCGAGCAGGGGTGCGGTGGGGTCGCCGAGCAGCCGGTAGGTGGCGGCGTGCGGGTCGTGGGGCGCGACCATGGCGACCAGGTCGCCGATCGTCCGGGCGGTGCCGAGGCCGCGGGCCATGCGCATCGCCCAGCGCGCGTTGCCGGTGTGCACTGTCGAGGTGACGGCGCCGATCGTGGCGGCCGCGACACCACGCAGCGGCAACGCCTCGGCGAACGACAGCGCGGTGCGCCGCCGGCTGGCGGTCTGGCAGGTGAGCGACACGACGGCGGCGGCGGCCTCGTGGCCGGGCCGCGCGACGGCATCGGCGAAGTGGTGGGCGCGGGTGCCGGCGTAGCCGACCCAGCCGATCGGGCGACCGTGCCCGACGTACAGGCCCAGAGCGGGCCCGGTGCCCAACAACCTGACGAGGTCGTCGCGGCGCACCTCGTAGGCCGTGGCCCGCTGGACAATCACCTGGGCAGCGTCGGCCTCGCGGGCTTCGCCGCCGATCCGGACGATCCGGTCGGCCAGCCGGTCGAAGCGCGGGTGCCGCTCGCCCAGCACGACGAGCGAGCACCGCTCCGCCACAGCGGATGTCGAGCGCTCAGCGGCGGTCGTCGACGCACCCGAGGCCGCTCGCCGTTGCACGGCCACCGCGGTGCGGGCGAACCTGGCCAGGTCGTCGGAGCAGGTGGCGGGCAGCCACGCGGCCGGGACGACCCTCCCGTCGCCGGCGACGAGCACCGGGCCTGGCAGCACGGTGCGCGGTGAGCGGCGCCGGTCGCCGACGACGAGCACCGCACCGGCCCCGTCTGCGAGCTGGGCGAGCGACTCCGGCCGGCCCCCGGCCACGGCGCTCCACGGGAGCAGCCGGAGCCCGGCGCCGTGCCGCCAGAAGTCGAGGAGGGGCGCGAGTGGGTCGGCGTCGACCGGGTCGGCCACCACCGTGACCGCGTGCTCGCGCATCCCCTGCTCCTTCGGGACCACGTGGGAGGTCACGCCGCGCGGACGAGGTCGACGTAGGGCTGCCAGGCGGTGGCGTCCATGGGCGGGGTGGTGAGCACACTGCGCACGTACCAGTGCATGATCACCTGCGCCTGCATCTCGGGGTTGAGCGTGGCCCACGTCGAGCCGTCGACCGCGAGGTCGTTCTGGCCTTCCTCACCCGTCCATTCCCCGACCGGGCCCGTCTCGGTCGCCGACCCGAAGTCCTTGGGGATGGTGACCGTGGGAGTGACCTGCTCCCGGTAGCCGTAGTTGTAGCCGCTGTCGCCCACGCCGTCGCCGGTCGCCTGGGCGTAGACGGCATCCGCGAGGTAGGCGGACCCGACGTGCTGGTACTGCCACACGTGGGTCAGCTCGTGGATCATCGTGCGCCGGCTCAGCCCGTCGTCCACGTCGAAGTTCACCAGGCTGTTCGTGACGAAGGCTCGCGAGTCCGGCCGGCCTCGGAACCAGTCCTGGATGCCGAAGATGATGTCGTTGGTGATGTCGTCGACCGCGAAGAAGATGTGGTCGTAGTCGAGGGCGTCCTCGAAGACGAGCCGGGCCTCGGCCACCTCCTGCGGGGTCATCGCGCGGTAGCCGCCGAGGGTGCTGCACAGGATGCTCACCGCGGCACCGAGCGCGGCACCCACGATGTCCCAGGCCGCCGCGAGGATGTCGACCACAGCCCGGCCGATCGCCTTGGCCGAGCGCACGAACGCCTCCCAGGCGACCTCCCCGAGCGTCCAGACGTCGTCCGCCATCTGGCCGAGCGTCTTCCCGACGGCGTCGAGCGCCTTCAGGAGGTTGTCCAGGGCGTCGCCGGGGTTGGCGAGGGTGGCGGCGACGAGCTGGGCGATGGTCTTGCCCAGGTCGAGCAGCGACTGCACCGCGTGCGTCAGCACCTCGAGCGAGCGGTCGAGCGCCCACGCCATCACATCGACGAGCGAGGCCCCGGCGTTCAGCACGCCCTTGATCACGTTGCCGAGGGCCGGCAGGGCGTCGTTGGCGATGTAGGAGAGCACGTACTCGATGCTGTTGCCGACCCGCTTGGTCGCCTCGGCGAGCAGCACGAGGGCCTCGTCACCCACCGCCTCGGCCCACTCGATGACGGTGCGGATGGCCTCACCGGCCGCCTCGACGGACTTCAGGATGGCGTCGAACATCGCGGCGCCCTGGGCCCGGGCCCAGTCGAGGATCTCGGTGACGCTGTGCTTGACGAACCGGATGGCGAGCACGGCCTGCCGCCACAGCTCACTGGCCAGCGCCTCCCCACGCTCGATCAGCCACTCGAAGATGTCGCCCACCGGGCCGAGCGCCTGCAGCACGCCGGTCACCAGCTTGCGGAGCACGAAGTAGCCCTTGGCGACGACGGCCTCCAGCAGGTCGGCGACCGCGGCGCCCGCCTGGAGGGCGGCGTCGATCAGGCGCGCCGCGACGGCATACGTGAACTCCACCATCGCACCGGCGAACTCGACGATCGTCCTGCCGAGCTCGAAGGCCGCCTTGACGACATCCTTGAGCAGGCTGAACGCGATCTTGGCCAGGTCGCGGAGCACGGTGACCAGCGCCCGGCCGAGGTCGAAGGCGATCTGCACGAGCTTCTTCAGGGCGGTGAAGCCGGCCGAGGCGATGCTGGTCACGAGGTTGACGAGGGTCTTGCCCGCGTCGAGCAGGCCCTGCACTACGGCGCGGCCGATGGCGATGGCTGCGGCGGTGGCGTAGGAGACGAGGTCGGCCACGGCCTCGCCGATCCCGGCCGCGGCGGCGGCCACGCGACGCACGAAGTCGGCGCCCGCGGCGATCGTGGCGTCGAGCACCTGGCCGAGGGTGTTGCCGAGCTCGCGGAAGGAGCGGACGACCTGGCCGAGCAGGTCCCCGGGGCGGGTCACCAGCGTCAGGAGGATCTCGCCCATCGCCTTGCCGAGGGCCAGTAGCGAGGTCACCACGCCCTTGACGAGGGCGAAGCCGAAGGCCACCGCCTGGGCGAGGATGTTGCCGATCTCCTTGCCGATCGCGATGAGCGCCTCGACGGCCTTGCGGATGAAGCCGATCGCCAGCCCGGCGATGGTCGAGAGCAGCTGGGCGAGGGTACGCCCGAGCTGGTCGATGGCCCGGAAGACGTCGACGATCACCGACTGGGCGAGCTCGAGCGCCGCGACGACGACGTCCCTCATCGCGATGCCGATCTGCTCCAGCGCGTTGATCATCGTCTTGAGCACCTGGAAGGTCGCCTCGGCGATCTTGCCGACGAGCTCGGCGAGGCTGGCGGCCGCGCTGTAGAGCGCGTGGGCGAGGTCCTTGACGGCCTCGATCGTCCAGTTGACGATGTCGGAGATGGCGCTGACGAAGGCGTCGCCGATGGCGTGCAGCGCGTCGACGACGGCGTTCACGGCATCCGAGATCGCGTCGCCCACGTCCTCGAAGAACTCGACGACGGCGTCGTCGACGATGGGGCTGGGCAGCCCCATCGCGTGGGCGCGCATGACGGCCCCGGCATCCCGCAGCCAGGCGCCGACCTCCTTGGCGGCGCGCTTGTCGATGGCGCCGTCGGTCTTGAGCACGAGGGACTCCATGACGGCCGCCCCCTGCGCACGGGGAAGTAGCGAGATCGCCTGCACGACACCGCGACCCTGCCCCTCCTGCCGATAGCCCTGGATGAGCGCGCGCCGGTGCGTGTCGTCCATGCCCGCCACGGCCTGGAAGAGCTGCCGGTGATCCTCGGTCGTCTCCAGCGTGGCCGCGTAGCCGCGGGCGAGGGCGACGGCCCGGTTCGGGCTGCGGTCGAACGCCTCGACGAAGGCCGGAGCGGCCTCGACGGCGCTGAACTGCGTTGTCTTCAGCTGCTTTCGCAGCGCGGACAGGTCGGCGATCGGGATGTCGGAGGTCGCTGCGATGATGCGATTGGGCATGGGGGTTTCTCCTGCTTCGGTGGGCTCCTTGGAGCACAGGAGGCGCGGATGGGGCTCACTGATACCTCGCTCGGCAGCGGCAGGCGTGCCAGGCCGGTGTGCCGATGGCCGCAGCCGCCGTTCACCGGCCCGGACCCCGCTGGGTTCTGGATGGGCCTCTGGCAGGGCTTCATCTCGCCGGTGACGCTGATCGTGTCGCCTTCGCTCTTCACCGACCAGGTGTCGATCTACGAGGTGCAGAACAGCGGCAACTGGTACGACGTCGGCTTCATGATCGGGGTCAGCGCGATCTTCGGTGGGGGCCTCGGCGGCGGCGCGGCAGGGCGTCGCCGCTGAGTCAGCCCCGGGCGCGCACCGGGTCGAGCACCGGGTCGAGCTCGGCGTAGCGGTGGAACCACGGCTGCGCCTCCTCGAGCTGCGCGGCGACCTGCAGCAGCAGCCCGTCGGCCCCGAGGCGCCCCACCAGCTGCACGCCCAGCGGCAGACCGGCATTCGTCCAGTGCAGCGGCACGCTGATGGCCGGCCGCCCGGTGAGGTTCGCGAGCTGGGTGTAGGGCACCCAGCTGAGGTTGTCGGTGATGATCTGGTCGAGCACGCCCGATGCCGCGAGCAGCTTGCCCGTGCGCGTACGCGACACCACGCGCGACGCGCGCTGCAGCGACCGGGACGCGTCGAGGGCGCCCACGGCCAGCGGGGGCTGCGCCAGGGTCGGCGTCAGGAAGATGTCGTGGGTCTCGTGGAACCGGGCCAGGGCCCGGGTGTGCGTGTTGATGTTGGTGACCGCTTCGATCAGGGGCCGGATGCCGGCCGCCCGCCCGAGCTCGGCCGCCGCCAACGAGTCGGCCTCGAAGTGGCTGTCCGGGGACCCGAACCGCTTCTTTGCGTCGGCGATCTGCCCGTAGAGCTGGGCGAACCAGATGGTGAGGAAGTCGCGCGCCAGCGCCTCGTCGTCGTGTGGCGGGCTGACCTCCTCGACCTCGTGGCCGAGCTCGGCCAGCAGGGTGGCGGCCGCCTCGACCGCGAGCACCGCCTCGCGGTCGGGGTGGGCGTTGATCGCTGATGACGAGGAGTAGCCGACCCGCAGCGTGCCCGGCGCGCGAAGGACCGCCTCGGCGAACGGCACCGGCGGCATGGCGCCCTCGTAGGCGGCACCGGCATCCGGCGCGATGATCGCGTCGAGCAGGGCCGCGCTGTCGCGCACCGTGCGCGAGACCACGCCCTGGGTGACCATGCCGAACATCAGCTCGCCGGTCTGTGGGCCGTAGGGGCCGATGCCGCGGCTGGTCTTCAGCCCGACCAGGCCGTTGCACGCGGCCGGGATGCGGATGGACCCGCCGCCGTCGTTGGCGCCCGCCGCCGGCACGATGCCGGCCGCGACTGCCGCGCCCGACCCCCCGGACGAGCCGCCGGGGGTGCGGGTGACGTCCCAGGGGTTGCGGGCCACTCCCCACAACGTCGACTCGGTGATGCCCTTGGCCCCGAACTCCGGGGTGTTGGTCTTGCCCAGGATGACCAGCCCGGCCTCGAGGAACCGCCGCGTCACG
The DNA here is from genome assembly GCA_963834965.1 of uncultured Actinomycetota bacterium. Classification (GTDB taxonomy): domain Bacteria; phylum Actinomycetota; class Actinomycetes; order Actinomycetales; family Dermatophilaceae; genus Fodinibacter. The sequence continues at coordinate 90,966 of CAWIEI010000019.1, read as the reverse complement.
AGCGCGTGCTCGGTGGCCACGTCGTGCGCCAGTGCGCGCGACCCGCTCGAGGTCGGGAAGCCGGCGTACTCCTGGGCCAGGTCCTTGATCAGGAACGGCACGCCGGCGAAGGGGCCGGCGAGGTTCGGGTCGGCAGCGCGGGCATCGGCGACCCGGGTCAGGGGCATCACGACCGCGTTGATCACCGGGTTGACGGCGTCGGCGCGCTCCCGGGCCAGGGCGAGCAGCTCGGATGCCGTGACCTCCTTCGCGGCCACCAGGCCGGCCAGGGTGGTCGCGTCGGAGCGGAGGTACAGGTCGAGGTCCATCCCCAGAATGTAGGCCCACGCCCTCGCGGCCGGACGAGGGTGTCGAAACCGGGTCAGGGACGCAGCAGCACCTTGGTCGCCCGCCGCTCGTCCATCGCGGCGTAGGCCTCGGCCACCTCGTCGAGCGGCAGGGTGCGGTCGAACACCCGACCGGGGTCGATCTCGCCGTCCAGGACCTTCGCCAGCAGGTCGGGCAGGTAGGCACGCACCGGCGCCGGGCCACCGCGCAGCCCGACGTTTCGCCAGAACATGTGCTCCTGCGGCAGGTCGGTCACGTGGGGCACCCCGACCCAGCCGACCATGCCGCCGGGGCGGGCGCAGCGCAGCGCCTGCACCACGGAGTCGTCGGTGCCCACGCACTCGAGCACGGCATCCGCACCGACGCCGTGCGTCAGCTCGAGCACCGCCTCGACGCCGGCGTCCCCGCGCTCGGCCACGACGTCGGTGGCGCCGAACTCGCGGGCGATGGCCTGCCGGTCGGCGTGCCGGCTCATCACGATGACACGTGACGCACCGAGCTGCGCGGCGGCGAGCACTCCGCTCAACCCGACCGCGCCGTCACCGACCACCACCACGGTGCTCCCGGGGCGCACGTCGGCGCACACGGCGGCGTGCCACCCGGTGCACATGACGTCGGAGAGCGCGAGCACGCTCGGCACCAGGGCGGCATCCGGGGCGTCAGGGGTGGCGAGCAGGGTGCCGTCGGCGTTCTGCACCCGGATCAGCTCGGACTGACACCCGTTGTAGCCAGTTCCGTTCTGGCAGTTGGCATGTGCCCCCGCGCGGCAGAGAGGGCAGGTGTTGTCGCTGGTGAGGAACCCGCCGACGACGAACTGGCCGGGCTGCACGGAGGTCACGTCGGCACCGACCTCCTCGACGACACCGACGTACTCGTGGCCGATCGGAGTCGGCTTCGTCACCGGCTGGATGCCGCGGTAGCGCCACAGGTCGGAGCCGCAGACGCAGGTCGCGACGGTGCGCACCACCGCGTCGGTCGGCGCCAGGATGGTCGGGTCGGGGCGCTCCTCGAGGCGGACGTCCCGGGGGCCGTGGATGACGGTGCCACGCATGAGCGGTCTCCTTGCGGTTCGGTGGACGGTTGCCAGTCAAGCCGCTGGCGGGCGCCCACGGGGGGATCCCGGAGGTGGTTGTTCCCTCGGCAGTGCCTGCTCAGGCGAGGGTCCTTCTGGCGGTGGGAGGGGTCGATCAGTCAGGCTGGGGGGACGTGCCCCGTCCCGTCAGGAGATTCCCGCATGGCCGAGCGAGCGAACGACTGGAACCAGAACATCATCGACGAGTTCCGCGCCAACGACGGCACGGTGACCACCGGCGGGTTCGGCCGCAACCTCGTACTCCTGCACCACGTCGGCGCCAAGTCCGGCTCGGAGCGCGTGGGGCCGGTGATGGGCCTGCGGCAGGACCCCGACACCTGGCTGGTCGCCGCCTCGAAGGCCGGCGCACCGGACAACCCCGCCTGGTTCCACAACCTCCAGGCGCACCCGGACGCCTCGATCGAGGTGCCGGGGGAGGGCACGGTGGCGGTGCGCGCCCGGGTGCTCGAGGGCGCTGAGCGCGAGTCCGGCTGGGCGCAGTTCACCGCGGCGGCCCCGGGGTTCAAGGAGTACGAGACCAAGACGAGCCGGGTCATCCCGGTCGTGGCCCTGCGCCGCCGGGACTCCTGAGTCCGCACGTCGCCTGCGGCGTCGCCCGCCAGGCGCTACGCGGCGTCAGGCCGTGATGGACGAGCCGGCATCCGACGAGGCGTCGGAGGCGGCCTCCGACTCGGCATCCGACTCGCGAGCCGCCGCTCGGGGGCCGAACCGGTCGTCGGGGTCGAGTCGGGTGAGCAGCGCCTCGCCGATGGCGGCCAGCTGCTCGAGCTGGGCGCGCGAGAGCGGGTCGAGCACGAGCTGGCGGACGGCGTTGACGTGGCCGGGCGCTGCCTCGACCAGGACGTCCCAGCCGCTGGAGGTGAGCCGGGCGTTGGTGGCGCGCCGGTCCTGCGGGCACGGGAAGCGCTCCACCAGACCGCGGTCCTCGAGGCGGGCGATGACGTGTGAAAGGCGGGGGAGGGTGCCGTTGGTGCGCTGGGCGAGGGCCGTCATCCGCAGGGTGCGTTCGGGTGCCTCGGACAGCATGGCCAGCACGAAGTACTCGAAGTGGGTGAGCCCGGAGTCGCGCCGGAGCTGGGTGTCGAGTGCCGCCGGCAGCAGCTCGGCGACCGCGGCCAGCCGCAGCCACGCCGCGCGCTCGTCGGCGTCGAGCCACTGGGGTTCCATGGCGACCAGCCTAGCGCATTACTTGTAGGAACAACTATTGCCGTCGCGGTGTCCTGGCCGCGGACGCCGACGACAACGAACTCCAGCAGCAGAACATAGCAAGCGAGCAGGAGATCCTGTCGCTCGCTCCGCACCTGCCCGGTGGCGCCGAGTACGCCGCCGTGCGGGCGCCCATCGCCGAGGGTGGTGGCTACGCGTGGTTCGCCAACCGCGGCATCACCGCGCCCACACTGCATCGGTTGGCGCAGTGGGTCGTCGAGCGGCTGAGTTCTCGACCGTCGCCGTAGGGGTGTCGGAGGCGCGGCCGGCCGCGCGCCCGGCACCCCCCCGGGCGATCAGCGCTCCTGACGACCTGCCGTCGGCTGCGTTCGGTCAGCCCGGGCCGGTCTCGAAGCCGGTGGGCCGGATCAGCCGGGCCGGCACCCCACCGACGATGGTGTCCGCGGGCACGTCCTTGGTGACCACGGCGCCGGCGGCCACGATGGCGCCGTCGCCGATGCCGACCCCGGGGACGACGGTGACGCCCGCGCCGATCCACACCCGCCGGCCGATGGTGACAGGGGCGGGGATCATGTCCGCCCGGCGGGCCGGGTCGACCGCGTGGTTCAGCGTCGTCAGGGTCGTGCCGTGGCCGATCAGGCTGTCGTCACCGATGCTGATTCCCCCGGTGTCCTGGAACCGGCAGCCCTGGTTGATGAAGACGCGTCGCCCGAGGCGGAGGTTCTTCCCGAACTCGGTGTGGAACGGCGGGAAGAGGCTGACGGTGTCGTCGACGGCCCGCCCGGTGAGGCGGGCCAGCAGCTGCCGGACCTCCTCCGGCGGGTGGTACGTGGAGTTGAGCTCGGCGCAGGTGCTCATGGCTTCCTGCGCCGCCAGCCCCATGAAGGCGTGGGGCTCGGAGCCGCCCTCGATGAGGGCGCCACGCCCGACGTGGTCGAGGAAGTCGTGCAGGTCCATCGGGTGGTCCTCCCGCCCGGCGCCGAGGTGCGGCGCCGGGTGTCGTGTCGGTGCGGTCAGAGGGTGAGCAGCACCTTGGTGGCGGTGCGCTGGTCCATGGCGGTGTAGCCGTCGGCGGCCTGCTCGAGCGGGAGGGTGAGGTCGAAGACGTGCCCCGGGTCGATCGCGCGGTCCCAGATCAGCTGGATGAGGTGGGGCAGGTACTCGCGCACCGGGGCGGGGCCTCCGTGCAGGTGCACCCCGGCCATGAACAGCTCGTCGCCGCGGTAGGGCCACAGGTCGCTGCCGCAGATGCAGGTGGCGGCCAGCCGGATGATCGCGTCGGTGGGCTCGAGGATCGTCGGGTCCTCGCGGTCCTCCACCCGCACGTCGCCGGGTCCGTACATGACAACTCCACGCATCGGGTGCGCTCCTTCTCGGGTTCTGGGGACCGGCGGTTCCGCCGGGTTCGCGGGGCGCGGAACCCCACGGCATCCAGTGAACTCGGGTCGCCGTCACGCAGGAAGTCCCTGTCGATGGGTGTACCGAGAGGGCATCCCTCATGGCCCCGGCGGGGTGTGGCTGCCGCCTACAGTCGATGAGGTGGACAAACGTTCCGAGGTCCGTGAGTTCCTGACGACCCGCCGCGCCCGGCTCACCCCCGACCAGGTCGGGCTCGCGTCGACGAGCACCCGCCGGGTGCCCGGCCTGCGGCGTAGCGAGGTCGCGGCGCTGGCCGGCGTCAGTGTCGAGTACTACGCCCGGCTGGAGCGCGGGCAGATCGCCGGTGCGTCGTCCGGGGTGCTCGATGCCCTGGCCCGAGCACTGCAGCTCGACGAGGCCGAGCGGGCGCACCTGCTGGACCTGGCGCGCGCGGCTGACGGCATCCCGACCTCGGGTCGAGCCCGCCGGCACACCCCGCCCCGGGCGGCCGCCGCCAGGCCCAGCCTGCGCTGGGCGCTCGACGCGATCACCGACGGGGTCGCGTTCGTGCGCGACTCGCACCAGAACCTGCTCGCCGCCAACACCCTTGGCGCGGCGTTCTACTCGCCCGTCATCGGGGACGGTGGCCGGGTGCCCAACCTGGCCCGCTTCCAGTTCCTCGACCCCGCCTCGCGCGACTTCTACCCGGACTGGGACCTGTTCGCGCAGATGTGCGTCGGGGTCATGCGCGCCGAGGCGGGCCGCGACCCGCACGACCGCGGCCTGCAGGACCTCGTCGGCGAGCTGTCCACCCGCAGCGAGGTCTTCCGCCGGCTCTGGGCCGCCCACGACGTGCGCACCCACGGCACCGGCACCAAGCGGTTCGTGCACCCCGTCGTCGGCGAGCTCACCCTCGCGTACGAGGAGCTCGCCATCACCGCCGAGCCGGGGCTGGTCCTGCTCGTGTACACCGCCGAGCCCGGATCACCCTCCGCCGAGCGGCTCCGCCTGCTCGCCTCGTGGGCCGCGCCCGCACCGGCGGCCACCAGCCCGGTCGACCAGCCCGGCAGCAGACACCCCTGACCCGAGAGGAACCCCGTGCAGATCACCCGCAGCTCCGTCGACACCGCGAAGGGCCCCAGCGACTGGTTCACCGGTGACGTCTACATCGACGCCGTCGCCGCCGCCCCGTCCCCGTCGCGGGTCACCGCGAACCTCGTGCACTTCATGCCCGGTGCCCGCACCCACTGGCACCGGCACCCACTGAGCCAGACCGTCTTCGTCACCGAGGGCGTCGGCCTGTGCCAGCGACGCGGCGGACCGGTGGAGGTGATCCGGCCCGGCGACCGGGTGCTGTTCGAGGCCAATGAGGAGCACTGGCACGGCGCCGCCCCGAACCGGCTCATGGTCCACGTCGCCATCAACGAGGGCGACGACGACCACGCGGTGGTGCGCTGGCTCGAGCCGGTCACCGACGAGGAGTACACCGCCTCGCCGGCGACCGGGGCGTGAGCCGGGCGGCCCGGGGCGGTGCGATGCGTAGCGCACCGACCACCTCGGGCATCGCCGGGTCTAGAAGAAGCCGAGGGGCTGGTCGCTGTAGCTGACCAGGAGGTTCTTGGTCTGGCTGTAGTGGTCGAGCATCATCCGGTGGTTCTCGCGGCCGAGGCCCGAGATCTTGTAGCCACCGAACGCCGCCCCCGCCGGGTAGGCGTGGTAGCAGTTCGTCCAGACTCGGCCGGCCTTGATCTTGCGGCCCATCTTGTAGGCGCGCTTGCCGTCGCGCGTCCAGACGCCGGCGCCCAGGCCGTACAGGGTGTCGTTGGCGATCTCCAGCGCCTCCGCGTCGTCCTTGAAGGTGGTCACGGCCAGCACGGGCCCGAAGATCTCCTCCTGGAACACGCGCATGCTGTTGTCGCCCTTGAGCACCGTCGGCTCGAAGAAGTAGCCGCCGGCGAACTCCTCGTCGACCGTGGCGCGGTTGCCACCGATGAGGACCTCGGCGCCCTCGTTCCGGCCGATCTCGACGTACGAGGCGATCTTGTCGATCTGCTGCTTGGAGACCTGTGGCCCCATCATGGTGTCGGTGTCCAACGGGTCGCCCTGGGTGATGGCGGCGATTCGCGCGAGGCAGCGCTTCATGAACTCCTCGTAGATGCTCTCCTGGATCAGGGCCCGCGACGGTGCCGTGCACACCTCGCCCTTGTTGAAGGCGTAGAGCACCAGGCCCTCGATCGCCTTGTCCAGGAATGCGTCGTCGTGGTCCATCACATCGGCGAAGAAGATGTTGGGCGACTTGCCACCGAGCTCGGTGGTGGAAGGGATGAGGTTCTCGGCGGCGTACTGCATGATCAGCCGGCCCGTCACGGTCTCGCCGGTGAACGCGATCTTCGCGATCCGCGGGTTCGTCGCGAGGGCCTTGCCGATCTCCGCGCCGGGACCGGTGACGACGTTGATGACTCCCGGGGGTACGACGCTCTCGATGACCTCCATGAGCTTCAGGACCGACCAGGGTGTCGGTGAGGCGGGCTTGAGCACCGCACAGTTGCCCGCCGCCAGCGCCGGGGCCAGCTTCCAGGCCGACATCAGCAACGGGAAGTTGAACGGGACGATCTGGCCGACCACGCCCAGCGGCTCACGGAAGTGGTAGGCCACCAGGTCCTTGTCGATCTCGGTCGAGGTGCCCTCCTCGGCCCGGGCCGCCGCTGCGAAGTAGCGGAAGTGGTCGATGACCAGGGGGATGTCGGCGTTGAGCGTCTCCCGCACGGGCTTGCCGTTCTCCCAGCTCTCGGCGACGGCCAGCATCTCCTTGTTCGCCTCGATGAGGTCGGCGATGGCGTTGAGCACCGCGGCCCGCTCGGTCGCCGAGGCCTCACCCCACGCATCCTTGGCGGCATGGGCGGCGTCGAGTGCGAGCTCGACGTCCTCGGGTGTGGAGTCGGCCACCTCGGTGATCGGGCCTGCGGTGGCGGGGCTGAGGTCGACCCGGTACTTGCCGTGGGTGGGTGCCAGCCACTTGCCGCCGATGAAGTTCTCGTATCTGGGCAGGACCGAGACGATGCTGCCGGGCTGGCCCGGGGGGATGTACTTCATGCTGTGCTCCTTGGTGTGTGTGCTGTTCGTGCCGACGAGACCAGCGGTCGCGACAACCTGCGCCGCAGGCGCGCGCCGTCTCTGGTCAGTAGGCGATGACGATGCGGCCCGCGATCGCGCCGCGGGTCATCTCGTCGAAGATCTCGTTGATCTCGTCGAGCTTGCGGGCTGCCACGGTGGGGTGGATCTGGCCGCGGGCGTAGAAGTCGAGCGCCTCCACCATGTCCTGGCGGGTGCCGACGATGGACCCGCGGACGGTGAGCCCCTTGAGCACGATCTCGAAGATCGACGCCGGGAAGTCCCCGGGGGGCAGGCCGTTGAACACGATGGTGCCGCCACGCCGGGACATGTGGATGGCCTGGCCGAAGGCGTCCGGGTGGACTGCGGTGACGAGGATGCCGTGGGCGCCGCCGGTGGCGGCCTGGATGACGTCGATCGGGTCGTGGGTGCGAGCGTTGACGACCAGCTCTGCTCCGTGCCGGGTGGCGAGGGCGAGCTTGTCGTCGTCGATGTCGACGGCAGCGACGCGTAGTCCCATGGCCCGGGCGTACTGGACCGCGATGTGGCCGAGTCCGCCGATGCCGGAGATGACGACCCACTGGCCCGGGCGGGCCTCGGTCATCTTCAGACCCTTGTAGACGGTGACGCCGGCACAGAGGATCGGGGCGACCTCGACGGGGTCCGCGCCCTCAGGGATGAGCGCGGCGTACGCGGCGTCGACGAGCATGTACTGGCCGAACGAGCCGTCCACGCTGTATCCGGAGTTCTGCTGCTTCTCGCACAGGGTCTCCCAGCCGGTGGTGCAGAACTCGCACTCGCCGCAGGCGGAGAAGAGCCAAGCGTTGCCGACGAGCTGGCCGACGTGCAGGTTGGTGACACCCTCTCCGAGAGCGATGACCTCGCCGACGCCCTCGTGGCCGGGAACGAACGGCGGCGTCGGCTTGACCGGCCAGTCGCCGTGCGCGGCGTGGAGGTCGGTGTGGCAGACCCCGCTGGTGATGAGCTTGACCAGCGCCTGGCCGGGTCCGGGGACGGGGACGGGGAGGTCCTGGATGATCAGCTTGCTGCCGAACTGCTCGACGACTGCTGCGTGCATGTGTGTCATGGGTGGCCCTTTCGACGTCGTTGTCGTGAACACCACCGACGCTAGGGCGAGGCAGGTTGCGTAAACGTTGCCCGGCTGGTCACGGGTGGTGTGACCGTCGCCGGTCCGGCATCGGCAGGCCGTACTCCCGGTCGAGTCGGGCCAGCTGCCCGGCCGCGATCAGCCTGAGTGGCGACGTGGGCCCGAGGGCCTCGAGCTGGGCCTGCCACATGAGGTAGTCGTCGGCGCCCCATGCCGAGCGGGTCCAGCTGGACATCAGGTCTGGCTTACCCGAGGTGAGCACGGCCTGCCGCAACGACGCCTCGAGGTTCTCCCGCAGGCGCACGACCCCCGGGGCGACGGAGGCCGCCAGCAACGGCCCGCGGTAGCGTCGCAGCGCAGCGGGCACATCGCCCATGGCCAGCAGGGTTTCCACGACGAGCGAGTCGGCGGTGAGCTCGGCCGTGAGCCGGTAGGGGCGTGAGGCGAGCAGCTCCTCACCGAGCAGGTGCCGAAGGCGGTTGAGCTCGGCCCGAAGGGTCGAGGTGCTGGGGTCCTCCTCGTAGAGCAGCAGGGCGAGCTCGTCGCCCGAGAGCCCACGCACCGTGGACGCGAGCAGCACGAGGATCTCGCTGTGCCGGGGACTGAGGCGGAGCGTGTGCCGCCTTCGACGACCGTCGTCGATCGTCAGCAGGGAGTGCGACCGACCGAGGGAGTCCAGGACCAACGTCAGGTGGCCGGTCGACGGCGGTGCCTCCGTTCCCAGGCGAGAGGCAGCATCCCGCGCGAGCTCGGACTCGGCCAGGCGGGCTGCGGCCCGCACGAGTGCGTTGGTCTGCGGGACAACGATGTTGGCGCCTCCGGTGATGTCCAGCACGCCGAGCAGCGTGTGGGTGGTGGGGTCGTGGATGGGCGTCGCGGCGCAGCTCCATCGGTGCATCGAGTGGCGGAAGTGCTCGGCGCCGACGACCTGCACGGAGTCGTTCAGGGCCAGAGCCATGCCGGGGGCATTGGTGCCGGCCAGCCGCTCGTCCCAGTTGCTGCCCTCGATGAAGCCGATCGCCTCTGCCTGGCGCAACGCGCTCGGTGACCCGCAGACCCACAACAACTGTCCCGCGGCGTCGGAGACGGCCATGATGGCGTCACATTCGCGAGCCGCCTGACCGAGGACGTCGTCGAGCAACGGGAACACCCGAGCCAGCGGGTGGGCCTCCCGGTGGTCGCGGAGGGCTTCGGCAGGCAGCGTGATCGGGGCAGCAGGCGTCTCGGCGCGAACACCTGCAGCGGCCGAGCGAGACCAGGACTCGACCACCTGAGCGCGGACCCGCCGCTTCGTGGGCACGCCTCCATTAGAGCGCGGCCCCAGCTCGCTGGCGAGGCCGGAGGACGCGGGCGGCACCGGCACGTCGAGATCGGATACCGCACCAGGCGGACCCAGCGCGGTGGAGCTGCTGCCGCCGGTCCGGATCCGCCACAGGCCGGGTTCCCCGAGGATCGCCCAACCGATCAATGTTACTGGCGAGTTCAACAATATGTGGTGAACACGACGCCGCGCAGGCCCTTCTGGGGGGTGCGCTCGAGACGTGGTCGAGGCTACGGTCGTGAGTACGGGGGCAGACCACCACCTGGCGCTCACCCGCCCCGCGCCAGAGAGCAAAGGCAGCACCATGCAGATCGTCGTGTTGGTGAAGCACGTTCCCGAGCCGACCGCAGTGTGGTCGTTCTCGCCGGACCAGACCCTCGACCGCGGCGCCGTGGCGGGCCGGCTCTCCGAGCTCGACGAGTACGCGGTAGAACAGGCCGTGCGCCTCGTCGAGGGAGGGCTTCAGGCCGAGATCACCTATCTCACCGTGGGCCCCGCGCCTGCTCGGGACGGGCTGCTCAAGGCGCTGGCGATGGGCGGTGACAAGGGGGTACACGTCCTGGACGACGCCATCCACGGGTCCGACTCCCTCGCCACCTCGCTCGTCCTCGCGAAGGCCCTCGAGCACGTCGGCTTCGACCTCGTGCTCGCCGGGATGGCGTCGACCGACGCCGAGATGTCGGTCGTCCCGGCGATGGTCGCCGACCGCCTGGACGTCAACCAGGCCACCTTCGCCGGCGCGCTGTCGGTGGACGGGACGACGGTCTCCATCACCAGGGATGGCGACGCGGCGACCGAGCAGGTCAGCGCGGCGCTGCCTGCGGTCGTGTCGATCACCGACCAGACCGACGAGGCTCGCTACCCCGCGTTCCGGGCGATCATGATGGCCAAGAAGAAGCCGATCGAGACCCTCTCCCTCGCGGACATCGGGGTGGAACCGGGGTCGGTCGGGCTGGCTGCAGCCGCCACCCGCGTGGTCTCGGTGGCACCGGCGCCGGCGCGCACCACCGGCACCGTCGTCGTCGACGACGGCACCGGCGCAGCGCAGCTCGCCGACTTCCTGGTGGCCCGGGGTTCCCTGTGACCGTGCACCGAACCGCCCCCGCACTCACGCACATCTCCACGTCGGGGTCCACGCCGCCCGCCGCCGCACCCACGCCCGCCCACCGGTAGGAGACCCTGTGTCCGAGATCCTCGTCCTCGCCGAGCTCACCCCCAGCGGAGTCCGCAAGGCCACCCTCGAGCTGCTCACCATCGCCCGCCGCCTCGGCGAGCCCAGCGCCATCATCTGTGGCGACGCCACCGACGATGTCGTCGCCCGGCTCGGGGAGTACGGCGCCACGACCGTCTATGCCGTGTCCGCACCGGAGATCGAGCAGTTCCTCAGCATCCCCAAGGCCGAGGCCGTCGTCACGATCGCCCGGCGCGTCGAGCCGGCCGCGATCCTGGTCACCTCCGGCCCCGAGGGCAAGGATGTCGCCGCTCGCGTGGCGGTCCGTCTGGACAGCGGTCTGGTCACCGACGCCGTCGACGTCGTGGCCGACGCAGGCACGATCACGTCGACCCAGTCGGTCTTCGCCGGCACCTTCCACGTGCGCTCCGAGGTCGTCCGCGGCATCCCGGTCATCACGGTCATGCCCAACGCCGTCACGGCGCAGGCGGCTCCGGCGCAGCCGAGGGTCGAGAGCATCGACGTCGAGTTCAGCGACCGTGCCAGAGGCGCGGCGGTGACCAGTCGCACGGCGAAGACCACCAGTGCCCGCCCCGACCTGGCGGACGCTTCGGTGATCGTCGCGGGTGGCCGCGGCGTCGGCTCCGAGGCGGGCCTCGGTGTCATCGAGGCCCTGGCCGACGCACTCGGTGGAGCCGTCGGGGTGACCCGCGCCGTCAGCGACCTGCACTGGGCACCTCACGACCTCCAGATCGGGCAGACCGGCAAGACGGTGGCCCCGAGCGTCTACATCGCCGCCGGCGTCTCCGGGGCCATTCAGCACCGCGCGGGGATGCAGTCGAGCAAGACGATCGTCGCGGTCAACAAGGACCCGAAGGCCCCCATCTTCGCGATCGCGGACTTCGGCGTCGTCGGAGACCTCCACGCCGTCCTCCCTGCGCTCGTCGACGAGATCGGCAAGCGTCGGGCCTGAGCCAGTCCCTGTCCGAGGGCCCCACCACCACCACCACCACAAGGAGCATGATCGATGGCGATCGTCAGGGTGGTCCTCGGCGTGGGCATGACCGTCGTGCTGCTCGGGATCGCCGGCAGGCGCCTGTGGTTCCTCTACCGCGTCGGCGCGTCTGCGCAGCCGGTGGAGCCCGGCCGGATCGGGAAGACCGGGGACATCGCCCGCGCGGAGGTCGTCGAGGTCGCCGGGCAGCGCAAGCTGCTGCAGTGGACCGCCCCGGGGCTGGCGCACTTCGCCGTCTTCTGGGGGTTCCTCGTCCTCGTCCTGACGATCATCGAGGGGTACGGCGCGCTGTTCTCGCCGACCTTCCAGATCCCCGTCATCGGCAACTGGCCGGCACTCGGCTTCGTCGAGGACCTCTTCGCGGTCTTCTGCCTGCTCGCTGTCGTCGCGTTCACCGTTATCCGACTCCGTGAGTCGCCCAAGGAGCAGGGACGCTCGTCGCGGTTCTTCGGTTCACACCTCGGTGCAGCGTGGTTCACCCTGTTCATGATCGTCAACGTCGTCTGGACCCTCCTGCTGTCCAGGGGGGCCCAGATCAACGCGCAGGAGGTGAACACCACCGACACCCTGCCCTACCTGCGCGGCGCCTTCGTCTCGCAGTGGTTCGCCTCGCTGCTGGAGCCCCTGGGCCAGACCGCCAACGAGGTCATCGAGACCGTCGCACTGCTGCTCGCCCTGGCCGTGCTGCTCGGGTTCACGGTGTTCGTCACCTACAGCAAGCACCTGCACATCGTCTTCTCGCTGCCCAACGTCGCCCTGGCCCGCCGGCCCCGCGCCCTCGGGGCCCTGCTGCCGATGTCCTCCAACGGCAAGGCGGTCGACTTCGACGACCCGGGCGAGGACGACCTGATGGGCGTGGGCAACGTCGAGGACTTCACGTGGAAGGGTCTGCTCGACTTCGGCACCTGCACCGAGTGCGGCCGCTGCCAGAGCCAGTGCCCCGCGTGGAACACCGACAAGCCGCTGTCGCCGAAGCTGCTCATGATGACCCTGCGCGACCACGCCCTCGCGAAGGGCCCGTGGCTCACCGCCGCGGAGGAGGCCCGCGACGGGCTCGACGCGCCCCTGCGGGACGTCGCATCCGTGACGCTCGTGGGCGACACCGGATACGCGCACGACAACCCGCTCACGGCATACCAGCCCACCGGTCCGGGCGCCGTCATCGACAACGACGTGCTGTGGTCGTGCACCACCTGCGGCGCGTGCGTGGAGCAGTGCCCCGTCGACATCGAGCACGTCGACCACATCATCGACATGCGGCGCTACCAGGTGCTCATGGAGTCGGCCTTCCCCGAGGAGGCCGGAATCATGCTCAGCAACCTCGAGCACGCGTCCGACCCGTGGGGGCGCGGGGTGTCGCAGCGCCTGAAGTGGGCCGAACCGCTCGACTTCGACGTGCGCGTGCTCGGCGCCGACGGGGGGACCACCATCCCCGACGACGTCGAGTACCTCTACTGGGTCGGCTGCGCCGGCGCCCTCGACGAGGGGGCCCAGAAGACCGCGCGAGCCGTGGCGACCCTGTTGCACGAGGCCGGGGTCGAGTTCATGGTGCTCGGCGACGCCGAGTCCTGCACCGGCGACCCCGCCCGCCGGATGGGGCACGAGTACCTCTTCCAGATGCTCGCCCAGAAGAACGTCGACGTGCTCAACGAGGCCGGAGCCCGGCGAATCGTCGTCACGTGCGCGCACTGCTTCAACACCCTGCGCAACGAGTACCCGCAGGTCGGCGGTCACTACGAGGTGGTGCACCACACCACCCTGCTCTCGCAGCTCGTGGCCGACCACCGGCTCGTGCCGGTGGCCCCGGTTGCTGAGTCGGTGACCTACCACGACCCGTGCTACCTCGGCCGGCACAACCGGGTCTTCGCCGCCCCGCGCGAGGTTCTCGGGTCGGTGCCCGGCCTCACGCTCACCGAGATGCCACGTCACCGCGAGGAGTCCTTCTGCTGCGGTGCCGGCGGAGCGCGGATGTGGATGGACGAGGACCTCGGCACCCGGATCAACCTCAACCGCACCGACGAGGCCCTCGCTCTCTCGCCCGACCTCGTCACCGCAGCCTGCCCGTTCTGCGTGACCATGCTCTCCGACGGCGTCGCACAGCGCGCGATGGAGGGCGCAGCAGACGAGTCCGTCGAGGTGCTCGACATCGCCGAGGTGCTGCTGCGCTCGGTGCGACCCGACCTCGACCACCCCGCGCCGCCCGAGGCCGCCACCACACCCACGCCTGACCCCTTGTGAGGACCACGATGCCCGACACCGCCACGACCGACCCCGCGCAGACCACCACAGACCCGGACGGCCACTTCGGCGGAGCAGGGCTCGACCTGCCGAGCCTGAACCTCATGATCGAGGCGCTCAACGACTTCGTGGAGGGCGCGCTCTCACCTGACCTCCAGCTCGAGCTCGACCACGAGGACCGCTGCCCCGAGGACATCGTGCGGGCCATGTCCGACCCGATGACCCTCGGTGTGCAGCTGGTATTCATCCCCGAGCAGTACGGTGGGATGGACGGCAACGCCTTCGACTCCTACCGGGTCTGTGAGGTGATGGCACGCAAGGACATCGGCCTCGCCACAGCCGTGTTCGCGACCTTCCTCGGGTCGGACCCCATCGTCGTCGGGGCCACCGAGGAGCAGAAGCACCAGTGGCTCGGGGCCATCGCCGAGCAGGGTGTCGTGTTCGCCTACGGGGCCACCGAGCCGGATGCCGGCTCCGACCTCGGCGCGATGACGACGACCGCCACCCCGGTCACCGACGACGACGGCACCGTCACGGGATACCGGCTCAACGGCCGCAAGCAATGGATCTCCAACGGCTCCATCGCCGACTACTGCACCATCCTCGCCGCGACACCCGAGGGGCCGGCCTGGTTCGTCGTCGCCAAGGACACCCCCGGCTTCACGAGCGGCACCCCGGAGGACAAGCACGGGCTGCGACTGTCCAACACGGCATCCCTCTTCCTCGACGACGTCGAGGTGCCCGCCGGCAACCTCGTCGGCACGCGCGGCGGGCTCGGGCTGGTCCAGGCCCAGCAGGTCTTCGGCTACACCCGCCTGATGGTCGCGGCATTCGGCCTGGGCGGCGGCTGGGAGGCTCTCGACCGCGCCATCGCCTACTCCACGCAGCGCGAGCAGGGCGGCGGCCCACTCAGCGAGAAGCAGGGCTTCACGCACAAGCTCATCGTCCCGCACGCCGTGCGCCTCGAGGCCGCCCGCGCCTATATGGAGGACACCGCCGACCGGCTCGACCGCGGTCTGGGCGACAACGGCGCCATGAACACCGAGGGTGCCATCGCCAAGTACGTGGCCACCGAGGCCGGGAACGCCGCCGCCGACGCGGCGATCCAGGCCCACGGCGGCTACGGCTACACCCGCCCCTACGTCGTGGAGAAGATCCGCCGGGACGTGCGCATCACGACGATCTACGAGGGCACCTCGGAGATCATGGAGATGACCATCGCCCGGGGCCGCTGGCAGCAGCACCTGAAGACCAGTGGCCGCCACTACGTCGACCTGGCCGCCGAGATGGCGTCGCTGCACGCCCGGAACCCGCTCGTCGGCGCCGACGCCGCCTCGCTGGCTGCGACGGCCCTCGCGGCCGTCCTCGACTGCTGCCGGGTGGGGCGCCTCACCCGCAACCAGCACATCCTCTTCCGGATCGGCGAGCTCGTCGCCGCGACCGAGACCGCGGTGGTGTTCGCCCAGGCGGCGGACCGGGCGATGGCGGGCCGGCGCTTCGAGAAGTCCCCGACCCGCTTCACCGGTGACGCCCTCGCCGCGATGTCGCGGGTCTTCGCCCGTGAGGCCGCCCAGAAGGTCGCCCTCGACGGTTCCCGGTGGGTCGCCGGCGCGCTGGAGGCGAACAGCCCCGTGCTCGCCGGTCTCGACGGCATCCCGGCTGCTGCGATCCGGGCCGCCCAGGCGGGTCTCGTCGCAGACATGGGTCTCGTGGCGGACGTGCTGTACGACCGCACCCCGTCCTGACCGCGGCACGGCCCTGCGCACCTCGACCACCCCACCCTCGCCCTCGCACCACCACACCGATTCGGACCTCACCATGACGCACCACGAGAGCCACCCCGTCGCCGTTGTCGGCCTGTCGGCGATCATGCCCGACGCACCCGACGGGGACGCGTTCTGGCGAAACATCACCAGCGGTAGGTACTCGATCTCGCAGACGCCGGACGACCGGTGGGACCGAGCCCTCTACTACGACGAGGACCACAGCGTCCCGGACAAGACGTACAGCACGATCGGTGGCTGGGTGCGCGAGTTCGACTGGAGCCCGGTCCCGTGGCGGCTGCCGGTGCCTCCCATGGTCGCGGCGCAGATGGACGAGGGCCAGCGCTGGGCGATCTCCGCAGCACGGGCGGCGTTGACCGATGCCGGCTGGCCGGCCTGGCCGGTCGACAACGACCGGGTCGCAGTGATCCTGGGCAATGCCCTGGGCGGCGAGAAGCACTACCAGTCGAGCATGCGGATCCGCTTCCCGGAGATGCTGCGACGCCTCGAGCAGTCGGCGACGCTGGCCACGCTCACCCCGGAGACCCGTGACCGCATCGTCGAGGAGACGCGGCGCGGCTACCTCGACAACGTCTTCAGCATCACCGAGGACACCATGCCGGGCGAGCTCGCAAACGTGATCGCCGGCCGGGTCGCGAACCTGTTCAACCTGCGCGGGATGAACTTCACCACGGATGCCGCGTGCGCCTCCGGTCTCGCTGCCCTGAACTCGGCCGTCACCGGCCTCGTCGACCACCAGTTCGACGCCGTCGTCACCGGCGGCCTCGACCGCAACATGGGCGTGGACGCCTACGTGAAGTTCTGCAAGATCGGCGCGCTCTCGGCCACCGGTACCCGGCCGTTCGACGCGGGGGCCGACGGCTTCGTCATGGGTGAGGGTGCCGCAATGTTCGTGCTCAAGCGGCTCGAGGACGCCGAGCGCGACGGGGACCGCATCTACTCGGTCATCCTCGGCATCGGCGGTTCCTCGGACGGCAAGGGCAAGGGAATCACCGCGCCGAACCCGGTGGGCCAGCAGCTCGCCGTCCAGCGTGCCTGGGAGCGCGCCGGGGTCGACCCCTCGACGGCCGGGTCCGTGGAGGCCCACGGCACCTCGACGCGGGTGGGGGACGCCTCCGAGCTGACCAGTCTCGCCGCGGTCTTCGGCGCCTCGGGAGCCGCTCCCCGCTCGATCGCCCTCGGTTCGGTCAAGTCCAACATCGGTCACCTCAAGGCCGCCGCCGGTGCCGCCGGACTGTTCAAGATGGTGCGGTCGCTCCACGACAAGCAGCACCCGCCGAGCCTGCACTTCGTCGACCCCAACCCCAACGTCGACTGGGACACCCTGCCGTTCGCCGTCAACACCGAGCTGCGCCCCTGGGCGCAGCCCGCCAACGACGTGCGCCGCGGGGGTGTCAGCGCTTTCGGGTTCGGTGGCACGAACTTCCACGTCGTCGTCGAGGAGCACGTGCCGGGTCGCCACCGCCCGCCGGCGAAGAGCTTCGCGTCCGCCGGCATCCCGGGCGTGGCCGCCGAGGAGGCCGGGGCGGGCGCGTCCGCTGCCGCGGGGAAGGCGCCGCTGCGAGGCGCCCTCGTCCTCGGTGGCCGCGACGACGCCGACCTCGCGTCGCAGGTGCAGGCTGCCCTCGCACGAGCCCGTAGCGGCGTCATGCCCCCGCGCACCGCTCCGGACCCGGCGCTCGCCGCTGCCGCGGTCCGGGTCGCCGTCGACCACACCGACGCCGCCGACCTCACCAC
Organism: uncultured Actinomycetota bacterium; assembly: GCA_963834965.1. Lineage (GTDB taxonomy): Bacteria > Actinomycetota > Actinomycetes > Actinomycetales > Dermatophilaceae > Fodinibacter. The sequence goes on along the minus strand of CAWIEI010000019.1, from coordinate 73,535 downwards.
GAAGCTGACCAAGCTCGCCAACGCCTTCGCCTCGGGCAACCCCGCGGCGTTCCGGCTGCTGCGCCAGCAGGGCATCTTCCTCGGGCGAGGCCCGGCGCCCCTGACCGCCTTCCTCTACACCGGGCAGGGGTCCCAGTACGTCAACATGCTGAAGTCCCTGGCTGCCCAGGAGCCGGTGGTGACGGCGACGTTCGACGAGGCGGACCGGGTGATGACGCCACTCCTGGGGCGCCCCCTGACGTCGTTCATCTTCGTCGACGGCGACGATCCGGCGGCGGTCAAGACGCTCAACGCGCAGCTGATGCAGACCGAGATCACCCAGCCCGCGGTGCTGGCCGTCGACATCGCCCTCACCCGGCTGCTCGACGCGTACGGCGTGCAGCCGGACATGGTCATGGGCCACAGCCTGGGTGAGTACGGCGCCCTCGTGGCCGCCGGCGCGCTCACCCTCCCGAGCGCCCTCGAGGCCGTCAGTGCCCGGGGTCGCGAGATGACCAAGGTGTCGATGGCGGACAACGGCGCGATGGCGGCCGTCTTCGCCCCGATGGCCGACATCCAGCGGGTCGTCGACTCGGCCGACGGGTACGTCGTCATCGCGAACATCAACAGCATGAGCCAGGCCGTCGTCGGCGGCGCGACCGACGCCGTCGAGCGGATCGTCGAGCGCTTCACCGCCGAGGGCTTCACCGCCACGCGCATCCCGGTCAGCCACGCCTTCCACACCTCGATCGTCGCCCCCGCGTCCGGACCCTTCGTCGACGCGCTGCGGCGACTCGACCTCAAGCCTCCGACGAAGCCGGTCGTCGCCAACGTGACGGGTGACTTCTACCCCCAGGGCGCCACGGCAGAGACGGTCCTGGAGTACGCCGGGCGGCAGATCGCCTCGCCCGTGCAGTTCGTCAAGGGCCTGCAGACCCTCTATGCGGCGGGCGCTCGGGTCTTCGTCGAGGTCGGTCCGAAGAAGGCACTGCACGGCTTCGTCGAGGACGTCCTCGGCTCCGAGCACGACGACGTCGTCGCGCTCTTCACCAACCACCCGAAGGTGGCAGACGACGTGGCATTCAACCAGGCCCTGTGCGGGCTCTACGCGGCCGGCATCGGCCTGGACCGGCACGAGACCCCGACGGTCCCCGTCGGGTCTGCCGCGGTCTCCGTGGCTCCCGTGGCTCCCGCGGCCGCCGCCCCGGCGGCCAGCGACGCGGCACCGGCATCCAAGCCCCGGAGTGCCGCAGCCCCGGACGCCCCCGGTGACGACACCATCCGTGAGCTGGGGCTGCTCTTCGCCGACGTGCTCGAGAAGGGCATGCACCTGTACGGGAGGACGGGCGCCCCTGCAGCACAGCCGACTGCGCCACCGGCTCCGGCCCCGACGCCGGCTCCCGAGCCGGCCCGGCGGGCCGAACCGCCGGCCCTCGAGCCCGTGGTGATCTCGGGTGCGGCCCTCGGTCTGCCCGGCACCGAGCAGACCTTCGACGACGACAACGTCGCCAAGATCCTCGCCGGCCAGAACTTCATCTCGGTCCTGGGCGACGACGCGCGTCGCCGGATGGCCGACATGCGGATCACCCGGCTCGTCAAGGACGCCACCTCGGGGGCCGGCAGCTTCGCCACCATCGACGACCCCGCCGACGTCATCAAGCTGGCCGGGGTGCACGCGCCCCTCGACGTGGTCGAGCAGTTCGGGGTCGACAAGGCCCGCGACGAAGCCCTCGACACGACGACACGGCTGGCCATCGGAGCCGGGTTCGACGCGATGCGTGACGCCGGCATCCCGCTGGTCATGAGCTACAAGACCACGACGCTCGGCACCCAGCTGCCCGACCGCTGGGGCCTGCCCGAGGCGCTGCGCGACGAGACCGGCGTCATCTTCGCGTCGGCCTTCCCCGGCTACGACCGCTTCGCCGAGGCGGTGGAGGGCTACGCGCTCGACCGCGGCCGCCGCGAGGGGCTGCTGGCGGTCGAGGGGCTGCGCGCCCGGATGAGCGACGACGACCCGGCCGCGGCCGAGGTCGAGGCGCTCGCTGCCGAGCTGCGCGAGGCCCTCGGGAGCGAGCCCTACCAGTTCGACCGTCGATTCCTCTTCCGGGCCCTGTCGATGGGGCACTCCCAGTTCGCCGAGATCATCGGCGCGCGCGGCCCGAACACCCAGGTCAACGCGGCCTGTGCGAGCACCACCCAGGCCCTGTCGCTGGCCGAGGACTGGATCCGGGCGGGCCGGTGCCGCCGGGTGGTCGTCGTCTCCGCGGATGACGCCACCGGTGAGCACCTGCTGCCGTGGGTGACCGCCGGCTTCCTCGCGTCGGGGGCCGCCGCCACCGACGGACGGGTCGAGGATGCCGCCACACCCTTCGACCGGCGCCGCCACGGCATGATCGTCGGCGCCGGCGCTGCCGCCTTCGTCGTCGAGTCCGCGGATGCGGCTCGCGAGAGGGGAATTCAGCCCATCGCCGAGGCACTCGCCACGATCACGGCCAACAGTGCCTTCCACGGCTCGCGCCTCGACGTGCAGCACATCTGTGACGTCATGGAGGCACTGGTCCGCGAGGCCGAGGGGCGCGGCGTCGACCGTCGCGAGATCGCTGCGCGGATGATGTTCGTCTCGCACGAGACATACACGCCGGCTCGTGGCGGGAGCGCCGCAGCGGAGATCAATGCCCTGCGCCGGGTGTTCGGGCCGGCCGCAAGCCAGATCGTCATCACCAACACCAAGGGGTTCACGGGCCACGCCATGGGCGCCGGCATCGAGGACGTCGTGGCCCTCAAGGCGCTGGAGACCGGCATCGTCCCGCCGGTCCCCAACTACCAGGAGCCCGACCCCGACCTCGGTACGCTCAACCTCTCCCGTGGGGGGCAGTACCCGGTGGAGTACGCGCTGCGGCTCGCTGCCGGGTTCGGGTCGCAGGTCGCCATGTCGCTGCTGCGGTGGACTCCCGTCCCCGACGGCCGGCGCCGGGCTCCGGGTGAGCTCGGCTACGCCTACCGGGTCGTCGACCAGGGCGCGTGGCAGCGGTGGCTCGACCGGCTCGCCGGTCAGACCGGGAGCCGGCTCGAGGTCGACCGACGGCGACTGCGCGTCATCGACACCGGGCCGGCCACCCTCCCCGTCGAGCGCTCCGGGCACGTCCCGGTGCCGTACGCCGACCGGCTCACCCCGACGGCCGGCTTCGCCCTGGCCGCCGCAGCGCCCGCCGCGATCGCGCCCCCGGCGTCCCCGGCGCCCGAGTCGGCCCCGTCGCCGGTCATCCCGGTACAGCAGCCTGCACCGGTGGGCGCGTCCGCTACGCCGGAGCCGCCCGCGCCCGCTGGTGGTGACGTCCTCGCGGTCGTCACCGACATCGTGGCCGAGATGACCGGCTACCCCGCCGACCTGCTCGACCCCGACCTCGACCTGGAGGCCGACCTCGGCGTCGACACGGTCAAGCAGGCCGAGGTCTTCGCGGCCGTGCGGGAACGCTGGGGCCTGGAGCGCGATGACGACCTGCGCCTGCGTGACTTCCCCACGCTCAACCATGTCGCCGGCTGGGTCCGCGGACGGCTCGGTGTGGCGGCGGTCGGCTCACCGGCATCGGCGTCCCCCGTGCTGGCGGCCACTCCACGCCCGTTCGGCGAGGACGACGCGGGCGGCGACCCGGTCCTGGCGACGGTGACGCAGATCGTGGCCGAGATGACGGGCTACCCCGCCGACCTCCTGGGTGCTGACCTCGATCTCGAGGCCGACCTCGGTGTCGACACCGTCAAGCAGGCGGAGGTGTTCGCCGCGGTGCGCACCCAGTGGGACCTCGAGCGCGACGACAACCTCCAGCTGCGCGAGTTCCCGACGCTGAACCACGTCGCCGCCTGGGTGCGCAAGCGCCTCGGCGTGGCAGCTCCCGCCCCGGCGCAGTCGTTCTCGGCTACGGCACCCGACCAGGCCGCTGCTGGCGCTCCTACCGCTCCCGTGGCTACTCCTCCTGCCCTCGCCGAACCGGTCGAACCGGCCGCACCGGCCGTCGACGAGTACCTCGACGTCGTGACCGGCATCGTGGCCGAGATGACCGGCTACCCCGCTGACCTGCTCGACCCCGACCTCGACCTCGAGGCCGACCTGGGCGTCGACACCGTCAAGCAGGCCGAGGTCTTCGCCGCCGTCCGCGCACGCTGGAACCTCGAGCGCGACGACACCCTCCAGCTGCGTGAGTTCCCCACCCTGAACCACGTCGCCGGCTGGGTGCGCACCAAGCTCGGTGTCCCGGAGGCGGCTGCGGCCGCCGCGGCATCCCAGCCCGCCACCACACCGACCGCCACCACACCGACCGCCACCATCCCGACCACCGACGCGGTCAGCAGCGACCCGATCCTCGACGTCGTGACCGGCATCGTGGCCGAGATGACCGGCTACCCCGCTGACCTGCTCGACCCCGACCTCGACCTCGAGGCCGACCTGGGCGTCGACACCGTCAAGCAGGCCGAGGTCTTCGCCGCGGTGCGCTCGCAGTGGAACCTCGAGCGCGACGACACCCTCCAGCTGCGTGAGTTCCCCACCCTGAACCACGTCGCCGGCTGGGTGCGCACCAAGCTCGGTGTCCCGGAGGCGGCTGCGGCCGCCGCGGCATCCCAGCCCGCCACCACACCGACCGCCACCACACCGACCGCCACCATCCCGACCACCGACGCGGTCAGCAGCGACCCGATCCTCGACGTCGTGACCGGCATCGTGGCCGAGATGACCGGCTACCCCGCTGACCTGCTCGACCCCGACCTCGACCTCGAGGCCGACCTGGGCGTCGACACCGTCAAGCAGGCGGAGGTCTTCGCCGCGGTGCGCTCGCAGTGGAACCTCGAGCGCGACGACACCCTCCAGCTGCGTGAGTTCCCCACCCTGAACCACGTCGCCGGCTGGGTGCGCACCAAGCTGGGTACCACCAACGACGCGCAGGTCGCCTCGGCGACGCCGAATGCCGGGACCACGGACTCGGCAGCCGCCGTGGCACCCCACACCGTGACCGGCGACCTCGACGCAGTCGACGCGCTTCCTCGGCGCGTGCCTGTGCCGTCGCTGCGCCCTGCCGCCGACCAGTGCCTGCCCACCGGGGTCTCGCTCGCCGGAGCCCGAGTCGTCGTGATGCGCGACGAGGGTGGCGTCGGTGACGCGCTCGTCAAGCGCCTGCACAAGGCCGGTGCGACGGCGCTGGTGCTCGACCCGGGCACCCCCACCGACGACGTGCTCGCGCACCTCGAGCAGTGGTGCGCCGAGGGCCCGGTCTCCGGGGTCTACTGGCTCGCGGCGCTCGACGACGAGGGCGACCTCACGGCCTACGACCTACCCACCTGGCACGAGGCGCTCCGCCGCCGGGTCAAGGTGCTCTACGCGACGATGCGCCGGCTCTGGGACGACGGTGCGTTCCTCGTGTCCGCGACCCGGCTCGGGGGCTACCACGGCTACTCGGCCGCCGGCGCGGCATCGGCTCTCGGCGGCGCCGTGACCGGCTTCACCAAGTCATACAAGAAGGAGCGGCCCGGTGCCCTGGTCAAGGCCGTCGACCTGCCGGTGGACCGGAAGACCGCCGCCGTCGCCGACCTGCTCATCGAGGAGACCCTGCGCGACCCCGGATGCGTCGAGATCGGCCGGGTCGACGGTCGTCGCTTCGGCATCGCCCTGCTCGAGCAGCCGTTCCCGGCCCGCGGGAGCGACGGTGCCGCGGACACCGACACCGAGGCCGGGATGCCGCTGACGTCCGACTCCGTCGTGCTCGTCACGGGCGCGGCCGGCAGCATCGTCTCGGCGATCACCGCCGACCTCGCCGTCGCCTCGGGTGGAACCTTCCACCTGCTCGACCTCACGCCGGCGCCCGACCGGGCCGACCCCGACATCGCCGCGTTCCGCACGGAGCCGGCATCGCTCAAGGGCACCATCGCGGCCCGGCTGAAGGAGCGCGGCGAGAAGCCGACCCCGGTGCTGATCGACCGCGAGCTCGCCCACGTCGAGCGTCTCGAAGCGGCGCTCACCTGCATCGAGGCGGTCGAGGCGGCGGGCGGCACGGCGCACTACTACGCGGTCGACCTCACCGACGCCGCCGCCGTCGGTTCGGTCATGGACCAGGTGCGCGAGCGCAGTGGGCGCGTCGACGTGCTGCTGCACGCCGCCGGTGTGGAGATCAGCCGCAACCTCCCGGAGAAGGAGCCCCGCGAGTTCGACCTGGTCTTCGACGTGAAGACCACCGGGTGGTTCAACGTGTGGCAGGCCGCACGCACGATGGAGGTCGGCGCGGTCGTCGCGTTCTCGTCCGTCGCGGGCCGGTTCGGCAACAACGGCCAGACCGACTACGCCGCTGCGAACGACCTGCTGTGCAAGGTCGTCTCCTCGCTGCGCGCCATTCGGCCGCAGACCCGGGGCCTGGCCCTGGACTGGACGGCGTGGGGCGGGATCGGCATGGCCACCCGGGGCTCGATCCCCAAGATCATGGAGATGGCGGGCGTACAGGTGCTCCCGCCGGAGGCCGGGGTCGCGTGGATCCGGCGCGAGCTCACGGCCTCGCCGTTCAGTGGCGAGGTGGTCGTCGCGGGCGCCCTCGGGATGATGGCCACGGAGTACCACGAGACCGGCGGTGTCGACGCCGACGCGGTCCGTGAGCAGCACCCCTTCGGGCCGATGGTCGGCGACCTCACCGTCTCCGTGCACGACGGGGTCGTCTCCCGGGTGACCCTCGACCCCGCCGAGCAGGGCTTCCTCACCGACCACCGGATCGACGGCACCCCGGTGCTCCCCGGGGTCATGGGAATGGAGGCCTTCGCCGAGGTCGCCGGGCTGGTCGCACCGGCGGGCTACCGGGTCGGTGGCGTCGAGGACGTGGGGTTCTTGGCGCCGGTGAAGTTCTACCGCGACGAACCGCGGACCCTCACGGTCGCGGCCGTGACGGCACCGGACCCCGAGGGTGGTGACGACCTGGTCGCCCACTGCACCCTCACCGCGCAGCGCCTGCTGCCGGGATCGAGCGACCCGGTGCGCACGACGCACTTCACCGGCCGGGTGCGGCTCACCGGCTCCGCCGTCGAGGAAGAGCGCAGCGACCTCGACCGAGCCACGCACGAGCCGGTGGTGGATGCCGCGCAGGTCTACCGCTTCTACTTCCACGGCCCGGCATACCAGGTCGTCGAGGCGGCGTGGCGCGACGGCGACGGCTCGACGGCCCGGCTGCCGGAGCGCCTGCCCGAGGACCGGCAGCCGAGCGATGCCCCGCTCGCGCTGGCGCCTCGCCTCGTCGAGCTGTGCTTCCAGACCGCGGGCCTGTGGGAGGCCGCCCAGGAGGACCGGTTGGCCCTGCCCATGAGCGTCGGCCGGGTCCGCGTCCTGCTCGACCCGGCAACGGCCACCGCGCCGCTCGTCGCGCACGCCGAGGCGCATGGCGGGCACGTCGACGCGCTGGTCGTCGACGACGAGGGCCGCGTCGTGGTGCGGCTCGACGGGTACACCACCGTGCCCCTCCCGGGCGGGGTCCCCGACGACGTGCGCGGGCCCCTGCAGGCAGCTTTCGAACCCGGGACTCCGGCGTGAGGGCTGTGCGACGGCTCGCCGTCGTCGAGCGTGGCGAGCCCGCCCTGCGGGTCCTTGCCACGGCGGGCGCCCAGCTCGACACGGACGGCGGCGAGCGGCTTCGCACCATCTCGGTGAGCACCGTGGCCCGGGCCCGGGCCTGGTGGGCTCGCGAGGCCGGCGAGACCCTGACCCTCACCCTGCCCGACGAGGGCGACATCCCCGCCGCCGACCTGGTCGCCGCCCTCGTGGCGGCGCGGGCCGACGGGGTCTGGCTCGGCATGGTGCCCTGCGCCGACCGGGCCGAGCTCGCCGATGCCTGCGCCGGTGCCGGCCTGGTCGTCCTCGGCCCGAACGCGGCCGCGATCCGCGCGCTCTGCACCCCGTCCGGGCTGGCCGCGGTCGCCTCCGCCGCCGGAGTCCCCTTCCGGCCGGCCGGCTCCTTCCCCGAGGGTCCTCGCCGACTCGAGGTCGACGCCGTCCGGGACGCCCACGGCACGGTGTGGACCCTCGGCCTGCGCGAGGTCACCGTTGTGCGGGACGCCTGGGCGGTCCTCGCGGAAATGCCTGCGACCGGCATCCCCGACCGCGCCGCCGCGGCCATGGATGCTGCGACGGTCTCGCTCCTCGAGCACGCGGGCTTCCAGGGGGGTGCGGTCGTCCACTTCGCACTCGAGCACGACGGCTCCTTCGCCGTCACCGAGGTCGAGACCGACGGCCGGGCCACTCATGTGGCGGCCGAGGAGCGCTCCGGCGCCGGCATCCTCGGCATGCGCCTGCGGGCAGCCCTGGGTGACCCCCTTGCGCCCACACCGCCACGCGGCGAGGGCTGGACCGTCTCGGCGCGGTTGCTCGCTCAGGACCCGGACCGCGGGTACGCCTCGACCGGCGGGCGCGTCGAGGTCATCTCGCTCCCCGTGGGTACCGGGGTCAGGGTGGACACGGGCCTACGGGCCGGGGATGTCGTCGACGCCGACGTCGACCCCGTGCTCGCGACGGTGACGTCGTGGGGGCGCACGCGCGCCCAGGCCGTCCAGCGACTTCGCCGAGCCCTGAGGCACACGAGCGTCGTGCTCTCGGGCGGCGCCACGAACCGCGCCAGCCTCATCGCCATCCTCGGGTCGTCGACCGTCCTCGAGGGCCCGCCGCCGCCGCTCTGGTATGCCGAGCAGCGGGCCTCCGGGGCCCTTGACCCTGCTCCGGACCCGGTCGCCGTCGTCATCGCCGCGATCGAGGTCTACGAAGGCGACCTGGCCCTGGCCCAGCGGTCGTTCCGCGCCAGCGCCGAGCGAGGCCGCCCCGAGCACCCGGAGCGCGTCGGCGTCGCCATCCACCTCGGCTACCGCGGCAGTCACCACCGCCTGCGAGTGGACCGGACCGGCCCCGACCGTTACCGCGTGCATGGTGAAGAGCGGCTCGACGCGGTCGTGGACACCCAGAGCCCGTACGAGCGGCGGGTCCTCGTGGGCGGACGGACCCGACGAGTCGTCACGGTGATCCACGACGAGGTGATCCGGCTCGAGATCGACGGTGTCGCCCACACCGTGACCCGAGAAGACGGCGTCGTCGTCCGCGCGCCGGCGCCGGCCCTGGTCAGCTCTCTGCTCGTGACCGTCGGTGACCCGGTGACCGCCGGCCAGACGGTCGCGACCCTTGAGTCGATGAAGATGGTCAGTACGCTCACCGCACCCTTCGACGGTCACGTGACCACGGTGGTCGTGCTGCCCAACCAGCAGGTCGAGCAAGGTGACCCGCTGCTACGGATCAAGTCGACCGAGTCGTCCCACCTCATGCCCGACCCGTTCCGCGGCTCCGACGGCGCAGGCGTCGACCTGGCTGCCCTCGTCGTCCAGGACGAGGCGCCTCCGCCTGACGTCTTCGACGACCTCACGGCATACCTGCTCGGCTTCGACCTGGACCCGGCGGCGGTCAAGGCCCTGCGCACCGCCTACCGGCGTCGGGTCGAGGGCGACGACCCGGCCGACCACGACCTCCTGTCCCGAGAGGACGCCTTCCTCGATCTTTTCGCGGACATCGGCTCGCTCTATCGTCCACGCACCGAGGCGGAGGTGGGTGACGAGGACGTCGCGGACCAGACCAGCACCCAGGAGTTCGTGCTCGAGTACCTCCGGTGGCTCGACCCCGACCGGGGCGGCCTGCCGGAGAGGTTCCGGCGGCGGCTCGAACGAGTGCTCGCGAGGTACGGCGTCGAGGGCCCGGAGGACATCGCGCTGCTGGCACGGGCGACGTTCTGGCTGTTCCGTTCGTTCTCCCGGGTCCCCGAGCTGGCCGACCTCGTCACCGAGGTGCTGGGGCGCAGGCTCGACTTCGCCGGTCAGCTGCGAACGGGCGCGACGCCGGCAGACCGGGCCCGGCTGGAGCGGCTGGTCAGGGCGACCCAGGGGCGGCAGCCCGCGGTGACCGACGCGGCCCGAGACGTGCTCTACCACTGGTTCGACGAGCCGGTCCTCAGCCGCGTCGTCGCCGAGACCGAGGCGGAGATGCGCGGCCACCTCGCCGGGCTGGTGGCCGAGCCGACCTCACCCGAACGGGCGGACCGGATCGGCCGGCTCGTGTGGTGCCCGCAGCCCCTGCGCTCGCTGTTGCTGGGCGCGTGGCTCGACGCACCGACCGATGCGCCCACCGACCTGACGGCGTTCCGACGTGCGGTGCTCGAGACCTACCTGCGGCGGTTCTACCGGATGCGGGACCTGCATGGGTTGGACTTCGACACCCGAGACGGGGTCGACCTCGGCTACGCCCGCTACCAGCACGACGACCTCCGGATCCACGTCGTCGTCGGCTACCTCCCGCTGTCCGACCTTCCGAGGGCGTCCCGGGTGATCGCCGAGCACCTCGCCGAGCACGCCGGCGACCGTGAGGTCGTCGTCGACCTCGTCACCTGGCAGGACGGCCCTCGACCCGACGTGGCGGTCACGGCAGAGCAGGCGGCCGAGCTGCTCGCGGAGTGCGACTTCGGCCGCGCCCTGCACCGCATCGACCTCACCATCACCTGGCTGGAGGGTGGCGGCCCGGATCGGGGCCGCACCCAGCACGTCACCTTCCGCGCTGACCCCGCCGGGCGCGGCTTCGTCGAGGACACGATCTATCGCAATCTCCACCCGATGCTCGGCAAGCGGCTCGACCTGTGGCGGCTGTCGAACTTCGAGCTCACCCGGCTGCCCTCTCCCGAGGACGTCTACGTCTTCGACGGCGTCGCCAAGGGCAACCCCCGCGACCACCGGCTCTTCGCCATGGCCGAGGTGCGCGACCTCACCCCCGTCCAGGACCCGGACACCGGCCGCGTCACCTACCCGCGGCTCGGGCGCAGCGGCCTCGCGGCCCTCGCGTCGATGCGCAGCGCCATGGCCCGCTACCCCGCTCGAGAGCGACCAGCCGCCAACCGGCTCGTCGTCTGGGTGCGACCGACGTGGAAGGTGCCCACTGAGGAGTGGCACGACCTCGCGATGACCTACGAGGACCTGGCGCGCGGCGCCAGCCTCGAGAAGGTCGTCCTGCACGTCACCGTTGCGGAGACCTCCACCGACCGCGACGGCCGTCAGGTGTTCCGTGACCGGATCGTCGTCCTCGAAGGGCTCGGTGCCGGCGGGCCGACGATCCGGATGCAGGAGCCCGGGCCGAACCCCGTCCGGCCCCTCACGCCGTACGCGCAGAAGGTCCTCACCGCGGCGCGCTTCGGCAGTCCCTACCCCTACGAGATCGTTCGGATGCTCACCCCGTCCGTGGGCGACGCCTCGCCCTTCCCGCAAGGAAGCTTCGAGGAGCTCGACCTCGGTGCCGGCGACGACCTCGTTCCGGTCGACCGGCCGCCGGGAGGCAACACGGCGCACGTCGTCGTCGGGTTGCTCACCAACCGCACCGACGTGCACCCCGACGGGATGACGCGGGTGGCCGTCCTGGCCGACCCGACCCAGGGTCTGGGTAACCTCGCCGAGCCCGAGTGCCGGCGGGTCAACGCCGCGCTCGCACTCGCACTGGAGCGCGGCATCCCGGTGGAGTGGTATGCCGTGTCGTCCGGCGCGCTCATCGCCCTGGACTCCGGCACCGAGAACATGGACTGGATATCGCTGACCCTTCGCCGGCTCATCGAGTACACCCAGGCCGGCGGTGAGGTGAACATCATCATCACCGGGATCACCGTCGGTGGGCAGCCGTACTGGAACGCCGAGGCGACGATGCTGATGCACACCAAGGGCATCCTCGTCATGACTCCGGCCAGCACGATGGTCCTCACCGGCAAGCAGGCGCTCGACTACTCCGGGGCCGTGTCCGCGGACGACAACCAGGGCATCGGCGGCTTCGACCGGATCATGGGGCCGAACGGACAGGCCCAGTACTGGGCGCCCAGCTTCCCGGAGGCGTGCACGCTGCTGCTTCGCCACTACGACTTCACCTACGTCGTTCCTGGTGAGCGCTTCCCACGGCGCAGACCCACGGACGACCCGGTGGACCGTGACGTCCGTCCTTCCCCGCACACCCGCCTGCCCGAGTCGTCGTTCACGACGGTGGGCGACGTCTTCGACCACGCCACCAACCCCGAGCGCAAGCTGCCGTTCGACATGCGGTCGGTGATGCGGGCCGTGGCCGACCGGGACGTCGAACCCCTCGAGCGCTGGCGCCAGTGGCAGGACGCCGACACCGCGATCGTCTGGGACGGCACCGTCGGCGGCATCCCGGTGTGCATGATCGGCATCGAGTCGCACACGGTGCCGCGCACCGGGTTCGTCCCGTCCTACGGCCCTCCGGCCTGGACGTCCGGGACGCTGTTCCCCCAGGCCTCGCGCAAGATCGCCCGAGCGGTCAACGCGGCGAGCGGCAACCGCCCGCTCGTCGTCCTCGCCAACCTGTCGGGGTTCGACGGGTCGCCGGAGTCGATGCGCAACTGGCAGCTGGAGTACGGCGCGGAGATCGGCCGTGCGGTGACGAACTTCGAGGGCCCCATCGTCTTCGTCGTCGTCTCGAGGTATCACGGCGGTGCCTTCGTCGTGTTCTCCAAGGCGCTCACCGAGACCATCGAGATCGCCGCGGTGGAGGGGTCGTTCGCCTCGGTGATCGGCGGCGCCCCAGCCGCGGCGACCGTGTTCGCCCGCGAGGTCAAGCGGCGCGTCGAGAGCGACCCGGGGGTCGAGAGCGCCCGCGCGCAGGCGGCCTCCGCGAGCGGTCCCGAGGCAGCCGCGCTCCGGGCCCGGGCGGCCAGGACCGTCGAGGAGGTGCGCTCGCAGAAGCTGCACGATGTCGCGGACGAGTTCGACGCCATCCACACCATAGAGCGCGCTCTGCGGGTCGGGTCGGTCGACCGGATCATCCCGGCCGCGACGCTGCGGCCGTACGTCGTCGACGCGCTCGAACGGGGGATGTCGCGCACTTCCGAGGGAACCCGATCGGCTACTCCCGCGGGGTGACGAGCGGGCTGCCGACCCAGCTGTGCACCGGCGTCGCGAGGGCCACGTCCGCTGCGCCGGGGAGGACGATCGGGGGGTCGAGCTCTCCCTGAGCGGCAACCGTGAGGAGGTAGACCCCGTCCCGGCGCCACCATCCGGGCATGACCGGGCCGATCTGCTGGGCTGCGGCGAACCGGGCCCACCCGTCGCTGCGCGGCTCGGAGTCCACGGTGATCTCCACCGAGCGGGTGTCCGCCCGCAGCCCCACACGCAGCACCTTGAGCGCTGCCTCCTTGGCCGACCACACCAGGTTCGCCGCCGCGTCGTGTCCGAGCCGGGGGTCTTCCGCGGCCGGACCCCTCACCCAGTGCTGCTCGGCGGGCGTCAGGAAGTCGGTCACGAACCCGTCGGTGCGTGGCTCGACGACCTCGAGGTCGATCCCCAACGCCGACGCTTCACCTGCGGTGGCGTCACCGATGACCGCCACGGCGCACCCGGCCCGGTCCGACAGCGAGATGTCCCATGGCGCCGTGGCGCCCTCGATCACGATGTAGGGGGCGCCGGTCATCCGGTTCAGCACCTCGATGCGAGCGAGCACGGCTGGGTCGGTGCCCAGGCCCACCCGGGCGGCCACGGTCCGCTTGCCCACCCATCGGCGCAGCAGGTACTCGTTGCGCCGCTTGGTGAAGCGCATGTCGTCGAGCCGTGCCCGTTCACGGGCCGACAACCACTCGATTCCTTCGGGGAGGGCATCCTCATGGCCTGCCCACCAGTGCCTCTGCATCGGTTCGTGGTGGCGGCCCGGCACGGTCTCAGTGCCTGCCGTGCCGCTCGTGTCCACCCCCCCATCGTAGAGAGGTGCGCACCCGAGAGGTCTGTGCACGGCGGCCGGTCGCTGTGAGCGACTCGATCTCGTTCGTGGAGAACGGGACCGGCGAAGCTGAACCCGGCAGGGGCCGGGTTCAGCCGGTCGGGCCCTGCAGCGCCAGGAGGAGCGCGAAACGCGCCTGCGGGTCCTCCAGCGCGGGGCCGAACAACCTCCGGAGCTCGGCCAGCCGGTAGCTCACCGTCTGGGGGTGCACCCCCAGGTCGGCCGACGTCGCGATGCGGTCCCCGTGGTGGGCCAGCCACGAGCTCAAGGTGGCGGCCATGACGGGGCGGCGGGGGGCGGCCACCTGCTCGAGTGGCCCCAGCACCTGGTCGCGCAGGTCGGCAAGCAGCCGCCGGTCGGCGTGGACGACCAGCGTGGCGAGGTGCTCCCCGGCCGCGACCGGACCACCCCCGTGGAGCACCCCCTCGTCGACGAGGGTGGTGATGGCGCGGGCATGGGCCAGTGAGATCGGCGCCTCCCTGGGCGGGCGCAGCGTGCCGACCGACACGGTGACCCCGGTGGGCCCCAGCCGCATCCGTCCACGCCGGTCGCGGAGCACGAAGTCGGGCACGAGGGCGCGCACCTCGTCCTCGGAGGAGACGAACAGCACCTCGGGATGCGGCACCGCCAGGTCGCGCGACGCGGCATCCTCCGGCGGTCGCCAGATCGCGACGGCGAGGCGTTCCGGCAGCGGCCAGCCCGCGTCAGCCGCGAGGTCGTTGACCCGCGGCGCGGAGGTCGCAGCCTCGCCCTCGAGGATCGCCAGCGCGAGCTGCCGGCGAGCCAGGTCGCGGTGTCCCGCGCGCCGCACCTGCGCCTGGGTGAACCCCAGCGCGCTGGCCGCCGACAGCTCGTCGACGTACGCGAAGATCGCCTCCGCCAGCCTGATCACCTGGTCGGTGGGGACCCGCGCCGCGACGGCGGCCCCGGAGAAGTGCACCCACGCGCCGCGGGCGCCGACCCGGTAGGCCGTGAGCAGGGTCTCGAGTGACCGTCCGTAGTGGTCCTCCCGCGCCCCGAACGAGCCGTAGAGCTCGGTGAGCGCGGGGTCGAGCGCGTCGACCTCCTGACCGAGGAGGTTGAGGAAGCGCTCCAGTGCCCGCACGATCCCGCGACGCAGGTCGACCCCGTAGGGGCCGGCGAGGTCCTGCCCCATGCTCGGCAGCACCTCGTCGATGTGCTCGAGGGTGTCCTCGACGAGCGACGGGAGGATGGGTCGCAGCGCCGACGCGATCGACGGGTCGATCGCCGCCCAGGGACGGCCACTTCGCTCGTTTGTCACCACGTGACAAAACGTACCCCTGAAGTGCCCTCGACCGCCCCTATCGTCCGCGGCACCCGCGCCGGAGGATGGAGGTGACCCCAACGTCGAGAGAGCCGACCACCATGACCGCCACGTCCCCGTCCACCGCCACAGTTCCGACCGACCCCTCGCCGGTGACCCGCGACGCGAGGTGGCGTGGGGCGGCGCCCCAGGTCATCCAGGGCGGGATGGGGGTGGCCGTCTCCGGGTGGCAGCTGGCCCGCGCCGTCGCCTCGGTCGGCCAGCTCGGGGTGGTCTCGGGCACGGCCCTCGACGTCGTCTGCGCCCGCCGGCTCCAGGACGGCGACACCGGCGGCCACGTGCGGCGGGCTCTGGACGCCTTCCCGGTACCCCGCGTCGCCGAGTGGATCCTCGCCGCCTACTTCGTCGAGGGGGGGATCGCCCCGGGAGCGGCGTACCGCCCGGTGCCCCGGCACACGGTCGCCTCCGGTGACAAGCTGCTCGAGCTCACCGTCGCCGCCAACTTCGTCGAGGTGTTCCTGGCCAAGGAGGGCCATCAGGGGCTCGTCGGCGTCAACTACTTGCACAAGATCGACCTGCCCCTGCCGGCCGCCTGCTTCGGTGCCCTGCTCGCCGGCGTGGACGTGGTCCTCGTCGGCGCGGGCAACCCCGCCGACATCCCAGCCCTGGTGCGCGGGTTGGCCACCGGGGAGGACGTCCGCCTCGCCATCAAGGTGATGGGTAACCGGGTCGACGACGGGCCGACCGAGGTGCTGTTCAGCCCGCGTTCGGTGGTCCCGGGTGTCGCGGCGCTCCCCATCCCGCTCGTGCTGGCGATCATCGCCTCCAACGACCTCGCAAGCGGCCTGGTCACCGACCCGGCCACGCGCCCCGATGGTTTCGTGGTCGAGGGCGCCAGCGCCGGCGGTCACAACGCCCCACCGCGCGGGCCCCGCGCGCTCGACGGCTTGGGCCAACCGGTCTACGGCGAGCGCGACGAGGTCGACATCGCCGCGGTCGTCGCCCTCGGGCTGCCGGTGTGGGTTGCCGGCGGCCTGGCCACGCCCGACGGGCTGCGCGCCGCCCTCGCCTCGGGTGCGGCGGGCATCCAGGCCGGAACCGTGTTCGCGTACAGCGACGAGTCCGGCTTCGCCGACGACATCAAGGACCGGGTCCGCGAGGGCGCGCTCAGCGGCGAGCTCCTCGTCCGGGCCGACTGGCGGGTCTCACCCACCGGCTTCCCGTTCCGCGTGGCCGAGCTGCCCGGCACCCTGACCGACTCGGAGGTGGCGGCCGCCCGACAGCCCGTGTGCGACCTGGGGGTGCTCCGGTCGGCCTACCGGCGCCCGGACGGTGCGGTCGACTTCCGCTGCCCCGCCGAGCCCCAGAAGGCCTACCTGCGCAAGGGTGGCCGCGAGGCGAACCGCGAGGGCCGGGTCTGCCTGTGCAACGCGCTCCTCGCCGGCGCCGGCCTGCCGCAGCGGCGGCCCAGGGGCGCCGTCGAGCCTGCCCTGGTCACTGCCGGTGGGGATCTCGCTCCGGTCGTGACCATGCTTCGTCGGCGACGCGCCGGCACCACCGGGTACACAGCGGCCGAGGTCGTTGCCCACCTGCTCACCGGTGCAGAGCCGGTGGCGCCCACCGGGTGACCGACCGACCCTCGAGCCCGCCCACCCGGGTCGGGTGACACGAGCCCGCGGTCGGCTCGACCCCGTCGAGCGACCGTCGTCACGCTGTCGGGGGGAGCCTCACTGGTGAACGAGGTGCCGGCCGTGGTGCTGCTCGCCTGGGTGGTGAAGGCCAGCTTGCCGCCTGCTCAGCGGTGATGGTGAAGCTGGTGCTCGTGGCGCTGGTCAACCCGTTCGAGGCCGCGGTCAGGGTCAGGGTCAGGGTGACTGGGGCGGCGTTCCCGGTTGGGTCGACGACGGGACGGGGCGACCTACGATGTGTGACGACCAAGCGTGGGTTCTCAATGCCGCGGAAGGCTCACCCCGCCCCTGCCCCTGGGGCGCGTGAGCCTGAGGTGCTGATGGGCGCGTATCGGGTGATGCCGCAGGGACCTCCACGGTACAGGTGCTGTGGGCGGCGACTACGGGGTCCCACGCCTGGCGGTGGGTGATGAATCGCCCGGGTCTGGTGGAGGCTCTCAACCCAGGGAGGACGGGAGTCGTGGCAGCACCGAAGGAGTACGGCGACCAGCTGCGTGTGCGCGCGACGCGGATGGCCGTTGAGGTGAGGCAGGACCCGGCGACGAGGTCGGGCGCGATCCCTCGAGTGGCTGGTCAGCTCGGCAGGCACCCCGACCCTGCGCCACTGGCAGGCCGAGGTCGACGGCGGCACCCGGGCAGGCACCACGAGCCGTGACGCGCAGCGGCTGGTGGAGCTGGAGCGTGAGAATCGACATCAGGTTCGCGGCGTCGTAGGTGCGGAACCGCTGCCACGCCGCGGCCGGCAGGGTGGCACGCCCCTTGTCCTCAGCTTCCTTGGGCGACGCGGGCGAGCTGGAGGAGGACGGCTCGGACCTCCGCCACCTCCGCGTCCTCGACCCTGCGATCGAGGCGTTCCGGCGGGCACAGGTTGACGCAGCCATCGTTGCCCGAGCATCTGTGTGTCGCAACGATGCTGCCGAGGGCCTCAAGTTCAGCGGCGAGCCGCAGGGTTTGGCGGTAGGCGGGGTGCGCGGCCTGTTGGTGCGGGGTCAAAGCCAGCAGGTCGTGCTCGAGGTCGGCCGTCACCCTGGCCAGGATGAGGGCCACTGATTCGGATGCCGCGCAGCCGCGCGGAGATGCCGCCAGCTCACGCGGCGTGCCGATCGCGATCTGGTGCACCCGCGCCAACGCCAGGGTGCCCGGAGCTGTCCGGGTCGGTGCGGGCCTGCCGCGGCGGAACAGGGACCCGCGCGCTCCAGGCCCCTGTGTGCCGACCTCGATGGGGGTGTCGGAGCCCCAGGCGTCGGAACCGACCAGCGAGCGGTAGGAACGCTCGGCCGCGTTGACGAACTGTGCCTGATCGTTGGTGTCACTGAACTCGGCGTAACGAGCCGTTGGCCGCCGGCGGTCCGCGGTGATCGGCTCGGTCTCCGGCGTTGTGCCCGAGTCGGTTCCCTCTGGCATCTGGCCCCTTCCGGCGCCCCCGCGGCCTACGCGTGCGCTGGTCCGAAATTTGCGCGGATCCGGTCGGCCCGCGCCGACGTTCTCATTGGATGCTACTCGGCGGCTGACGGCAGGCCGCGCCATCGCAAGGGGCGACAGCGGGTCTGGCCCTGCTTGAGTGACGTGTGCAAGGCCCCCCGCAAGCGCGCGAGCCTGATCGCCGGCGCTGCGGAGTGCGGCAACCTGCTCCGTGTCGAGCTACTCGTCCATGGCGACGTCGGCCCGGCCGGGGCGCACCTTGCGTGTGCCCTGCCTGGTCATCGGTTGGGAGTCTCGCCACCGACTCCTTGACTGAGCGGGTGGCAGGTCGTCCGATGCCTGGGCGCCGCCCATGGACGGTTGACGGTGCCCCTGCCCAGGAGCGAGATCGCCGTCACCGGATGACAATTCCGATGACGGCGGTCCCGTCCATCGGTGGGAGCGACAGGGGCCGCGCCGTGCAGGGGTTGGGCGCGACCGCTGATGACCGAGCCGGACACGCCAAAGACGAATCCCGCCTGATGTGTGTCCGTCACCCACCACCTGCACTCTGTCACGCGCGACACCGAGCAACCCGGGAGTGTGGGACCAGCGCGAGGTTGTGGGCCAAGTCACTCGGCGCGCTGCTCGTGCGTCTGTCACCACCGCAGGTCGTCGGCGCGACCGCGGATCGAGCGTGCCTACCCCCACGATCGGGAGGAGCGGTTCAGATCTTCAGAGGGGACCAAGCGGTGCCGAGCTCACGGCGGACGTCATCCACCGCAGCTACTGGCCGGGCTCGCAACGTGCTGCCGAAAGGAGTCTGAGCAGGGTGAGTGATCGGCCCATACGGGACACCGATCTGCCTGTCCGGGAGCCCTTTTCGCGCAGGCTGCCCTCTGGTTCCTTGGCGCAGGCCGAGCATCTCAGGTCAATATGGCCCGCAGGAGGCAGAGCCGCTCGTTCAACCGTGATCAGTCTTTCGGCCTGCACCGCTCGGCCTGCGAGATCGCGCAATGTTCCTTTGGTGAATGGGTGACAGCCAGTGCGGTGGTTGGTTCCCTCGGGCGTTCTCGACCGGACCCACGGGTCACACCTTTGGTGGAGCGGGAAATGCCGTTGTGCTGGAGGGGCGCACGGGTCAAGAGCTCGTCGATGTCGCCGCCGGGGCGGGGCGGGCGTGAGAACAGGAAAGCCTGGGCACCTGGCAGCCGAGCTTGCTGAGCGCATCCAGCTCGGCCCGGTGTTCGACGCCCTCGGCGACCACGGTGAAGCCGACGCGACGGCGAAGGCGATGACGGCCCATGTGAAGCGACGTCGCGCGTCGTCACGGTCGAGGTCGGCCACGAAGGCACGGTCGATCTTGACCTCATCGATCGGGAGCTCGCGCAGCCGCTTGAGCGTGCTCTGCCCGGCTCCGAAGTCGTCCATCGACAGGGCCACCCCCGTCGCGCGCAGCTGTTCGCAGATCCCGCGGCCGGTCGAGATGTCCGCCAGCGCCGTTGTCTCGGTGATCTTCAGGCGGAGCTGCTGGCCGGTGAAAAGGCAACCAGACATCAGCGTGAGGTCTTTGGCGCCAAGGGGTGGGCCGGTGCCCGTGTCCTCGTCGTCGGTTCCTGATCAGGGCACGCTCGGGGTTGGCGCCGGACAGGGCCAGCAGGAGCGAAGACGCTCCTTGAAGATGTAGGCGTGCGGGATCTTCTGGCCCGGGTCCCCGGCCCCGATCAGCGCGGTCCACCCCTTCGCGGAACCGGCCGGGAAGAAGCGCGGCGGACGCCCGTCGGGCCGGCGCGGTAGCAAACTGACCAGCCGGACCAGCGGCAGTGGTCACGTCGACAGTGGGCGTGGCGACCCTGTTGCACGAGCTACCTCGACACCAAGGGCGCGAGCGTTCCCCTGCTCTGCCATCAGGGCACGTGGGTCTCGATTCGGCCCTGCCAAAGTTCCCAATCACCCATCATAAGTAGTTGATGCGCGATAGCGTTCGAAGTGGTCCCACGGGGCCGCGATCTCGCACCGCAGCCCTTTCACAAAAACTAGTGCCAGGGCGGTGCTCATTCCTATTCGCACGGCTTCGGACCTGTCGTCTGAGCAATGGCAACGGGTCGCCAGTGGTGAATCGTGGGGGACCACCTACTGTGCTGAATTCTGGAGTGGAACAACGCGCCCAACCGGCTGGGCCAGATCAACGCCAGCCGACGGACGTGGGAGAAGTGTCCCCAGGGTTGTCCGACAGGTTCGTCTCATTCCTACTGAGCGGCCGATATGGGCTCAGGTCATTACGCGCGATCAACGTAGTGACCGGTCGACTGTTGATCATCGTTTATCCGAAAGGAATGAAAATGCGCTCCAACCCTGTGTCTTCGCGTACTACTCGGTGGCTGGTGGGGGTCGCTGCGACGGCCACCGCGGCGGCAATGTGCGTTCCGGCTACTCAGGCCCAGGTGGTCGCCGATGGAGATGCCCCGGCGGGGCTCGTCACCACGGCTGCTGGCACGAGCAGCGACTTCGCCGGTCGCAGATGGGGTGATGCCAGGACTGACACGGTGTCGAAGGACGACTACGGGCGACACGAGGCTCGAAAGGACCCGGGTTCGCTGTTCACGGTGGGGAAGGCGATCGGTGCCCGCGGCCTGTGGGCGAAGGAGGACAAGTCCGGGCGTCCGCTGACCGGGCAAGGCGTCGGCGTTGCAGTGCTGGACTCCGGGGTCGCCCACGTTGCCGGCTTGGACGGCGCCGGCAAGGTGGTCTATGGCCCGGACCTGTCGATCGAGGGCAACGGTGTGCTGACCCAGCAGGACACCTTCGGCCACGGCACCTTCATGGCCGGCATCATCGCCGGTCGGGGGACCACGAACCCTTCCTCGGACCTCCCCAGCGCGCCCGCGAACGTGCAGCTGGGAGTCGCGCCGGACGCGAAGCTCCTCGCGATGAAGCTGGCGACCACGGATGGCAGCGTCGACGTGTCCCAAGTGATCGCCGCGCTGGACTGGGTGACCCAGCACCCGGTACTGCCCGACGGCACCCGGGTGCGGGTCATCAACCTGTCCTACGGCACGAACTCGGCTCAGGACTACCAAGCTGACCCGTTGTCGGCCGCTGCAGAGAACGCGTGGCAGCACGGAATAGTCGTGGTCACGTCGGCAGGAAACAACGGGTCGGACGACGGGCGGTTGAGTGATCCCGCGATCGATCCCTATGTCATCGCCGTCGGCGCCACCGACAGCAACGACAGAGTCGATGGCTGGCAAGGCCCCCGCGCCACGGTCGCCTCCTTCTCCGAGGTGGGTTCGCCTACCCGCCACGTGGATCTGGTCGCGCCGGGCACGTCGCTGGTGTCGGCTCGAGCCCCCGGGTCCTTCATCGACGTCAACTATCCTGCTGGTCGGGTTTCTGGCGATGTCAGCGGGACGCTGTTCCGCGGCAGCGGAACCAGTCAGGCGGCCGCGGTGGTCTCCGGTTCCGTAGCGCTGCTGCTTCAGGCGTACCCAGACCTCACCCCTGACCAGGTGAAGTTCGCCCTGACCTCATCCGCAGACCGGGTCCTCAATGCCAGCGAGATCGCGGCGGGAACCGGTTCAGTCGACTTGGAAGCGGCCCTGGTCACTGCTGGTCGCCTGAGCCGGACGGACTCCACCGCCGCAGACGTGCGAGCGGCCGCCGTCCAGGACTTCCCCCGGGCGACCGGCCAGGGCTCGATCGACGCCGCCCGAGGCGGATCCGTTCTGGTCGACGTCGACGGCAACGACCTGACCGGTGAGGTCGACGTTCAGGGCAACACCTGGGACCCCGCCGCCTGGTGGCAAGCCACCGCCAACCTGTCGGCCTGGTCCGGCGGTTCATGGCTCGGCAGCACCTGGACCGGCGACGACTGGGAGCCCGCCGCCAGCGGTCTGAGCTCGAACCGGTGGTCCTCGAACCGGTGGTCCTCGAACCGGTGGAGCAGCGCTGACTGGGATTCCTCACTCTGGTCCTCGAACCGGTGGTCCTCGAACCGGTGGTCCTCGAACCGGTGGTCCTCGAACCGGTGGTCCTCGAACCGGTGGTCCTCCTTCGACTTCTCCTAACAGATGCGTGGTGCTCTGAGCCCGACCCGCGTCACCTGGCTGCTCGCCACCGCGCTGGCAGCCGGGGCGTTGGTGCTGACGACACTCGCAGGTGACGCGCCCATCGTGCCCCTGCCCCTGAAAGTGCCAGTCGGCGTCGTCGCGCTCGCGCTCGGAGCAGCGTTCTTCCTTGCCGAGCAGTTCCTGCTGAACGTGGAGTTCCGGCGCGAGACCCACTCGTTCACCTTGGCCGGCATCCCGCTGCTCATCGGCGTCCTCCTGGTGTCCCCGTTGGTCTTCGTTGTGACCCGCGTCGTGGCATCGGTCCTGGCGTTCGCGTGGCAGCGGGTGTCGGTCGAGAAGACGGTCTACAACTCCTCGGCCTACGCCTTCGAGGCGGCCGCGGACACGTTGCTCCTGCACCTCCTGCTGCGCCCCGACCACCGCCTGGACCTGCCGGCCGCCGTCACCCTGATCGCCGTGCTGGCGGTGGTGGACCAGTTCATCGGTGTGCTGGTACTGGTCATGATCCGGGTGCACGACGGGCCGCTGGGCCGGGCCGATGCTCTCAACGTGCTCGTACCCGCCCTCGTCCTGAGCGTCACCTCGAGCATGTTCGCGCTCGGGCTCATCATCTTGTTCCAGCAGGGAACCCTCGGTGCGGTGGTCGCCGTCATGCTGATGGTCGTCTTCTTGTCCGGCTACCGCGCGTATGCCGCCGCCCGACATCGCCATCACTCACTGGCGCTGGTCCACGAGTTCGTCACCGGAGGCGTCGGTGCGCAGTCCCTGGAGTCTCTCGCCGAGGAGCTGCTGTCCCGCATCCGCCGACTCCTGCGAGCAAGAACGGTCCAGGTCATGATCAGCGAGAGCGACAAGGATCTCCAGCCAGAGCCCGGTTCCGCGCTGATGCTGACCTTGGGCGAGCAGGACACCCTGGACGTCAGCCACGACGGGTTCGACTCGAAGGACTGGGTGGTAGTACGCGCCTTGACCCAGCAAGAGCCGCTGCTGGCCGCTCGAACCACCAAAGACGCTGCTGTGCGGCACTGGCTCGACGAGCACGGATTCCGGGACGCGATGATCGTCGCGCTTCCGGAGTCGAGCGGCATGCGGGGGATGCTCCGGGTCGTCGACCGGCTCGGGGAGACAGCGACCTTCACGGCGGAGGACCTGACCTTGCTGCAGACCCTGACCAGCCACCTCGCAGTGGCTCTGCGCAGCGCCCGCCTGGTGCAGAAGCTCGGGTACGACGCCACCCACGACGCACTGACCGGCCTGACCAACCGTCGTGGGCTGTACAGCCTCGGGCAGGCGCGGCTGACCAAGACCCCGGATCTGCGCCGAGCACTGCTGCTGCTGGACCTGGACAAGTTCAAAGAGGTCAACGACAGCCTGGGCCACCATGCCGGGGACCAGCTCCTCGTGGAGGTCGCGGGCCGGCTACGCGCGAGGCTGCGTGGTGGTGACCTGCTGGCGCGCCTGGGCGGTGACGAGTTCGCGCTCCTGCTCGAGGATGCCGGCCTCGACGAGGCCGCCAGCGTTGCCGAGGATCTGCGAGCCAGCCTGGCCGAGCCCTTCACTCCCCTGGCTGCGCCCGCCGCGCTGGGGAGTCTGACCCTGCACTCCACCGTCAGCATCGGCATCGCCCGGTACCCCGACGACGGTCCTGAGATGTCTGCTCTGCTGCGCAAAGCAGACATCGCCATGTACAAGGCCAAGATCTCCGCAGCCGGACACCACGTCTACAACGCCATCGACAACGCCGACGGCGCGGCCAGGTTGCGCACCGTCGACGAGCTGCAGACCGCAATAGCCAACGGTCAGTTCGTCCTGCACTACCAGCCCAAAGTCAACCTGGCCACCGGCGAGGTGCCGGCCGTCGAGGCGCTGATCCGCTGGGATCATCCCACCCGTGGCCTGCTCTACCCCGACGCCTTCATCGACCTCGTCGAGGTATCCGGGCTGATGGCCGCCATGACCCGGCTCGTGCTCGACATCGCCCTCGATCAGGCTGCGAGGTGGCAGCGGCAGGGCCGGCAGCTGACCATAGCGGTCAACCTCTCGGCCAGCTCACTGGTAGACGCAGACCTCCCCGAGGAGGTCTTCGGCATGCTCGCCGCCCATGGTGTCGCGCCTGCCGCCCTGCAGTTGGAGATCACCGAGGACTTCCTCATGGCCGACCGCCAACGGGCCCGGAAGATACTGACCCGGCTACGAGGCGGCGGTGTCCAGATCTCCATCGACGACTACGGCACCGGCTACAGCTCGCTCAGCTACCTGCGCGACCTACCCGTCGACGAGCTCAAGCTCGACCAGTCCTTCGTCTCGCCCATGACCGACGACGCCCGCGCCGCCGCACTCGTGGCCTCCAGCATCGCCTTGGCCCACAGCCTGGGCTTGCGCATGGTCGCCGAAGGCGTGGAGACCCACTCCGTCTATACCGAGTTGGCGCGGCTGGGCTGTGACCAGGCTCAGGGCTACTTCATTTCCAGACCCGTCCTCGCCGCGCAGCTCGAACACTGGCTGGACCACCGGCCGGCCATCGCTCAGCCCCCCCACCCCTCAGCGCGACTCACCTCAGTCCCTCGCAGCTAGAAACACCGGGTCAAGGCATGGTCAGGGCCGCAACGTTTCGGGTCCCGCAGCGTCCAGACCGAGGAGTGGGCCATTTCCTGGCGCAGCCGGGCGATCGAGCGGGCATCGCCCGGATCAGACCATCACGACGCGGTCTCGACCGGCGCGCTTGGCTGCGTACAGCGCGTCGTCCGCGGCGGCGATCGCGCCGTGAGCCGGGACCGGGCGGCCCACGCCGACCGAGACCGTGACCTCGAGGCCGGGAGCGACCTGTCCCCACGGTGCGGAGCGCACGGCGTCGTGCAAGCGCTCCGCGACCTCCTGAGCGGCGGCGCCCCCGCCGAAGACGAGGATGACGAACTCGTCCCCGCCGTAGCGCACGGGCACGTCGTGGGAACGCGACTGGCTGCGCAGGATGGCGGCGATCCGGCGCAGCACCTCGTCGCCGACGGCGTGTGAGTAGCGGTCGTTGACCTGCTTGAACGCGTCGACATCGATGAAGACCGCTGCGAGGTCCTCCCCGGCTCGGTCGACAGCGCTGGCCATCATGTGCCGGTTGCCCAGCCCGGTCAGGGGGTCGAGCAGCGCGGCCGCGCCCATCCGGTTCGTCTCCGTGGTCAGCGAGCGCACCTCGTTGAGCGACTGCAGCGCGGTGAACCGCCCATCTCGCTCCGACCACATCCGCTGCAGGGCCTCTCGGGCCAGGCGCTTCCACAACCACACCGCCGGGTGCCGGCCATGCTCGGCCACGTGCAGGTCGGCCAGCGCCTCCATGGCGGCGACCGCCCAGATGTCACGGTTCGCCCTTCCGGCGCTCGTGGCTGCCGAGACGAAGTGCTTGCTCGCGTCGTCGAAGCTGCCCGCCTCGGCCGCTGCCTGGCCAAGGACGAGTTGGGCCAGGAGTGCCTCGACGAGCTCGTCGCGCAGCGGCATCCGGTGGGTCACGGCGTTGACCCGGGCAGCCGCGAGGTCGGTGTACCCGAGCCGGCTGAGCGCGTACGCCTCGATGACCTCAGCACGCACGGACATGTCGCGGTTGCACGCGTGTGCGGCTATGCGGCCCATCCGAAGGGCCCGTTCGGCGCAGGTGACGAAATGCGGCGCAGCGGCCTCGGGGTGGCCCACCACGAGCAGGGTCGTGCCCCAGAAAGCGCTCATCAGGGCCCGCTCCTGCACCACGAGGAGGTCGATGAAATGGTCATCGCCCAGCCGGATGCCGCAGAGCAGCTCGTCGGCCTGCTCGAAGAGGTACAGAGAGCGCAGCGCCAGCGCGATGGCCATGCTGGCAGACAGATGGCTGTACCGGCCCGGGTCGGTGTTCGCCAGCAGCCACGTTCCCTCGGCCAACGCCTCCATCGCCCGGCTGACTTCATTGACCTGGGTCGAGGACTCCGCAAGCAGCGCCAGGGCCTTGGCCCGCCACATCAGGTCGGGCTCCTCCGCCAGATCCAGGAGGAGGTCCATCGCCACCGTCACTGCCTCGCGGTGCCGGCCCACCTCCTGCAAGGAGATGCCCTCGATATAGCGCAGGAACTGTGACGTGGTCCTGTCGCCCGCGGCGTTGGTCACCAGCACACCCGCGCGGCACGCAAGAACGGCGCGCTCAGAGAAGCCGTCCATGTACAGCTGGTGGGCACCATCCGCGAAGGCATCGAAGGGCCCGAACTCGCTCGTCAAGACAAGAGCACTGCCCGTCCCCGCTACCACGGCTGCCTCATCCAGCCCGTCCGCGCCCCGCGCGCCTACTGCCCCGGCGTGAGCCCGGATCGATCGATCGGCGAGGGTGTTCCGCGTGCCGATGTGAGCAGCTCCTGATGTGAGCCGGGTGTCGGCAAGTTTCACGGAGACGAACCTGGTGCCGAACGCCGGGGTGCTCTCGGCCGCGGCGCTGGCGCACCGGGTGCATTGCCGCGGCATCTGAACGCGTGGTCCAGCAGGGCCTTACCCGGTCCTGGCTGTTGCCCGGGGCCGGCGCCGTCCCCCCGGCGAGACGGTGCCCCGGCTGAGGTGGCGCAGGGGCGCCGATGTCGTTGGCAACGAGGCAGCGGGCGCGGGTCACGAACACGGGCGGCCTCCTTTGGCGGGGTTGCGCCTGAGGGCTCCCCGGGTCGGTTTCTGTGCGGCAACGCCCTGCTCAAGGCGGGTTTGCTGCTGGTGTCGAGCCTACGACCCGCGAGGGTCCGATCCCCCACCCTCCGGAATCTTCTGTCCGTTCGGGGGATGGAGCGGAGCCGTCCGGACTTGAGCCCGTCCGGCTCGGCCCGGATCGCACCGTGGCCTCGTGCCGCAGGGATCGGCCAGGTGGTGGTGACCCAGAATGTCCCTGAATTCGGCCGGATCCCAGTTCCGTGACACCCCGACTCAGCCCGCCCTGGCCCGTCCTCGCGCCTGTGGCCTGCGCAAACATCCGAGCTGGCTTCGTCTGAGTGCGGGATGCTTCGCGCCGGAGTCGAGGAGAGCGAGTTCGCTACGGATGAGAAGGCCAGGGGTTCGAATCCCTCCGGGCCCGCGCTGTGTTGAGACAAACGATAGGGCTCTGAACAGGGGAAACGGGGGCCGGGACTTCCCTCGCCCGTGGATGCGGGCCCGCTCGTACTGGGCCGAGGCACGGACCCAGAAGGGGACCCAGAACTCCGCGGCGGTCGTTGGCAGCGCCCAGGAAGATCTGGTGCCCGGATGTTGTGTCAGCGCCGGGTGAATCCTGACCCTCTGGTGCCGGCCAAGACGCGCAGCCGCGCAACGAACCGTTCGGCCGGCCCGTCGGCAACCCAAATCGCGCTGGAGTCCTCATCGGTTGTCTGGTCGATGACGGCCCTCGGAAGGGCAGCGGCGCCGGGATCGGCCCGGTCAATAGCTCCATGCCGTGGCTGAGAGGCGACTGAGCGGTAGGGCGCGAGCGTGCGCCTCGACACGTTGGACTCCGCACCTCTGCCGTCGTTGAATGTGCAACGGTCGAGGTGAGGGCTCAGACCCCTCGGATAGGACCTACTATGCGGTACCAGTTCTTAGTGCAGCACCCGGTCCCGGACGACCTGGCCGTCGAACTGCCAGAGATGTGCATGGCATCCTTTCCGGCGGGTGGAACGGCATTGTTTGGTCCAATGCGCGATGAAGCCGACGTGTGGAGCATGTTCGCGCGGATCAGCTCCCTTGGCGTCGCCGTTGTGGACGTCCATCCACTGCCTGACTGACGTCGTCAACGACAGGCTGCGTTCCCCGAAGAAGATTTCCTCCAAGCCAGCCCTGGCGAAGCCGGAACCGCCTTCAGCTCGGGTCAGAGGCGTGAGATGCCCGGGATCTTCCACTGGCATCCACGAGGTTCGCCTGGTGGCGACGGAACATGCTGTTGTAGGCGCGGACGGCGCGCTGGCCGCGTGGTGTCAGCCCCACGATGACGGCTCTGCGGTCACCGCCGGTCATCCTGCGGATGCTCGGATGCGTGAAAGCACATCACCGCGATCAGCGCGTTCATCGACGGCTGGAACAAGCGATGGCACCCCTTCGCCTGGACCAAGACCGCCGACGAGATCCTGCCCCACGCCACCCGTAAACGAACCTCAGACGCGCGACACCATGAGCCGGCCGTAAGAGACCCATGCCGCGCGGATGACGGGTGCGACGTCGTCGTGAAGGTTGGCGCGGGCCGTCGTCGCCGCCCGGTCGATGATGGCCACCACCGCGTTGTCGGAGAGTGCGATCGCGGCGTGGTGCTGTAGGCGTTCCGCTTGCGCCGCGGACGGCGACAGCGCGCCCCGCGACGTGTCATTGGCGAGCCACTGCTGGTGCGCCCGCTCAACCAGCCGGCGGCCGGCAGCGCCATGGACGTGCTGAACCGCAGCCCGGAAGCCGGACTCGACGTTCGCCCGGGCGCTGACGCGAGCGTCGTCGACCTCCCCATCGAGATACCGATGGACGTATCCCGCATAGACGGCGTTGGCGCCATCCAGTGTCAAGACGGCGGTGTTGGACTGCTCGATCCCGCGAGCCGTCTCATCCCGCGAGCTCAAGGGCCTGGCCTGGGCAGCCAGGCACGCGAGTAGCGCCACCGCGACGATGGCGAACAGTGCGAAGATGGTGCGGTTCCACTGCGCCCGTTGCCCACCGACCCCCGGGACCCCGTCCCGAGTCGATTCCCAGCCAGTGGCCGACACGACTGAGTCATGTGGCGTTCGCAGCGGCCGTCGGCTCCGGTGTCCCGCGACGAAGCGCGTCCACTCCTGACGCCGCGTCGACGTCACGGGGCGACGTGCTGGGGGGATCGGCGGCGATGCGCAGCAAGTGGCTTTCGAAGGTGGTGGGGTCCAGGGGTCGGCTGAGGAGGAACCCTTGGACGTTGCTGATGCCGTGCTTGCGGACCTGGTCCAGCTGTTCGGTGTTCTCGACGCCTTCGGCGACGATGCTCAGACCGAGGTCCTTGCCGAGCTGGACCAGGGTGCGGATGATGGCGTCGGAGTCGCGGCAGTGGCCGACGGCCTCGATGAAGCTGCGGTCGATCTTGAGGGTGTCAATGGGGAAATGCTGCAGGTAGGCGAGGCTGGAGTAGCCGGTGCCGAAGTCGTCGAGCGCGATCTGCACCCCGAGAAACTTCAGCTGGCGCAGCCGGCTCGAGACGGCGTCCAGGTCGCGAAGGATTGCCGTCTCGGTGACCTCCAGGGTGAGCGCCGCCGCAGGTAGTCCGCTGATGCGCAGCGCGTCGCGGACGTGGTCGATGACGTCGTCGTGGTCGAGCTGGCGGGCGGAGACGTTGACCGAGACGCTCAGCTCGCGTCCGCTTCTGCGCCACCGGGCCATCTGGGTGCAGGCTTCCTGAAGGACCCACCGGCCGACTTCGACGATCTGGCCACTGCCTTCAAGAGCGGGGATGAACTCATCGGGCGGCAGGTCGCCTCGGGTCGGGTGGCGCCATCGGACGAGCGCCTCGACACCGACCATGCCCAGCTGGTCGAGGTCGTAGATCGGTTGGTAGAGCAAGTGGAACTGGTGGTCGCTGATGGCGTCCTCCAGCTCCACGGGGAGCGCCTCGCCGGTCGTCGGCTCGCTGATCGCCTCGGCCTGGAACAGCACGTAGCAATTGTGCGCCGCGCGCTTGGCCCGATACAGCGCGACATCGGCGTTGCGCAACAGCTGGTTCGCGGATGCGGTCGAGCTGGATGCAACCCCGACGCTCGCGGTCACCATCAACGGTTGAGCGCCGTCAGCGACTTGGAACGGTTGCCGGATGACGTCCAGGACGCGCTGGGCGACCAGCTCGGGTGCCGAGGGTGTGTCGGTGCAGTCCACGACGACGACGAACTCGTCGCCGCCGAGGCGACCGATGGTGTCGACCTCACGCAAGGCGCTGGTCAGCCGTGACGCGACCGCTTGGAGCAGCTGGTCCCCCGACTCGTGGCCGTAGGCGTCGTTGACGTCCTTGAAGCCGTCCAGGTCGATGAACAGGGCTGCCGCCTGCCCACCGTCGCGGCGGACCCGTGCCAGGAGCTGCTCCAGCCGGTCCATCACCAACGTACGGTTCGCCAGCCCGGTCAACGGGTCGTGCAACGCCAGATGCCGCAGCTCTCGGCTCTGCTTCTCACCCGTGGCTAGCGCCCACCGGTTCTGATCCACCAGTGCGCGCAGGCTCGGCAGTACCGCCACCGCCCCGGCAAGCAGCACGAACACCCGCAGGGAGACCTCGCGCGGGGGCAGCGGCACCATCTCCAGGGCGAGCAGCCCCCCGCTCACGACCAGTCCGGCGCCGAGCCACGCGCGACTCTCGTACAGCGCCAGCCAGACCAGAGGCAGCAGCAGGACCAGCAGAAAGTGCGAGCCCGGACCCCCGTGGGTGCGCATCAACGCATCGACCAGAAGCAACGAGCCCACCGCGATCGTGGGCTGGCACCACCGCGGCATCCGGCGCCACGGGACGAATGCGGACGCGGCCATCGCACCGATCGACCCGGCAGCCAACAGCACCGTGGCCAGAACCCGTGACGGGTCGTCGAGCGCGATCGTGGCGAGGTCGATCCCGCCGATCGCCAGGAACGGGGCGGCCCGACGCACATGCCCGGGCGCCGCCAACGGGCCCAGCAGGCCGACGTCACGGGCCTCGTCGAGCAGCGAGTCCAGCGCGTAATCAGGCGTGGTCATGACGCCTGCCCGAGCTGACCTGGTCGACACGGTAGAGCCCGAACATCGCGGCCTTGTTGTGCCGGGTGACAAGCAGCATCTCGATGCCGATCCGTGGCTGAATCCGAAACGGCGTCAATCCGTGACTCCGCATCGTCCTATCGGCCGCGACCCACTCGTCTTGAGCGCTCCACCGGCCGAGCTCTTGAAGCATCTCGGCCCGTTCTGCTGCGCGTCGGCATCAAGCGAGTCGCGATGCAACTGCCCCTCGCTAATGAGTCTTTGCGAGTCTTCTCGCCCTCGGCCACGTACGCCTCATGCACAGCAAAGCGATGGTGACGTCGACACGATGGCCAATGAGATCTACCGTTCGTCTTCCCGGTGTCTTGCTCGGTGACCAGGTGCTGTGGTCATCCCATCCCTTGCCGGCCGGTCCGGCACCTCGTCGCCGTTCGACGGCTGACCCCATCCGTCCGCTCCAGGCCGCGTTCGCCCGTCAGGTGGTTGGCCCAGGTGAGCCTGGCAGCTGTGCTCGGTGTTGTGGCTGAGGCGGTTCCACGTCCTTCTTGCGTGTCGGCCGACTGGACGCGCTGCGCGTGAAGGCGGCCACCGCGTCGGAGGAGGGCGAGGCCGCCGTCGTATTGGCCGCCTGCAGCTCGCGATAGACCTCTTCGCGGTGGATGGTCACGTCTCGAGGCGCCGCGATGCCCACCCGGACGGTATCGCCATTGACCTCCAGCACGGTGACGACGATGTCGTGACCAATGACGAAACTCTGCTGCGGACGTCTGCTGAGGACCAGCATGTGAGAGTCCTTTCTTGCCGCCGGGACGACCCAACCCTAGGCGGCACCGATCGGACCTGCGCGACGTGGCCGCGCAACGGGACTCTCAGACCAGTAACGGTTGACGCAGTGAGTACGGCTGTCCGGTCAGAACTACCTGGGCGGCGTCCAGAGTGCGGGTATTGATGACCAGTGGCGCGAGGGTGTTGGCCGAGGCGTCCTCAGGCTGGTCCCCCCTCAAGGTGACGACCAGCAGGACCAACGCTTCCTCCTGTCCTCGCAGACAGAGCCGGGCGACCGTCTCATCATCGATGACCGGCGAGTAGTCGGGGAAGAATGGTGCGGGCGGGACGACCAGGAAGACAGGGTCGTCGTCGTGCACACCGCGCAGCTCAAACACGCACGAGTCGCCCTGCTCGAGGACAAAGCGCTGAGCCGCGGGAAAGCCGGCCAGGCCAGAGGGGAAGTGGATCTCCGGCTGTTCGGTCATTCCGGTGCCGTGGGTCGGCATGGCGTCAGCGGTGATCACGGTCTCTCCAGTTTCAGGAAGATCAGGACGACTGGTCGAAGATTCGGCTGCTACTGGACAGTGACGTCGCACCGCGGGCAGTGTAGGTCGAGGGCTCGGGGTTCGGGGACAGCAGCCCCAATGCCTCCTGAAGTGCGTCATAGCCGGAGTGCAGGAGATCGCGGTTGCTCTCGGCCAGGGCGGTGATCTCGTTGGTTGCCCGCAGGAGCTTGTCACGGTGGTCGGCCAACACATCATCCCAGGGGGCCGGCGCAGCTTCGGCGAGCTCGCTCAGCGAGATATTCGGGTCGAGCCCGAGCGCTTCGGATACGTCCCCGAGCTCGATCGTCCTGCGCAGCTCAGCGTGCCGGATCTCCTCAAGGACGAGCTCCACCTCGTGGGTGGCCCGAGCCAGCCAGCGGGACCGTCCCGCGGCCACCAGGACCTGCTCCGTCTCGAGCTTGAAGGTCAGCAGGTCGAGCAGCTCGCGAATCTGCCACAGAGCCGACGAGATGTTGGCCAGCGCAGCCTCGGCATCGCTCCCGTGACCAGGAGCAAGAACCAGTGGAGGGCACGTGTCGATCACATCCTCCTATCGGCCGCCGGCCTCTGCCGCTGAGCATTCGGGCCCTGAAGATTTGGCGCTGCAGTGCACGGTGGGACAGCCCAGAGACTCGTTCTCTGATCAGTATGGCATCAGACGAGCACGAGCGAGAGTCGTCCACTGGGGTAACCGGCCACTTCGACCTTCAGGTCTTCCCTCTTGCCGTAGGTGCGCAGCTGGGCGGATATGTCGGTCGGCGGCGGCATTCCCGGGACATGCAGCGCGTAGAGCTTGACGTGCGGACCGTCTGGCAGGTTGAACAGCGCTGCAAGGATGTTGACGACCTCGTTGAGGTTCTCGATCATGTCCTCCGTCAGCCGGCCCTCGGACACGCATTCGGCAGCTGCCTTCTTCGGGATGAGGGCGATCGAAGCGCCGAGGGCGACCGACAGCTCAAGGTTGCAGGCGACCAGGGCGCGCAGCCGCATGCCGTCATCGAGGTACACCGCGACGGCTCCGGGGTCACCGGGTGAGGGTGCCCAGGGCTTCGAGGGCGAGACCGTGACGTCACGTCCGAGCATGTCCATCAGCATCTCGCGCACGGCCATCGTCGAGGGAAGCGCATTCGGTGCCGACATAGGGCTCATCCTAGGACTGGTTCGAGTGCGTCTCGGAACGCCTCCGGGGTGAAGGGCTTGGCGATGAGGAACAGCGCGCCGGCCTCGAGTGCCCGCTCGCGCATCTCTGCCGACCCCTCGGAGGTCACGAAACCGAACGGCACGGCATGCCCCTTGGCACGCAGTGAGGTCAGCAGGGAGATGCCGTCCATCTCGGGCATGTTCCAGTCGCAGAGCACCAGATCGGGTGCCTCGCTGGCGATGACCTCAAGGGCCTCCCGCCCGTCACCCGCCTCGCACACCTGCAGATCGGGGTATCCGGCCTGGCGCAGGGTGCGCTTGACGATCTGCCGCATGACCCTGCTGTCATCGGTGATCAGGACCTTCATCGGACGGTCCTCTGAAGCTCAACCCGGTGGTCGAGACGGGCATCGGCGCGCTTGTCCCACACGGCGATGTGCAGGCGTTCACCCTCACAGGCCAGCTCGACACTTTCCATGAGCCCGGCGCCGGGGACGGTCACCACATGGGCGGCACCGTGGCTCACCGTCGGCATGGAGAGCTGGCTCGGCTCGGGCAGCAGGCACTTCAGGTTTCCACCGATGATGTTGACCAGCTCCCCGAAGGCGTCAGCGACCTCCCCGTCGTCGAGGTCTTCCACGGGCGTCTGGAACATGGCCGCGGCAGCCCTGCGGGCGAGCGTGGTGGAGCACGAGAGGATCACCGAGCCGTTCCAGCTCCCGGTGATGTGCACGGTGGCGCTGGCCGAGTGCCAGTCGTCGGCCGTGGATGACTCCGAGGGGTCCAGCTCGCGAACTTCCATGTCGAGGAAGGAGGACCACACCGTCCTGGCGATCTCGGCGATCTGCTTCTGAGAGATGGTCATGTCATGCCTTCCTGTCACGTAGCCGGTACACGGGTGCCTGGCCGATCTGGGCCCGCTCGAACGAGTCGTCGAGGTTGAGCGTGGTTTCTGCGCCGCCCAGTACCAGGTAGCCGTCGGGGCGCAGCACCCGTCGCACCCGAGCCAGGATCTGGCGCTTGGTGGAGATGTCGAAGTAGATGAGCACGTTGCGCATGAAGATGATGTCCATCGGCGGGATACCGGTGAGCTCCAGGTCCAGGTTGAGCAGGCGGGTTTCGACCATCCGCCGGATCGGCTCCTCGATCTGCCAGTCAAGTCCTTGCTTGCGGAAGTGCCGCACCAGGAAGCCGGCCGGCAGTCCGCGGTTCACCTCGAACTGGGTGTAGGTCCCCGCGCGAGTCCGGGCCAGCATCGCCGGGGACAGGTCGGTGGCCAGCAGGCGTACCCGCCAGGCAGGGTCGGCTCCGATGATGTCGTGGACGAGCATGGCGACCGAGTAGGGCTCCTGGCCGCTGGAGCATGCGGCGCACCAGATGTTCAGCTGACGCTCACCGCTACGGGCCCGCACGAGGTCGGGCAGGATGCGGTCCGAGAGGGCGGTGAAGGGGTGGACATCGCGGAAGAACGATGTCTCGTTGGTGGTCATCGCCTCCACCACGAGGTCGCGGAGGGGGCCGGTCGGCGCGCTCCGGAGCTCGTGGATCAGCTCGCCGATCGTTGCCGTGCCCTGGGTACGGGCCAGCGGCAGGAGGCGGGCCTCGATGAGGTACTCCTTGCCGGGCCCCAGAACGATCGCGGAGCGATCCCGGACCACCGTGCTGATGTACTCGAAGTCAGCTGTTGTGACGCCCATTGGATTCCCCTCTCGTGCCGACATACGACGTTCTGCCGCGGTTGATCCGGGTCTGGATCGCGCCGGCGAGGTCGCCCAGCGGCAACACCTGCGCGGCAAGGCCTGCGTTCACCACGGCACCGGGCATTCCCCACACGACAGAGGTCGCGGCGTCCTGGACGATCACCGAGCCTCCGGCCTCGACGATGCGGGCAGCGCCCTTGGCCCCGTCCGAGCCCATGCCCGTGAGTACGACGGCAAGCACCGAGGCCCCGAAGGCTTCCGGTGCCGAGCGGAACAGCACGTCGACCGAGGGCCGGCAGTAGTTCTCGGGTGTGCCCTGGTCGAGCTGGGCCACGACCCCCAGGTTGTCGGCACGCAGACGCACGTGGAAGTCGCCCGGCGCGATCAGGACCTCGCCCCGCACGAGTCGGTCACCGGCCCGTGCCTCCGCCACGTGGAGCGGGCTGTATGTGTCCAGCCGCTTGGCGAAGAGGGCAGTGAAGACGGGGGGCATGTGCTGGACGACCACGATCGGCACCGGGAAGTCTCCGGGCAGGGCCTTGATCAGGGTGGTCAGCGCATCAGGGCCTCCGGTGGAGACGCCGATGACGACGACGTCGACCCGCCCGGCCGGGCTGCCCGCAGGCGGCGCGACCGCCGGCCTCGCGGGCGCTGCTCGCGTTGCTTCCGGCGCCCTGACGGGGGTTGACAGCCCTCGGGCCGCCAGCGCCTTGATCTTGGGGATCAGCTGGGCGCGCACCGCATCCATGGAGGCGGTGATGCTGCCCACGTTCGCGGGCTTGCTGACATAGTCGCTGGCTCCACGCTCCAGTGCATCCAGGGTCGCCGAGGCGCCGCGCTCGGTGAGGGTGGAGAACATGATCACCGGCAGCCTGGGGTAGACCTTGCGCAGTTCGGTGAGGGTCTCCAAGCCGTCCATGACCGGCATCTCGACGTCCAGGGTCACGACGTCCGGGTTGAGGGCAGGCATCTTGGCCAGGGCGACCTTGCCGTTTGCGGCCGTGCCGACAACCTCGATGTCCTGGTCGCCAGCCAGGATGTCGGAGACGAGGCGGCGCATGACCACCGAGTCGTCCACGACCATGACCGTGATGGGGGGCATGGGTCTCATACCAGCCCGAGCATCCGCAGCTTGTCACCGATCGTGTCGACGCTGAAGGGCTTCATGACGTACTCATGGGCACCGGCCGCCAGCGCACGAACGATCTGGGAGTGCTCGTTCTCGGTGGTGACCATCATCAGGGTGATGCTGCGCCAGTCACGGTTGTTACGGACCTCGTTGACGAACTCCAGCCCATTCATCACCGGCATGTTCCAGTCGATGAGCGCCACGTCGGGCAAGGGCCCACGTCGTACCAGAGCCAGGGCCTCGGCGCCGTCACCGGCGGTCTCGACCTCGAAACCAAGGCCCTCCATCGTGCGGGTCAGGATCGACCGCATAGCACGGGAGTCGTCGAGCACCAAGGCAAGCATGGGTCCTCCAGGTCGTTGAATGGGCCGAAACCCGTTGAAGCTGAGGCTGAGGCCCGCCCCCGAGTGCGGGGGCGGGCCACTGGTTCTAGTAGGCGAACTGACCGACGAGCTTCTGCAGGCTGGCTGCCATCCTGGCCAGCTCATCAGCTGCCTGCGACGTGCTGCCGGCTGCCGCGGTGGTGTCCGAGGCGGATCGGGCCACCCCGGTGATGTTCTCGGCGATGTCGCTGGACCCGGTCGCGGCCTCGGTGACGTTGCGGCCCATCTCGTTGGTGGTGGCGGTCTGCTCCTCGACCGCCGAGGCGATCGTGGACTGGGTGTCGTTGATCTGGGCGATGATCCCGGAGATCTGGGTGATCGCGGCCACGGCTGCGGCGGTGTCGGACTGGATCGCCTCGATCCGGCTCCCGATGTCCTCGGTCGCCTTGGATGTCTCCTGGGCGAGCTCCTTGACCTCGTTGGCCACCACTGCGAAGCCCTTGCCGGCCTCACCAGCCCGAGCCGCCTCGATGGTGGCGTTCAGGGCCAGCAGGTTGGTCTGCTCCGCGATCGAGTTGATCACCTTGATCACGGTGCCGATCTCCGCTGAGGACGTGCCCAGCTTGGCCACGGTCACCCCCGCGTTCTCCGCCACCAGGACCGCCTGTGCTGCCACCCCTGCGGCGTCCTGGGCGTTCTTGGCGATCTCCCGGATGGAGGCTGACATCTCCTCGGTGCCGGTGGCCACCGTCTGGACGTTGCGGGACACCTGCTCTGCGGCGGCCGAGACCAGGTTCGCCTGGTTCGCGGACTCCTCCGCCGAGCCCGACATCTGCGACGAGACCGACGAGAGCTCTTCAGATGAGGACGCGAGGCCCTGGGCGTTGTCGCCCATGGCGCTCATCGTCTCGCGCAGCTTGACCATCGCGGTGTTCAACGCCTTGGCCATCTGGCCGACCTCGTCCTTGCTGTTCACGTCAAGGTGCTGGTCCAGGCGGCCCTCGGCCAGACCCTCCAGCACGGTCACCGTCTGCTGCAGGGGGCGGGAGATCATCCGACCGATCGCGATGGCCAGCCCGATCGAGAAGACCAGGGCGGCCAGGATGATCCCGATGATCAGCAGCCGGGCGCTCTCGTAGGCGGCCTGGGAGTCGGCCAGCAGCTTCGCCGCAGCCTTCATCTCGAAGTCGCCCAGGTCGTCGAGGTCTTTGGCCATCTTGGTCGAGAGGGGGGCGATGTCTGTGTCGCGCACCTTGAGGAACTCCGCTGTCCGGCTGGCCTCGGCGAGTGGGAGCACCTGCTGGTCTCGGACCTGGCGATATGCCACGAGGGCCACGTTGAAATCATCGCGAAACTTCTCCCGACCTGTCATGTCGGTCGAGGTGTACTTCGCCCAGTTCTCGTCGACGATGCCGTCGAGCTCCGCGATGCGGGCCTTGATGGTGGCCTTGGCTGCCGGCTTGGGCTCGAGGGCGAGGTCGAGGGTCCGGAACCTTATCGACTCAAGGCCGCTGTCCACGATACCGAGGTCGCCGATCGCTTGCGTGCTGTCGGTGTACATCGTCTGCAGGTTGTCCTGCGAGGCGGCCAGCCTGGTGATGCCCAGGACGCCAACACCGACCATGAGCAAGGCTATGGCGACGAAGCCGACCATCAGCTTCCGGGCGGTCTGCATGTTACGGAAGAAGGAGAGCGCCCCTCCTCCACTTCGGTCCTTTGACATCGGTGTGCATCCCTTCAGATTGCCGCGGCGAATGTGCGGTGGCAGGCGGCCTGCCTTTAGCCTGCCCATCGGCACACAGGCCCGTGACCTGAGCAATCCAGTCACCGGGCGCCCTGCCCAGATCCTCGACCCACCGGCGGGTTGGGGCGGGTGAGCGCGGGCGCAACGACGAGATGCTCTGTGGTGCTGGGAGATTGGGACTTGCGACGGTTCCAACAACTCAACCCGGAAGGGCATCTCTGGGATGCGCCTCTGTCACACGCGAGCAGCGACGTCGGCGTGCGTCGATGACCCGAATCTGATGTCGGCGGCGGAGCTGGTCCACCTGGCCGCCCAAGCCTCGCAGGTCACCAATGACGGCACGGGCGGTCGGGTGTTGGTCGATGTCGACGACGCGAGCATTCAGGTCCACGGGTCGCCGAGCAGGGCGCCGGGTTGGGCTTCTCCAAGGTGCGTGGCCTGAACGCGCTGCTGGCCCTCGTCACCACCGCGGGCAGGGCACGTTGTTCGACACTCGGCGCTTCCACGCGTTCTTCACCACCACCACCAACGCCGCCGACCTGAAGAGCTCCGCTCTGGCGCACCTGCCCTCAAGTTCACTGCCAACGCCGCCTGGCCGTCATCGCGTTCAACCTCACCCGCACCGCCGCCACCATCACCGGCACCGCCCCGGCGAAGGCGACCACCGCCACCATCCGCCGAAGCTGATCGCCGTCCCGGCTCGGGTGGCGTCCTCAGCCCGACGATCACCCCTCACTGCCGACCGCCTGGCCCTGGGAGACCGCGTGCACCCGCCTGTTCGACCACGGCTGTGGGCCACCGACACCTGCCACGACCTGACTACCCAGCCGTCAACGGCGCGACCCGGAACTCGAAGTGGAACACCCTGACAGCAAGGTCAGACGGTCAACCGTGCCCCGCGGGCCCGATCACCGCCCCTGGTCATCATCAGCGGACGTCACGACGCGATCGGATCGACGCTTGCCTTACCTCACTAGGCGAACCGGCCGACCAGCTTCTGCAGGCGCGGGCGCGGATCGTGTTGGCGGTCGCGTACTCGCCGAGCCGGCTGCTGGGCAGGCGCCTGGGTGTCGGGAACGCCACGGTGGCGCGAGCGTGGCGCAAGTACCGGGTGCAGCCATGGCGGCGTGAGACGTTCACGCTCTCCACCGACCCCCAGCTGGAAGCCAAGGTCCGCGACGCCGTTGGCCCGTACCTCAACCCGCCGACCAACGCGGTCGTGCTGTGCGTGCGCGAGAAGTCCCAGATCCAGGCGCTGAACCGGACTGCGCCGATCCTGCCGCTGCGAGAAGGGCTGCCGGAGAGGGCGACCCACGACTGCAAACGCAACGGCACGACCACGTTGTTCGCGGCATTCGAGGTCGCCACCGGCAAGGTGACCGACCAGTGCTACGACCGGCACGGCAAGGCCGAGTTCGGCGACCTCCTCAAGAAGGTCGCCAAGGCGTACCCGCGCCGCCGGTTGCACCCCGCGCCACCCGTACACGAACCTCAGACGCGCGACACCAGCTCCGCTCAGGCCGCCGTGGCGCCCACCTGGACGGCCAGCTGGGTGTCGAGGACCAGCATCAGCTTGCCGTCGAGCTTGCAGACGCTGCTGACGAGGCCGCGGATGCGGGCTGGGACGGTCTCCGGGGGCTGTTCGAAGGTCTCTGCGCCGGGCTCGAGGACGTCACCGATCTCGTCGACCAGCAGGCTCACCACGTCGCCGTCATCGGTGCGCACCACGACGTTGACCGCGGGTGACCCGGAAGGTCGGGCACCGAGCCCGAGCCTGGTTCGCAGGTCCAGGGTGGTGATGATCTGGCCTCGCAGGTTGATCAGGCCGCTGACCTCTGGGGGGGCCTGCGGTACCGAGGTGAGCTCCTGCTGCTTGAGCACCTCTTGCACAGAGCCGACCGGCACCCCGAACAGGTGCCCGTCGAGGCGGAACGTGCAGTACTGGACGGACATGGCTCTCCTCAGCTCACGGCTACCGGAGCGAGCAGCTCCGGGTCGATGGTGGAAATGGCACGATCGACGTCGACCAGCTCGGTGACGTGCTTGCTGACGACGGCCGACCCCTGGTGGCCCCCGGTGTCCAGGTGGGTCCGGATGGCAAGCTCGTCCTCGACGATGTCGTGGATCTGGGCGACCACGAATCCGACCATCCGGCCGCGGTGCTGGCAGACGACCACCTGGACCGGATCCGCGTCCGCCTGGTCGCCGAAGGACTGAAGCGCGCGGTCCAGGCGTACGAGTGGGAGGATCTCGCCGCGATACTGCACGACCTCGTGTCCTCCGACTCGTTCGATGCGGTCCATCGGGAACTGTTCGAGGCGGTCGACCGCGCTCAGCGGGAGCGCGACCCGGCGGCCGTCCGAGAGCCCGAGAACCAGCAGAGCCTTCCGCTCGACGTCAGCGGCGTGGTCGGAGCTCGTGCTCGAGTGGGAGGAGTCGCTGACCATGCCGGCCTGTTTGGCCAGCGCCGTGGCGTCCAGGATCAGTGCGACCCGGCCGTCGCCCATGATGGTGGCGCCCGCGTAGAGCGGGACACCGCGCAGCTGCTTGCCGAGCGGCTTGACCACGATCTCCTCGGTGTCCTTGATGTCGTCGACCACCAGGCCGAACTGCCGCCCGTCGGCCTGCAGGACGACGATGAACGTCGTCTCGTGGTCCTCCTGCGGCGCGCCCAGCCGTTCGCGCAGGTCGACCAGCGGCAGCAGCGCCCCTCGCAGCCGGATGACCGGCGTGCCCTGGATCGTCTCGATCCGGGTCAGCACCTGCTCCCGCTCCAGGCGGACCAGCTCGAGCAGGTTGACCTGGGGGATGGCATAGAGGTTGCCGACCGCACTGATCACGAGTGCGGGGATGATCGCCAGCGTCAGCGGGATCTTGATCCTCACCGTGGTGCCCTGACCGAGGACGCTGACGATGTCGATGGCCCCACCGATCTTCTCGATGTTGGTCTTGACCACGTCCATGCCGACCCCGCGGCCCGACACGTTGGTCACGACCGCGGCGGTCGAGAACCCGGGCGTCAGGATGAGGCGCAGCGTCTCACGGTCACCGAGCTGGTCGGCGGCCTCGCGGGTCAGCATCCCCTGGGACACGGCCTTGTCGCGCAGCTTGACCGGGTCCAGGCCGGCGCCGTCGTCGGTGATCTCGATGTTGACCTGGCCGCCCTCGTGGAAGGCTCGCAGCAGCAGGCGCCCCTCCGCGGGCTTGCCGGCCGCGATCCGGCATGAGGGATCTTCGATCCCGTGGTCGACCGAGTTGCGGACCAGATGCGTCAGCGGGTCCTTGACCGCCTCCAGGATGGTCTTGTCCAGCTCGGTGTCGCGGCCTTCCATGTCGACCCGCACCGACTTGCCGAGGGTCAGGCAGAGGTCGCGGACGACCCTGGGAAGCTTGCTCCAGACGTTGTCGATGGGCTGCATCCGGGTCTTCATGACCCCTTCCTGCAGCTCTCCGGCGATCAGGTTGAGCCGTTGCGCGGTCCGCTGCAGCTCGGGGTCCTGACGGGTCGCCGACCGCTGGAGCAGCTGGTTGCGGGTCAGGACCAGCTCACCCACGAGGTTCATCAAAGCGTCGAGCAGGTCCACGTCGACCCGGATGCTGCTGTCAGCCACCGATCGGCGGGCCCCTGACGGTGGTGTGTGCACGTCCGGGAGCTCCTCGTGGACGACTGCGACGTGGTCGACCAGGATCTCGCCCAGGGGTCGCGGGTCACCGACCTCCTGCTCGGCCAGCGCGAGGGTCAGGTCGTCCGGACCGATCCCGTGCTCCGCGAGGAGGTCGCCGATGATCGGGTCGGTCAGGTTTTCCGGGCAAGCCTGG
Source organism: uncultured Actinomycetota bacterium (assembly GCA_963834965.1). Classification (GTDB taxonomy): domain Bacteria; phylum Actinomycetota; class Actinomycetes; order Actinomycetales; family Dermatophilaceae; genus Fodinibacter. Next base: position 31,461 of record CAWIEI010000019.1, on the reverse strand, counting down.
TCAGCGGTCTGGGCTGGAACATCGTGGGGCTCGACAGGCGCATCGTGCAGCTCGGCAGGAGCATCGTGGAGCTCGGCGGGCTGCTCGGGTGCGTCGGCGACAGGCTGTTCGCGCGCGACAGGGACGTCGCCGTCCGTGACCTCGGGGAGGTCGCTACCTGGGGCGTCAGCCAGCTGGTCCTGGGCGTCCGCCAGGGCACCGTCGAGCACCGCCTGAAGCCGTCCGACGAGCTCGTGGTAGTCGTCCTCGCCCTCCGTGCCGGTCTGCTCGATGCAGCGGAGCAGCGCCCGTACGGCGTCGACCATCTCCAGCAGGACCGTAGTGACCGGCGCACTCAGCGTCATCTCGCCGTCCCGCAGTCGCGACAGGAGGCTCTCACCCACGTGCGTGACCGACTCGAGGGTCCCGAAAGCCAGGAAGCCGCAGGTGCCCTTGATCGTGTGGACCGTCCGGAAGATGCTCGAAAGGAGCTCGCGGGATCCCGGGTCGCGCTCCAGCGCCACCAGGTCCTGGTCGAGCTGGTCGAGGTTCTCGTGACTCTCGACCAGGAACTCGGCGACGATCTCGTCCATGAACTCCATTGATGATCTCCTCTGCTACCCCTGGACGAACCGTTGACCGTACGACTGCTTCGCCTATCGGCCGGCCGCCGCCCGATCTGAGCGCGCCGGCCAGCGGAGTCGACTGCCGCCGACATATGGCTGACACAGGAACTAGTCCTTTTGGCCGGTTCCAGCCCCCGATCGGCCACCCTTCCTCCGGCCGACACACGGTGTATGCACGACGCCGACCGGTTCTGAGAGCTGCCTGAATGGCCGCTCTGCAACACCGCACGGAACCCTTGCGCCGTCACCTAATTTCGGGCCCGTGACCACTCTCGCTGCGACTCAATCCACACCCGGGGCTGATTCAGAAGAAAATGCCACGGTTGACGAGTTGTGCAGGACCCACATGGCGGTCGTGCACCACGAGGTGCGGTCGATCAGCATGCGTCTGCCGGGGCACGTCCACACAGATGACCTCATCTCGGCCGGCATGAGCGCCCTGTTCGACGCCGCCCGCTCCTACGACCCGGCGTTCGGTGTCCCGTTCGCTCGGTTCGCGGCGCGGCGGATCAAGGGGGCCCTGCTCGACGAGCTGCGTTCGGCTGACTGGGCCACCCGGTCGCTGCGGGCCCGGGTCCGCGCCAGGAACGCCGCCCACGAGTCACTTGCCGCTCGCCTGGGCCGGACACCGAGCTCCACCGAGCTTGCTCGCGAGATGGGGGTCAGCCGCGACGAGCTCGCGCGCATCGAGGCTGACCTGCACCAGTCGGTGGTCCTTCGCCTCGACCACCTGGGCCCAGACTCAGGCGCTGACTCGGTCCTGCCCGCGACCTCCAAGACACCCGAGGCTGTCATCGTGGAGCGTGAGCGCCGGGCCTACCTGCGTGACGCCGTCGGCTCCCTGCCCGAGCGTCTGCAGAAGGTCGTCCTGGGTTGCTTCTTCGACGACCGGCCGATGCGCGAGCTTGCCGAGGAGCTCGGCGTCACGGAGTCGAGGATCTCGCAGCTTCGCGCCGAGGCGCTGAAGATGTTGCGCGACGGGATGAACTCCCAGCTCGCCCCCGAGATGCTGCCGAAGCCGACGCTGGGGGTTGCGGCCGGGCGCCGCGAGGCCTTCTATGCCACCATCGCCGGCCGCTCGTCGTACATCGCCCGGCTGAGCCTGCCCGCGGTCGTGGCTGCCGCCGGTGCTGCCCAGCGCGCAAGCCTGGCCGGTGACACTGTCCCGCTCAGACAAAGAAGTCCGCAGGAGTTCTCAGGTCCACTGAGCGCCAGCCGATAAGAAGCCTGTCGACACCAGGTGTGTCGATACGAGGAGCCCACGGATGGACTCCTCAGGACCCCATCCAAGGAGGAAATATCATGGGTCTTCAGATCAACACCAACGTCGCGGCAATGAACGCCTACCGCAACCTGTCCAGCACCCAGGGCACCATGTCGACCAGCTTGGAGCGGCTGTCCTCAGGACTGCGGATCAACCGCGCTGCTGACGACGCCGCCGGTCTGGCCATCTCGGAGAAGCTGCGGGCGCAGGCGAACGGCCTCAACCAGGCCACGGCCAACGCGCAGGACGGCATCAGCCTCATCCAGACCGCTGAAGGTGCGCTGAACGAGAGCCACTCCATCCTGCAGAGGATGCGTCAGCTCTCCGTCCAGGCCGCCAACGACACGAACAGCGACGCGGACCGCACGCAGATCCAGAAGGAGGTCGCGGCGCTCAGCACCGAGCTCGGCCGCCTGTCGACCGCGACGCAGTTCAACGGCAAGGACCTGCTGACAGGCACCTTCGCCGGCAAGTTCCAGATCGGCGCCAACGCCGGTCAGGAGATCGCCGTGAGCATCGGTGGCACGGACCTCACCTCCCTGGGCCTCGACGCCGGCCTCAAGGCGACGTCCGCCAGCGGCGCGGTGGCCACCAGCGTCGGCGTCACCACCCCCACGGGGAACTTCACCATCAAGGCCAACAACGACGTGGTCGACTCCGCTGGAGGCGTCGTCGGTGCGTACACCGAGGCCGCAAACATCGGAACCGTGACCTTCAACGCCGGCAACGGCGCTGGTGTGGTCGTGTTCGACAAGTCGGCAGTCTCGGGCGGCACGGGGTCCTTCTCCGTGACCAACGGGGTCGACGTCAGCACCCAGGCGAAGGCGTCGGGCTCCGTCACGTCACTATCGACGCGGCCATCGACAAGATCTCCGGAATGCGCGCCGACCTGGGCGCCATTCAGAACCGTCTCCAGCACACCGTGAACAGCCTGAATGTCGCGGCGGAGAACACCACCGCTGCAGAGTCCCGGATCCGCGACACCGACATGGCCAAGGAGATGACCTCCTTCACCCGCAGCCAGATCCTGTCTCAGGCCGGCGTCTCGATGCTGGCTCAGGCCAACTCGGCACCGCAGTCGGTGCTCAAGCTGCTCGGCTGATCCTGAGCCGGCTTGATCTGATCGTCCCCGGGGCGGACCTCACACCGGTCCGCCCCGAGGGCGACAACCGCACGCAAGGCCTCGGGTAAGGGAAGGAGATCGGCTATGGCAGCCGTCGACGGGCTGATCTCGGGCCTGGACACCACGACGATCATCTCGCAGCTGATGGCGATCGAACGGCTGCCCAAGCAGCAGATCCTCGACCAGCAGAGCACCAGCCAGCGCATGGTCAGCACCCTGCAGTCCCTCAACAGCCTGGTCACCAGCATGCTGACCGCGGCCAAGGGGTTCGTGCCCGACACCATCACCAAGGCGTCGGCCTGGACCAGCACGACGGCCACCTCCTCGAACAGCAGCCTGGCCTCCGCCCTGTCGGGCCCGGCGGCACTGCCCGGCAGCGCCAGCTTCACCGTGACCAGCGTCGCCGCCGCCAACGTCCTGGTGTCCACCGGCACCGTTGGCTCCCTGACCGCCCCGATCACCGCTGACACGTTCTCGGTGAGCCAGGGCGCGAGCCGGTTGGGCCTGACCTCCCTTGACGCAGGCGCGACCCTGAGCGCCGGCGCGCACAAGGTCGAGGTCACCCAGTCCTCCGCAGGTGCCACGATGACCGGTACCGCCGTGTCAAGCCTCGCTGCGATGCCCCCCGCCGTCACGATCGACGGCTCCAACAACACGATCAAGTTCTACCGTGACGGCTCGAGCATGGCCACCACCCTCACCCTGAACCCGGGCAAATACAGCCCCGTCCAGCTCGCTGCCGAGATCGCGCGCGCCTCGGGCGGCGCGCTGAACGGCAGCGTCGACACGTCCGGACGGCTGCAGCTCACCGGCGTCGGGGGTCGTGAGGGATCCGCGGCCACCCTCCAGATCGCCGAGGCCAACACCACTCTGGGCCTCACCGACATCACGACGCTCAGCCATGGCATCGACGGGATCATCGAGCTCGACGGCGTCGCCAACACGGTCTCCACCGCCGAGGCCGGCGAGCCGCAGACTCTGAATGGCGTTGGGACCAACGACTCCGTGGACATCACCCTCGCCGGTGGTCTGCGTAAAGGGGTTGCCACGACGACCGTCGTTGCCGCGAATGCCTCCCTCGCGAACGTCGTCCAGGCGCTGAACGGACCGGGTACGGGGGTCAGCGCCGCAGCGGTCCAGGTGGCCGACGGCGCCTACCGGCTCATGCTGACGTCCACGACCACCGGCTCCGCTTCAGGCATCGTCATGGGCGGCGGCGCGTTCTCAGCGGGGCTGTCCGCGCTCGGCGACATGCAGCAGCTGACTCCCGGCGCAGACACCGTGCTGCACCTCGGCACCGGCGCCGCGGCATTCGACGTCACCTCGTCCACCACGTCAGTGACCGGACTGCTCCCGGGCGTCACCATCACGGCGTTGAAGCAGGATCCCGCCAGCCCGGTCACCATCAACGTGGTGAGCGACAGCAACGGCATGGCCGACAAGATGGCGGAGATGGTGGCCCAGGCCAACTCGGTGCTCTCGTTCATCGACAAGAACAGCACCTACGACCTCGTCAACAAGACCGGGGGGGTGCTGGTGGGCGACGGCATGGGCCGGGACCTCCGTGCCCAGATCACCGATGCGGTCATCGGGACATCGTCCAGCACCCCGTCGCTCAGTGGCGTGTCCGTCGCCCGCGACGGGGCCATCACCTTTGACAAGGCGGTGTTCCTCGCGGCGTACGCGAAGGATCCGACGACCGTGACCGCCACCATGACCGCGATGTCCCAGCAGCTCGCTGACGTGGCCACCGAGGCATCCAGCCCGACGAGCGGCTACCTGACCACGCGGATCACCGATGAGAAGGACAGCGGGGCCGGGTACGTCAAGCAGATCACCGCCTTCGAGGAGAAGATGACCCTGCGTCAGGATGCCTTGAAGAGGCAGTACGCCGCGCTCGAGGTCATGCTCGGCAACCTCAAGACCCAGAGCGAATGGCTGGCCGGCCAGCTCAATTCCCTGACCACCTTCAACTACTCAGGCACGAAGTGACCGGGAGAGAACCATGACCACCACAGCCCAGCTCCGCAGCCGCTACGCGCGCGAGTCTGTCACCACAGCCTCGCCGGTCCGGCTGGTCACGATGCTCTACGACCGGCTCGCCCGCGATCTCGACGACGCGGAGTTCGCCATCTCGACAGCCAACCCGGAGTCTGCTCACCTGGCCTTGCGGCACGCGCAGGACATCGTCAGCGAGCTGTCCTACAGCCTGGACGTCCAGGTCTGGTCGGGCGGTCCGGGCCTGTTGAACCTCTACACCTGGCTGACCGAACAGCTCGTCGCAGTCAACCTCACCAAGGACGCGTCCCTGCTGGCGGGCTGCCGCGACGTCGTCGAACCACTGCGCGAGGCCTGGCACGAGGCCGCGAACGCGCAGACTCGGGCGTCATGACGAGCTGGCTGGTCGCCCTGGATGCGCTCCAGCGACACGTCGACCTGCAGACCGGGCTGCTCGAGACCGGCCGGTACGACGCGGTCACCGCCTTCACCCCCCCGCCCGACCTGCCCATGCTGCCCGAGGCCCTCGCGGGCCGGGCCGCTGAACTCTTGAGCCGCACGGATGCGCTGACCGAACGAGGTCGCGCCGAGCGCGACGACACCGGAAGCAAGCTGGCCCAGCCCGGTCGCCCGGCATTCGCCCACCGTGCCGTCTCGGCCTACGTGGATCAGCAGGCCTAATCCTCAGGTCGACTGCTCTGCTGCCGATAGGACGCTAACCGTCGTCGTCGTGAGGTGATCTTGTGTCCGGTTTCTCTGCCCTGAACGTGGGCTCGCAGGCGCTCTTCGCTGCGCAACGGGCACTGGACGTGACGGGCCAGAACGTCAGCAACGTCAACACCGAGGGCTACTCGCGTCAGCGGGTGCAGCAGACCTCTCGCGGGGCGTCCGCGGTCCCGGCGATGTGGTCTCGCACCGACGCCGTCGCCGGTGGGGTCGAGGTCACCGGCACACAGCGGATCCGCGACGGTTTCCTGGAGGCGCGCGCCCACCAGGAGCACGCGACGTATGCCGGGCTCAGCGCCCTGAGCGGGACCTATGCGGACCTGGAGTCCACCTTCGGCGAGCCGAGCAAGACCGGGCTGCAGGCCCAGATGACCTCCTTCTGGAACTCCTGGCAGGACGTGGCCAACAGCCCGGGGGATGCCGGGCCCGCCGGCTTGGTGCTCGAGCAGGCCAAGACGGTGGCCGGCACGATCAACGGCTTCGCCGACCAGCTGACCCAGCAGTGGGCGGCCACCCGCGACCAGGTCGACAGCACCGTCGGCGAGGTGAACTCGCTGACCGCACGGGTGGCCAACCTCAACAGCGCCATCCGCAGTGCCACCCTCGGCGGCGAACCGCCCAACGAGCTCGCGGACCAGCGCGATGTCCTCGTCCTGCGCATCGCGGAGGCCACCGGAGCCGTTGCCTCACCCGGGAAGGACGGTGTGGTGAACTTGACCCTGGCTGGCAGGAACCTGGTCAACGGCATCCGCAGCGAGCAGATCCAGGCCGTGGGCCCCACGAGCTACCCATCGGCATCGGGCACGGTCAGCTTCAGCTGGGTGGCCACCGGCCAGCCAGTGACCATCGACAACGGCACGTTGTCGGGTCAGCTGACCGCGCTGAACGCCACCATCCCCGGTGCGATGGCCGAGCTTGACGCCGTCGCTGCCAACCTCACCGCGACGGTCAACGCCCAGCAAGCCGCGGGCTTCGACAGTGCGGGCACCGCCGGTGGCCCGGTGTTCTCCGGCACCACGGCAGCGACTCTGAAAATCGTGCTCGCCGGTCCGGGAGGGATCGCCGCCTCGTCCCAGGGCCCCCCTGTGCTCAACGGTGACAACGCCATCTCGATGAGCGCCCACGCCGGCGACGCGACCGGGCCGGACACGCTGTACCGCGACATGATGGTGCGGCTCGGGGTGCAGGCGCAGACCGTGCAGCAGCACACCGAGACCCAGCAGGCCGTCTCCGGCCGCATCGACGACGCTCGCGAGAGTGTCGCCGGAGTCAGCATCGACGAGGAGATGACCAACCTTGTGGCATTCCAGCACGCCTACTCGGCGGCCGCGCAGTACATCAACACGATCAATGCCACGCTGGACACCCTGATCAACATGACGCGCTGAGAGAAGGTTCGACGATGTCATTCCGGGTCACGTCCAACTCGATCAACCGAAGTGTCATGCAGGGCCTGCAGGCCAACCTCGCCCGGCTGCAAGACACCCAGGAACAGCTGTCTTCGGGACGCCGGATCAACCGGATGTCCGACTCGCCGGTGGACGGCGCCGCCGCAATGCGGCTGCGTGCAGAGCAGTCGGCCAACGAGCAGGTCGCGCGCAACATCGACGACGGGCTGAGCATCCTCGGCAGTGCGGACACAGCCTTCACGTCGATGAGTGACATGGTCTCGCGGGTCCGGGTGCTGGTCGTCTCGGGGCTCAACGGCACCAACGGACCTGACGAGCGCGCGGCCATGGCCACCGAGATCGACCAGCTCAAGGAGGCGATGATCGGGCAGGCCAACACGTCATACCTCGGACGTCCCATATTCGCAGGGACCCAGAACGTCTCTGCGGCCTATGACCCCACAGGTGTGTACCTGGGCAATGGAGTGGCCGTGCAGCGCAGTGTGTCCCCCGACAACTCGACGAGGATGGATGTGACCATACCCGGCCCGAGTGCTTTCTCGACGCTGTTCGGCGATGCGTCCGACCCCACCGGGGCCGGTATCCTGACCCGCATCTCGGCCGCGCTTCGGAACCCGGCAGGGGTGGCGGCCCTGGGCGCAGAGCTCGGCAACCTGGACGCGGCGTCGGCAACGATGCAGAGCGCCCGTAGCCTGGTCGGCGCGCGATACAACCGCCTGCTCGGCGTCCAGAGTGCGGGGGAGGCCAGGCTCGACAGTGTGACGGCCAACCTCTCGATCGCGGAGAGCATCGACCTGCCGAAGACCATGATCGACATGCAGCTCCAGACGACCGCCTACCAGGCGGCGCTCGGCACCGCGGCCAAGATCATCCAGCCGTCGCTGCTCGACTTCCTGCGCTGACCTAGTCAACTTCCGCGCAGCCCTACTCGCATTCCTGCCCTGCCCTGTTCCATGTGCTGTGTTGGCCCGGCGGCAGCCCGCGAATCCTGCATTCACACGGCCCGTTGTTGCCTGGTGATGCCTCCGGGAATAGGTCTGTTCAACATCTCAGGTCGACCTGCAGGCTGCCGATGGGGGGCTTGGTCAGGATGACCACCAGCTGCCATGGACTGGCGGTGCTACACAACAGACCCCCGCCGGGGTCCCGCCAAGTCCAACGGGCAGGAAGAGATCATGCCGGAGCCAGTCGGCGACGCCACCATGAGCGCGCTGCACTACGCGCTCAGCGGCCTGGCGCTGCGTCAGCGCACCATCGCGGACAACACCGCCAACATCGAGACGCCCGGGTTCCTGGCCGGCAAGGTCAACTTCGAGGATGCGCTGCGCACCTCCGTGGCTGACGGCACCGACCCGTTCGCCACCGCGCCGTCGACCGCCCGCTCACTGGAGCCCACCCGGACCAACGGCAACAACGTCAACCTCGACGAGGAGACGATGGCCGGCTCAGAGACCAACCTCGCCTACCAGCTGGCGACACAGGCCGTGACGGCCAAGTTCCAGCTGCTGCGGATCGCGGCCGGGGGCAACCCCTGATGACCATGTTCGGCACGATGAACACGGCGAGCTCCGGCCTTGTCGTGTACCGCAAGTGGCTGGACGCGGTCTCGGACAACATCGCCAACATGAACGATGTCCGCAGCACCAGCGACTCCGCGTTCCAGGCCCGCTACGTCCTGGCCCAGGCCGCGAACTACGGTGACGCCGGCGGCGTGCAGGTTGGCGGTATCGCGCTCGGTGACTCCAAGGGGCGGGTTGTGTATCAGCCCGATCACCCGCTGGCAGATGCCGAGGGCAACGTCCGGATACCCGACATCGACCTGGCCGACCAGATGACCCAGCTGATCATCGCGCAACGCGCATATCAGGCCAACCTTGCCGTTGTCTCGCGAGCGCAGGACGCCTACACGGCCGCCCTCCAGCTGGGCCGGTGAGCATGAGCATCTCGGGCATCTCATCGATCGGCGCCCTGCCGCTGCCCCCGCTCTCCGGGCCGACCGCCGCGGCAGCCCCTGCCAAGACCAGCTTCAGCACCATGGTCGCCCAAGGTCTGGAGCAGCTCCAGACAGCTCAGTCGACCAGCGACGACCTCGCTGTGAAAGCCACCACCGGTGACCTCACCGACATCCACGACTACATGATCGCCGCCAACGAGGCGACAGTCTCCACCCAGCTGACCGTCGCCGTCCGCAACAAGGCGGTTGAGGCGTTCACCGAGATAATGCGGATGCAGATGTGAAGCGCTTCAACCTGAGCGCCATGACCAGCCGGCTGCGCTCCATGTTCGCCGGGTTCACCGCAGGCCAGAAGGCGATGACCGCCATCGCGGTCGTCGTGGCAGTGGTGGGCATCGGGCTGTTCGCGACCTGGGTCTCCAAACCCACCTATGCCCCTTTGTTCACCGGGCTCTCCAGCACCGACGCGTCGGCCATCACGACCAAGCTGACCGAGCTCAAGGAGCCCTACCAGCTCGAGGACGGAGGCGGGACGGTGCTCGTGCCGCAGGCCGACGTCTACCAGCAGCGGATCAACATGAGCGGCGCCGGCCTGCCCGCCGGTGGCGGGGATGGCGACGGATACTCGCTGCTGGACACGCAGAGCATGACCAGCTCGGACTTCCAGCAGCAGATCACCTACCAGCGTGCCCTGGAGGGTGAGCTGCGAAAGACCATCGAAGCCATCGATGGTGTCCAGACCGCGGTCGTGCATCTGGCCATTCCAGCCGAGGACGTCTTCACCGACAACGCTGCGGCCGCCACAGCCTCCGTCCTGGTCAAGACCAACCCTGCCACTCCGCTCAAGGCCGCTCAGGTCGAAGCCATCGTCCACCTGGTCTCGTCCTCGGTCCCCAAGCTCGCCGCCACCGATGTGACGGTCGCCGACTCCTCGGGCCGGGTGCTCAACGCTGCTGGGGAAAAGGGCACCTCGGCCATGTCGGACGTGCAAGCCCAGCAGACCCAAGGCTATGAGGATGACACCGAAGTCTCGGTCCAGACCATGCTCGACAAGCTGGTGGGACCCGGCCACTCGGTGACCCGGGTGGATGCGGCGCTGAACTTCGACCAGCAGACCATCGACAAGCAGGAGTACATCAGCAACAAGACGAATCCGCCGCTCACCGACCGCACCACCAAGGAGACCTACAAGGGTGCGGGGGCATCCGTTGGAGGGGTGCTCGGGCCAGACAACATCGCGGTGCCCAACGGGACCGGCGGCGCGGCCTCCAGCTATGTCAAGGAAGAGCAGACCCGGGACAACGCCGTTGGCACCCAGAAGACCACGACGACCACGGCGACCGGCCAGCCGAGCCGGGTGACCGTGGCTGTCCTCGTGGACCAGGCTGTCGCGGGCAACCTCGACACGGTGGAGCTGACCAGTCTGGTCACCTCGGCGGCGGGTCTGGACACCAAGCGTGGCGACGTCGTCACGATCAGCACGATGGCCTTCGACACCAAGGCCGCGGAGCAGGCGAAGAAGGAGCTCGAGACCGCCGCGGCGGCCACCAAACAGGCCGACCTGATCAACATGGGCAAGACCGGTGCCCTGATCCTGCTGATCGCGATGGCCCTGTTCGTCGCGGTCAAGAAGGGTCGCCGGGTCGAGCGCACCCCGGTCGACATCGGCGAGCTGACCGTTATGCGCGAGCAGCATGCGCTACAGGCGTCAGCTGGCAATCTGCGCCTGGAGTCCGGTCTGTCGGCGCCCGCGGTGTCCCCGGCTCCGGCCATAGCGCAGGCCGAAGCCCAGGCAACATCGCGTCGCGAGATCGGTCAGCTGATCGAGCAGCAGCCAGACGAGGTGGCGCAGCTCCTGCGCGGCTGGCTCGCCGAGCGGAGGTCTTGACGTGGCCCCGCCGCAGATGACCGGCCTTCAGAAGGCTGCAGTCCTGCTCGTCCAGATCGGGACTGAAGGCTCGGCGAAGGTCCTGAAGTCGTTGAACCAGCTCGAGATCGAAGAGCTGACTGCGGAGATCGCCCGGCTCCAGAGCATCACGCCGGAGGTCGCAGATGCGGTGATGGGGGAGTTCAAGGAGCTCGCGGCCGCACGCCACTACTTCGCTCAAGGGGGCCTGCGGTATGCCGCGGAAGTGCTGGAAGCGACCCTCGGGCCGATCAAGGCGCGCGAGATCATGGCCCGGCAGTCCGCCCTGCTCGTCGAGATGCCCTTCGAGTTCCTGGGACGCGTCGACGCCCAGATGGTGCTGTCGTTCCTACAGGACGAGCACCCCCAGACGATCAGCCTGGTGCTGGCGCACATGCAGTCCGATCAGGCGGCGGCGGTCCTGAGCGGGTTGCCTGAGGCGATGCAGGCCGACGTCGCCCACCGGCTCGCAGTCATGGAACACACCTCCCCGGACATCGTCAAACAAGTCGAGTCTCAGCTGCAGCGACGCATCTCGACGGTCTTCCAGGTCAGCGACACCTCGACCGTGGGAGGCCTCAGACCTCTGGTCGACATCATCAACCACAGCGACCGGAACACCGAGCGCCTCATCCTCGAAGGACTGGAGGCGCGCGACAGCGTGCTGGCCGAGCAGGTGCGGGCGCAGATGTTCATGTTCGAGGACATCCTCACCCTCGAAGACCGGATGGTGCAGATCCTGATGCGGAACGTCGACCTCAAGGACCTGGCCGTGGCGCTCAAGGGCGTGCGCGAGGACGTGCGCGAGAAGTTCACCAGCAACATCTCCGAGCGGGCCGCGGTCGGCCTGGTCGAGGACATGGAGGTGCTCGGCCCAGTGCGGGTCAAGCAGGTCGAGGAGGCGCAGGCAGCGATCATCCGCACCATTCGCACCCTCGAGGAGTCCGGGGAGATCGTGATCTCCAAAGGAGCCGGTGATGACTTCATCACCTGAGGGGCAGCGGACCATTGTTCTGCGTGGGGTTGCCACGCAGCACGCCCGCCCCGCCCGTATCTCAGCGGACCTGCGCACCAGCCCCTTCGTGGGTGGCTTCGGCGTCGATCCGCGCCTGGTCGACCCGACCTTGGAGGCCGTCGTCGCCGATGCCGAGGAGCGCGCTCGCGCCGCCGGCTGGGAACGTGGCCGCAGCGAGGGCTTGGCAGCTGCACGTCAGGAGATCGCCAAGCAGGTTGCCGCCCATGAAGCGGTTCACGCCGCGCAGATGCAGGCTGAGCAGTCGCGCAGGGACCAGGAGCTGGCGCGCGCCGTAGCAGCGTTGCGGCTCAGCGCCGCCGACTTCGACGCCCGTGAGGCTACGGTGATGGCAGACCTCGACCACTCGGTGGCCACCATGGCTGTGCAGATCGCTGAGCTGCTCGTGGGTTGTCATCTCGAGCTCGGGAAGTGGTCGGCTCGCGAGGCCGTCCTGCGCGCGCTCGCCCTTGCCCCCCGACAGTCTGTCGCCGTCGTCCGGCTCCACCCGGACTCGACCCTCGAGCTGCCGGACGTGTCAGGTGCCGTGCCGGGAGGTTCGGTCACCGTCGTCGCCGACCCCTTGATCGAGGCGGGCGGCTGCGTCGTCGAGGCCGGAAACCGCACCATCGATGCACAGGTGGGCCCGGCGCTGCGGCGCCTCCGGGAGGTGCTGGCGTGAGCGCCCTCCTTCAGCAGCTGACGCAGGCTGCCACTCCCGCCGTGAGCGGGCGCGTCGTCAGCGCAGTGGGTCTGAGTGTGGACGTCTCCGGCCTTGACCTGGCCGTCGGCGAAGCGGTGACCCTGCACGGCAGCAGGGCGCCCGTGCTCGCCGAGGTGGTGGCGCTGCATGCGGACGTGGCCACCTGTATGCCGGTCTCCGACCTTCGCGGCGTACGTCGCGGTGATCGCGTCGTCACCACGGGGGGCCCGCTCAGGGCACCGATCGGGATGGGCCTGCTCGGTCGGGTCGTTGACGCGCTCGGGCGCCCCATCGACGGAGGGCCGCCGCTGCGGGCTGTGGTCCCGACCACCATCGACGGGACCCCGCCGAGTGCCATGAAGCGCAGCCGAATCGACACCCAGCTGGGGCTGGGAGTTCGGGCCCTCGACACCCTGGTGCCGTGCGGCCGGGGACAACGCATCGGGATCTTCGCCGGATCGGGGGTGGGCAAGTCCAGCATCTTGTCGATGATCATCCGAGGGACCGACGCCCCCATCTGTGTCCTGGCACTCGTCGGCGAACGTGGCCGGGAGGTCCGTGAGTTCGTCGAGCGCGACCTGGGCCCTGAGGGTCTCGCGCGCTCGGTCGTGGTGGTGGCGACCTCCGACGAGCCGGCCCTGGTGAGGCTGCGGGCCGCCTACACCGCCACGAGGGTCGCGGAGTGGTTCCGGGACCGGGGCGAGGACGTCCTGCTCGCCATGGACAGCATCACCCGCGTTGCCACAGCCCAGCGCGAGGTCGGGCTGGCCGCCGGAGAGCCGCCGGCGACCCGCGGATACCCGCCCTCCGTCTTCGGTCTGCTGCCCCAGCTCCTGGAGCGCGCGGGCACCGCCGAGCGCGGCAGCATCACCGGGCTCTACACGGTGCTCGTGGAGGGCGACGACATGAACGACCCCGTCGCCGACTCCGCCCGCTCGATCCTGGACGGTCACATCGTCCTCGACCGCAGGCTCGCCACGTCGGGGCACTTCCCCAGCATCGACGTGCTGGACTCGATCTCCCGCAGCGTCAACGACATCACCACCACGCAGCAGCGCGCGGACGCCGTCGCGCTGCGCCAGATGCTTGCCGCCCGCCGCGACGCCAAGGACCTGGTGGAGATAGGGGCCTATGTCCCCGGCTCCAACCCTCTCGTGGACCGTGCCCTGGACAAGTCCGCGGCGATCGACCACTTCCTGCGTCAGCCCGTCGACGCGGTCGCGGACCCAGCCCAGAGCTGGGCGCAGCTGCACGACCTGGTGGTGTCGGCATGAGCCGGCCCACCTCACGACTGACCACGCTGCTGCGTGTACGGGGTATCCAGGAGGAGATCCGGCGAGGACGGCTTGCCGCCGAGGTGGTGGCCGAGCGCCGGGCCCAGATGCTTCTTGAGCAGGCACGCGAGCGGTACGCCGACCCCGTGGCCGAACCACCGGTCGATGAGATGGTGCCGAGCTTCGTTGCCAGTCGCCATCACCGGGATGTGCTGGCCATCACCGTGTGCAATGCCGGGTCAGGCGTCGAGGCCGCCGCCGAGGTCACCCTGGCGGCGCGACACGACTGGAGCGAGGCCGCCATGCGGCTGGCCGCCCTCGAGCGGCTCGAGGACCGCGTCCGCGAGGCGGAGTCGGCGCAGATGCTGGCCGACGAGCAGCGCACCGTCGAGGAGTCGAGTTCCGCGCAGCACGCTCGCAAGCTCGTCGAGAGCGCCCCGGAGACGAGACCATGACGGTCACCACGGTCGGTCCGATGGCGGTCCAGGCCCGGATCGCTGCCATTCAAAGCCAGCTCGCCACCATGGCGGTGACCACCGGCTCTTCCCAGGTCAGCCAGAGCGCCAGCTTCGCCGAGGCGCTCGCCAAGGCCTCACCGGGAGCCACCGAGGGCTCAACAGGTGCTGGCTCCCTTAGCGGGGACCAGGTCGTCGCCGACGCGCGCAAATACCTCGGCATCCCCTACGTCTGGGGCGGAACAGACCCCGCCAAGGGCTTCGACTGCTCCGGCCTGGTCCAGCACGTGTACCAGGACCTCGGGGTCGACCTGCCACGCGGCAGCCGGGCGCAGGCCCGCGTCGGCACCCCGGTGCCGAGCCTGGCTCAGGCACAACCAGGTGACCTGGTCGTCTTCGGCAGCACTTCCGGCCACATCGGCATCTACATCGGGAACAACCAGATGATCGCGGCTCCCCACACCGGGGACGTCGTGAAGGTGCAGCGCGTCTACGAGACGCCGAGCAGCATCCGGCGAATCGTGTCGGGGTCAACGGGCTCCTCATCCCTGTCCGCGTTGACCGGCCCGGCGATCTCCACCAGCAGCGCGGCCGTCTCCTCGCCGGCGATGGCGGCTGCTCCGGCGACATACCGGGCGCTGTTCCAGCAGGCCGGGCAGCGCTACGGGGTGTCGCCTGACCTGCTTGCGGCAGTGGCGCAGACCGAGAGCAGCTTCAACCCGCGTGCCGTCTCCGGCGCGGGTGCGCGCGGCCTCATGCAGCTGATGCCGGCGACCGCACGTGGCCTCGGCGTGGACCCCATGAACCCTGCGCAGGCGGTTGACGGCGCGGCCCGGCTCCTGTCCCAGCACCTGCGCAGCTTCGGCTCGACGTCCTTGGCGCTCGCCGCCTACAACGCCGGCCCGGGCGCGGTGAAGAAGTACCACGGGGTGCCCCCGTACGCCGAAACTCGCTCATATGTGGCCAAGGTCCTCGCGGCCGCGGGACGGTCGGCATGACCAGCCTCCTGACGGTGCGGATGTCGCCCGCCGAGGTGGTCGCCCCCGCGGTTGTCACGCGACCTACCCTTCAACGCGGCCGTTCCGGGTCCTCAGGGGCCGGAGGGTTCGAGGCGGTGCTCAACGGTCACGCCCAAACTCAGAAGCCACTTCCGAAGCGCCCACTGCCTGGGCGAGAGCCTCAGAGGGCGGTTGCTGACAAGGACAGCCAACGGCCGGCCTTCGACCAGATGGCCGCGGCGGGTCAGGCCCCGGTGATGAGCCGGGCCGATCTTTCGGTCGCTGATCCAGTTCCGTTGATCGCTGCACAGCAGGCGCATGACCTGTCGGGCACGATCCTGCAGGCCGTGGCGCAGGGAGGCGATGCGAGGTCGACCAACGGAGCCAACCCGACCCACCAGAGCACGCTGCCACAGGCTCCACTCGGGCATGAGGCTGCACCGGTGCTGGTCGGGCACGTGGCTGCACCCGAAGTGGTCGCAGGCGAGTGCAATGCCCCGGTGTTGGCCGCAAGGGAGGTCGCTGTCCCGGTTCTGGGGAGCGTATCCGGGCCCTCTGAACCGGGAGGGGGCGCTACCCATGCGAGTGACTCTGCTGTGCCAGGAACACGAGCTGGCTCGGGCAGGAGTTTCGGCCCGAGCTCGCGTGTTGGTGAACTGGGGCTGGTCGATGGGCCGGGTCGGGACAGTTCGGCTCCAATCACTCCGTCACGGGTCGGGGTGGAGCAGGTGGAGACAGCCGGGGTCGCCGGGGTTCGGGTTACTGCGGCTCAGGTCGCTCCGGCTCAGGCCGCGGTGGAGCAGGTGTCCACAGCCGCGGTCGCTGGGGCCCAGATCACTCCTGCTTCCGTTACTCCTGGCCGCATCGATGTTGGCCGGATGCCGGGTTTGAGCACTCCTCAGGCGCTCGGCATCGGCTCGGCTGCGCTCGGAGCGCCGGTTGTCCCGCAGGCCGGTACCAACAGGAGCCAGCCGGTAGCCGAACAGGTCGGCACGACTCAGATCGCGCGGGACATGGTCTTCGGGTCGCCGATCGCTACGACTTCCGGCGCGGATCCGTTGAACGCCGTGCCGGTGCCTCCCCTCGGACCTACGGCTCCTCCGGCTGACTCGGGAATCCGCGCAGCTTCGCGGGGCTCCGTCGCGCCTGGTCGTGCGCCAGGTGCCCGCGGCATCGACACGACGGTGCCGCCAGCGGTTGGTGACGTGCCCGCCATCCCCACACCAGGTGCGCCTGACGCGCTGAGGAGCGGCGCGGTTTCGACAGGTCTGCCAGCGGAGCTGCCCACTCTTGACGCCAACCTGACCCTCTTGCCCGCCGCGCCGCTTCCTCAGGCGCATGCCGCGGCCGCGCCTGCGTCGGCGACGCCCGGGGTGCCTGACGAGCCTGCGCCGGGTACGCCGGCCACCACTGCTACGCCTGCCACGATGGCGACGCCTGGTACGGCGACGCCCGCTCCTGCGGCTGCGGCCACGGCTGGGAAGGTCACGACGTCCACGCCTTCGACGGCGACGCCTGACGCGGCTCCAGCTGCCTCGCCCGCGATGGCTGCGACTTCGCCGACGGTGACGGCGACGCCAGAGACGCCGGCGTCCGGGACGGTGACGCCTGCGATGGCTACGCAGCCCAGGTCAGCGCAGGCCACTCTGGCTGAGATCATTGACGGGCCGGTCGCGGTCCGCCAGATCGCTCCAGAACAGGGCACGGCTGCGGCGGCCGGAACTCTGGCCCCAGCGGCGTTCAGCTCTGTGCCAGCGTTCATCGGGGCGACCCAGTTGGCAACGAACTCAACCGTACCTGTAGCCCCCAGCGGCGCACCCGCGCCGTTCTCGCTCCCGGCGCCGGTCCATGAGCAGGTCTTCACGGCAGTCTCACCCCTGCTTCGAGCCGCTGACGGCAGCTATGGCGTGCGCCTGCAGCTGCACCCCCAGGATCTCGGCGCCGTACAGGTGATCGTGGACCTACGGCACGGCGAGATCTCGATCCAGATGCATTCGACGGACGCCGCGGCACGCGATGCCCTCCGCGGCGGGTTGTCCGACCTGCGTCAGCAGCTGGAGGGTCAGGGTCTGAGTGCCGGGTCGATGGAGGTCGGCTCGGGAGGCGCTAACGCACGACAACCCGAGACGCCGTGGTCCAGGCCGGGGACGGCCGAACGTCACGGCCGCGGCGACCAGTCACCTGACCGCAACGTCGCTGCCTCAGCCGAGGCAGCCAGCACATCTCTTGATCTGCGAATGTAAAGGAGTCACAGATGACTAGCTCGATCGCGTCCACGCCACCGGTCCAGACAATCACCGATCTCACGGCGCTGACTGGCGATACGGCTGCCAAGTCCCCGACGGACGCGATGGGCAGCGACACCTTCCTCAAGTTGCTGGTGGCCCAGCTGAAGTACCAGGACCCGTCCAAGCCAGCTGACGGGACTGCACTCCTGGGCCAGACGGCCCAGTTCCAGATGGTTGAGAAGCTCAACCAGCTCTCCGCACAGAACATCCAGCTGCTCAGCGAGCAGCAGGCGAGCAGCGCCATCGCGCTGGTCGGCCGCACCATCACCTACACGCTGGGAGACAGGACCCTCAGCGGTGTCGTCGGATCCGTCCGGCTGACCGCGGCGGGCCCGATGCTCGTCGTCGGCCAGACGGACGTGCCCTTGTCATCAGTGACCGAAATCAGCAATGCCGGCTGACGCCGGACCACTCACAACCTCAATCCCGATCCCAGGAAGGCCCTGAAATGCTTCGCTCCCTCTTTACCGCCGTCTCAGGACTGCGTGCACACCAGATCATGATGGATGTCGTCGGCAACAACATCGCCAATGTCAACACGGCCGGCTACAAGAGTGGCCAGGCGGTGTTCGAGGACACCCTGAGCCAGGTGATCCGGACCAGCGGTGGCCCGCAGGGGCTCAGTGGGGGAACCAACCCTGCCCAGGTCGGTCTCGGCGTCAAGGTCGGCGGCATCTCGACCAACTTCGGCCAGGGCGCCAGCCAGGTGACCGGTAGGGCCACAGACGTGGCGCTGCAGGGCGACGGGTTCTTCGTGGTCAAGAAGGACGGACAGTCCTTCTACACGCGAGCCGGCGCCTTCGACTTCGATGCCAGCGGCAACCTCGTCAACCCTGACGGCGCCCTGGTCCAGGGCTGGACCGCCACCCGGGGAGCGGTCAACACCAATGCGCCCACCAGCGCCATCAAGCTGCCGATCGGTCAGACGGTGCCCCCGCGCCAGACGACTACGGTCACTGTGGGTGGAAACCTGCCCGGAGGCGCAGCCGTGGGCGCCGTCTCGCTGAGCTCGATCGACATCTACGACACCCAGGGAACGCCACTGCAGGCGACCATGACCTACACCAAGACCGCAGCCGATACGTGGACGCTCAATGTGACCGTGCCGACTGCCGGCACCGGGGTGCCCGCGACGGTGGGAACGGCGAGCCTGGTCTGGGACCAGGCCACGAAGTCCTTCACTGCCACTCCTGCCGTCCCGACGCTGACCCCGGCGCTGCTCACCACTGCCGGTTACACCTTTGGCAGCGCAGTCAGCCTGACCCTGGGAACCGCGACACAGCCCCTGACGCAGTACGCCTCTTCCGACACTGCCGGGACGATCTCCCAAGATGGTGCGGAGATGGGGGTTCTGGAGTCGTTCTCGCTGTCCCCTGACGGCGAGCTCATCGGCAGCTTCTCCAACGGCGTCCGGGAGACGCTCGGTCAGGTTGCCGTCGCCAGCTTCGACAACCCGCCCGGGCTGGAGAAGGTGGGCGGGTCCCTCTTCCGCAGCACCCCGAACTCGGGGATCGCGGCCATCGGTGTCGCGGGCCAGGGCGGGCGGGGCATCATGACTGCCGGGTCGCTGGAGATGAGCAACGTCGACCTTGCCCAGGAGTTCACCAACCTGATCATCGCCCAGCGGGGATTCCAGGCGAACTCCAAGATCGTCGCGGCCTCGGACGAGCTCCTCCAAGATCTGGTCAACCTCAAGCGCTGATGATCGCAGGGGCTTTCGAGTCAGCTGCGGAGGTCTGTGCAGGGATCACCTGATCCCTGCACAGACCTCGTGCAGTAGAGGGGCCGGCACGAAGGGTCCGGCCGACGTAAACCTCGTGCCGGTGTAGCGCTCACAACGAGTGGGTCCCGGCCGATAGGACGATGCGGAGTCACGGATTGACGCCGTTCTGGATTACAGCCACGGATTGGCATCGAGATGATAATGGTCACCCGGCACAACGGGAGTGTCTTTGCGCTCAACCCTGACCTCATCGAGCGGGTGGAGGCCAACCCCGACACGGTCATTTCCCTGGTCGGCGGAACCAAGTACGTCGTCGTCGAGAGCCTGCAGGAGATCATCTCCGCAGTGACGGCCCAGCGCGCAGAAGTGCTGAAGCTCGCTGGCGTCCCCGTGGTCGCGCGCACCCGGCCGACGTACCTCCGCCCCGTCACGGACACGGAGGGCTGACATGGAGTTCGGCACCATTGCCGGCATCGGCAGCATCTTCGTAGCGGTCATCGTCTCGATGGTCCTCGAGGGCGGCAACCCCATGTCGATCCTCCTGCTGCCGGCCCTGATCCTCGTCTTCGTCGGCTCCTTCGGGGCCGCCGTGGCCGGGAGCCTGGTGCGGGACCTGCCGACCGTGTTGCGACACCTGAAGAAGGCCTTCGTCGGCAAGCCGGTCAATGCCGAGGAGTCGGTCGTGTCCATCGTCGCGATGGCCGACCTGGCCCGCAAACAGGGGCTCCTGGCACTTGAGGAGATGGTGCGTGAGGTCACGGACCCACTACTGCGCCAGGGAATCGAGCTGACCGTGGACGGCACCGACCCCGAGGAGATCCAGGACATTCTCGACGCCAAGATCATCGCCAAGCGTGCCGACGACAAGATCGGTGTCAAGTTCTTCGGTGACATGGGTGGCTACTCACCGACCTTGGGCATCATCGGCACGGTGATCGGCCTGATCCACGTCCTGGGCAACCTCAGCTCCCCAGAGAAGCTCGGAGAGCTGATCGCGGGAGCCTTTGTCGCGACTCTCTGGGGTGTTCTCAGCGCCAATGCGCTCTGGCTTCCCATCTCCAACAAGCTCAAGCGGATGAGCGAGCTGGAGGGTGCCCAGATGGAGATGGTCGTCGAGGGTGTCCTTGCAGTTCAGTCCGGCACCAACCCGCGTCTGGTCGAGCAGAAGCTCCGCTCGATCCTGAACGCGTCCCCGCCCAAGGTCGCCGGACCTGCGACTGAGAAGGCCGCCTGATGGCCCGCCGTCGCAAGAAGCCCACCCACGGCGAGGAGGAGGAGAACGCCGAGCGCTGGCTGCTGACCTACGCCGACATGATCACCCTGCTGATGGTGCTCTTCATCGTCCTCTTCGCGATCGGCCAGATCGACCAGAAGAAGTTCGACAAGCTGCACGACGGCCTGGCGCAGTCCTTCGGTGAGTCAACGGTCCTGAACGGCGGGGCTGGTCTGCTGGACGGCAGCGCCGTGCAGGCACCGGCCCCTGACAACTCGCTCGCGGGTCAGCAGGCACTGCAGGCACAGCGAGAGGCCCTTCTCGCCGCACAGCTGGCGGCTGACGCAACCATGAAGAAGGCCCAGGAGATGGCCACCCTTGAGGCGTCGTTCGCGGCGGCCCTGGCGAAGAAGGGTCTCAGCAGCTCGGTGGAGTTTCAGAGGGTCCAGGACCGCGGGCTGGTGGTCAACATCATCACCGACCGAGTGCTGTTCGACGCCGGCGAGGCAAGCCTGCGCCCGGAGGGCATCAAGGTGCTGGACGCCATGGCTCCATTGCTCAAGAAGCTCCCCAACGGCCTGGTCATCGAGGGTCACACCGACGACCAACCGATGAGTGACCCGCGGTTCGCCTCCAACTGGGAGCTGTCCACAGCGCGCGCCACGACGGTCCTGCGGCACCTGCTCGGCGTCGGGGTCGCCCCTTCGAAAGTGGCAGCAGCGGGGTACGCCGACCAGCGCCCGCTTCAGCCCGGCAAGAGCGCAGCCAGCCGGGCTCGCAACCGGCGCGTCGCCATCGTGATCCTCTCCACACCAACCACACCAATCACACCAACCACACCATCGCCCACATCCGTGGCGAACCCTTCGCCGATACCGGGAGCCTGACATGACTACCGCAACCACCAGCGACCTGCCAGCAACGGAGGGGAAGGCCGATGCCAGCAGCCCGAAGCCCAAGAGGTTCCGTAAAAAGGCCGGGAAGGTCGATGCCGGCGGCCCGAAGCCCAAAAGGTCCCGTAAGAAGCTCATCCTGGTCGCAGCTGTGGTGATCCTGCTCGGGGTCGGGGGATACGTCGGCAAAGGGATGCTGATGGGCGGCGGATCACCGAAAGCGGGACCGGACCCAAAGACCGTGGCCGGGAAGGTGCTCACCCTCACCCCGATCACGATGAACCTGGCCGACGGTCACTACCTCAAGCTCACCCTCGCCCTGCAGCTCAGCGAGGCTGGAACCCCGGCTGCCGAAGCCGTCGACGCCGCCGGCGCGGCGATTCCTGCACTGGACGGAGTCAAGGCCCTTGATGCGTCGATCGACGTGCTGGGCAAGCACACCTACGCCCAGCTTCTTGCTCCGGGGGGCAGGGCCAGTGCCCAGAAGGAGCTCTTGGTCGAGATCCAGAAGCGGTATCCCGGCGACGTCCTGGAGGTGTATTTCGCGGAGTTCCTGATGCAGTAGTCGAGCCACACCGGCGGGTGTACGTCACACCGTTCCTGAAGCAGTGGTCAAGCCCAAACCTCAGGTCATGGCACTTGCGGCCGATGTGTCTGAACGTGACCGCCCAGCCTGCCCTCTACGACTTTCGCCGCCCCAACCGTTTCAGCCGTGAGCACGTTCGGGCACTGCAGATCGTCAACGAGACCTTCGCGCGCCAGTTCGCGCTGGTGATGTCGACCGCCCTCCGCTCCAGCTGCCAGGTCTCGGTCACCTCGGTCCGTCAGTACACCTACGACGAGTACATCCGGACGGCACCCAACCCCTCGCTGCTCGCGGTGCTGACGTTCGAGCCGCTCGACGGCGGGGGGGTCTTTCAGCTTCCGATGGGCCTGGTCATGTCCGTCGTGGACCGGCTGCTCGGAGGTCCGGGGGGCCTCGACCAGCCCAACCGTCCGCTCAGCGAGATCGAGGTCGGGCTGATCCGACAGCTCATCCAGCGCATCGTCAACGAGCTGACCTACGCCTTCGAGACGATGACGCCGCTGAGCCCCGGGATCGGCAGCCTCGAGTCAGACCCCCAGTTCCTGCAGATCGCCCCCCCGTCCGAGCCGGTCATCGTCTCTGAGCTCAACCTTCGTATCGGCGACCAGGAGGCGACCGCCACGCTGTGCATCGCCTTCGCCACCCTGCAGCCCGCCCTTGACTCGCTGACCGCCAGCCAGGTGACCCATCGCACGGAGAAGGACGAGCTGGTCACCCGGCAGGTGGAGCGCCAGCTCAATGATGTCTCGCTCGAGCTGTCGGTCTCCTTCCAGGAGGTCACCATCACCTCATCTGAGCTCCTTGATCTGGCTGTGGGCGACGTCCTGCCGCTGAACCACCCGGTATCCCGGCCGCTCGCCGTCCTGACCGACGGCGTTCGGGTTGGGGCCGCCGTGCCCGGCAGCCACGGCCACCACCTGGCCTGTCAGATCGTCTCTCTCTAACTCACCTCGGCGCCACCTCCGCGAAGGATCAGCATCATGACTGTTCGGGCCACCCAACTTGACCTCGACGCTCTCGTCGCAGCCGCCCGCGCGGTCATCTCGCACCTGAGCACGTTGGGCGCACTCGACACGAGGGCCCTCGGGCCGGAGAGTCGATCCGGAGATGAGCTCTTCGGCGGCACCGCGCTGAGTGTGGGTATCGGCGGCGCGAACCCCGGCCAGCTCGGTCTCGTGGTGGGCGCCGACGCAGAAGAGGTGGTCGTCGGCACCGACCCGCCGGAGTCTGTCGAGGAGGGCGATGACGCCGTCGCCCTCTGGGAGCCCGTCATGGCCGCGATCGTGGTGGCTCTGACGGATCGCGCCGGTGACCTCGAACCCCAGGACGTCCAGATCCTGGTTCCCGGCTCCGGCTATGGACCAGCCCTTGACCCGGAGGCGATCTCGGTCGGCCTCTTCCGCGGGGACCGGCTCGTCGCGGCTGTCGGATTCGTCGCCGCGCAGGGGTCTGAAACCGCTCCAGCCTCAGCTGGCTCTGATGCCGGTCCTGCATCGCTGGCGGGCCAAGCGTCCCCCGCCGCAGATGCTTCTGCGCCCCGGCCAGCCGCACCGGTCTCCGTGGTCCCGCCAGTCGCGCCCATCTTCGGTGCGCTCGTCGGTGCTGAGGCCCCGGCCGTCGACGCTCGCCGGATGAACCTGTTGCGCGACGTCGAGATGGGCGTCAGCGTCGAGCTCGGCCGCACCCGGATGACGGTCCGCGACCTGCTGGGCCTCGCGCCCGGGGTCATCGTGGAGCTCGACAGGCCCGCCGGCGCTCCGGTCGACCTGCTCGTGAACGGCACCCTGATGGCGCGGGGCGAGGTCGTCGTCATTGACGAGGAGTTCGCGGTGCGCATCTCGGAGATCGTCAACCCAGAGCAGGAAGGCCGGCTCGGCGCATGAGGTCAAACGCATGACGGTAAGCCACACGACTGTCAGCCACACGACTGTCAGCTACACGACTGTCAGCTACACGATGAGGGGGGCCAGATGATCGAGGGTCTTGGCACCCTGGTGCGCCTGGTCCTGTCCTTGGCCACGGTGCTCGTCCTCATGGTCCTACTGGCGCGTTACCTGCGTAACCGCCAGATCGGCGTCGGCTCAGGGCATGGAGCGAGCCAACGTCGAAAGAAGGCACTCTTGCTGGAGGTGGTGACCCGGCAGGGGCTCTCGCGCGGGTCAAGCCTGGCAGTAGTGCGCATTTCGGGACAGCTGCTCCTGCTGGGCGTGACCGATACCGCAGTGTCGGTGCTGCGTGAGCTGGAGGACGTCGAGGAGCCGGAGCCCGCTTCATTGACCCAGGCCATCGCCGCACCGACCCTGGCCATCGCCGCACCGCCACAGGGCCGCCTTCAGATCGGCGCAACGGTCCAGTCCGTCGTGGAAACCCTGCGCCAGCTGACCGTCCGTCATGGCTGACCCGGCCACCCCCACGGGCTCTGCCCACAGGCATGGCCGGTCCGTTCGTCGCGGTTGCCCCGGTACACGGGGGCCGCTGCTGGCGGGGCTGTGGCGATTTCTGATGGTGCTGACCGTGCCCTGCCTCGTCGCCCTCTGCAGCCTGGGGGCCGCCTCCCCGGCACACGCGCAGCGCGCCTACGTCGCGGTCGCGAGCGTATCTGGCAGTAACGCCCTGCCCGGAATGGCTTCAATCCCCAACCCGGCCCCAGGCACCAGCCCGGCCCCAACCCCCACCGCGTCAAGTACCACCAGCACGACCAGCCCAGGCAGCGTGTCGGTGGACCTGAACCCCGGCACCACCAAACCCAGCCAGACCATCAGCATCATTCTGCTGCTCACGGTCCTGTCAGTCGCCCCGGCTCTGCTGATGCTCTGCACCGCCTTCACCAAGATCATCGTGGTGCTGTCGTTGACCCGCAACGCGCTCGGAACACCCACGATCCCCCCGAACCAGGTCCTGGCCGGGCTTGCCCTGTTCCTCAGTCTCTTCGTCATGGCGCCCGTGCTGACGCAGATGAACGAGCTGGCCGTCCAGCCCTATCTCAAGGGGGAGATCACCCAGACCCAGGCGTACGACCGGGGGGTTGTGCCGCTGAAAACGTTCATGCTCAAGCAGACCCGCAAGACCGAGCTGGCAACCATGATCACCTTGAGCAAGAGCCCCCGGCCGGCCAAGGCCGACGACGTGCAGATGACCACGCTCATCCCGGCGTTCGTGCTCTCGGAGCTGAAGTCCGCCTTCATCATCGGGTTCGTCATCTTCATCCCCTTCCTGGTGATCGACCTCGTCGTGAGCTCTTCCCTGATGTCGATGGGCATGATGATGCTGCCTCCCGTGATGATCTCCTTGCCGTTCAAGCTGTTGCTGTTCGTCATGGTCGACGGATGGGACCTCATCACCAAAGCCCTCGTCACGAGCTACCACTGATGGTCAGCGAGGAGTTCCTGTGAACGATGCCGCGGTTGTCCACCTCGCCGTCCAGACCATGATCGTGGCCACCAAGCTGGGCGCCCCGATCTTGTTGGTGAGCCTGGCGATCGGATTCGGCGTGTCCGTCATCCAGTCGGTCACCCAGATCCAGGAGATCACCCTCTCCTTCGTGCCCAAGCTGATCGGCGTCGGACTCGTCATCCTCTTCAGCGGGCAGTGGATGATGGACGAGGTCATCGACTTCACCAACATGCTCTTCGCCGCACTGCCCCAGCTGCTTGCCGGATGAGCCGGGTGACCACACCGTGAACGTGCAGGTGCCGGTCGACCAGGTGATCGCCATCTTGCTCGCCACCGTCCGGATCTCAGCCTGGCTCGTGATAGCGCCGCCGTTCAACCACCGCGGCATCCCCAAGATGGTCAAGGTCACGCTGGCGCTGGCGCTCGCCATGGCGATCGGCCCTCGTCTGGCTTCGCAGGCCCCCCCGCCGGAGTTCTTCCCGATCCTCGTCGCGGTGCTCTTCCAGGTGGTCGTCGGGCTGTCCCTGGGTTTCCTGGCGCAGATGCTCTTCGCGGCAGTCCAGGCCGCAGGTGAGCTCATCGACCTTGCCAGCGGCTTCACCCTGGCGTCGCTCTATGACCCGGTTTCCAATGTCAGCGTCAGCATGTTCGGGCGGGTTTACCAGACGGTGGCGGTCACCCTGCTGTTCGCACTGAACGGACACCTGTTCCTGATTCGCGGTTTCATGGCCTCCTATGACGTGCTGCGCATGCAACCGGTCAGCATCTCGGCCATCACCAGCACGGTCACCTCGAACGTCGGGGTCTTCTTCGTCTCCACCCTGCAGATCGCCGCCCCCGTCGTGGTCGTGCTGTTCCTTGCTGACCTGGCGCTGGGTCTGCTCAGCCGGGCGGTGCCCTCGCTCAACATCTTCGTGATGAGCTTCCCCATCAAGATCTTGCTGACCCTGGCCCTGACCAGCGTCGCCGTGGCGTTCCTGCCGGGGGCTGTCAGCGCGATCCTGAACCACATCATTGCGGCGTTCGGTGCTTTGACCAAGGGCTTTGGTGGCTGAGGGTGGCCGAGGACAAGTCCCAGAAGACCGAGAAGCCGACACCTCAACGGCGTAAGCAGGCTGCCAAGGACGGTCAGGTCGCGCGCTCGGCCGACATCACGGCCTGGCTGACGGTGCTGTCCTTCAGCTATCTCGCGCCGCTGACGGTGGAGCGAATGCGTGAGGGCTTCGACACCGTGATGAAGCAGCTCCCTGACCTGATGATGGCGCCGGAGCCGGGTCGTGTCCTCGAGATCCTGTCCACCGCGGCGACGGGCGCCGCCGGCGCGATCCTGCCGATGCTTCTGTGCGCAGCCGCGGTCGCCACCCTCGGTGGCATCGGCCAGGGAGGTCTGAAGATCTCCTCGAAGCGGTTCAAGCCGAAGTTCGAGAGTCTCAACGTCGCCAAGGGGGTCAAGCGGTGGTTCAGCGTCCAGGCAGCCTGGCAGCTGGCGAAGACCCTGCTGAAGTTCGCGGTCATCGGTCTGGTCGCCTGGCTGATCCTCAGGGCTGTGGGGCCGCAGGCCATGGGAGAGGGCATGTCGCTGTCGGCCTCCGTGAACGGCGCGGCGGCGGCCGCGATGAAGCTGCTTCGGGTGACAGCCTTCGTGGGCCTGGGCATCGCGGCTGTTGACTATCTGGTCGCACGCAGGAAGGTCAACAAGGGGATGATGATGACCCCTGACGAGATCAAGCGGGAGCACCGCCAGACTGATGGCGACCCAACCCAGAAGGGCCATCTGCGCCAGCGCCAGCGCGAGCTCAGCCGCAACCGGATGATGGCCAGTGTGGCCACCGCTGACGTGGTGGTGGTCAACCCGACCCACGTGGCTGTGGCGCTGAAGTATGAGCCCGGAGAGGGTGCGCCCATCGTCGTTGCCAAGGGCCGCGGAGTGATCGCTGCCAAGATCCGCGAGGAAGCGCGCAAGCACGACCGACCGATGGTGGCAGACGTCGCGCTGGCCAGGCTGCTGTTCGATGCCTGCGAAGTGGGTCAGGAGATCCCGGTCGACCTGTTCGACGCCGTGGCCCGGATCCTGGCGTTCGTCATGGCCCTTCGACGCAGGGGATCTGCCGTCGGACTTCACACCGTCCGTCCGATGGCCGGCGCCCGGTAACCGCCCGCGAAACCTCAGGTGTCGCACCCTGGTGCCGATATGAAACACGCCAGGACGGCACCCACAGGCCCATGACGGTCCACCCGAGCACGTGAGGTCCCGTGAGATCGAGGCATATCGGCCAGATCGGCATTCCCGCTGCGATCATCTCGATCGTCGTGATGATGATCGTCCCGTTGCCGACCATGGTCCTGGACCTGCTGATCGCCGTGAACATCAGCGGCGCCGTCCTCATCCTGCTGGTCAGCCTGTCCGTCACCAGGCCCTTGGACTTCGCTGTCTTCCCCTCGCTGCTGCTGATCGCCACGATGTTCCGCCTGGCCCTGAACGTCAGCGCCACCCGGCTGGTGTTGATCAACGGGTATGCCGGCAAGGTCATCGAGTCTTTCGGCCACTTCGTGGTTGGCGGTTCGCTCGTGGTCGGGCTGGTGATCTTCGTGATCCTGGTCGTGATCCAGTTCGTGGTGATCACCAATGGCGCCGGTCGGGTGGCCGAAGTTGCTGCGCGGTTCACCCTTGATGCGATGCCCGGCAAGCAGATGGCGATCGATGCCGACCTGAACTCGGGTCTCATCGACGATGACGAGGCGCGCCGACGACGCCACGAGGTCTCCGCCGAGGCCGACTTCTATGGCGCGATGGACGGCGCATCCAAGTTCGTCAAGGGTGACGCCATCGCAGCCATCGTCATCACCCTGGTGAACCTGATCGGGGGGTTCTTCATCGGCGTCGTGCAGAAGCACATGTCGATGGGTGACGCCATCTCGACCTACAGCCTGCTGTCCATCGGGGACGGGCTCGTCTCTCAGATTCCCGCGCTGCTGATCTCGATCTCGACCGGTCTGATCGTGACCAGGGCCACGACCGAGCATGACATGGGCAGCGACCTCATCCACCAGTTCGCCAAGCAGCGTCGCGCCTTCCAGATCGCCGGGTCCGCGATCCTGCTTCTGGCCATGATCCCCGGCCTGCCCAAGGCACCGTTCGTGCTGGTCGGCGCCGCGATGGTGCTGATAGCCCAGCGCCTCCCCAAAAAGGAGCAGCTGGATGCCCAGAGTCCGGCGGCGGCCGCTGCCCTGGCTGCCGGCACACCTGTGTCGCCCGACAACCCCGAGTCGATCGCCCGGGAGATGAGGGTCGAGCCCCTGGAGCTCGAGCTGGCCTACGACCTGATCGATCTGGTCGACTCCTCCACCGGCGGCGACCTGCTGGACCGCGTCCGTGCGCTCCGTCGCAAGCTGGCACTCGAGCTGGGCATCGTGATCCCCCTGGTCCGCACCCGCGACAACCTCGACCTGCCGGCCAAGACCTACGCGATCCGGCTCCATGGGGTCGAGGTCGCCCGTGGCGAAGCCCCCAGCGGCATGCTGCTGGCGATCGGAGATGACCTCACCTCGCTGCCCGGCACGGTGACCCGGGAACCGGTCTTCGGTCTCGACGCCAAGTGGGTGCCCGTGGAGATGCGCCGGCACGTCGGGCTCTCGGGCGCCACCCTGGTCGACCGGTCGTCGGTGATCACCACCCACCTGGCCGAGATCGTGCGCAGGAACGCCCATCTGCTGCTCGGCCGCGAGGACGTCAAGACGCTGATCGAGATGACGAAGTCCACCCACCCCGTGGTCATCGAAGAGCTCACTCCCACCCCGCTCAGCCTCGGCGAGATCCAGAGGTGCTTGCAGTCGCTGCTCGTCGAACGGGTGTGCATCCGGGACCTCGTTCGCATCTTCGAGGCAATGGGCTCCAGAGCCCGTTCGAGCACCGATCCCGACGGTCTGCTCGAGGCCGCACGCACTGCCCTGGGCCCGGCGATCTCGGCAACCCACGCCGTCGACGGCCGGCTGCCGGTGATCACCTTCGACCCCCTGATGGAGCAGAACCTGCTGGAGTCGCTGCGCACCGGGGACTCCGGCTCCTTCCTGCTGGTCGACCCGGCGTATGCCGAGCGGCTGGCCGTCGAGACCGCCCGTCTGGCCGAGAAGGCCGAGCAGGCAGGAGACCGCCCTGTGCTGGTGTGCGCCCAGCCACTGCGGCTGCCGTTGCACCGGCTCGTTGAGGCCGCTGCGCCCACCCTGCCTGTTCTGTCCTACTCAGAGCTTGGCTCCCAGCTGAGCATCACCCCGGTAGGAGCAGTGCATGTCAGCCTTGCGCCTGCTGCTTGAGGGCCCTGACCTGGAGACGCTGCTGGAGCAGGTTCGTACCCAGTACGGCACCGGGGCGCGCATCGTGCAGGCAGAGAAGGTCCGTCGGGGTGGGGTGGGCGGGTTCTTCGCCCGGGAGCGCTTCACCATCCAGGTCGAGGTCCCTGCGGTGCCGGCTGACGCCCCGAGTCGCGGTGTCAAGCGCAGCGGCGGCCCCGTTCAGTCCGTGATGGAGCTCGTCGACCGGCTCAACGAGGAGGAGAAGGCACTGCATCGAGGCGTGCTGCCTGGGCCATCGCAAGAAGCGCCCTCACGTGCCACCTCGAAACTTGCGGTTCCCTCCCCGGTTCTCTCGATTGGTGCCGCTCCATCAGCGGGGCTGCCACCGCGTGCCGTCGGCGGACCCGTTGCCAAGTCCCTGGCCGTCTCGACCCAGACAGCCTCTTTCGCCGACGTCATGTCGCGGCTCCAGAGCAGCATCGACACCGGGCCGCCGGCGGATGGCGGACGGGTGCCGGACGAGGTGGCTACGACGTCAGCCGCTGCCGAGGTGGCTACGACGTCAGCCGCTGCCGAGCTGAAGGCGCGGGAGACCCCTGCCGCCAAGGCCGTGCCGAAGCACGGGCGGACCCCTCACCCGACTGTTCCCCCCAGCGGAGCTCAGATGGCCGCGCGGGCGATGCGGATGGGTGTGCCCGCCCACGTTCTGGCGGGCATCCACGACCCCGCAGACGTCTACCGCCGGTTGCTGTCCTGGGTGGAGTCGCGCCCGTTGGGCCCGCTGATCGTCGCGACCCCTGGCCAGGTCATCGTCGTGGTGGGGGAGGTTGATGCCGCGCTGGGCGTTGCGGGAGCTCTGGCGCGTGAGCTGGGCATGGATCCCGCCGAGACCTATCTCGCGGTGCCGGCATCGTCGCGGGGTCACCAGGTGCCGGTCGGCCGGTTGCTGTCCAGCGTCTCCGACATCGCGATGAGCCGCCGGCTCTGGCAGGACGTGGCAGGCGGCACCATCGTGGTGGTCGAGGCCCCCATGCCGCCGGCCCCCGGCAGCTGGCTGGCGTCGGTCGTCTCTACTCTCGCGCCGACGTACACCTGGGCGGTTGCCCGGGCCTGCACGAAGGTTGACGACGTCGTCGCCTGGGCGGCCTCGATCGGCACCGTCGACGCCCTGGCCCTGGTGAACGTCCCGGCGACGGCAGACCCTGCGGCCTCGCTGGCCGGGCCGCTGCCGGTCGGCCTGCTCGACGGCGAGCGGGCAACCTTGACCCGCTGGATGGCCATGCTGACTGACGAGGGAGCAGGGCGATGAGCAAGAAGAGGAAGCAACCGTCCGAGCCGCCCGGAGCCACCGCGACAGGGCAGCCGCTGCCCACCCCGCATCGCCCGGTCATCTCGGTGGCCCTGCTTCTCTTCGTCCCCGTTCTGTGGCTGGTCATGGACGGGAACCTCGCGGTGCAGACCGCCCTGATCCGCTTCATCGCCGCACTGCTGGTCAGCTGGGTGGCGGCCTGGCTTGTCTTCGCCACGGTGGGCGCCTATGCCAAGACCTCCGGCGCGGCCGGTGCGGCGGGTCAGCCGCCGGCTTCAAGCCCGGCCTCTGCCGACCCGGCCCACCCGGCGGATCCCGGTCGCGCAGAACCGGTGACGC
>CAWIEI010000018.1:0-45480 GCA_963834965.1 uncultured Actinomycetota bacterium | reverse complement strand
GGCCACCTCGACCCGCACTGGGCGCCCTCACTCGGCGGCCTCGCCCTGGCCCACGACGTCGACGGGACCACCACCCTCACCGGTGCGGTCGCCGACCAGGCCGAGCTGCACGGCATCCTCACCCGGATCCGCGACCTCGGGGTCACCCTCATCTCGGTCACCCCCACCGACCCACGCTCATGACGAACACGCACTGGGGAGTGCCACCCGTGCAGCTGGGCGAGCGGCGCGTGCTGCACCCCGGCCGCTGGCGCTGGTTGCGCGCCCTGGCCTGGCTGGTCCTGGTGTTCTTCCTCACCGCAGGCGCCTTCGGGCTGCCCCTGCAGTGGGCCGTCGACCACCTCCCGAGCGGGAACGCAACGGTGCAGCTGGCCGGCATCGTCGGCTCCTGCGTCGCCGCCCTCGGCTGCTACACCCTCGCCGTGCGGCTCGGCGAGGGGCGCGTGCCGGGTGAGCTGGCCCTGCGCCCCGCTACGGGTGGGCTCGCGGTCGGTGCCGGCCTGGGGCTGCTGTTGATGGCGACCCTGATGGGTGTGCTCGTGCTCACCGGCGCCTATGACCTGCGCCCGGTGGGTGCGGCGGAGCCGTGGACCCCGCTGGGGCTGGCCCTGCAGGCCGCCGTCACCGAGGAGCTGTGGATGCGCGCCCTGTTGTTCCGCCTGCTCTGGCGCGTGGTGGGGCCGCGGTGGGCCCTGGTCGCCGCGGCGGTCGTGTTCGCCGCCCTGCACCTGGCGAACCCCGGCGCCAACGTCCTGGCCGGCGCCACCGTGGCGACGGCGGGCGTGATGTTCTGTGCCCTGTTCGCGCTCACCGGGCGGCTCTGGGTGCCGATCGGGCTGCACCTGGCCTGGAACCTCGCCCAGGGCTACCTGTTCGGCGCCGCCGTCTCCGGCGGCGACCTCGGCGGCTCGCTCGCCGTGAGCACGGCCCGGGCCGGCGCCCCCGTGTGGCTCACTGGCGGCGTCTTCGGACCCGAGGCATCGGTCGTCGCCCTGGTGCTCGTGGCGGCCGTCACCGTCGTGGCGTTGGTGCACGTGCCCCGGAACGGCGCTCAGAGCGCGAGGTCGTCGAACGCCTCGAGCGTGGCCGTCGACCGGTCCATGGTGATGGAGCGGATGCCGGGTGCACCCTCGTCGAGCATCCGCTGACCCAGGCCAGAGCGCCTGTGGACGACAGCGAACATACGGTTGCAGATATATATGGCTCAGCGTATGTTGAAGGGGTGCCCCAGACTGCCGTCCTCGAGGCGATCACCGACCCGACCCGCCGCCGCATCCTCGATGCCGTGCGCGGCGGTGAGCGGTCGGTGACCGAGCTCGTCGACGCCGTCGGCATGCATCAGCCCGGGGTGTCCCGGCACCTGAAGGTGCTGCGCGACGCGGGCCTCGTCGAGGTCCGCCGCGACGCCCAGCGCCGCCTCTACCGGCTGCGCGCCGAGCCGCTGCGAGAGCTCGACGAGTGGCTGGAGCCCTACCGCGCCGAACTGGCCGGCCGCCTGGACTCCTTGGAGCGCCACCTCGAGCGCACCGCCCGTCCGATCCCCCCGAAGGAGCGATCCCAGTGACCGACGACCTCACCACCCGCTACGACGGCGTGCTCGAGCGCACCGCCGACGGCGGGGTCATCCGCTTCGAGCGCCACCTCGCCTACGACGTGCATGACGTGTGGGATGCCATCACCACCCCGGCGCGGCTGGCCGACTGGTGGCTGCCCTTCGAGGCCGACATCACCGTCGACCTGCGCGAGGGCGGAGAGCTGGTCTTCGCCGGCCGGGGCGACGGCGGGCCGGTCAGGATGACCTGCACCATCCTGCGCCTCGAGCCGCCAGTGCTCCTCGAACACACCCATCCCGCGCCGGGCTCGACGATGCGCTGGGAGCTCGAGGCCGCCGCCACCGGCTGCATCCTGCGGCTCAGCCACGTCGTCCCGGACGTGCAGGAGGCGGTCGACAACTGCTACCTCGTCGGGCTGCAGACCTCGCTCGACCGGCTCGAGCCCAGCCTCGCCGGGCGGCCTGCGGCCTGGGACTGGGACGCCTTCGCCGTGACCCAGGCGCACTACGCCCTCAACGGGCTCGCCGCCTCGGTGGCCGCGTCATGAGCGCCCCCCGCGAGCAGCTGCTGCGCGTGCAGAACTTCATGCTCTCCACCGACGGGTTCGGCACCGGCGTGGGCCAGAGCCTCGAGCGGCCCTTCGGCCATGCCGACCCCGCACAGCTCGCCGCGTGGGCCGGCGCGACGGCCAGCTGGCCGAACCGCACCGACTCGGGTGGCAGCCGCGGACTGGACGACTACTTCACCCGCGACTTCTCCCACAACATCGGCGCCGAGATCATGGGCCGCGGCAAGTTCGGCCCGCAGCAGGGGCCGTGGGAGGAACTCGGCTGGCAGGGCTGGTGGGGCGACGAGCCGCCTTTCCACACCCCGGTCTTCGTGCTGACCCACCACGTGCGGCCCTCGATCTCATTGTCCGACACCACCTTCCACTTCCTCGACGCCGAGCCGCACGAGGCCCTGCGGCAGGCCAGGGCGGCTGCAGGCGGCAAGGACGTGCGCCTGGGCGGTGGCGTGTCGACGGTGCGCGAGTTCCTCGAGGCCGACCTCGTCGACACCCTGCACGTCGCCGTCGCCCCCGTCGAGATCGGCCGCGGAGGCAAGCTCTGGGACTCCCCCGACGAGCTGCTCGACCGCTTCCACCACGAGCAGGTCCCGAGCCCGAGCGGCGTCGTCCACCACCTCTTCTGGCGCCGCTGACGCCCTCCGGCGTGGGCGGCGGGCCGGCTCAGAGCGCCAGGTTCTCGAACACCTCGAGCGTGGCCGTCGACCGGTTCATGGTGATGAAGTGGATGCCGGGCGCACCCTCGTCGAGCATCCGCTGCCCCAGCTCGGTGGCGATCTGCACCCCGACCGCCCGCACCGCCGTCGGGTCGTCCTTGACGGCCTCGAGGCGCGCGACGACCGCCGGGGGCAGCGGGGTGCCCATCAGCTCGGACATCCGGGTGATCTGCTTGAGGTTGGTCACCGGCATCAGGCCCGGCGTGATCGGCAGCGTCCGCCGTGCCGCCACCTTGTCGCGCAGCCGCAGGTAGCTGTCGGCGTCGAAGACCATCTGGGTGATCGCGAAGCTCGCCCCGGCATCCGCCTTGCGCACCAGCACGTCGACGTCGTGGTCGAGGTCGGGGCTGTCGGGGTGCACGTCCGGGAAGGCGGCGACGCCGATCGTGAAGTCACCCAGGCGACGGATCAGGGCGACGAGCTGCTCTGCGTGGTCGAGCCCCTCGGGGTGGGGGGTCCAGTGGCCGCGCACGTTGCCCGGCGGGTCGCCGCGCAGGGCCAGGATGTTGCGCACCCCCGAGGCCGCGTAGGCGCCCACGACCTGGCGCACCTGGTGCACCGAGGCCCCGACGCAGGTGAGGTGCGCCAAGCGGGGTCAGCGAGGTCTCGTCGGCGATCCGGCCGGTGACCCGCACGGTGCGGTCCTGGGTGGTGCCGCCGGCGCCGTAGGTGACCGACACGAAGGCCGGGCGCACCCGCTCGAGCTGCCGGATCGCCAGCCACAGCGCCGCCTCGGACTCGTCGTCCTTCGGGGGGAAGAACTCGAAGCTGATCGACGGCTTCTCCTCCGCCAGGACGCCGGGGATCGACCTGACGAGGTGCTCGGGCCGTCCCCCTCCGCCGTGGTGCGCCATGGCGGTGAGGGTAGCCCAGCCCGCACGCCGTAGGCTCTGGGCACCCATCATTCGACCCCCGCTGCCCGGGGGACGTGGCAGGAGGTCCCCCGTGCCCAGCCCGCTCGACGGCGTCGACCTGCGCCGCCGCGTGCAGGAGTGCCTCGACACCGAGCTGGCCACCCAGGCCGCGGTGCTCGCCGAGCTGGGCCCCGACGTCGACGACCTGCTCACCGCGGTCGCCGACCTGCTGCGCGGCGGGAAGCGGCTGCGCGCCGCCTTCCTGTACTGGGGGCACCGGGCGGCGGGCCGGCCCGACTCCGGCGCGCTGGTGCGGCTGGCGAGCGCGATGGAGCTGTTCCAGGCGGCCGCGCTCATCCACGACGACGTCATGGACGACTCCGACACCCGCCGTGGGATGCCGGCCGCTCACCGTGCCTTCGCGACCCGCCACAGCGCGCGGGGCTGGGCGGGTGACCAGGACCGGTTCGGGCTCGCGGGCGCGGTGCTCGCCGGCAACCTGTGCCTCACCTGGACCGACGCCGTCTACGCCGGCTGCGGCCTGCCCGAGGCCGACCTCGAGCGCGGCCGCCCCCTGTTCGACCTGATGCGCACCCAGCTGATGGCGGGCCAGTTCCTCGACGTCGTGGAGTCGATGCGGCCGTGGGAGGGCCTGGCCGACGAGGAGCGCGTCGAGCGGGCCGGCCGGGTGATCCGCTACAAGAGCGCCAAGTACACCGTCGAGCACCCGCTGCTCATCGGCGCCACCACCGGGGGGCTCGACCAGCCCGGGCTGGCGGCGCTGTCACGCTACGGGCTCGACCTCGGCCGGGCCTTCCAGCTGCGCGACGACCTCCTCGGGGTGTTCGGCGACCCGGAGGAGACCGGCAAGCCGGCCGGCGACGACCTGCGCGAGGGCAAGCGCACGGTGCTGCTGGCGCACGCCCTCGCCGGCACCGACGCCGCCGGCCGGGCCCGGGTCGAGGCCCTGCTCGGCCGCCCGGACCTCGATGCCGGGCAGGTCGAGGAGCTGCGCGCCGTCATCGGCGGCTCCGGGGCGGTCACCCGGCTCGAGGACGAGATCGAGGGGCTCGCGACCACGGCCCGGGCTGCCCTCGACCGCGCCACCTCGCTCGACGACGCCGCTCGGTCGGCGCTGCTCGACCTGGTCGGCATCGCGACGGCCCGCTCCTCCTGAACTCGAGCGGGTGGTCGGGGCGACCTAGAAGGCCAGCTCCATGGCGCGGCGCCGCACCTCGGTCTTGAAGCCGGCCCGGATGGCGTCGAGCGGCGAGCCCGGCACCGGCAGCGTGTCGTCGGCGGTGTGCAGCCAGCGCAGGATCTCGGTGTCGGACATCCCGCCGTCGGCCAGCACGGTGAAGGTGCCCTTGAGGGCGTGCAGCGGACCGTGCTCGTCGACGAAGCCGGCCGGCACCGCGACCACGCGGCGCTCCCCCACCCGGTGGGCGAGCAGCTCGCGGTCCTCGACGAGCTTGCGCACCGACGACAGCGGCAGGCCCAGCCGCTCCGCGAGGTCGGGGATGGTCAACCACGAGCCCACCAGGGCCTCGAGGTCGTCCACGGGCTCGGGTCCGGCATCCTGCGGTGCGTCGCTCACGGTGCACAGGGTGCCACAGCCCGGCGCCTCGGCGGCCGGGGTTCGCCCGGATGCGGGGTCGGGCACCCGGGTGACCAAGCCCACGCCTGCGGCGGTGAACACGCACGCGTCCGACGACCGGCATCCCGCGCAGCACGCAGGTCACTCGGGTACCGTGTGTCCCAACAGACACGGCAACCACACCCGTCACGGTTGTCACACGTTGGTGCCGAGCCAAGGACAGGTCATGGTCATCTCCGCCCCACCCGCGACGGTGCCCCCCACCGCCGTCCTGCCCGCAGCACACGTGGCGGCGGCGAACCCCGCCCCGCACGGGTGGACGACCTACCGCGTTCGCTCGGGCGACACGCTGGTCGGCATCGCCGCACGGTTCCGCACCACGGTGGGCGCGCTCGCGACGCGCAACTCGATCCACAACCCCCGCGCCCTCATGGTGGGCACCGTGCTCAACGTGCCGCGCGCCTCCGCCCCCGGGAAGGCTCCCGCACGGCCCCGCGCCACCTCGCAGGTCTACGTCGTGCGCGCCGGTGACACCCTCTTCGACATCGCCACCCGCTTCCGGGTGCCGCTGGCCTCGCTGCTCAAGGCCAACCACCTCTCGACCCGCTCGTTCATCCAGCCGGGCCAGCGGATCGTCGTGCGCGCCACCGCCGGCGAGGCCGCCGCCCCCCGCAGCCGAGCCACCACCAGCACCACGACCTACCGGGTGCGGGCGGGCGACACGCTGAGCACGATCGCCGTTCGCCACCACACGTCGATCGCCGCCATCGCCCGGGCCAGCACGATCTCCAGCCGATCCCTCATCTACCCCGGCCAGGTGCTGCGCCTGCCCGGCAAGCCGAAGTCGGCCCGCAGCGCGGTGCCCGACACCTTCAACGGCCGCACGTACCCCCGGGCGATCGCCGAGGCCGCTGCCCGCAACCGGGCGATCCTGGCCCGGCGGTCGGTGCCCAGCCGCAGCGAGACCAAGGCGCTGATCGTGCGCATCGCCCGCCAGCAGGGGGTCGACACCCGCCTGGCGCTGGCCATCGCCTACCAGGAGTCGGGCTGGCACCAGCGAGCCGTCTCCCCGGCCAACGCGGTGGGCGTCATGCAGGTGATCCCGGAGGGCGGCCAGTGGGCCTCGGGCCTGGTGGGGCGCCGGCTCGACCTGCTCAAGGCCGGCGACAACATCACCGCGGGAGTGGTCATGCTGCGCTCGCTGGGCCGCTCCACCAACAGCATGGAGAAGACCGTCGCGGCCTACTACCAGGGGCTGGGCGCACTGCAGCAGCACGGCATGTACAGCGACACCAAGCTGTACGTGCGCAACGTCATGGCCCTGCGCGCAACCATGTGATCACGGACGGTGGGTGACGGGTCGGTGTCCGGAACTACGTACACTCCTACGGTGTCATCCACCGGCGACGCGCTCATCGGGCGCACCCTCGACGGGCGCTACCGAGTGCTCCGTCGGATCGCCGACGGGGGGATGGCGACGGTCTACCTGGCCCTCGACGAGCGGCTCGACCGCGAGGTCGCGCTCAAGGTCATGCGCCAGCACCTCACCCACGACGAGAGCTTCGTCACCCGCTTCCGGCGCGAGGCCCGCTCCAGCGCGTCGCTCTCGCACCCCAACGTGGTGGCGGTCTACGACCAGGGCGAGGACGACGGCTGCATCTTCCTGGTGATGGAGTACGTGCCCGGCCAGACCCTGCGCGACGTGCTGCGCGACGAGGGGCTGCTCTCGCCCCGGGCCGCCCTCGACGTGCTCGAGCCGGTGCTGCAGGCACTCGCCGAGGCCCACGCCAAGGGGCTGATCCACCGCGACGTCAAGCCCGAGAACGTCATCATCAACGACAACGGCACGGTCAAGGTCGCCGACTTCGGCCTGGCCCGCGCCGTCACCAGCCAGACCGTCACGAGCACCCAGGGCGTGCTGCTGGGCACGGTCGCCTACCTCGCCCCCGAGCAGGTCGAGCGCGGCATCGCCGACGCGCGCAGCGACGTCTACGCCGCCGGGCTGATGCTCTTCGAGATGCTCACCGGCACCAAGGCGTTCACCGGCGACACCGCCATCCACGTCGCCTACCAGCACGTGCACGGCGGGGTGCCGACGCCCTCGAGCCGGGTCGCCGGGCTGCCGACCGAGCTCGACGAGCTCGTCGCCGTCGCCACGGCCCGCGACCCCGACGAGCGTCCGGCGGATGCCGCCCAGTTCCTCGAGCTGGTGCGTGACACCCGGGCCACCCTGTCCCTCGACGAGCTCGACGCCCGGCCGGCCGGGCGGGCCGCCTCGGTGGCCGCCGCGCAGCCGACCTCGACGGCCACCTTCCCCGTACAAGGGGTGCACGCGGCATCCGTGGCGGCCGCCGGCGGGGTCGCCACCCGCCCGCGCTCGGAGACGGTGGCCATCACCGTGCCGCCGCCACCGATCGAGGGTCGCGTGGTGCCCGGCACCGCGCCCCGCCGGCGCCGGCGCTGGTGGCCGGCCGTCGCAGCATCCGTGCTGGTCGCGGCGCTGACCGCGTGGTTCTTCCTGCTCGGGCCGGGAGCCACGGCCACCGTGCCGTCGGTGCAGGGCCGCACCCAGGCCGAGGCGGTGAGCGCCGTGCACCAGGCCGCGCTCGACGCACGGGTGTCGCAGGCGTTCAGCGAGACCGTGCCCGCGGGCGTGGTGGTGTCGGCCGACCCTGGGCCCGGCAGCACCCTGCGGCGCGGGGCAGCCGTGGCGCTCGTGGTCTCCAAGGGACCGGAGCGGTATGCCGTGCCACCCGTGGTCGGCATGACGCTGGCCGAGGCCACCGCCCGGATCAAGGCCGTCAACCTCAAGGTGGGCAAGGTCAGCAAGGCCTACGACGAGAAGGTGCCCGAGGGACAGGTGGTCACCGCCAAGCCGGGTCCCGGTGCGAGCCTGAAGAAGGGCACCGCCGTGGCGCTCACGGTGAGCCGGGGACGCCACCCGATCAAGGTGCCCGACCTCACCGGCCAGGACGCCACCGGGGCCGCCCGCCAGCTGAGCGCCCTGGGGCTGCAGGTCGACGCCACCCAGCAGCAGAACAGCGACACCGTGGCCAAGGGCGCGGTGATCAGCCAGAGCCCGCGCGACGGCACGGCCTTCCGCGGCGACACCGTCACCCTCGTGGTCTCCAAGGGCCCGGCGCTGGTGGCCGTGCCCGACGTCGTCGCCGAGCAGCTGCAGCAGGCGCGCGCCGCGCTGCAGGCCGCCGGGTTCAAGGTCAAGGTGGAGAAGCTGCTGGGCGGTTTCTTCAACACCGTGCGGTCCCAGACGCCCCAGGCCGGCAGCATGGCGCCCAAGGGCAGCACCGTCACCATCACGATCGTCTGACCGCCGTGGCCGCCCCGGCCGGGCACGCCCGGCTCGCCACGCTCCTGCTCGTCAGCGTCACGGCGGTGTGGGGCTCGACGTTCTTCCTGATCCACGACCTCGTCGAGACCGTGCCGCCGGCCGACTTCCTCGCGGTGCGGTTCGGCATCGCCGCCGTGGTGATGTCCGTGCTGTTCCGGCGCCAGACGCTCGCGCTCACCCGGCGCGAGCTGCGGGTCGGGGTGGTGCTCGGGCTGCTCTACGGGGTGGCGCAGGTGCTGCAGACCACCGGGCTGGCGCACACCGACGCGTCGGTGTCGGGCTTCATCACCGGCACCTACGTCGTGCTCACCCCGGTGCTCGGGGCGGTGCTGCTGCACGACCGGATCGGCAAGGTCACCTGGTTCGCGGTGGGCCTGGCAACGCTCGGGCTGGCGCTGCTGTCGCTGCAGGGGCTCTCGGTCGGCATCGGCGAGGCGCTGACCCTGCTGTCAGCGATCCTGTACGCCGGGCACATCGTCGCGCTCGGCCGCTGGTCGACGCCGGGGGCGGCCTTCGGGCTCGCCACCGTGCAGGCCGGCGTGATCACGGTGGTCGCCGCGGGGGTGGCCCTGCCCGACGGGCTGACCCTGCCGGCCGACGGTCGTCAATGGGCCTCGCTGCTCTACATGGCCCTGGCGGCGGGCGCGCTGGCGCTCTGGGCGCAGACCTGGGCCCAGGCGCACCTCACCGCGACGCGGGCCGCGATCGTCATGGCGCTCGAGCCGGTCTTCGCGGCCCTGTTCGCGGTCACCCTGGGCGGTGAGAGCCTCACCGGGCGGATGCTGGTCGGCGGCGCGCTCGTCGTGGTGGCGATGTACCTCGTCGAGCTGCGGTCGACCCCACGCGACCCGGGTGCGTCAGCGGCCGACGAGCCGCCGGTCGAGGCCCTGCACCACGACGTCTAGCGCGGCAACGGGTCTCGACCGAGCGGGTGGTGCGGCTCAACCGAGCTCGCGCAGCCGCGGCAGGGCGCGGGTGACCTGCTCGGCGACGGCCACCGGGTCGTCGTCGCGCACGATGAGGATGATGTCGGTGACGCCGACGGCGACGTAGGGCTCGACGAGCACCGGGAGCCCGGCCACGTCGTCGGCCCCCACCCCGACCTGCACCGACCGGCGGATCTCGCCCGGGTCGCGCCCGACGCCGGCGCAGTGCTGGTCGAGGATCGCCGACGACGCGGCGACCTCCTCGGGCGTGCCCCCGGCGGCGTTCCACACGTCGGCGTACTGGGCGGCGAGCCGCAGCGTGCGCCGCGGGCCGGAGCCGCCGATCCAGATCGGCGGGTGCGGCCGCTGCACCGGCTTGGGCTCGGCGACGGCATCCGTCAGCTGGTAGTGCTGCCCCGCGAAGGTGGTGTGCGGCTGGGTCCACAGCCCGAGGATCACCTGCAGGCTCTCCTCGAGGCGGTCAGCGCGGTCACCGCGGGTGCCGAACTCGAGCCCGAGCATGGTGTGCTCGTTCTCGGCCCACCCGGCGCCGATGCCGAAGTCGAGCCGCCCGCCGGACAGGTGGTCGACCGTGACCGCCATCTTGGCGAGCACCCCCGGGTGCCGGTAGGTGTTGCCGACCACCGCGCAGCCGATCCGGGCGCGGCTGGTGAGCTGGGCCATCGCCGCCAGCATCGTCCAGGTCTCGAAGATGGGCCCGTCGTCGGCGGGGCCCAGGGTGGCGAAGTGGTCCATCACCCAGCAGCTGTCGAACCCGCCCTCGTCGGCAAGGCGCCAGAGCTCGCGCAGCTGGTCGATGGTGGCGTTCTGGCTCAGCTTCAACCCGAAGCGGACGGTGCTCATCTCCCAGTCATACCGGATGCCGGCGCCCCAGGGTCGGATCGGGTGCCCCCAGCCCGGGCTCAGCGCTCGGGCAGCACCGCGATGGCGTCGATGGAGACGAGGAGCCCACGGGGCAGCCGCACGTTGGCGGGCGCCGAGCGCGCCGGTGGCGGGTCGGGCATGTGCCGTGCGTAGACCTCGTTGAGCCGCGCGAAGTCGTCGACGTCGGCGTAGAAGATCGTGGTCTTGACCAGGTGCGCCATCGAGGACCCGGCTGCTTCGAGGACGGCGGCAAGGTTGGTCAGGGCCTGCTCGGTCTGGGCCTCGATGCCGTCCGGCGCCACGCCGGTCGCCGGGTCGATGCCCGCCGTGCCCGAGCAGAACACCAGGCCGCTCGCGACGATCGCCTGGCTGTAGGGCCCGAGCGCCGGCGGGGCCGCTGACGTCTCGACCGCCCGACGGCTCATGGCTGCGGTGTCGCGTCGGTTGGGGTGACCCGTTGGCGCAGCAGCGTGGTCGCGGCGTCGACCGCGGCACCACTGCCGGCGTCGTCGACGTCGAGGTGCCACACCGCGCGCACCCGACCGGGCCCCACGGCGTACGTGCGCACGCCCTGCTCGAGCAGTGCGGCGACGAACTCCGGTGCGCCCCAACCGACTGCGCCAACATCGAGCACGACGATGTTGGTCTCGACGGTGGCCGCGTCGATGGTAGCCGGTGCCGCCTCGGCACACGCCGCGGCGAAGCGCGCCGCCCGGGCGTGGTCGTCGGCGAGCCGCTCGATGTTGTGGTCGAGGGCGTAGAGCCCGGCGGCGGCGAGGATGCCGACCTGGCGCATTCCGGCGCCGTAGCGCTTGCGCCAGATGCGGGCGGCGGCCATCTGCTCGGCCGAGCCGACAAGCACCGAGCCCACCGGTGCTCCCAGCCCCTTGGAGAGGCAGACGCTCACGGTGTCGAACTCGGTGCCGTAGTCGCGCAGTGAGACCCCCGAGGCGACGTGGGCGTTCCACAGCCGCGCACCGTCGAGGTGCATCGCGACGCCGACGGCCGAGGTCGCCGCGCGCACCTCGCGGATGGCGCCGATCGGCTGCACCGTGCCACCGCCGAAGTTGTGGGTGTTCTCGAGCACGACGAGCGAGGTCTCGACCTGGTACGGCCCGACGCCGGTGGTGACCAGCGACAGCGGCCCGGCCGGGTCGAGCAGTCCCCGCTCGCTGGGCCACGAGCGGCTGGTGATGCCGGAGAACACCGCGCCGGCCCCCATCTCGGCGCGCAGCACGTGGGCCTGCTGGTCGGCGACCAGCTCCTGGCCCGGGCCGACGTGCAGCCGCAGGCCGAGCTGGTTGGCCAGCGACCCCGACGGCGCGAACAGGCCGGCCTCGTGGCCGAGCAGGTCGGCCACCCGCTCCTCGAGCGCCCGCACGGTGGGGTCCTCGCCGAAGACGTCGTCGCCGACGGGGGCGTGCGCCATCGCGTCACGCATGGCGGCGTTGGGGGCGGTCAGGGTGTCGGACAGCAGGTCGGCAAGCACCGGGTCTCAGTCCTCGTTGAGCATCTCGGCGACGAGGAACGCCAGCTCCAGGCTCTGCTGGTGGTTCAGCCGCGGGTCGCACACCGACTCGTAGCGCAGGTTGAGGTCGGCGTCGAGGATCTTCTCCGAGCCACCCACGCACTCGGTGACGTCGTTGCCGGTGAGCTCGACGTGGATGCCGCCGGGCACCGTGCCCAGGCCGCGGTGCACCTCGAAGAAGCCCTCGACCTCCTCGACGACGTCGTCGAAGTCGCGGGTCTTGTAGCCCGAGGCCGACTCGTAGGTGTTGCCGTGCATCGGGTCGCACACCCAGGTGACCGGCGCGCCGGATGCCGTGACCTTCTCGACGATGGTCGGCAGCGCCTCGCGGATGCGGCCGGACCCCATCCGGGTGATGAAGGTGAGCCGGCCGGGCTCGCGGTCGGGGTCGACCTTGTCGATGATGCGCAGCAGGTCGTCGGTGTCGGCGTTGGCAGAAACCTTGACGCCTACCGGGTTTCGCACCGCAGCCACGAAGTCGATGTGCGCGCCGCCGAGGTCACGGGTGCGCTCCCCCACCCACACGAAGTGCCCGGAGGTGTCGTAGAGGTCGCCGGTGCGAGAGTCGATGCGCGTCATCGGGCGCTCGTAGTCGAGCACGAGCGCCTCGTGCGCGGAGAAGAACTCCGTGGCGCGCATCGCCTCGAAGTCGGCGCCGCAGGCCCGCATGAACTTCATCGCCTTGTCGATGTCCTTCGCCAGGCGCTCGTAGCGCGCGTTGGCGGAGTTGGCGATGAAGCCCTTGTTCCAGTCGTGCACGTGGCGCAGGTCGGCGAAGCCGCCGGTGGTGAACGCCCGCACGAGGTTCAGCGTCGCGCTGCTCGCGTGGTAGGCGTTCACCAGGCGCTGGGGGTCGGGCGTGCGCGAGCCGAGGGTGAACTCGAAGTCGTTGACCATGTCGCCGCGGTAGGCCGGCAGGGTGACGCCCTCGCGGGTCTCGTCGTTGCTCGAGCGCGGCTTGGCGTACTGCCCTGCCATCCGGCCGACCTTGACCACCGGCACCGACGCGCCGTAGGTGAGCACCGCCGCCATCTGCAGGATGGTCTTGACCCGGTCGCGGATGTTGTCGGCCGTCGCCGAGGCGAAGGTCTCGGCGCAGTCGCCGCCCTGCAGCACGAACGCCTCACCCCGCGAGACCGCCGCGAGGCGGTCTCTGAGCACGTCGCACTCCCCCGCGAACACGAGCGGCGGGTAGCTCGCGAGCGTGGCCACGGCCGCGTCGAGGGCGGCCCGGTCGGGCCAGACCGGCTGCTGGGCGGCCGGCAGCTCGGCACCGGCGGCAAGCCGCTGGCGGGGGTCGGGATCGGTGGTCGTGCTCACGAGGGTCAAGGATAGGTCCCGCACCCACGCAGCCCTGGTGTGGCCCGTATGGCGGTATGCCCGGTGGGCCCCTCCTGCTG
This sequence comes from uncultured Actinomycetota bacterium, assembly GCA_963834965.1. GTDB lineage: Bacteria > Actinomycetota > Actinomycetes > Actinomycetales > Dermatophilaceae > Fodinibacter. The sequence goes on along the minus strand of CAWIEI010000018.1, from coordinate 32,107 downwards.
CTCCCGACCGGGGACCGTCAGCTCGCGCGGCGCTGCGGACCGGCGTCGTCGTCGGTGTCGTCGTCGAGCCCGTCGAGGGCGTCCTCGAGCTCGGATGCCGCACGGCCCGGCTGGGCGGCCTCGGCGGCCTCCTTGGCCTTGTTCTTCTTCTCGCGGGCGATGCGGTCCTTCATCGCCGTGGCGTACATGTCGACGTACTCCTGGCCCGAGAGCTCCATCAGCGCGTACATGATCTCGTCGGTGATCGAGCGCAGGACGAACCGGTCGCCCTCCATGCCCTCGTAGCGCGAGAAGTCGAGCGGGGTGCCGATCTTCACGCCGACGCGGATCAGCTTGGGGATCTTGGTGCCGGTGGGCTGGGCCTTGTCGGTGTCGATCATCGCGACCGGGATGACCGGCACGCCCGCCTCGAGCGCCATCCGGGCCACGCCGGTCTTGCCCTTGTAGAGCCGGCCGTCGGGGCTGCGGGTGCCCTCGGGGTAGAGGCCGAGCAGCTCGCCGCGGTTCAGCACCTTCAGGCCCGAGCGCAGGGCCGCCTCGCTGGCGCGGCCACCGGAGCGGTCGACCGGCAGCTGCCCGACACCCTTGAAGAACGCCGCCGTGAGCCGGCCCTTGAGCCCCTCACCGGTGAAGTAGTCGCTCTTGGCGAGGAACGTCATCCGGCGCGGCACGACCAGCGGCAGGAAGATCGAGTCGGAGAACGAGAGGTGGTTGCTGGCGAAGATGGCGCCCCCCGTCTCGGGGATGTGCTCAGCGCCCTCGACCCAGGGACGGAAGAGCAGGCGGAGGATCGGCCCCAGGACGACCGTCTTCAACACCCAGTAGATCAACGGACCTAACCCTTCATCGTGCGACGCCCAGACTCTAGTGCACTGGGTCACAATGTCTCGTGCCCATCCAGCCGTGCGAAGATCGTGGTCCAACCCCGCAGCACCCGAGGAGACCCCGTGCCAGACCGGCCCGGTGACATGGACGAGCGCGACGTCGAGGCCCGCTTCGCCTCCATCGTGGCGCGCTGGGACGCCCCGGCGGCCGACGTGGACGGGCTCCCCCACCACGAGCGGGCCCCGGGCGAGGTCGACCCCGACCCTGCCGACCCGGGAACCGGCGCTGAGCCGCCCGTCGACGACGCCACCGAGCCGGATGCCGGTGCGCCCGCCGCGCCGTCGGCCGCGCCCCGCGCGCCGTGGGTCAACCCCTCCCCACTCGACGTCGTCGTGCCCGCCTCGGCCTGGCGCGCCGCCGAGCCTGCCGACCCCGCGACCGAGGATGCGGTGGCTGCGGCGACCGAGGAGGCCGAGAATGCGCTCGACGAGGACGACGAGCACTTCGAGCCGCCCGAGGTCGAGCTTCCCCCGCAGGAGGACCTGCACTTCTGGGGTGCCGTCATCGGCCTGGTCGCCGGCCCGCTGATGCTGCTGTGGGTCGTGTTCGCCCGGCCGTCGCACAGCACCCGCTGGTTCGTGGTGTCGATCGTGGTGTCGCTCATCGGGTTCGGGCTGCTCATCCTGCGCCAGCCGAACCACCGCGACCCGACCAGCGGTGACAACGGCGCCCGGGTCTGACCCAGCCGCCGTCCGGTCGAGAGTCGGGAACACGCCCCCGGCCGTCGCCCGCCCACGGCGTGTTGTCCACCGTCGAGGGCACCCAGGGACGCAGCAGTTCGCCTCGCACGCGCGGCGATCTCTGCGTGCCGGCCAGACTTCTGCGTGCTGGCGCCTCAGGTGAGCTCGAGGTCGACCCAGGTGGGCCGGTGGTCGCTGGCCGCCGCGTACACGGCATCCGGCACGCTCACCTCGCGGTGCGGCAGCACCCGCAGCTGCGGGGAGGCGAAGACCACGTCGAGCCGCCGCCGCGGCGACCGGGCCGGGTACGTGGGCCGGTCCGGAGAGACCAGCCGCAGCCGGTCGGGCACGTCGAGCAGCTGCCAGGCGCCGCCCGTGTGGTCCTCGTTGAGGTCGCCGGCGAGCACGAGCGGCCCGAGGGCGGCGATCGCCTCGAGGATCCGCTCGGTGTGCCGCACCCGTTCGGGCGCCTTCAGGCTGAGGTGCACCGAGACCGCGGTGAGCTCGCCGCCGCCGGGCAGAGCCACCCGCACCACGACGAACCCCCGGGTGCGGTCGGGCCAGCGCACCGGCAGCCGGAGGTGCTCGGACCCGAGCACCCGCACCCGGTCCGAGGTCAGCACCGTCGTGCCGCCGCTCCCCCGGTGCCCGCCGGTCCAGGCCATCTGACAGGCGGCGGCGAACCGTGCCACCCGTCGGCCGCCGCCCAGCCGGCGCGGCACCTCCTGCAGGCACAGCACGTCGGGGTCGACCGCGCGCACGACCCGCGCCGCGAGGCGGGAGTCGTCGAGGAAGTCGCGGGTGTTGTAGCTCGCGACCCGCACGCGCGGCACCGGCGGGCTCAGCCGCTGACAGCGTCGGTGCGGGCCAGGTCGGCCGCCCCGACCAGCCCGGCCTCGTTGCCCAGCTGGGCCGCCACGATGGCCGCCTCCGGCCGGTAGCCGCGGCCGGTGAGCTGGCGGCGGAACGCGTCGCGGGCAGGGTTGAGCAGCAGGTCACCCGCAGCGCTGACACCGCCTCCGATGACGAACATGCCGGGGTCGAGCGCGGCGGCGAGGTCGGCCATGCCGATGCCGAGCCAGCGGCCGACCTCCGCGAGCAGCTCGCGGGCGAGCTGGTCGCCGTCGCGAGCGGCCTCGGTGACGAGCGGGCCGGTGAGGTCCTCGGGCCGCCCCTGCACCCGGTCGAACAGGTCGGACACCACCGGGCTGCCGGCCGACATCAGCCCGCGCGCCTCGCGCACCAGCGCGTTGCCGGAGGCGTACTGCTCCCAACAGCCCTTGTTGCCGCACTCGCAGCGGATGCCGTCGGGCACCACCTGCATGTGCCCGAACTCGCCGGCGATGCCGTAGCGCCCGCGGATGACGCGTCCGCCCAGCACGATGCCGCCGCCGATGCCGGTGCCGAGGTTGACCATGACCAGGTGGCTCTCGCCGCGGCCGGCGCCGAAGCGGTGCTCGGCCCACACCGCGGCGTTGGCGTCGTTGTCGACGAAGATCGGCAGCGACACCCGCTTGCCCAGGGCCTCGCGCAGCGGCTCGTTGCGCCACGAGAGGTGCGGCGCGAAGACGACGGTGGCCCGGTCGGTGGCGACGAAGCCGGCAGCCCCGATGCCGATCGCCGTGATGTCGTCGGCTCTGCCCTCGAGCAGCTCGTCGACGACCGAGACGATGGTGTCCTCGACCACTCGCGGGGTGGTGGACCGGTGCGGGGTATCGCGTCGGGCGCGGGCCAGCACCGTGCCGTCGGGGTCGACGATGCCGCCGGCCACCTTGGTGCCGCCGATGTCGATGCCGATCGCGAGGGAACCGTCAGCCACGGGGTGCCTCCTGGGGGTCGTCGGCGTCACTGACCGGGATGGGCCGGCTCTGCGCCGGCCCCGAGTGCCGTGAGCGGTGTCCCGGCCGCGCCTGTGCAGCGCCCGGTTGGGTGGCCGGGTGGTCTTGGTCGGATGCCGGGGGGCCGCCGGCCGGGCGGCTGCTCGCGAGGTCGGTGAGCACCGTCGCCGCCAGGGTCGCGAGGTCAGCGAGCTTGGCGAGGGTCTCGGGGCTGAGCGAGCGGACCACCGCCGCGCCGCGGCACAGCGGGCACCAGGTGCAGAACGGGTCGTGGCCCGAGCCGTCGGGGGCGGCACCGGGGCCCGGAACCGGGATCCCGCCTGATGGCGCGGCGGCCGCACCGGCCGACCCCGAGCCGGCCGAACCCGAGCTAGCAGCGGCCGCCGGCCCAGCGGCATCCGGGCCGTCGTCGGCTGCGGACCCGCGGGCCGCGGACTCGGCAGCGGTGCGGCGCAGGCTCTCCAGGAGCCGGCCGGCCTCGTCGGCCACCGACCCGACCTGCTCGTCCCAGCGCTCAGCGTCCACTGGCCCACTGCTCCTCGTCACGTTCGAACCGCACCCGCAGCTCACCACTGCCCACCGCAGCATCGCGCACGATGCACCGCCGCAGCACCGAGGGCAGGGTCACGACCCGGCGCTGGCCGCCCACCTCGAGCAACAGGTCGTCCTCGCGGCGGGCCATGCCGACCATCCCTGCCGACACCAGCGGCAGGGGCAGGGTGAGCACGAAGTCGGCGCCGTCGGCCTCGACCCGCATCCGCGGCACGTCGACGTCGTCCATCAGCGGCGGGGCCGGGCGCCCGTCGGCGACCGTCGCCGTCGCGAGGTCGTCGAGCGCGTCGGCGCCGATCGGCTCGCCCGCCAGATAGGGCGCGCAGAGCAGCGCGATGCCGAGGAACGACTCGCGCACCTGCTCCAGCCCGCTCGCCTGGGCGGAGGTCCACGCCGTGCGCCACGGGTCGACGTCGCCTGGCAGCGCGGGGGGCAGCACCCGGTTGACGACCACGGCGTCGACCGCGTAGCCGTGCAGCGACAGCGAGGTGAGCACCCGCCGGCTCTCGGCGATGACGACCCGCTCGGGGGTGAGCACGACGCGCACGCTGGCCCGGGGGGAGGTGAGCAGGGCGCGCACCCCGACCATCAGCTCGCGCCAGGCGCGCAGCACGAGCAGCACCTCTGGGCCGGGCACGGGCACGCCGGTGGCGGCCGAGGCGGCCGGGCGCAGCACGGTGAGCAGGCGACGCTGCGCGGGCAGCAGCCGGTCGAGGTGCCAGCCGAGCACCTCGGGCAGCGCGAGCAGGCGCAGCGTCTCGGCGGTGGGCGCGCAGTCGACGACGACGAGGTCCCACTCGCCGCTCTCGGCCTGGTGGGCCAGCGCCGCGAGGGCGGTGACCTCCTCGGCGCCGGGCAGCGAGGTGAGCTCGTCGGCGACGACGGCGTCGACCCCCATCGCGTCGAGCACGCCGAGCAGGTAGTCGCGCACGACCTGCCAGTCGGCCTCGACGGCGGTGTGCGCGCCGACGGCGAGGGCGTGCAGCCCCGGCTCGACCGGCGTCGTCTCGCGCCAGGTGGCCGCGGTGGTGAGCTCGACGTCGAGCGCGTCGCCCAGGCTGTGCGCGGCATCGGTGGACATCACCAGGGTGCGCAGCCCGCTGCGGGCGGCCCGTACGGCGGTCGCCGCGGCGGTGGTCGTCTTTCCGACGCCGCCCTTGCCGGTCACGAGGACGACGCGGGTCATGGCGGGCGTCAGCCCTCCGCGCGCTTCTTGAGCTCGGTCAGCGCGAGGTTGATGATGTGCTTCTCGGCCTTGCGCTTGAGGAGCCCGATCATCGGCATCGTCAGCTCGACCTCGAGGTCGTAGGTGACCTGGGTGCCCTCCGGGGTGCGGGCGAGGGCGTAGGTGCCCTCGAGCCCCTTGAGGAGGGTGGCGCGCACCAGGTGCCACGAGACGCTGCCGGTGCCGTCGTCGGCGATGTTGTCCCAGTCGTACTCGAGCACGTAGTGGTCCTTGATCGCCCCTGCGTGCAGGTGGAACTCGACCTGGTCGGCCCAGCCGTCGCCGTCCTCGCTGATCACCGTGGCCGAGGTGACCTCGTGCGCCCACTCCGGGTACCGCTCGAAGTCGGCGATGACATCGAGCACGGCGCCGGGCTCGGCGGCGATCTCGACGGTGGACTGGGTGCGGTCGGCCATGGCACGGAGGGTACCCGCCCCGCGGGGTCATAGAGTTGAGGTGTCCCCTGTGCGCCGCACCCCGAAGGAGCCGACCGTGCACGAGAAGTCCACGCCGCTCGTCCTGCCCGAGACGACCCAGGGCAGCCTCGCCGACGTGCCACTTCGGTGGGCGAGGGCTGAGCCGGGACGGGTCGCCTTCTCGGTGCGGTCCGGCGGCGGCTGGACCGACGTCACGTCGGCGACCTTCGCCGCCGACGTCACCGCTCTCGCCAAGGGCCTGATCGCCGCCGGCATCGGCCTGGGTGACGCCGTGGCCATCATGAGCCGCACCCGCTACGAGTGGACCGTCGCCGACTTCGCGCTGTGGTCGGCCGGTGCCGTGCCCGTGCCGATCTACGAGACGTCCTCGGCCGAGCAGGTCGAGTGGATCCTCGCCGACTCCGGCGCCGTCGGCGTCATCTGCGAGACCGACTCGCACCTGGCGTCCGTCGAGCAGGGCCGGGAGCGGCTGGCCGGCCTGCAGCACGTCTGGGTCATCGACTTCGGCGACGTCGACAGCCTGAGTCGCGACGGCGACGACGTCGACGACGCCGAGCTCGACGGCCGCCGCGGTGCGCTCGACCGCGACAGCCTCGCCACGATCATCTACACCTCCGGCACCACCGGCCGTCCCAAGGGCGTCGAGCTGACCCACGGCAACTTCCTCACCCTCGCCGAGAACGCCGCCGAGAAGATCTCCGAGGTGGTCAAGGCCGCCGGCTCCTCGACGCTGCTCTTCCTGCCGCTGGCCCACGTGTTCGCACGCTTCATCGAGGTGCTGGCTGTGACGGCCGGGGTGCGGATGGGGCACTCCTCCGACCTCAAGGCCCTGCTCGACGACTTCTCCGCGTTCCAGCCGACCTTCATCCTCGCGGTGCCGCGGGTCTTCGAGAAGATCTACAACTCCTCCGAGGCCCGGGCGGAGGCCGGCGGCAAAGGCAGGATCTTCGCCGGTGCCACGTCCGCCGCGGTCGCGTGGTCGGAGGCGCTGGACACCGGGAGCGTCCCCTTCGGCCTGCGGGTGCGCCACGTGGTGTTCGACAAGCTCGTCTACGGCAAGCTGCGCGAGGCGATGGGCGGCAAGATCCAGTTCGCCGTCTCGGGTGGCGCCCCACTCGGCACCCGCCTGGGCCACTTCTACCGCGGCATCGGCGTCACGATCCTCGAGGGCTACGGCCTCACCGAGACCACCGCACCGGCCACCGTCAACCGGCCTGACGCGCTGCGGATCGGCACGGTGGGACAGCCGATGCCGGGCGTCGACGTGCGCATCGCCGACGACGGAGAGATCCTGCTGCGCGGCGTCAACGTCTTCCAGGGCTACCGGGGAAACCAGATCGCGACGGCGGAGGCGGTCCGCGACGGCTGGTTCCACACCGGCGACATCGGCGAGCTCGACGACGACGGGTTCCTGCGTATCACCGGCCGCAAGAAGGAGATCCTGGTGACCGCCGGCGGCAAGAACGTCGCCCCGGCCGTGCTCGAGGACCGGTTGCGGGCGCACACCCTGGTCAGCCAGTGCATCGTCGTCGGCGACGGCAAGCCGTTCATCGCCGCGCTGATCACCCTCGACGAGGAGATGTACCCCGGCTGGGCCCGCAACCACGGGCTCGACGGTGTGTCGTTCGCCGCGGCCCGCACCGACGAGCGGGTGGTCGCCGAGGTGCAGCGGGCCGTCGACGACGCCAACACCGCGGTGTCCAAGGCCGAGTCGATCCGCAAGTTCGCGATCCTCGACTCCGACTTCACCGAGGAGTCCGGCCATCTCACCCCGTCCCTGAAGCTCAAGCGCAACGTCGTCATGCGTGACTTCGAGGACGAGGTCGACGCCCTCTACGGTGGCTGACCCGAGCGCGGCGACCACCGCCGCTCCCGGGCCGGCACCCCCATCGTCGCGCGTCGGGCGGCCCGCCACCGGGCCGGTCGCCGCCGTCGTGCTCGGCGCCGCCTGGCTCGCGTGGTTCGGTGTGCTCCAGTGGAGCGTCGTGCGCTTCCAGGTGCCGATCGTGCTCACCCTGACGGTGTGCGCTGCGCTGCTCGGGTGGTGGCTCGCTCGACGGCTGGTGCTCGACGTGCCCCGGTGGCTGGCCCCGGCCGTGGTGGCCGCATCGGTCGCCATCACGCTCACCGTGCCACTGTTCAGCTACCTGCGCGGCGGCTGGCTCACGGCATCCCTGGCCGTGCTCACCACCGGCGGCCTGGGCTGCGCGGTGCTGCTGACCCGGCCGGGGCGCGGCGCCGCGGTGGCGGCCTACGCGCTCGCGGTGCTCACCCACACCGTGCTGGCCGTGGTGGCCATCGTCGGCGACAAGGCTCCGAAGATCGACGTCTGGGTGGTGCTGCAGCAGGGCGCCGACGCCCTGGCCCGCGGCGACAACGTCTACACCCAGCAGTGGACCAACTCCCCCGGGGTGCAGGACTTCTTCCCCTACCTGCCGTGGATGGCGGTGCTCACCGCCCCCGGTCGGTGGCTCGTCGGCGACGTCCGGTGGGCCGTGCTCTTCTGGTCGCTGGTGCTGTTCGCCGGCCTCTGGGCGCTGGCCCGCGGTCGGCTGGAGCGCGCGGCGGCGGTGACGGCGGTGCTCGTGCTCGCGCCCGGCACGCTGACCCAGGTCGACCAGGCCTGGACCGAGCCCGTGCTCGCTGCGCTCATCGTGTGGTGGGCGGTGCTGGTGCGGCGCGACCGCGCGTGGTGGGCGATCGTGCCACTGGCGCTCGCGTGCGCGAGCAAGCAGCACCTCGCCCTGCTGGCGCCGGTGTTGCTGGTGTGGCGGCCGTTCGGGGCGTGGCGCACGCTCGCGACCGGTGCGCTCGCCGGGCTGCTCATGCTGCCCTGGGTCGTGGCGGATGCCGGGGCGTTCGTCGGTGACACCGTCACCACCTTGCTGACCTTCCATCCGATCAAGTTCGCCAACACGTGGTACCTCTACGCCCTCAACGAGCACGGCATCACCCTGCCGTTCTGGGTGACCGGAGCCGCCATGGTGGGCGTGGTGGCGATCGCGGCGTATGCCGTGTGGCGGCGCCGCCCGGGCGTGGACGAGCTGCTGCGCTGGCTGGCGCTGGTGCTGGCCGTGGCCAACCTGGTCAACAAGCAGGCCTTCTACAACCAGTTCTGGCTGGTGGGCGCGCTGGTAGCCGCGTCCCTGGCCCTGCCCCAGGGTGAGCCGGCCGCGGTGGCGGAGAGGGAGGTCGAGCCGTCAGCCGGCGGCGAAGGCCTCCCCGACCCGGCTCTTCCCCTCACAGTCAGGAGCACTTCGTCGGCTCAGGGCCGTACCGCGTCCTGACTCCGCGAAGTGCTCCTGACTCCGCGAAAAGCACATGGAGTCCGCCGGGGCGCTCGGGCTTTCAGCCGGGGTTCGTGGCGAACCGGCCCAGCCGGGTGAGCCACCGGTCGGTCAGCTCGGCGCGGCTGATGCCGAGCACTGACACCAGTGCCGCGTCGGTGGCGGCCTCCGCGTCGGCCGCCGAGCCGGTCGACGCACCCGCCGCGATGAGGCGGCGCACCGCCGCCTCACCGTGGTCGTGGGCGAGCAGCTCGACCGCCTGCCACGCCGCCAGGTAGGGCACCTCGATGTCGCCGGCGGCCGGCTGCAGGTCGGCGGCGCTCGGCAGCTCCCGTGGACCGTGGCCGGTGCGCAGCGCGGACACCAGGGGCGCGAGCAGCCGGCTCGCGGGCACGTCGGCGCGGGCGTAGCCGATGTGGTCTGCGTACCCCTCGGCCAGCCAGGCGGCCGGGCGGCCCGGCACCGTCGACCGCACGGCGACGTGAACCAGCTCGTGGGTGAGCACGACGTCGCGCCCGCTCGCGGTGAGCCGGGCGAAGGCCGAGGGGTCGAGCACGATGCGGTCACCGGTGGCGGTGCCCGCGGCGCCGGTGGGGCCCTCGGTCGTCGCTGCCACGGGTGCGGTCCCCGGGGTGGCGATGCGCCCGAGCAGCGCGTCGGCCTCGGCCGGGGTCGCCGGGGCGAGCACCAGCGCGCGCGCGGGTGCGCCCGACCACGTCGACCGGAGCCCGGGCAGGGCACGGTCGACGACGGCGACGTGCTCGGCCAGCCGGGCGGCCGGCACCGTGCCGGCCACGACGGCGTGCTCGCCGCGACGCACGCGCAACGTCGGCATGGCCACCCAGGGCGCCGTGGCACCGGTGCCGACCGGTCGCTCCGCCGCGACCTGCCAGCCGGCCTCGCCGCGCACCAGGTCGTACTGCAGCCGCGCCACCCGGTCGGCGCGGTCGAGGTCGTCGACGCGGTAGTGCAGGTCGACCTCCGCCGTCGCCCGCAACGGGTCGCTCGGGCGCGCGCTCGGGCTGGCCCCCGTGACCTGCGGTGCGGCAACCTCGCCGCTGCCGGGTGCGTTCTCGAGCAGGTCGACGACCGGGGCGCCGACCTCGAGCCGCGAGACCAGCAGGGCCCGGGCCGCCTCGTAGGAGTCGAGCTGACGGCGCCCCGCGGCCGACGCCGGCTCGGAGACGGTCGCGGCATACGCCGCCCGGTTCCCCTCGACGACGGCACCGGCGCGACGGCGCAGCAGGTCGGAGACCGCGGTCGTGAGCAGCACCGGTGGGGTGGTCGGTGCCGACGCCGTCGCGGACCCGAAGGGAGATGGCCCGGGTGGGTCGCCGATGCTGTGCGTGCAGCCGCCCACCGCCATCGCACCGGTCAAGGAGACCATGGCGAGCTTGACACCCCACCCGCGCCGGGCACGGCGTCGGCTCGGGGTCGGCGGGCTCGGCACCGGCCCATCGTAGGAACCCCCGCTGGGAGGTTCCCGAACCGTCACGGCGCGCGAGCGACGCCGCTGCCGACGGGTCTCACGGCCGACCCTGCTCAGCCGACGGCGCGCCCACCCTCCGCCGGCTCGTCACGGGCTGCGGGCCCGGCCAGCACGGCGCGCGCCCGCGCAGCGGTCTCGGGCGCGACCAGCCCCGCCTCGACGAGACGGGTGACGGCCTCGCGCTCCTCGGGGTCGAGGGCGTGGTCGAGCCGCAGGGACGGCACGGTGAGGTCGAGCAGGACGGGCACCATGCAGTCGGCGCAGTGCAGCTCGCGCACCGGGCACGTGCGGCACTCGACGGTCAACGTCAGGTCGTGGCTGGGCATCGGCTCGCACCCCTTTCCAGGTGGTTGCCTCCACGCTAGAGGCGACCACCGACACCCCTGCCGCCACGGCATCCGGAGCACTTCTCGGGGCGGCCAGGAGCGGGTCAGGCCGGTCGCGGCACATCCCACAGCAGCAGGCGCGGGTCCGGCATCCGTCGTTGTCGCCGGGCTCCGCCGGCGCCAGCGCGCCTTCGCGGGGCTGTCGGTGCGGGAGCCTACGGTCAGCGGCATGACGATGGTGCAGGGCACGTTCGACGACCTGGGCACCCCCCTGTCGTCGGTCACGTTCGTCGTCGTCGACCTCGAGACCACCGGCGGCAGCCCCGCCGAGTGCGGCATCACCGAGATCGGCGCGGTCAAGGTGCGCGGCGGCGAGGTGGTCGGCGAGTTCCAGACCCTGGTCAACCCCGGCGGCGCCATCCCCACGTTCATCTCGGTGCTCACCGGCATCACCGACTCCATGGTCGCCGGCGCCCCGCGCATCGAGTCGGCCCTGCCGGCGTTCCTCGAGTTCGCCGCCGGGTCGGTGCTCGTCGCCCACAACGCCGGCTTCGACATCTCGTTCCTCAAGGCTGCGGCCCGGCGCACCGAGCACGAGTGGCCCGGTTTCGCCGTGCTCGACACGGTGCACCTGGCCCGGCAGCTGGTGCGCCGCGACGAGGTGCCCAACCACCGGCTGGCGTCGCTGGCGCGGCTCTTCCACGCCACGACCACCCCCGACCACCGGGCCCTGCACGACGCCCGGGCCACCGTCGACGTGCTGCACGGCCTGTTCGAGCGGGTCGGCTCGCTCGGGGTGCACTCCCTCGAGGAGCTGCTCGACTACACCGCCCGGGTCACCCCGGCCCGCCGCCGCAAGCGGCACCTCGCCGACGACCTGCCCGACCTGCCCGGGGTCTACCTGTTCAAGGACGGCCAGGGGCGGGTGCTCTACGTCGGCACCTCGGTCTCGATCCGCACCCGGGTGCGGTCCTACTTCACGGCATCCGAGCACCGCCGCCGGATGGGCGAGATGGTGCGTATCGCCGAGTCGGTCAGCCCGATCGTCTGCGCCACCACCCTCGAGGCCGAGGTGCGCGAGCTGCGGCTCATCGCCGAGCACAAGCCGCGGTACAACCGGCGATCGCGCCACCCCGAGCGGGCGCTGTGGGTCAAGCTCACCGTCGAGCCGTTCCCCCGGCTGTCGATCGTGCGGGTGGTCGCGCCCGACGGCGCCCGGTATGCCGGCCCGTTCGGCTCCCGCTCCGCCGCCGAGGCCGCCGTGGCCGCCGTGCACGAGGTGCTGCCGCTGCGCCAGTGCCTCGAGCGGCTGTCCCCCACCAAGCCACGCTCCGCCTGCGTGCTGGCCGAGATGGGCCGGTGCGGCGCGCCGTGCACCGGGGCGCAGTCGGTGCCCGACTACGCTCTCGTAGCCGACCGGGCGGCCGACCTGCTCGCCGGCGACACCCGCGACCTGCTCGACGCCCTGCGCGCCCGGATGACCCACCTGTCCGACGTCGAGCGCTTCGAGGACGCCCAGGTCGTGCGCGAGCGGCTGGTCGCCCTGGTGCGGGGCACCTCCCGGGCGCAGCGGCTCGACCCGCTGGCCCGCATCGCCGAGCTCGTCGCGGCCCGCCGCTCGCTGCTCGGCGGCTGGGAGGTCATCTGCGTGCGCCACGGGCGCCTGGCCGGCAGCACCACCGCACCGCACGGCGCCGACCCGATGCCCTACATCCAGGCACTCACGGCCAGCGCGGAGGTCGTGACGCCGCCGGTGGCCCCGTCGACGGCCGCCACCCCCGAGGAGAGCGAGAAGGTGCTGCGCTGGCTGGAGTCCCCCGGGGTGCGCATCGTCGAGGTCCAGGGCGCCTGGACCTGCCCGGTCGGTGGCGCCGCCGCGGTGCGCGCCGAGCTCGAGCCGCTCGAGACCGCCCGCCGCGAGGTCGCCGGCTTCGCCGGGGTCCGCTGACCGCGCAGCCGGCAGCGGCGCCACGACCCGGCATCCGATGTCGGAGATGCCCCACGGTGCCCGGCTAGTCTGGGCCGGTGATCACCGCCATCGTCCTCATCACCGCCGACGTCGACCGCATCCCCGAGGTCGCGCAGCAGATCGCCGACCTCGACGGCGTGACGGAGGTCTACTCCGTGGCCGGCGACGCCGACCTCGTCGCGATGGTTCGGGTTCGCCACCACGAGGACCTCGCCGACGTCATCGCCGACCGGCTGAACAAGGTCACCGGGGTCACCGGCACCAACACCCACATCGCGTTCCGCACCTATTCCTCGCACGACCTCGAGGCGGCCTTCAGCCTCGGGCTCGAGGGCTGACCCGCCCAGGCGCCTCAGCTCGGGTAGGCCCCGGTCGTCTCGACCCACCGGGCCAGCAGGTCCTGCGCGTCGCCGGCGTCGATGGCGGCCTCGGCCCGGTCCATCCCCTCACGCACCGCGGCGGTGAGCGACACCCGCGACACGGTCGGCTCATCCAGCCCGGATGCCGTCGCCAGCGCGATGCCGGCGTTGAGCAGCACGGCGTCGCGCACCGGGCCCGGCTCCCCCGCCAGCAGGTCGCGCGCCACCTGGGCGTTGTGCGCGGCGTCGCCGCCGCGCAGGCTCTCGACCGGGGCGTGGTCCAGGCCCACGTCGGTCGGGTCGAGGGTCAGCTGGGTGACCGCGCCGTCACGCACCCACCAGATGGTCGAGGTGGTGGCGAGGGTCAGCTCGTCGAGGCCGTCGTCGCCGCGGAACACGGATGCCGCCCGGCCACGGCCCGCGAAGACCCCGGCGATGAGCGGGGCGATGCGCGCATCGGCGACGCCCACGGCGGCATAGGTGGGCTGGGCCGGGTTGGTGAGCGGGCCGAGCGCGTTGAAGGCCGTGCCCACCCCGAGGTCGCGGCGGGTGACGGCAGCGTGCCGCATCGAGGGGTGGAAGGCGTTGGCGAAACAGAAGGTGATGCCGGCCGTGCCCGCCACCTCGGCCACCTGCGCCGCCGAGAGGGTGAGCGACACGCCGAGCGACTCGAGCACGTCAGCGGACCCCGAGCTCGACGACGCCGAGCGGTTGCCGTGCTTGACGACGCGCAACCCCGTGGCTGCGACCACGATGGCCGCCATCGTCGAGATGTTCACCGAGTGCATCCGGTCGCCGCCGGTGCCCACGATGTCGATCGTCTCGCCGGGGACGTCGATGCGGTTCGCGTGCTCGAGCATGACGTCGGCAATGCCGCGCAGCTCGTCGACGGTCTCACCCTTGGCGCGCAGCCCGACGAGGAAGCCGGCGAGCTGCACGGGGGTGGCCGCGCCGTTCATCACCTCGGCCATCGCCCAGCCGGCCTGCTCGGTGCTGAGGTCCTCGCCGCGCAGCAGCGCGGCGAGGAGGTCCGGCCAGGTGAACCCGGCCGGGGTCGAGGTGGTCACGCCGGTCAGCCGACCGCGACCCGCAGCCGCGCCAGGCCGGCAATGGCCTCGGCGACGGCGATCGGGTCGAGAGGGTGCGACACGGCGTCGTCGGCGAGCGACCAGCCGGCCAGCCAGCCGTCCTGGGGTCGGCCGGTGAGCACCAGGATCGGCGGGCACCGGAAGATCTCGTTCTTCAGCTGGCGGCACAGGCCCAGGCCACCGGCCGGGCTGGCCTCGCCGTCGAGCACGACGACGTCGAAGCCGCCGGCATCCATCGCCTCGATGACCGCCTCGGGGGTCGCGCACTCACGCCACGACACGATCTCGACATCGCGCGCGGGGCGCCGCCCGGCGGCCGCCCGCACCGCGTCGCGGGTGGTGATGTCGTCGCTGTAGAGCAGCACCGAGACCCGGTGGACGGCGTCGGTGCTCGAGGCCTGCGCCGGGGTGCCGGCGTCGTGCGAAGAGGTCATGCGGGCATCGTACCGGTGGCCCGTCGCGCAACTTGTCGAGCCTTTCGGGGGGTCACGGAAGCATGCGCCGCCAGATACGGCCATAATGTCGTCCGTGGCGACTCAGACAGCACCCCAGGCCCGGCCCACCGGGCCCGTTCCCTCGATCCCGGGCCAGGGGCCCGCGACGCGCCCCAACATGGTGGCCGTCGGCACCATGGTGTGGCTGTCGAGCGAGCTGATGTTCTTCGCGGCCCTGTTCGCCTTCTACTTCACGATCCGCGGCCACGAGAGCCAGCTCTGGGCAGAGCGCACGGTCATGCTCAACGTGCCGTTCGCCCTGTGCAACACCATCGTGCTGGTCGTGTCGTCGGTGTGGTGCCAGCTCGGCGTGCTGCAGGCGGAGAAGGGCATCGCCGCCCGGCCGGCCGGCACCCCGTTGCGCAAGGTCTCCGCCTGGGGCATGCGCGAGTGGTACGTCCTCACCTACGCCTTCGGCGCCACCTTCATCGCCGGCCAGATCTTCGAGTACGCCCACCTCATCCAGGAGGGCGTGAGCCTGTCCTCCGACGCCTACGGCTCGGTGTTCTACCTCGCCACCGGCTTCCACGGCATGCACGTCACCGGTGGGCTGATCGCCTTCCTCCTCATCATCGGGCGCACCTTCACCACCCGTCGCTACTCACACGCGCAGGCCACCGGCGCGGTCGTCACCTCCTACTACTGGCACTTCGTCGACGTCGTGTGGATCGCCCTGTTCATCATGATCTACGTCCTGAAGTGACCCCAGCCGCAGCCGGACCCGACCCCCGAACCGCACCAGACGACAGGAACGCACCGTGAACTCACTGGCAGCCCGCCGCCGGCACCCGGCGGCGATCGCCATCCTGCTGATGCTCGGCCTGTTCCTCACCGGCGCCGTCTATGCCGTGGTCGCGCCGAAGGAGGCCGACGCCACGACCCAGGCCCTGCCCGCCCAGTCGATCGAGGAGGGCCGCCAGCTCTTCCTGGCCAACTGCGCCTCGTGCCACGGCCAGAACGCCGAGGGCCGGGCGACCGGCAACGGTGACAAGATCGCCGGTCCTGCGCTGGCGGGCGTCGGCGCGGCGGCGGTCGACTTCCAGGTCGGCACCGGCCGGATGCCGTTGTCCGGGCCGATGGTCCAGGCACCCGGTGGCCAGCCCAAGTTCACCCAGCCGCAGATCGACTCGATGGCGGCCTACATCGCCTCGCTCGCCCCGGGCCCGGCGGTCCCGTCCGACGAGGCCGTCGACCCCAGCAAGGGAAACGCGGCCGCGGGCGGCGAGCTGTTCCGCGTCAACTGCGCGATGTGCCACAACGCCGCCGGTGCCGGCGGTGCCCTCACCCGTGGCAAGTACGCCCCGGCCATCGGCGACATCTCGAACAAGCACATCTACCAGGCCATGATCACCGGCCCGCAGAGCATGCCGGTGTTCAGTGACACCAACCTGTCTCCCGAGAGCAAGCGCGACATCATCGCGTTCCTCGACACCATCGACCGGCAGGAGAACCCCGGCGGCATGGCCCTGGGGTCGCTCGGCCCCGTCACCGAGGGGCTGTTCGCCTGGGTCTTCGGCCTCGGCATCCTCGTGGGCTGCGCCGTCTGGCTCGGCTCGAAGTCGGCCTAGCGTCCGCAGTCGTCCCACCCGCACCTCGACCAGAAGATCGGTACCGCGATGAACGAGCAGGACACCACCCACCCCGGCAGCGAGGTGGCACCCCCCTCCGAGCACGGCACCGCCGTGCGGCTCGACGAGGGCCACGTCGTCGGGGACGGTGGCCTCCCCGAGCGGTTCACCAACCCGGGTCTGCCCGAGCACGTCGCGCGGATGGCCGACCTCGACGAGGATGCCGCCCGCCGCGCCGAGAAGCAGGTCGCCACGCTCTTCGGCATCTCCATCCTGGGCACCCTGGCATTCATCGTCTGCTACTTCGCGATCAGCCTCGAGACCACGATCTTCGTGCCCGGCATCGGCGAGACCAGCGCCTCCAACTTCGCCCTCGGCGTCACCATGGCCCTGGGCCTGCTCGGTATCGGCTTCGGTGCGGTGCACTGGGCCAAGACCCTGATGCCCGACGAGGAGGTCGTCGAGGAGCGTCACCAGATGCGGGCCACCGAGGAGTCGCGCGAGCGGGTCGTCGAGGTGCTCAAGGAGGGTGGCGCGAGCTCGCAGATCACCCGCCGCCCGATGATCAAGTACACCCTCGGTGGGGCGCTCGGCCTGTTCGCGGTCCCCCTCGTGCTGCAGGTGGCCGGCTCGCTCGGCCCGATGCCGCAGAACAGCCTGTCGCAGACTTGGTGGAACGGCGGCCCCAGCGGCCCCGGCGACGACCCCACCTTCACACCACTGCGTCTGATGCGCGACCCCGAGAACACCCCGGTCAAGGCCGAGGACGTCACCATCGGCTCGGTGTTCCACATCATGCCCGAGGGCCTGCTGCCCGACCCGGTCACCGGCAACGGCGGCGCCACGCACCTGCTCGAGGAGAAGGCCAAGGCGGCCGTGCTCCTCATGCGCCTCGACGAGGACATCATTGCGTCCCAGAAGCAGCGTGACTGGGGCTACAACGGCATCGTGGCCTACTCCAAGATCTGCACCCACGTCGGATGCCCGGTCGGCCTCTACGAGCAGCAGACGCACCACCTGCTCTGCCCGTGCCACCAGTCCACGTTCGACGTCACGCAGGACGCGAAGGTCATCTTCGGTCCTGCCAAGCGGCCCCTGCCGCAGCTGAAGATCACCGTTGACGACGAGGGCTACCTCGTCTCGGCCGCCCCGTTCCAGGAACCGGTCGGCCCGAGCTTCTGGGAGCGTGGCAGCCGATGAGCACTGACACCACCGCACGTCCCGCAGACGCCCTCCGCGAGGGCGACACCCCCGCCCAGGCCCCGCCGTCGGGTGCGGCCCGACGCATCGGCGGCGTCGCAGGCTGGGTCGACGACCGCACCGGCGCCGCCAAGCCGGTCGGCTACCTGATGAAGAAGGTCTTCCCCGACCACTGGTCGTTCATGCTCGGCGAGATCGCGATGTACTCGATGATCATCTGCCTGTTGACCGGGGCGTTCCTGACCTTCTGGTTCGTGCCGAGCGCCGGCCACACGGTCTATGACGGCTCGTACGTGCCGCTGCGCGGGGTCAGCATGTCCGAGGCCTACGCCTCGACACTGAACATCTCCTTCGACATCAAGGGCGGCCTGATCATCCGCCAGATCCACCACTGGGCCGCGCTGATGTTCATCGTCGCCCTGTCGGTGCACATGTTCCGGGTGTTCTTCACCGGGGCCTTCCGCAAGCCGCGCGAGATCAACTGGGTCATCGGCTCGGTGCTCGCCCTCCTCGCCATCATCGAGGGCTTCGCCGGCTACTCGCTGCCCGACGACCTGCTCTCCGGCACCGGGCTGCGGGCCATGGAGGGCTTCGTGCAGACGGCCCCGGTCATCGGCTCCTACCTGGCCTTCATGATCTTCGGCGGCCCGTTCCCGGGCGAGATGATCATCCCCCGGCTCTACAGCGCCCACATCCTGCTCATCCCGGCCGCGCTGATCGGGTTGTTCACCGCGCACATCGGGCTGGTCTTCGTGCAGAAGCACACCCAGTTCCCCGGCCCGGGCCGCACCAACGAGAACGTCGTCGGCTACCCGGTGATGCCGGTGTACGCCGCCAAGGCCGGCGGCTTCTTCTTCATCGTCTTCGGCGTCATCGCGATGATGGCGGCCCTGGTGCAGATCAACCCGATCTGGGCCTACGGTCCCTACGACCCCTCCCCCGTGACCGCGGGCTCGCAGCCCGACTGGTACATGGGCTTCGCCGACGGCGCGCTGCGCCTGCTGCCGGGCTGGCTCGAGGTCTCCGCCTTCGGCTTCACCCTGTCACTGAACATCGCGCTCGGTGCCCTGGTGCTGCTGCCACTGGTCTACACCGTGCTCGGCATCTACCCGTTCGTCGAACGCTGGGTCACCGGTGACAACCGCGAGCACCACCTGCTCGACCGGCCGCGCAACGCTCCGACGCGCACCGGTCTGGGCATGGCCGCCATCACCGCCTACTCGGTGTTCTGGTTCGCCGCGGGCAACGACATCATGGCCATCAAGCTGGGCCTGTCGATCAACGACATCACCTGGTTCTTCCGCATCGGCCTGTTCGTGCTGCCGCCCATCATGTTCTGGGTCACCAAGCGCATCTGCCTGTCGCTGCAGCGCCGCGACCGCGACACCGTGCTGCACGGTCGAGAGACCGGCACCATCGTCCGCACGCCCGACGGCAAGTTCTTCGAGCGCCACGAGACCAGCGCCGAGCTCACGCCCGAGCAGTGGATCCTCGTGCAGCACGAGCCGGTCGCCCCGATCCAGATCGAGCCGAACGTCGACGAGAACGGCGTGGAGCGCAAGGCCCACCGCAAGGACCGCCGGCGTGCGCGCTGGTCCCGGTTCTACTTCGCGGATGCCGTCAACCCGGTCACGCCCGCCGAGTTCGCCGCTGCCCAGCACCACGGCGCCGAGCACGAGGCGATCGAGCCGTCGGCATCCGGTGGCTCCCGTCCGATCGAGGCCGACGCGGCCGAGAAGAGGGCCGCCGAGGTCGAGTCCGGAGAGCCCGCCGGCCGGCACTGACCAGCCCGTCGAGCACGCCGAGTGCCGCGCACCCATCTCGGGCGCGCGGCACTCGGCACCTGTGCCCGTGCCCGGCCCTCGGTGCGCCCCCGTGAGCTGCCGGTCAGCCGTCGGTGAGGAGACGGCCCAGGATGGCGCGCCCGGTCACCTCGTCGACGTCGACCTCGAGCACTTTGGTGCGGGAGCGCTCTCCGGCCACCAGCGCGACGTCGCGGGGTCGCACGCCGAACGCCTCGGCCACCGCGGCCCGTACTGCGGCCGTGGCGGCCCCGTCGACCGCCCGAGCGCCCACGGACACCCCGAGCACCTCCCCCTCGCCCCAGCGGCCCCCGACGCGGGTCCTGGAGGCTCCGGGGCGCACCCGCACGGTCACTCGCACGCGCTCATCGTGCCAGCCGGCCTCGCAAGACTGGATCAGGAGGTCGCCGGCCGCTCCAGCACGAACACCCGCACCACTCGACCGGTGATCCGTCGCAGGTACTTCGGGTACCCGATGTAGACCTCTCCCGCCCTGGCGAGGATCTCCGCCCGCTCCTCCTCGTCCGCAGGGCGCGCCACCACCGCCAGCGTGACGTCACCGTGCGTCACCTCCGCCCGCGGTTGCGCCTCGAGGTTCAGTACCCACGTCGGAGTGCTGGACTGGCCGAAGTTCGTCCCGAGCACCGCCAGTGTGTCGCGGAAGGGGACTGCGATCAGTGGCGTGTACCGCTGCTGCCCGGTGCGCCGGCCGGTCGACGTCAGCCCCAGCAGCGGGAGCCCGGCCAGCAGCTCGACCGCGGTGGTGCGTCCGCCACTGACCTGGCCGACCGCCCGGTCGAGCATCGGGAGCATGTGGGCGAGCAACCGGGCGCCGAGCGCCGTGGATGCCACGGCCCGCACCGAACGGTGCAGCACGGTGGGGTCGCCGATGCGGTAGCCGAGGTCGGCGGCGACTCCCATCGCACGACGGTAGCAACCCGCGCTACACCTGCCCAAGAGCCCGAGCGCGCACGAGCCGCGCGCCGGGCGGGCCGGCCCGGTGGGGCCGCGGGGCGACGGGCCCCAGCGCAGGCTCTCGTAAGGTGACGACATGAGCCTCGCCGACCCCCACGAGCCCGTGTCACCGACCGCTTCCGCCCTGCCCCGCAGCACGCCGGAGCACCAGGGTGTCCCGTCGGACGCCGTGCTGGCGATGGTGCGCCGCTGGGAGCACCAGGGCACCGAGCCGCACGGCATGGTCGTCATCCGCCACGGGTACGTCGTCGCCCAGGGGGCCTGGCAGCCCTGGCCGCGCGACGGCATCCGGCTGGTCTACTCCGTGAGCAAGACCTTCCTCGCCATCGCCGCCGCGTTCGCCGAGGCCGAGGGGTTGCTGGCGCGCGACGAGCGCCTGGTCGACGTGTTCCCCGAAGGGGCCGGCGACGCCGGGCCGCGTGCCGCCCGGATCACCGTCGAGGACTGCCTGCGGATGTCGACCGGCCACCACGCCGACACCCTGGACAGCTTCGGAGCACGGGGCGCGGAGTCGGTGGCTGTGTTCCTCGGTGCCGAGCCCGAGCAGGAGCCGGGCTCGTGGTTCATGTACCACAACGGCGCCAGCCGGGTGCTGGCGCTGGCGGTGCAGCGGCGCACCGGCGAGCGGCTGGTCGACTACCTGCGACCTCGCCTGCTCGACCCCGTCGGCATCCGCCAGGCGGTCTGGACCCGTTGGGCCGGAGCCGATCTCGGCTTCAGCGGCCTGCACATCAGCACCGAGTCGATCGCCCGCCTCGGCCTGCTCCTGCTCCAGGAGGGCATGTGGGAGGGCCGCCAGGTGCTGCCGGACGGTTGGGTCGCGACCGCCACGCAGGCGCTCGCCGACACCACCCACCACCCCGACCCGGTCGACTGGACGGTCGGCTACGGCTACCAGCTGTGGCGCAGCCGCCACGGGTTCCGGGCCGACGGCGCCTACGGCCAGTTCGCCCTCGTGGTGCCCGAGCACGACCTGGTCGTCGCCGTGACGTCGTGCACCGAGACCACCCACGAGGTGCTCGACGCCGTCTGGGACGAGCTGCTCCCCCATTGTCGCGACGCACCGCTCTCGGCCGACCGCGAGGCCCACTCCCGGCTGACCGCCGCGCTCGACACGGCGACGGTCCCGGCATCCGGGTCGACGACCCCGCCGCCGCCCACCCCGGCACCCTGGACCTTCACCCACGTTCCCGACGCCGAGCACCCGCGCCTGCGGTCAGTCGAGGTTCGTCCCGGCGATCACGGCTGGGGGCTCGACATCGACGACGGCGACAGGCTGAGCATCGCCTGCGGCGACGGGTACTGGCCGGACGCCGGGGGGTCGCCCTGGGTCGCCAGCGGCGGCTGGGTGGCCCCGGGGGTGTTCGAGGCGACGGTGGCTGCGGTGCAGACGCCGCACTCGCTGGTGCTGCGCTGCGCCGACGGGGCCGTGGCGGCGCGCTGGCGCGGGGTTCCGCTGCACGGCCCAGCCCTGGCCTGGCTGCGCGCACCGCTGGTCTGAGGCACGCGAGCGGGTGGCAGGGTGGTGTCGTGCAGCCGCTGACCGACGAGCAGTTCGACGCGATCCTCGAGGACGCCCTCGACGAGGTGCCGGCCGAGCTGATGGCCATGCTCGACAACGTCGTCTTCCTCGTCGAGGGCGAGCCGCCGGGCGATGACCCGGACCTGCTCGGCATCTACGAGGGAACGCCGCTCACCGATCGCGGCGGCTGGTGGGACTCCGGGTCGCTCCCAGACCGGATCACGGTGTTCCGCGGGCCGCTGCTGCGGATGTGCGGGGATGAGGATGAGCTGCGCGACGAGATCGCCGTCACCGTCGTGCACGAGATCGCGCACCACTTCGGCATCGGCGAGGACACACTGCACGACCTCGGGTGGGGCTGACCCGCTGCGCTACAGCGCGTTCTGGCCCTTCCAGTACTCGAAGGTCCAGCCGACCAGCGCCGGGATCGCGAAAAACGCCCCAATGATGAACAGCCACCAGCCGACGGCCAGGCCGGCGAAGCAGACCGCGGCGGCGGCGCCGAGGAACAGCGGCCACCAGCTGTGCGGGCTGAAGAAGCCGTACTCGCCCTGGATCTCGTCGACGTCGCCCAGCGGGTCGTCGGAGGGGTCGCGCTCGAGCCGGCGCCGCGTCATCCAGAGGTACCAGGCGATCATGAACCCCAGCAGGCCACCGAGGATGAGACCGATGACGCCGACCCACTCGATGCCGATGGTGGCCGAGGTCCAGAACCCGTAGATCGTCGCCATCGTGAAGGCGAAGACGCCAACCAGCATGCCGATGCGCTCCATGGCCCGCATGGGTCAGCGCTCCTTCTTCGTCTCGTTGACGAACGAGTTGGCGTGCAGGTCGGCCGGGCCGAGCGCCGAGACC
Source organism: uncultured Actinomycetota bacterium (assembly GCA_963834965.1). Classification (GTDB taxonomy): domain Bacteria; phylum Actinomycetota; class Actinomycetes; order Actinomycetales; family Dermatophilaceae; genus Fodinibacter. The sequence continues at coordinate 9,556 of CAWIEI010000018.1, read as the reverse complement.
GTCGACTTGCCGTCGGCCCACTGGGCGTCCATCACGCCGGCACCCACCGTCTCCGGGTGGTGCAGGTCGAAGGCAGGGCGCTCCGAGCGGATCCGCGGGATGCTGTCGAAGTTGTGCCGCGGCGGCGGGCAGGACGTGGCCCACTCCAGCGAGGCGCCGTAGCCCCACGGGTCGTCGACCTCGACCAAGGGCGCGGTGCGCCAAGTCTTCCAGACATTGTAGAAAAACGGGATCATCGAGATGGCGAGGATGACCGAGCCTGCGGTGGAGATCCGGTTGCCGAGGGTGAAGCCGTCTTCGGGCAGGTAGTCGGCGTAGCGCCGCGGCATGCCCTGGATGCCGAGCAGGTGCTGGACCAGGAAGGTGGTGTGGAAGCCGATGAACAGCAGCCAGAAGTGGACCTTGCCGAGCCGCTCGTCGAGCATCCGCCCGGTGAACTTCGGCCACCAGAAGTAGAACCCGGCGAACATCGCGAACACCACGGTGCCGAAGACGACGTAGTGGAAGTGAGCGACCACGAAGTAGCTGTCGGACAGCTGGAAGTCCAGGGCCGGGCTGGCCAGGATGACGCCGGTCAGGCCGCCGAACAGGAAGGTGACCAGGAAGCCGAGCGCCCAGAGCATCGGGGTGTCGAAGGACAGTTTTCCGCCCCACATCGTGCCGACCCAGTTGAAGAACTTCACCCCGGTCGGCACCGCGATCAGCATCGTCATGATCGCGAAGAACGGCAGCAGCACCTGCCCGGTGACGTACATGTGGTGCGCCCAGACGCTGACTGACAGGGCGGCGATGGCGATGGTGGCGTAGACCAGGGTCTTGTAGCCGAAGATGGGCTTGCGCGAGAAGACCGGCAGCACCTCGGAGATGATGCCGAAGAAGGGCAGGGCGATGACGTAGACCTCGGGGTGCCCGAAGAACCAGAAGATGTGTTGCCACAGCATGGGCCCGCCGTTGGCGGGGTCGAACACGTGCGCCCCGAACCGTCGGTCGGCGCCCAGCGCGAACAGGGCCGCGGCCAGGGCCGGGAAGATCAGCAGCACCAGGATCGAGGTGACGAGCACGGTCCAGGTGAAGATCGGCATCCGGAACATGGTCATGCCGGGGGCGCGCATGGTGAGGATGGTGGTGATGAAGTTGACCGCACCGAGGATGGTGCCGAAACCACCCAGGGCCAGGCCGAAGACCCACAGGTCGCCACCGAGGCCGGGGCTGTAGGAGCTGTCGGACAGCGGGGCGTAGGCGAACCAGCCGAAGGCCGCGGCGCCACCCGGGGTGAGGAAGCCGGCACCGGCGATCAGGCCACCGAAGAAGTAGGCCCAGTAGGCCAGCATGTTCAGCCGGGGGAAGGCGACGTCGGGCGCGCCGATCTGCAGCGGCATCAGCGCGTTGGCGAACCCGGCGAACAGCGGCGTCGCGAACAGCAGCAACATGATCGTGCCGTGCATGGTGAACAGCTGGTTGTACTGGTCAGGGGTGTCGACGATCTGCAGCCCCGGGCTGGCGAGCTCGGCGCGGATGACCAGTGCCATGACCCCTGCGAGCAGGAACCAGATGAACGAGGTGATGAAGTAGAGGTTGCCGATCACCTTGTGGTCGGTCGTGGTCACCCACTTGACGACCGTGGCGCCCTTCGACACCCGCCGGGTGGTCGTGCGCACGCCTGCCGTGCGGTACATCGGTGACTCTGATGCGGCGCTCATCGTCAGTTACCTCCGTCGATGCTGTCGGTGACGGCCCGGGCGTCCTTCATCAGCTGCGTGCGGCTCAGCGTGTTGTTGAGCAGGCCGCTCTGGCCGGCCGCGCGCAGGTCGGAGAGGTGCTGCTCGTACTCGGCGCGCGAGACGACCTTGACGTTGAAGAGCATGTGCGAGTGGTAGGCGCCGCACAGCTCGGCGCACTTGCCCTTGAACGTGCCCTCTTGAGTGGGCACGACCTGGAACTTGTTGACGCGCCCCGGGATCATGTCCATCTTCTGCAGGAACGAGGGCACCCAGAACGAGTGGATGACGTCACGCGCGGTGAGCACGAACTCGATGCGCTCGCCGACCGGGAGGTACAGGGTGGGGATGGTCTCCTCGGCGCCCGGCTTGCCGGTCATGATCGCCTGCTGGCCGGTCTCGTGGACGTCCTCGGCGACGTAGTTGAAGTCCCAGCTCCACTGCTTGCCGATGACGTTGATGGTGACGTCGGGCCGCTTGGAGGTGCTGGTGAGCTCGGACTCGTCACGCGCGGTGTAGTAGAAGAGCACGACGACCATGAAGATCGGGACCACCGTGTAGAGGATCTCGATCGGGATGTTGTAGCGCAGCTGCACGGGCAGCTCGTTGTCGTCCTTCTTGCGGCGGTAGGCAACGATGCACCAGATGATCAGGCCCCACACGAGGCACCCGACGGCCAGGGCCGCGATCCAGGCGCCGATCCACAGGCTCGTGACGGTCTTGCCGCCTTCGGTGACGGCCGGGGGCAACCACCCGGTCGACGCGTTGCCGCGCAGGTTTCCGGCGGCGCACCCGCTGAGGGCGACGGCGGACAGCGCACCGATGAGCAGCCCGGCACCGAGTCGGCGCCGGGATCGGCGGGGCGATGAGAGGTCGTGCAAGCGCACCGCGGATCCTTCGTGTGGAGGAGGTGACGAACAGATGCAAACCCTACTGCACCACCTGGGAGGAGGGCGGGCAGGGCCCGCTACCGTCTAAGCGTGGCGCGCTCCCCCCTCGACTCGCCGGTGGCCGGGTTGCTCGACGCCGCGCACGGCCCCCTGCACCCGGTGGCCGCGCAGACCCTGGCAGCCGCCCTCGAGACGGCCTGGGCCGACCCCACCCGGCTCAACCCACCCGGTCGCCGGGCCCGCGCGCTGCTCGACACCGCCCGCGGGGTGCTGGCCGGGGCGATGGGGGTGCGGCCCGACGAGCTGTCGGTGCACCCTAGCCCCGAAGCGGCGCTCGAGCTGGGGCTCACCGGGCTGCGGCACGCCCGCCGCCGCACCGGCACGCGGGTCGTCGCCGGGGCCACGGAACGCTCGGTGCTGCTGCTCCAGCCCGGCGTCGCGGAGCCGGTGACCGTCGACCGGCTGGGTCGCGTCGACCCCGCCGCCTATGCCGTGGCGCTCGCCGGCGGAGACGTCGCCGCCGCGGTGCTCCAGACCGCGAACGCCGAGGTCGGCACCCGCCAGCCGGTGGCCGAGGTGGACGCACGCTGTCGCGAGCACGGCATCGCGCTACTGGCCGACGCGACGGCGTCGCTGGGACGCGACCCGCACGGCATCCCACCCGGCGCGGGTTCGGTCGTCGTGGCCGATGCCGCGGCCTTCGGCGGTCCGCCGCTCGGCCTGCTGGCCGTGCGGACGGGCACCCGCTGGGGGCTCCCCGGCCCCCGGCGCGAGGCCGAGCACGGCCGCGAGCCCGCGACGCCGTGGGTGCCCCTGGTGCTGGCGGCCGCCGAGGCGTGGCGGCAGACCGAAGCGGTAGCGGCCATCGAGGAGCCCTCCGCCCGCGAGCTCGTCGACCGGGTGCGGCGGGCCGCGGCGGCCGTGCCGGACGTCGAGCTCGTGGGCGACCCCGACGACCGGCTCCCCCACGTGGTGACGTTCAGCGTGCTCTACACCGACGGCGAGGTGCTGCTCGACGAGCTGGCCCGGCGCGGCCTGGCGGTGGCGTCGGGCTCGGCGTGCACCTCGAGCGCGCTGCGCCCCAGCCACGTGCTCGCCGCGATGGGTGTGCTCACCCACGGCAACGTGCGGGTGACGCTGCCGCTCGAGGCCGTGTCACCGACCCGCGCCGACGACGTCGACCGGCTCTGCCGGGAGTTGCCGGATGCCGTGGCCACCGTGCGCCGCCGGCTCGGGACGGCTGACCTGTGAGCGGCTCGGAGCCATCGAGCGACGACGGCCGCGGGCGGCGTGGCGGGCCACCGGTCGTCGACGCACGGGGGTCGCGGTGCCCGGTGCCCGTCATCCGGCTGGCCCGGGCGGCGCTGGGGCTCGCCCCGGGCACCACCGTGGTGCTCCTCGCCGACGACGACGCGGCGTGGTCCGACGTCCCCGCCTGGGCGCGGATGAAGGGGCACACCGTCTCGCTGCACGAGGACGACGGCTGGACCGAGTTCCGCGTGCTGCTCGGCGCACCGCGCACCGACCGCGGTCAGGCCGACAGCTCGACCTGAGCGGCGAGCAGCGCGTCAGCCAGCCGGTCGAGGTACTTCTCGCGCGGCCACTCCTGCGCCCCGAGCCGGCGCAGGTGGTCGGTGGCCCACTGCACGTCGACGAGCCGGCGCGGGTCGCCGTCGGCGTGGAACCGCTCGACGAGGCCGACGAGCGCGACCTTCGAGGCGTCGCGCGCCGAGTGGAACATCGACTCCCCTGCGAACAGGCCGCCGACCGACACGCCGTAGAGGCCCCCGACGAGCTCGTCGCCCTGCCAGGTCTCGACGCTGTGGGCCCAGCCGAGCTCGTGCAGGTGGGTGTAGGCCCGCGCCACCTCGGCAGTGATCCACCGGCCCTCGCGTGACGGGTCGGCGCAGCGGGCGACGACCTCGGCGAAGGCGGTATCGACCCGCACGTCGAAGCGGTCGTACGCCTTGCGCAGCGAGCGGCTGACTCGCAGCCCGCCGGCGGGGATGACGCCGCGCGGGTCGGGCGACCACCACCCCATCGCGCCGGTGCCGTTGGGGCCGAGGCCCATCGGGAACAGGCCCAGGCGGTAGGCGGCGAGCAGCGTGCCCGGCTCCAGGTCGGCCCCCGCCGCCACGAGGTCGTCACCGGGGTCGGAGCGGGCGGCGTCGAGCAGCCAGGCGGTGGGCGGCGGCTCGACGGGCGGGAAGGGCATCGCGTGGGCGAGGGCCGCGGTCAGTCGTGCGCGCACCGCACGAGCGGCGCGATCTCCTGCGCGGCAGTGTCGCCGTAGGCCGCGGCCACGTGGTCGACGAAGGCCTGCCGGGTGATGACGTACTCCTGGGCGCCGTCGGTCTGCAGCACGTGCGCCGCGAGCACCGAGCCGATCTGGCCGCACCGCTCGTACCCGAGGCCGCCGGATAGGCCGACGAGGAAGCCCGCCCGGAACGCGTCGCCCACCCCGGTGGGGTCGACCCGCTCGACGTCGCCGGCGATCGGCACGTGGATGGGGTCCTGCCCCTTGGTGCGGATGTCGGCGCCGTCCTTGCCGCGGGTGATGACCCGGGTGGTGACCCGGTCGTCGATCTCGGCCTGCGTCCATCCGGTCTTGGTCTCGGTCAGGTGCGACTCGTACTCGTTGGTGAACAGGTAGTCGGCGCCGTCGATGAGCTTGCGGATGAAGGGGCCGTCGGCGAAGGCCAGCTGCTGGGAGGGGTCAGCGATGAACGGGATGCCGCCGCTGCGGCACTCGTCGGTGTGGCGCAGCATCGCGTCGGGGTCGTCAGCGCCGATGAGCACGAGGTCGAGGTTCCACTTCTCGTGGATCGGGCCGAGCTCGATCATCCGCGCCTCGGACATCGCCCCGGCGTAGAACGTGGCGATCTGGGCCATCGTGTCGTCGGTGGTGCAGACGAACCGCGCCGTGTGCTTGGACTGCGAGATGTGCACGTGGTCGGTGACGACCCCGTGCCGGCTCAGCCAGCTGCGGTAGTCGGCGAAGTCCTCGCCGGCGGCGCCGATGAGGATGGGCCGCGCCCCCAGCACACCCATCCCGAAGCAGATGTTGCCGGCCACCCCTCCCCGGCGGATCTCGAGCGTGTCGGCGAGGAAGCTGACCGAGATCTTGTCGAGCTGCTCGACGACGAGGGAGTCCGAGAAGCTGCCCCGGAAGGTCATGAGGTGGTCGGTCGCGATGGACCCGGTGACGGCGATCTGCACGGGGACGAACCTACCCCGCATGGGCGGCGCCCGTGGGCCACGGGACGCCGAGAGGGCCCGTGCCGGGTGGCACGGGCCCTCTCGGAGGTGGCGTCAGCTGAAGCTGTCGCCGCAGGCGCAGGAGCTGCCCGCGTTGGGGTTGTCGATGGTGAAGCCCTGCTTCTCGATCGTGTCGGCGAAGTCGATCGTCGCGCCGTCGAGGTAGGGGGCGCTCATCCGGTCGATGACGACCTCGACACCGTCGAAGTCGCGCACGAGGTCACCGTCGAGGGTGCGCTCGTCGAAGTAGAGCTGGTAGATGAGGCCGGAGCAGCCGCCCGGCTGCACGCCGACCCGAAGTCGAAGGTCGTCGCGGCCCTCCTGCGCGAGCAGTGACTGCACCTTGCCCGCGGCGACGTCGGTGAGGACGACACCGTGTGCGGGGGCCTCGGTCGCCGGGCTCTGCGTGGTCGGGGCCTCGGTGGTCTGGAGCTGGTCGCTCATGGATGCACTCCCTGTGCTGGCGGTGGCCTGAGGATGGGCCCGGTCGCGGTGGTCAACCCCTGTGGGGCTGCCGGTGTTCCCGGGGTCGTATCAGGATACGTCGCCGGAGCCACATCACCGAGTTGCCGCCTCCCCGGCGCCCGACGTCGCCTCGCCTACCGCCTGGTAGCTGGAGTGTTCGGTGCACCTACGAGGCGGTAGAACAGGCAAGGTGCGGATGCCGCCTCCCCGGCGCCCGACGTCGCCTCGCCTACCGCCTGGTAGCTGGAGTGTTCCGTGCACCTACGAGGCGGTAGCCCAGGCAAGGTGCGGATGCCGGTCACCGGGGTGGGGACCAGGTGCGCGCCACCCGCGCGGTGCGGTCGGCCAGGGTCGTGACCGGGTCGGCGACCATGGCCTCGATCCCCAACCGGCTGTCGGCGACCGCGTAGGTTCCGGCCAGGCCCAGGGTCATCGTCTCGCGCCGGCCGACCAGGCACTCCCCGGCGACCAGCACGGTAGGGCGACCGGTCTCGAGCGTGGCGGCGGCGACCCCGGCGACGACCGACCCGCGCAGCGTGCTCCAGTCGACCAGGCCGGCGCCCGTGACCACCAGGTCGCTGCGGGCGGCAGCGATGCCGAAGCCGGTCTCGCGCAGCACCTCGGCGACCCCGCCCACCCGGCGGGCCCCCAGGGCGAGCAGCCCGTAGCCCAGGCCACCAGCGGCGCCGGCGCCGGCCTCCCGGTCGAGCCGGCGCGGCATCCCGCTGAGCAGCTCGACCGGAGGTGACGGCAGCGACCGGCCCACGATGTCGGTGAAGTGGCCCAGCGCCCCCTCGAGCGCCTGGGCCAGCTCCGGGGTGGCGCCCTTGCGGGGGGACTCGACGGCGCTGGTGCCCTGGAGGCCGAGCAGCGGGGTGTCGTCGTCGGTGGCCAGCACGATCTCGGTGCCGGCGAACCGGGCGTGAACGTCGGCGAGGCCGGGCAGGTCGTCGTCGGTGGCATCGGCCAGGGCCAGCCCTCCGCGCCCGAGCACCGCGGCTGGGCCGGCACCCAGCGCGGCCAGGAGGCCGGCGCCCGCGTCGTTCGTGGCGCTGCCACCGACCCCCACGACCACCTTCGCGGCGCCCTCCTCCAGGGCTGCCTCGAGCAGCTGCCCCACCCCCCACGTACTGGTCAGCCCGGGGTCGCGCTCGTCGGCGTCGAGCAGGTGCAACCCGCTCGCCTGGGACGCCTCCAGGTAGGCCGTGCGCCTTCCCTCACGCTCGACGACCAGCACGGCGGCGGGCACCTCCCGCCCCAGTGGGTCGCTGACCGTGATCGCGACCATGGTTCCGCCGAGGGCGCGCGCGAGCACGTCGAGGAAGCCCGGGCCGCCGTCGGAGAGCGGCAGCAGCTGGACCTCGTCGTGCGGTGCCCCCTGCGCCCAGCCCTGCGCCATCGCCGTCGCCGCCTGGACGGGGCCGAGCGTCGAGCCGAAGGAGTCCGGGGCGATGAGGACGCGCACGCGGTGAGGTTATCGCTGCCTGCCCGCCCCGACGACCCGTGCCCCCGGGCTCTGGTCCGTCTCCCCGGCTCTGGTCCACCTGCCCGGCTCTGGTCCACCTGCCCGGCTCTGGTCCACCTGCCCGGCTCTGGTCCACCTGCCCGGCTCTGGTCCATCCGTCGGGGTGGCGGCGCCATGGCACCGCCACCCACGCAGACCGCCACCACGGTGGAGAACCTCCGCCACCGTTTGATGCGCGGGCATGGACGGAACGCGACGTCCAGGAGGCGAGCACACGGCATACGATCGGGGCGTGACGACGACCACCGGCGGGCCCGCGCCCGCGCCGCTTCCGCTGCTCGTGCTCGGCCGGGGCCGCGACCTCGCCAGCGAGCGGGGGGTCGAGTGCCCCGGCGACCTGCCCGCGCCCTCCGACCCCGACCTCGTCGCGCGGGCCCGCGCGGCCAAGGCGGCGCTGGGTGACCGGGTGTTCGTGCTCGGCCACCACTACCAGCGCGACGAGGTGATCGAGTTCGCCGACGTCACGGGTGACTCGTTCAAGCTGGCCAAGGAGGCCGCGGCCCGGCCGGATGCCGAGTGGGTCGTCTTCTGCGGCGTGCACTTCATGGCTGAGTCGGCCGACATCCTGACCGCCGACACCCAAACCGTGGTGCTGCCCGACCTCGCCGCCGGGTGCTCGATGGCCGACATGGCCGCCATCGACCAGGTCGAGGAGTGCTGGGACGAGCTGGTCGAGGCCGGCGTCGCCGACGTCACCGTGCCGGTCACGTACATGAACTCCTCCGCGGCGATCAAGGCGTTCACCGGGCGGCACGGTGGCACCATCTGCACGTCGTCGAACGCGAAGGCGGCGCTGACCTGGGCGCTCGACCGGGCGGGTGAGGGCGGCAAGGTGCTCTTCCTGCCCGACCAGCACCTGGGCCGCAACACCTACGCGCGCGACCTCGGCGGTGCCCTGGAGGACTGCGTGGTCTGGGACCCGCACCGCCCGATGGGTGGCCTCACCCCCGAGCAGCTGCGCGACGCCACGATGATCCTGTGGCGCGGGCACTGCTCGGTGCACGGGCGCTTCTCGGTCGAGGCCGTCGAGGCGGCGCGGCGCGAGATCCCCGGCGTCAAGGTCATCGTGCACCCCGAGTGCCGCCACGAGGTGGTCGAGCTGGCCGACGAGGTCGGCTCCACCGAGAGGATCATCGCGACCATCGCCGCCGCTCCCCCGGGCACCTCCTGGGCCGTGGGCACCGAGCTCAACCTCGTGCAGCGCCTGGCGAGGGAGTTCCCCGAGCAGCGCATCGCCTTCCTCGAGAAGAACGTCTGCTACTGCTCCACGATGAACCGCATCGACCTGCCGCACCTGGTCTGGGCCCTCGAGTCGCTGGTCGACGGGCGCGTCGTCAACCCGGTCCGGGTCGACCCGCAGGTGGCCGCGCAGGCCCGGGTCGCGCTCGACCAGATGCTCGCCCTGCCGGGCGAGACCGCCAAGGACTGAACCAGCCCAGCGGATGCCGGGTGCCCGCCCGGCGCACCGGCCGTGCGGCTCCATCCAGCCCGACAGGTCGGCTCTGAGCGGCACGACGCCGGTCGGGTTGAGGTCGCCGTGCACCTGGTAGTGGTGCTGCCTGATCTGCACGGAGTCGGTGGTGTCCCCGAACCCGGGCGTGCGGAACAGGTCGCGGGCGTAGGCCACAGCACTGGCAGCTCCGAGAGCTTCTGCCGGTTGCACTTGACGTGCCCTCGGCCATCGCGCTTGCTTCGGTCGA